>CAYSUO010000020.1:0-25640 GCA_964434325.1 uncultured Ruminococcus sp.
TCAAAGCTTCCCGAGGCTTAACGAAAGGCTTTCAAGCTTTAAGCAAGTGTGCAAGACTTACCGTGAGCAAGGCTCATAAATCAAAAACCGTCTTACGCGTTTGCAAAGGCGCGTAAGGGCTCTAACCGCCTTGGTGGCGGTGAGAAATCTAACCACTCTTGTGGTGAGAAGTCTAACCACCCGTTGGGCGCTTAGAAGTCTAACCGCCTACGGCGGTGAGGGGTCTAATCACCTACGGTGATGAGACAAAAGTTAATAACGCTTCGCCGAGCGAGAGCGAGTTTGCCGAATTTTACGTTCGAGCTCGGCGGGGCGTGACAATATTCGGTGCGGCGCGGAGAAATCTCCGCGCCGCACTTATGTGTATGCATTGCTAATGATATTATCATTACCTTTGTGCTCGCTGAATATTTAATCGAATATTTTAATATCGCCTCGACAAATAAAAATTAACCCCCTTAAAGTAATCTTGAAAAATCTTTTGCTTTTTCAAGTGTATACTCTAAGGGGATTGTATTTCGGCTTTTTGCAGCTTTTGCGAAAATTCGCCGCTTACACTATTGACTGCGGCGACAAAATATGCTAAAATATATGCGGTGTTGCAAAACACCCGAGGAAAGCCATACGGTGGCGGTGCTTCCCACGGGAAGCAGATTCTTTTTGCCTTCCCGAGAGGGGAGGTGGTGCCGTGTACGTAACTTGGGAGTTGCTTCTCCTGTTCGCAGGTTTTATAGTAGCGCTTCTTACCTACATAGACAATCATAATAAAAAGAATTAACCGCCGAGCTACCCAACTTGTGCGGTTAATTCTTACCAATCAATAGGAAGCACCGTCATCGGCTCTCCTCGTTAATATTGTACCACGAAAGAGTTGCTTTGTCAACTCTTTTTTTCAGCTTTTTGCAGTTTTTTGCGGTTTTCGCAAGTTTTGCGAAAAAAATCGCCGCTTGCTGTAACTTTTACGGTAGCGAAGCCCTCTTGAATAAACCGCAAAAATATGCTACAATAGAGTGTACACCAAGAAAGGGACGGGGCAGGAAGGTGCGAAAACCTTTCCGCGGCACGGAGGAAGAGAATGAAAAAATACATAATGGCACTGGACCAGGGGACGACGAGCTCGCGTTGCATACTTTTTGAGAGAGACGGGACGGTGGCGAGCGTCGTGCAGCGGGAGTTCCCGCAACTTTTTCCGCGCGAGGGCTGGGTGGAGCACGACCCGATGACGATATGGTCAACGCAGATAGGAGTTGCGACCGAGGCGCTGCTCAAAATGGGCGCCAACTGGGGCGAGGTGCACGGCATCGGAATAACCAACCAGCGCGAGACGACGGTGGTGTGGGAGAGGCGGACTGGAAACCCCGTCTATAACGCCATCGTGTGGCAGTGTCGGCGCACGTACGAATATTGCGAGGAGCTGACGCGCCTCGGCTACGAGGAAAGAATAAAGGAGAAGACGGGGCTCGTCATCGACCCGTATTTCTCCGCGACGAAGCTTAAATGGATCCTCGATAATGTTCCCGACGCGCGGCGCCGCGCGGAGGCGGGAGAGCTCTGCTTTGGAACGGTGGACTCGTGGCTTATATGGAATTTGACGGGCGGGCGGGTCCACGCGACGGACCCGTCCAATGCCTCGCGCACCATGCTCTACAATATCAACGAGATGTGCTGGGACGAGGAGCTGTTGGAGCTTTTCGACATTCCTCGCGCCATGCTTCCCGAGGTCAAGCCCTCCGTCTCGCTCTTCGCCTACACGGACAAGCGCATACTTGGCGCGGAGATACCGATAGGCGGCGTTGCGGGGGATCAGCAGGCGGCGCTGTTCGGGCAATGCTGCTTTGATAGGGGCGAATTGAAGAACACGTATGGAACGGGGGCATTTCTGCTCATGAACACGGGGGATAAGCCCTATATAACGACGAACGGGCTCCTGACGACCGTTGGCTGGCAGATGGGCGGCAAGGTGACGTACGCCGTGGAGGGCTCCGTCTTCGCTTGCGGCTCCGCCATACAGTGGCTACGCGACGGGCTCAGAATCATCGAGTCGGCGTCGGATAGCGAATACTACGCCTCCAAGGTGCCCGATTCGGGCGGGGTCATCGTCGTTCCCGCCTTTCAAGGCTTGGGCGCCCCCTGGTGGGACCCCTATGCGCGCGGCACCATCATCGGAATAACGCGCGCCACCACGAAGAATCACGTGATACGTGCGACACTGGAAGCGATGGCGTACCAGACCGCGGATGTGATAGAGCTCATCGAGCGCTCCACGGGGATACGCGTCAAGCGCTTGAAGGTGGACGGCGGCGCGAGCGCGAACAAGCTCCTTTTGAAATTTCAAGCCGATATATTGAACGCGGCGATAGAAAGACCGCGCTGCATCGAAACGACGGCGCTCGGCGTCGCCTACATGTGCGGCTTGACGCTCGGCGTTTACGCCTCGTGCGAAGAGATACGAAGCTGCAACCCCGCCGCCGAGGTATTCCAAGGCGACAAGGACGAGGCGTGGCGCAAGGCACAGCTCGATGCATGGCGCAAGGCGGTTAATCGCTCTCTCGGCTGGGCATAGAACACGGAGCCGTGAAACGATAATAGAAATCGAAGCGGTTAGCGTGAAGGACTTGGAGCTCATCACGGAAGCGCAACTTTAAATCGTGGGATAAGCCGCTCTACGTGATTCCTTCGCCAAATTCACGGTTTTAATCGTATTTTAACACAATGGCCTATTTTGTCGCTCTTTCGCTCTTTTCGCTATGCGCGGCTTGACAAAAGCCGCCGCTTGTGGTATACTTTGTGTGTTGCGCTTCGAGCTGTCGGGCGCAGGTCACTTAGAGCCGCGTGGCGGAGTTCGGTCGGATTCGGTACCCGACGTCGCACAAGATCTCGCGCTCGCTTCGGACGGGCGCTCACGGTAATCAATATGTTGAAGGTAATAAGAAAAAACTACAAAGCTGAAAAAAAGGCGCTGAAAGCGGAGTTCAAGGCGCGGAGAAGGGAATACGCCGAAGGGCGGCGCGCGGCGAAGGCGCGCTATCGCCTCGATGTTGAGGGATACTATCTTGAACGCG
Organism: uncultured Ruminococcus sp.; assembly: GCA_964434325.1. Taxonomy (GTDB): domain Bacteria; phylum Bacillota; class Clostridia; order Oscillospirales; family CAG-272; genus UBA1740. Next base: position 3,063 of record CAYSUO010000020.1, read on the forward strand.
GCAAAGCTTTGCCGCAGGACCCCCCGAAGCGCTCCGTGCTCGAAGAGATAGGAAACTCGGTGACTCACGGGGTGGGCTCGCTGTTTTCCGTCGCCGCCTTCGTGCTTATGCTCCTCGCCGCGGACGGCGCGCGCGACGTGGCGAGCGCCATCGTCTATTTTGTCGGGCTCTTCGTTATGTTTACGAATAGCTGCCTCTATCACTCGTTCCCCCACGGCAGTCGCGTTAAACGCATTTTCAGGCGCTTTGACTATTCGTCCATCTATCTTTTGATAGGCGCGACCTTTGCGCCCATTCTCCTCTCTTATGTCGCCAGCACCACGTCGCTCGTCTTCTTCATCGTGCAGTGGACGATAATTGCCGCGGGAATAAGCTTCGTCGGCGTTTTCGGGCCGACGCGCCTCCGCTGGCTCCACATTCCGCTCTACGTGCTTCTCGGGTGGAGCGCCGTCTTCTTTATTCCTACCATGCTTGCGCGTGACGTCGGGCTCTTCCTCTTCGTCGTGCTCGGCGGCGTCACCTACACGCTGGGAATAATTCCGTTCGCGATAAAAGCCAAGGTTTCGCACTTCATCTGGCATTTCTTCGTTTTGGCGGGAGCCGTCGTGCAATGGATAGGTATCTATCTCTACATTTTTCTTAAATAGTTTTCTCTTTGCGAAAGGCTATCGCGCCCCGCTCGGCGCGAGCCCTCGCGAAAATTCATCACGCGTTGCGCGCTTGCGGCAACGGTAGGAGAACGCCATGCAATTTCTCTATTTCCTTGAAAACCTACGCCTCCCCTTCTTCGATTTCATCTTCTCCCTGATAACGCGCCTCGGCGAGGAGACGGTCTTCCTCGTCGTCGCCCTCTTCTTTTTCTGGTGCGTCGACAAAAGGCGCGGCTACTATCTTATGAGCGTCGGGCTGATAGGGACCGCGATAAATCAAGCCTTGAAGCTCATGTTTCGCATCGACCGCCCCTGGGTGCTCGACCCCGCCTTCAAGCCCGTCGAGGGCTCCGTCGAGGCGGCGACGGGCTACTCCTTCCCCTCGGGGCACACGCAAAATATAGCGGGCACCTTCGGCTCAATAGCCGTCACATCGAAGAGGCGCCCCGTGCGCATTTTTTCCGCCGTTCTCATCGCTCTCGTGGCATTTTCGAGAATGTACCTCGGCGTTCACACCCCGCTCGATGTCGGCGTTTCCCTTTGCGTCGCCGCCGTCCTCGTCCTTGCTCTCTATCCCTTCTTTTCAAGCGACGAGCGCCTTGACCGTGCAATGCCGTACCTTTCCGCCATTTGCATTCTGATAGCCTTCGCCCTCGTCATCTACGTTTTCCGTCTCTCCCCTTCGGACTTCACGGGTGAGGGTGAGCTCGGAAACCTTTTAAGCGGCAGAAAAAACGCGGCAACGCTCCTCGGTTGCATCGTCGGGCTTCCCCTGATATACTACGTCGATAGGCGCTTCATTCGCTTTGAAAACCGTGCGAGCTGGTATTGCCAAGCCATAAAGCTGATCGGCGGCTTCGCTATCGTGCTCGCAATAAAGCTCGGGCTTTCCGCCCCCCTTGTCGCCCTCTTTGGCAACGAATACGTTGCACGGGCGGTGAGATACTTCCTCATTGTCATCTTCGCGGGGCTCGCGTGGCCTGTGAGCTTCAAGTACATCGCGCGGATAAGGTGCAAGCCGCTCGACGCCTTCGGCGAGCGAGTCGCCTCCCTTTTTCATCGCGGCGAAAAGGTAGCGAAGAGCGAAAACGAGGCTTAAATTTCACACGCATTGGCACTCGGAGCAAAAATGCAAATCAAACTTTGCATTTTTGCTCCGCTTTTTAGGAAAGAGTTTTTTTGAGAAAGCCCTTTACTTTTTGAAATGCGTGTGTTATAATATAATATAAAAGTATGCCGTTCGGCTTCCTTGAAGCCCTTTGCGGCGCTCAAAGCCTTTGCGGCGCCGTGCCGCTGCCGCCTGATTGGCGGAAGGAGATTTTATGAGATGTCCTGCCTGTGGCACGCTTGATTCGCGCGTGCTCGATTCGCGCCCCGTTGAAGACGGAGCCAGCATAAAGCGTAGGCGTGAGTGCCCCGAGTGCGGTAAGCGCTTCACCACCTACGAGGTTATAGACAACGTGCCGATAGCCGTTCGCAAGCGCGACGGGCGGCACGAGTTCTTCGATAAGCATAAGCTCATTCTTGGCATCAAGCGTGCGTGCCAGAAGCGCCCCGTCGATGCCGAGGAGATAGCGAGCTCCATAGAGACGGAGCTGCAAAACGCCCTGGTTGCCGAGATACCCTCGCGCCGCATAGGCGAGATGGTGCTCGAACGCTTGCGTGAGATGGACATCGTCTCCTACATTCGTTTCGCCTCCGTCTATCGCGAGTTTCGCGATATAGACTCCTTTATGCAGGAGATACGGAGCTTGAACGGGGAGCGCGAGGCGGCGGAAACGGAGAATAAGGCGAAATGATAAAGAGCATGACCGCGTTTGGCAGGGGGACGTGTGAGAATGACCGAAAGCACGTCACCGTTGAGATAAAGAGCGTCAATTCCCGCTTTTTCGATTGCACCGTCAAGCTCCCGAGGAGCCACGCGCTCCTTGAAGAGCGCATAAAGACCTATGTTCAGGCGAACGCCGTTGCAAGGGCGCGCGTGGACGTCTACGTGACGATAGAGGCGCGCGAGGGCGAAGTCGCGAAGCCCAGCGTGGATTACGCCTACGTCGAGAGCTATATCGCGGCGCTTCGCGAGCTTGCCGAGAGATTTTCTTTGCGTGACGACGTGAGCGTTATGACCGTGGCGCGTTGCCCCGAGATATTCGCCGCCCGCGAGGAGGAGACGGATACCGAGGCGGACTGGCTTCTGATACGCGCGGCGCTTGACGACGCCTTCGTCGGCTACGGGGCGATGAGGCGCGCCGAGGGAGAAAAGGCGGAGCGCGATATAAAGGCGAAGATAGAGCTCGTTCGCGCTTATGCCGCCGAGGTTGAGGAGATATCGAAAACCGACGTTGTCGGCTATCGCGACAAGCTGGAAGCGCGCCTTCGGAAGATACTCAGCGACAATGAGCACGAGATAGACGAGAATAGGCTGCTCACCGAATGTGCCCTATGGGCGGATAAGATAGCTATCGACGAAGAGCTCGTTCGCTTGCGCTCGCATTTCGGCGCGTTCTACGATATCGCGGCGCTCCCCGAGCCCTCGGGCAGAAAGCTCGATTTCCTTATGCAGGAGCTCAACCGCGAAACGAATACGATAGGCTCGAAGGCGAACAACGCGCGGATAGCGCGCCTCGTCGTCGATATGAAGGGCGAGCTCGAAAAGATACGCGAGCAGGTTCAAAACATTGAGTGACAGCGCTGAGCGGGGAGTGAGGAACAATGAAATTTATTAACGTGGGCTTCGGGAATCTGGTCTCGGCGGCGCGTATCGTCGCCATTGCGGGGCCCGATTCCGCGCCGATAAAGAGGTTAGTTCAGGACGCGAAGGAGGACGACCGTGTTATCGACGTTTCGTGTGGGAGGCGGACGCGAGCCGTCATCATCACCGATTCGGATCACGTGATTCTCTCCGCGGTCCAGGCGGAAACGATAAATAACAGGCTGGCGGACGAGGACGCGGACGACGAGGAAGAGGACGACGAGGGCTGACCCGAAGCCGAAAATAACAATACTGTGTCGCCGAGGCGACGGAATGGAGAAATATGCTTTACCCAACCATTGATCAACTTACGAACGGAAAATTCAATCGCTACGAGCTCGTGGTCGGTGTTGCGAAGTGCGCGCGCATGGTCACGGACGAGTACGTCAGAATGCGCAACGACGCGCAAAGGCTGATAGACAATCACGAGACGGATAAGACGCTCGCGGCGCTCATCCCCTCGGAGTACAAGGACAAGAAGGCGGTCAAAATCGCCATCTCGAAGCTTATGGACGGGAGCTTTAAGATGCACCGCTCCGAATAACGGTGGCGGTGGTGTTTTACGAGGTCTATCTTTTTGACGCGCCCTACCACATTGACCGCGGATACGACTATTCGGCGGAGGAAGCGATCCCTCTCGGCTCGATAGTCAAGGTCCCCTTCGGGAGAGCCGACAAATTGCGGCTCGGCGTGGTGACGCAAGAAAAAAGCTCCGTCGAGGGAAAAAATATAAAGCCCGTGCATTCGGTCGTCACCGACCGTTATTCCCTTAATGCGGAAATGCTCGGGCTATGCTTGTTTTTAAAAGAATATACGCTGTGCACCTTCGGCGAGGCGGCGCGGACCGTTTTGCCCCCTGGTGCACTTTCGGAGGCGCCCAACGTCAAGTATAAAAAAAGCTTGCGCCTCGCGATAAGCCGCGAAGAGCTCGCCCGCCTTCTTTCCGAGAGCGGGCGCCACGCGATACGGAGCGAAGGTCAGCGCGCCGCTTTGCGTTGGCTTTCCGAGGTTGAGAGCGCAGACGCGGAGCTTGTTCGCCGTCTCCCTGGGGTAACGGCGGCACACGTGGCGGCGCTCGTCTCCAAGGGGCTCGTCTCGGTTACGGAGAGCGAGGCGGTGCGAAATCCGTACTCGTCCTACGCCGAGGGCGCGGTGCGCGAGCCTATCGCCCTGAGCCGCGCGCAAACGGCGGCGTACTCCGAGATAGAAGCCCTGCTTTCGGCGGGCGAGGCGCGTGCGGCGCTCCTCTTCGGGGTAACGGGGAGCGGAAAGACCAAGGTGATAATGCGCGCCATTGATAAAACGATAGACGAGGGGAAGACCGTTATAATGCTCGTCCCCGAAATATCCTTGACCCCGCAGACGGTGGGGCTCTTCTGCCATCGCTACGGTGAGCGCGTCGCCGTCGTGCATTCCTCACTCTCGCGCGGCGAGCGGCTTGACGCGTGGCGTAGGATAAGCGGCGGCGAGGTGGACCTCGTGATAGGAACGCGCTCCGCCGTGTTTGCCCCGCTCTCGAAGCTCGGCTTGATAGTTATCGACGAGGAGCACGAGCATACGTACAAGTCGGAGAGCGACCCGAAGTACCACGCGCGCGACGTTGCCGCATATCGCGCGGGGCGGCACGGCGCGCTTATGCTACTCGCGTCGGCGACGCCATCGCTCGAAAGCTTTCGCAAGGCGGAGCTCGGCAAATATAAGCTCATTCCCTTGCGCGAGCGCTACGGCGGGCATAAGCTGCCCGACGCGGTCATCGTCGATATGCGCGAGGAATTGCGCCTCGGGAATACGACGGCGATAAGCGAGCGTTTGCTCCGCTCCCTCGAAGAGGTGGGGGAGCGCGGCGATCAAGCTATTCTTTTTCTTAATAGGCGCGGCTATAATAGCCAGATAAATTGCAGAGCGTGCGGCGAGGTGCTGACGTGCCCGCGCTGCTCCGTCTCCCTCACCTATCACACGGGGGCGAACGGAGGAAAGCTGCTTTGCCACCTCTGCGGGCACGAGGAGCCCGTTCCGCGCGCCTGCCCCGCTTGCGGCGGCACGGAACTCTCCTTTGTCGGCGCGGGAACGCAGAAGGTGGAGAGCGAGCTGGAAAAATATTTACCCGATATGCGCGTTATGCGTATGGACGCGGACACGACGGCGGGCAAGCTTTCCTATGACCGCATGTTGGAGGATTTTCGTGCACAGAGGGCGGACGTGCTCCTCGGGACGCAGATGGTGGCTAAGGGGCACGATTTCCCCAAGGTAACGCTCGTCGGCGTCATCCTGGCGGATACCTCGCTCTACGTGAGCGACTTTCGCGCCGCGGAGCGCACCTTTTCGCTCCTGACGCAGGTTATCGGGAGAGCGGGCAGAGCCGCCGATGGGCTCGCCGTCATTCAGACTTATGCGCCGAAAAACGAGATAATAGGGCTCGCCTGCCGCCAGGACTACGAGAAATTCTACGAGGGTGAGATCGCGATACGGCGCGAGCTCGGCTACCCGCCGTTTTGCGATATGGTGGCGATGACGCTTTCGTCGGGAGACGAGCACGCCCTCTTCGCGGCGGCGAAGCACCTCTCCGAGGCGGTGCGGGAAAAGCTGACGGGGGAGTATTCCGATCAGCCCTTCTCGGTGTTCGGCCCCTTCGAGGCGAACGTCTACAAGGTGAACGATAGATTCCGCCTAAAAATGGTGTTCAAATGCAAGCTCAGCCGAGTGACGCGCCGTCTCTTCCACGAGCTGCTTGTCGCCTTTTCCGAGGACAGGCGGGTGACGCTCTCGGTGGATCTCAACCCCTTAAACGTGTAAGTGTATGAAGCGCGCCCACAGGTGCGCAAGCAATAACAAAGCCGCACGGCGGCGGAACGGAGAAAAAATGGCTCTTCTTAAAATTGTAAAATTTGGCGACCCGATGCTGAGAAAAACGTGTCGCCCCGTCGAGGAAATAACGCCTCGCATTTTGACGCTTCTTGACGATATGACGGAGACGATGCGCCGCGCGGACGGGTGCGGGCTCGCGGCACCCCAGGTGGGCGTGCTTCGCCGTATCGCCGTCATCGAAGTTGAGGCGGGCGTGGTGTACGAGCTCATAAACCCGAAGATAATAGCCTTCGCGGGAGAGCAGACGGAAGCCGAGGGTTGTCTTTCAAACCCTGGAAAATACGGGTGGACGAAGCGCCCGAAGTTGGTGACCGTTCGCGCAACGAATAGGAAGGGGGAAGAATTTGAGCTCACGGCGTCTGACCTCTTGGCTCGCGCCATCTGCCACGAATGTGATCACTTGGACGGAAAGCTTTATACGGACGTTCAGATAAGACCCCTGACGGATGAGGAGCTTCGCAAAAAGTGAGAATAGTTTTTATGGGAACGCCCGAGATAGCGGCAACGTGCCTTGCCCGCCTGCTTGCGGACGGGAAGAACGTCGTCGGTGTTGTGACAGGTGAAGATAAAATACGAGGCAGAGGTAGGGTGCTTTCTCCAACGCCCGTCAAGGCGCTCGCTGAGGCGAACGGGATTCCGACCTTGACGCCGAAGACCTTGCGCGGCGACGAATTTTTCACGGAGCTCGAAGCGCTCGCGCCCGACGCGATAGCGGTGGTAGCGTACGGCAAGATATTGCCGCCCGAGGTGATACGCTATCCGAAGCTCGGTTGCTTCAATGTTCACGTTTCACTCTTGCCGAAATATCGCGGAGCCGCGCCCATGCAGCGCGCAATAATGAACGGCGACGCGGAAACGGGTGTCACCGTTATGTATATGGACGAGGGGCTTGATACGGGCGACATCGTCACGTCGGTCTCCTTCCCGATAGCCAAGACGGACGATTTTGAGGCGGTGCACGACCGCTCCGCCAAAATAGGCGCGCGTCTGCTCTCCGAGGTGTTGGACGGAGCGGAGCGAGGGGGGCTTACACGCACCCCGCAGGATGCGTCGCTTGCAAGCTACGCGCAAAAGATAGATAGGGCGGAGGCGCACATCGACCTTTCGCTCCCCGCGGAACGGCTCGATTGCATAATACGGGGCTTGACCCCCATTCCAGGCGCCTTCGTCTATCACAACGAAAAAATGCTCAAAATCGTTCGCGCCACCCCCGTCGCGGGCTCGGGGAGCGTCGGCGAGGTCATAGCGCTTGACCCGAATGGAGACGGCGGGATAACCGTCGCCTGTGGCTCGGGGGCTCTCATGATAACTCGCCTCATTCCCGAGGGCCGTGGAAAAATGAGCGCGGGCGACTACGTGAGAGGCAGAAAAATTTCAAAGGGAGAGCTCTTTAAGTGATGAAGCTTCGCGAGGCGGCATTGCGCCTCCTCTCCGAATGGGAGGCGGCAGATAAATATATAAATCTTGCGCTTTCCGAAAGCGCGCTCGCGCGTGTGAGCCCCGAGGAGCGGGCGGCGCTGACGGCTCTCGTCTATACGACGGTGGAGCATAAGCTGAGCTACGACTACTATATCGCGGCGCTCGCGGGGAGAAGCATAGATAAGCTTGCGCCGAGAACGCGCAACATTCTTCGCCTCGGAATGTGCCAGATATCGGATATGGAGGCAATCCCCGATTACGCCGCCGTCAACGAGACCGTGAGCCTCGCCAAAAATCGCGGCGAGCGCTCCCTCGTCAACGCGGTGCTGCGGGCGGCGGCTCGCGCCAAGGAGGCGGGCGGGCTTCCGCTTCCGCCCTACGAAAAGAATCCCGCGCGGCATTATTCCGTCAAGTTTTCAATGCCACTCTGGATAGTCAAAAAATTCGTTTTCGAGCTCGGGGAGGACGAGGCGGTGCGCCTCCTTTCCGCCTTGAATGAGCGCCCGCCACTCGATCTTACGGTGAACAGCTTAAAGACCGATACCGACGCTCTTGCGGCTCTCCTCGCGGCGCACGACGTTCACGCGGTGCGTAGCACGCTTTCCGAAAACACGCTATGCATTTCCGAAAAGCTAAGACCCGCGGAGCTCGCGGGTTTTGCCGAGGGGCTTTTCTTCGTGCAGGACGAGGCGTCCGCCCTGGCGGTCAAGGCGCTTTCTCCGCGAGAGGGCGAAATGCTCGTCGACGTTTGCGCCGCCCCAGGCGGCAAGAGCCTTGCGGCGGCTATCGCCATGCGCGATCGCGGCACGGTCTTTTCCTTCGACCTGCACCCGAACAAGCTTTCGCTTATTCAAAGCGGCGCGAAGCGCCTCGGGCTCACCTCGCTGAATATTGCCGCGCGCGACGCGCGCGTGCCCGACCCCGCACTCTTAGGAAAAGTCGATAAATTGATATGCGACGTCCCGTGCTCGGGGCTCGGCGTTATTGCCAAGAAGCCCGACCTCAGGTACAAGGGCGAGGAGGAGACGACGGCACTCCCCGCCTTGCAGCTTGAAATTCTTGAAGCGTCGGCAAAATATTTGAAGGCGGGCGGCGAGCTCGTCTATTCCACATGCACGCTGAACAGGGCGGAGAACGGCGACGTCGTGGACACCTTCCTTGCGCGCCATAGCGATTTTGCCCCCGTCGATTTTTCGTTCGGCGCCGTGAAAAGTAGTGGCGGCAGAGTGACGCTCTATCCGCATATTCATTCAACGGACGGCTTCTTTATCGCCAAGCTCGCGAGAAGGAGCTAAGCTTGCACGGCAAAAATATGTAAAACAGACTCATCTCGCACTTGCGAGCTGAGGTGAAGAAAATGAAGGCGCGCTTCGCGTCGGAAAGGAGCTCCTACGAAAACCGATTTTTATTCAATGACGAAGGCGGAGCTTGAAGGCTGGTTTGCCTCCGTCGGTGAGCCGCGCTTTCGCGCCAAGCAGTTTTTTGCATGGCTTCACAGTGGCGCGCGCGTCGAGGATATGAGCAATTTGCCGAAGGCTCTCCGCGAGCGTATCGCAGGCGAAATGCTCGTCACCTTACCCACGGTAAAAACTAAGCTTGTCTCCAAGCTTGACGGCACGGTGAAATACCTCTTCGAGCTTAACGACGGTGCGTGCATTGAAAGCGTTTTTATGCGCTATAAGCACGGCAACACGCTGTGCATATCCAGCCAAGTGGGTTGCCGCATGGGCTGTCGCTTTTGCGCATCGACGATAGGCGGCAAGGTGCGCGATCTTTTGCCCTCGGAGCTCCTCGGTCAGGTCATTGCCGCCGAGCGCGATAGCGGGGAGCGTGTCTCCAACATCGTTATGATGGGGATAGGCGAGCCACTTGATAATTACGACAACGTGCTCCGCTTTTTAACCCTCCTCGGTGACGAGGATGGGCTCAACGTGGGCTATCGCCACATCTCGCTCTCCACCTGCGGCATCGTCCCCAAAATACGCGAGCTCGCCGAGGTGAAGCTCCCGATAACGCTCTCCATCTCGCTCCACGCGTCGAACGACGAGCGGCGCTCCGAAATAATGCCCGTCAATAAAAAATGGAACGTGGCGGAGCTCCTTTCCGCGTGTGTCGACTACTATAAAAAAACGGGGCGACGCATATCGTTCGAGTATACGCTCATCGGCGGCAAAAACGATAGCGACGCCTGCGCCGTCGAGCTCGCCCAGCTGCTTCGCGGTGCTTTTCGCGGCACGGGTGCGCCGCTCCACGTCAATCTCATTCGCGTCAACGAGGTGAGCGAAACGGGCTTCAAGGCGGGGAGCCGCGAGTCCGCGGAGCGCTTTGCAAGAGTGCTCGGGGAGCACGGCATCGTCGCCACGGTGAGAAGGCGCCTCGGTGCGGACGTCAACGCGGCGTGCGGTCAGCTCAGGCGGAGCACGATAAAAGATACGTAAACAAAACTCTACTTTAACGATTTGCCGCCAGAGCGGCGCTTTGCGAGGTAATTTTGATAGCCGAAAAAACAGGAAGAATAGTGAAGGGGCTTGGCGGGCTCTACGAGAGCCGCGTCGTCGAAGAGGACGGCACCGTGTCGCGAATTTCGGCGCGGGCAAAGGGCATTTTGCATAAGGACGAGGAAAAGCTTCTCGTCGGTGACGTGGTGCGGCTGAGCGAAGATACAGAGGTGCCGAACAGCGTCGCCGTCTCCGCCGTTTTGCCGCGTAAAAACTCTCTGATACGCCCCCCGATATCGAATCTTGATTACATTTTCGTCACCTTCGCGGCGGCGAAGCCCGAGCCCGTCTTGGAAACGGTGGATAAGCTTGTCGCCATTGCCGAGCATAACGGGATAGAGCCCGTCATTATAATAACGAAGGCGGACGTGGAGCCGTCCGCCGCGCGCCGCTACGCGGAGCTGTACCGCGCGGCGGGCTTCTCGTCGTTTATGACGTCGGCGTCGAGCGGCGAGGGAATCGCGGAGCTCAAAGCGTTTGTTTCGCAAAATGTTCGCGGCGGGAAAACGGCGGCTTTTGCGGGCGCCTCGGGCGTTGGAAAATCCTCGCTGATGAATCTGCTTTTCGGCGGCCTCGCACTCGCCACGGCGGAAATATCGCGGAAAATAGAGCGAGGCAGACATACGACGCGCCACGTCGAGCTCTTTGAATTGGAGGCGTGTGCCGCGACCACAGGCTTCTTGGCGGACACGCCAGGGTTTTCGATGCTTGATTTCACTCGCTTCAACTTTTTCGGAATCGACGAGCTGGAAGCCGCCTTTCGCGACGTCGCTCGCTATCGCGGTAAGTGCCGCTACGCGGATTGCGCCCACTTCGGCGAGAGAAAGGACGAATGTGCGGTCGCGCGTGCCGCCGAGCGCGGTGAGCTCGCGGAAAGCCGCCTCGCCTCCTATCGCGCCATCTATCGCGCCCTTCGCGATAAGGCGAGTTATAATTGACCCGTGCCGCTTGCATGAGTGCGCTATCGTGTGTGCAAATGGCTTAAACGTCAGCCGCGGTGCGGCGGTTGGCGGAGCTTTTGCGGAGAAAAGCGGCGAGCGCAAATGTGAAAAATCAAAAGCACACGGCTTTTTTCAAAAAAATCACGGCTTTTTTAAAAAAGCTATTGACAAATCGAAAAGCGCCGTGTATAATATATGAGTATCCTAAGACAGCAGGTTTCGGTAAAAGCTCAGCTTTCCTGCCGAGGAGAGACAATCATAGATGCTTTGTCCTTTCTCGGTGGCGCTGTGCCTATCGGAAAGGATTTTTAATTTTTATGGAGGTGTGATGATATGCCAAGTAACAAGATTCTTGAAGAAAAGAAGCAAGTTGTTGACGCGCTCGCGGAAAAGATAAAGTCCGCGCAGGCTGGCGTTCTTGTTAAGTACGAAGGCATCAAGGTCTCTGAGGACACCGAGCTCCGCGCCGCTCTTCGTAAGGCGGGCGTTGAGTACGTTGTTATGAAGAATACCTTGACGGGCAGAGCTTGCGATATCGCGGGTTATAGCGATATGAAGCAGTATCTTTCGGGTATGACGGCGATTGCAGTCAGCAAGGAAGATCCGCTCGCTCCCGCTAAGATCATGAAGCAGTTTGCCGACAAGATAGATTGCTTTGAGATCAAGGCAGGCTTCGTTGATGGCGGCGTTCTCGACCAGGCAGGCGTTGAAGCTCTCGCGGCAACTCCTTCCAAGGAAGTTCTCGTTGCCAAGATGATGGGCAGCCTTATGTCCTCGCTTTACGGCTTTGCTTACGTGCTTCAAGCTAAAATTGACAAAGAAAATGGCGGTGACGATGCCGCAGAAGCTCCCGCAGAGGCTTGATCTGCAATAATAAATTTTGGAGGATTTTAAAATGAACGAAAAGACTACTCAGATCCTTGACCTTGTTAAGGGTCTCACCATTCTTGAACTCGCTGACCTCGTAAAGGCTCTTGAAGAGGAATTTGGCGTTTCCGCAGCTCCCGTAGCGGCAGCTCCCGTTGCAGGTGCGGCAGCAGCAGCTCCCGTAGAGGAGAAGACCGAGTTTGACGTTGTGCTCAAAGCAGCAGGCGCTAACAAGCTCGCAGTTATCAAGGTCGCTCGTGAGATCACGGGTCTCGGCCTTAAAGACGCGAAGGACCTCGTTGAGGCGGCTCCCAAGAACATCAAGGAAGGCGTTTCCAAGGAAGAGGCAGAGAAGATCGCCGAGCAGCTTAAAGCCGCTGGCGCAGAAGTTGAAGTTAAGTAATTTCATCTCTATAAAAATGAAGCACGGCAACCTGCTTGCCGTGCTTTTTCTTTTCTTCCCGTGCCTTGGCGTCAAATTTTGGCGGAAGCGAGCAAAGAAACTTTGCTCTACCTCCGTTTTCTCCCCTCGGCGTACCTTAACGGAGTGAAAACGAAGATGGAAGAGAGCGTAGGGGGAAGAAATTTAATGCTGAAAATATGAATGCGAAGTTTTATGGTGTATTCCAGCAGCTTAAAATTATGTTACATAGGATTGTATAATGGTTAGTCTTTTATTTCCCAATGACCAGTCTTATCTGAACCGACACGGGTGATATATCCGTTATCTTTTAGTGCTTTTAGTGCACGTTTTACGGTTTCGCGAGAAATACTTACGGCTGTTGCTATATCATCAATTGTGCCATCGGAATGACTCCGTATAAATTGCAAAACCTTTGTTGCTGATTTTGTAAGTTTTACAGGCTCATTTACAGGCTCATTTTTGCTTTTTTTCGGCTTGTTAAACGGAATCGTAACCGTTATCATATTCTGCGAAAACGTATAAGCGCCTTCTCCGTATTCTCTTACTACAATGGGTACACCGTGCCCTGAATGCTCGACGATACCGCATTGAAGAAAGATTTTCATGAGCTCTTTGTTGACGGGCTCGGTTTTTCCTGATAAAAATTCTTTTTTTGTAAGATTTTTCGGTATGCCGCCGTAAGAAACGATTTCCAATCTATCTTCAAACCAATAAACGACAGGGGCTAATTCTTCCGACCATTTTTTCGGTTTCTTGAAATATCATAAAAAGCACCTGCTTTATATAGATTCAGCCTTGCGTATCCTTTCTTTTGCGCTGTAAAAGATAGCTTTGCCTAACCTCCGTGATAAATTTTTGCACCTTTTCGGATTGATAGTCGCGATAGGTCCAAGGGAGCTTCTGCCAAGCGCCGCGCGCCCAAAATAGGGTGAGCTCCGTGTATATTCCGCGCTTCAAGGGAATGCGGAAGCCGACGGGCTTCGTGGTTGCCAGCATGAGCCGCCCCGTGCTTATGAAGCCTGGGTCGAGATTTATACGCCGCCCGAAGCGCGCTTCCACCTCGTTGGTAAATTCCTTTATCTCGGCTTGATATTCTGGATCGACGCAGCTCTTGAAGCTGTATATGCGTCGCCGCCCCTCGCCGCCGAGCTCATCATCGTAGTAGTTTGAAAACTCCTTTGAAAAGGAGAACTCTTCGGAAACGCTTTCAACGTCGCCGAATTTTTCCGTGAGCAACTTCATCGCCTCGTCGAGGAGCGCTTCGTCGTGAAATATAACGCCGACGATAAGCTTTTCTTTTTCAAATTCTCGTGCAATTCCCATTTCATTCCTCGCTTTCAAACGGCGCTTCGAGCTCCTCCATAAAGGAGGAAAAGCTTTCGGGCGCCGCCGCGTCGCCATCCTCTACCGCCTTTAAGAGCCTGTCGAAGCGTTGGGCGCGTAGGTGTGATACTATGAAGCCTTCTATCCAGTAGAAAAATTGCGTTTTCGGCGCGAGGTGTTCAAGGCGCTTCATCTTGATGAAGGCGGGCGCACCGTCGGAGGCGTCGCGCCAGATGTCGACGAACGCCACGTCGTAGCCTTCTCGCCCGAGCTCGCGTGCGGCATAGTCAAAGGCGTCGGCGTTGATTATGCGTATCTTTTCGGGGTGAGAGAATTGCGGCAAAAGGTGCCGCTTGAAAAGCCGCGTGACGCTTTCGCTGAGCTCAACGACGGTGACGCTTTCAACCTCGCTCTTTTCCGAGGCGCGGTAGGCGTAGTAGCCGAGCCCGAGCCCGAAGGTGACGACGCGCCCGTGCGCCGCCGCTATCGCCGCCTCGCAGGTGTCGACGTCGACGGGGGTGAGCGTCATCCATTCGTTGCCCCCTTCGAGAACAGCGGGGAAGCGAAACTCCTCCTTGAAGAAGCCGAGCGGCGCGTACTCTGTGCCGTCGTCTTCGAGGACCATATCGCCCGCCACGAAGGCGCGGTAGGGCGCGTAGCTCTCCTCGCGAAGCTCCCAGTCTCCGTCTTTAACGTTGTTTAGCTTGATGTTCTTATAGTAGGGGTTTTCGGTGTATTTTTTTGTGTCGAGGAGCCGCACGGAGCGCGGCAGATATTCGCGAACGAGGCGCCTGTCCTCTCCGCCGCGCGCGTCGTCGAGCCCGAGTATTTCGGCAACGAGCGCGCGGAGCGCCGTCTCCTCGTCGATGTCGCCGTCCCGCGTGAGCTCGTCCATCATGTCGGCTTTAATGAGCTCGGGGCAATTTTCAAGGTATGCCGCGTAGAGCCGCGTCAGTCTGTAATTCGTCTTCACCCTTTGCGTCAGGCGGGCGAGGCGTTCCTTGTCGAAATAATTCATAGTCGTAACTCCCTTCGTGGCTTCGCGGTGCGCTTCGCACGCTTGCGTGGTGCTCTCGCGAGCTTCCACTCGTTCGGGGCTTCCCGCGGTGCACGAGCTCCTTCAATGAGCTATTGGCTTACGCCCATTCGCCGTCACGGAAGATGACGACGTTTTGCCCGTCCTCGGTGAGCGCGCTTATAGTCAGGTCGCGCGTGCCTATCATGAAGTCGACGTGAATGACCGAGTCGTTGATCCCGTGCTCGTGCGCCTCTTCCTCGGTGTATTTTTCGTAGTCGCGAAGGACGTTCGAGAAGCCGCGCCCCAGCGCGAGGTGGCACGCCGCGTTCTCGTCGAAGAGCGTGTTGTAGAAGAGGATTCCGCTCTCGCGTATCGGCGATGAGTAGGGAACGAGCGCACATTCTCCGAGATATGCCGCCCCCTCGTCCGACTCTATCATTTCGCGAAGCATATCCGAGTTCTTCTCGGCCCCGAGGTCGACCACTTTTCCGTTTTCAAATCTAAGCCAGAAGTTTTCAATGAGCTGACCGCCGTGAGAAAGGGGAAGCGAGGAATAAACTATTCCGTCGGCTTTTCCTCGCATGGGCGAGGTGAAGACCTCCTCCGAGGGAATGTTGGGGTTGTAGTAGATGTTCGTTCCCAGCGTCGTTTCTCCGCCCGCCATAAAGAGTGCGTCGGGAATGAGCCCGACTCGGAGGTCAGTTCCGTTGCTCGCCGTGTAGTGGAGCTCCTTTATCTTCAAGCCGTTGAGATAGGCGCAGCGCTCCGCCAAGCGCGCGTTGTGCCGCCCCCATTCGGCGATGGGGTCATCCGTTACACGGGCGGCGGTCAAAATGGCGGACCAGAGCTTTTCGATGGCGACGCTGGCGCGCTCCTCGGGGAAGAGCTTCTTCGCCCATGCCCGCCCAGGGACGGCGGCAATGCACCATTGATATTTGTTTTCCATGAGATTACGTATGGGCTTTATCTGCTTCGCGCGCGAAGCCATCGCTTTGGAATATTTGCGCTGATCAACGCCCGCAAGTCCGTCGGGATCGTCGGAAAGTATGTGGATTCGGCAGGGAAGAGCGTCCGCCATGTGTTCCATTCTTTTTATTTGCCAATCGTCGAGCGTTCCGAGCACCTTTTCCTTGCAATAGCGAACGTGGGAGCGCATAAGGGGCTGATAGCTCCAATCAACCTGCACCTTGGAGGCGCCGCATTTGTAGCATTCGTCAACGAGCAGCTTGATAAATTCGGGCTGGTCAAGCTCCGCATTGATAATGACCTCCTGTCCCTTTTGCACGTTGGCTCCGCAAACGGCGATGAGCTTGGCGTATTTTTTGAGTGTCGTCTTGTTCATGATTTTGTCCTTTCGTGTGTTATGTTATTTGAGCCTCGTGAGCTCCTGTCACAGCTTTTTGAGCACGGCTTTGAGGTATTCCCAAACCCTGCCGAAGGAGGAGAGGGAGAGCCTTTCCTCGGTGGTGTGGATATCGAAATTGTCGGGTCCTAGGGAAACGCAGTCGAGCTTCGGCATTTTCGAGGCGAAGATGCCACATTCGAGCCCCGCGTGTATCGTGACGACTTCGGGGTCTCTTCCGTAGAGGTCACGGAAAACGGAGCACATAACGTCGCGCAGGGGGGAGTCCTTGCGGTATTCCCATGCGGGATATTCGCCGCGCTCCGTGACTCTTGCGCCGAGCGATTCCCACTCTGTGCGAACGCGCGCTTTCAGCTTCGCCTTTTCGGCTTCGACGGAGGAGCGGAGAGAGTAGGAGAGCTTCATCGCGTCGTCCTCGGTCTTTAAAATGCCGAGATTCATCGAGGTCTCAACGAGCTCGGGAATATCGCGGCTCATTGCAATGACGCCGAAGGGGACGGCGGCGAGCCCGTGAAGGAAGCGGCGCTCCGAGTCCGCGTCGAGAGGGAGGAGCTTCGTTTGAGCCGCTTCGAGGTGCACGAATATTTCGGGCTCCGCCGCACGTCGCGCGGTGATAAATTCGGTCAGGCGCTCCGCGGAGAGCGGGGCGTTCGCCATAAGCAGGGCGGTTGCGTGGCGCGGTATCGCATTGTCCATGTTGCCGCCGTCCATGGAAACGAGGCGAACGTTGCCGAGGGTGGAAACTGCTTCTCCGAGCAGCTTTATCGCGTTGAGCCGCCCTTTGTTTATTTCAACGCCGCTGTGCCCGCCGAGGAGCCCGCCGAGCTCCAACTTGTAGCAATATTTACCGAAGGGCTCGCGCTTTATGGGCAGGTGCGCGTCGAGGCGCAGGCCGCCAGCACAGCCCACGGTGAAAACGCCCTCGTCGTCGGAGTCGATGTTTATCAGTGCGCTCCCGTGGAGGAGTGAGCAGTCGAGCGCGTTAGCGCCGTCGAGCCCCGTTTCCTCGTCCGAGGTGAAAACGGCTTCAAATTCGGGGTGTTCGATGTCGTCCGCGTCAAGGACGGCGAGCGCGTAGGCTATCGCAACGCCGTCGTCGCCTCCGAGCGTCGTCTCCTTGGCGCGAAGGAAGTCGCCGTCGATGTAGAGCTCCAAGCCGTCGCGCGCCATATCCTTTTTGGAGGTGGGAGTCTTTTCCGCCACCATATCAATGTGACCTTGAAAGATGATGGCGGGCTTGCTTTCGTAGCCCCGTGTCGCGTTTTTGCGTATTATAACGTTGTTGGCACCGTCGCGAACGCAGAAGAGACCGCGCTCCTTGGCGAAGCCTTCGAGATAGTCGGCTATCTTGGCGGTGTTGCCCGAGCCGTGCGGTATTTTTGAAAATTCTTCAAAGAAGCGAAGCGGACGCGCCGCGTCGCCGTAGCTCGTAAGATCAAGCATTGTGTAATTCCTTTCGTTTATCCCGCTGAAATTCGTTTGCCGATATGCCGCGGGAGCGGGACACCCCGTGTGGCGTAAAACGATAGATAGTTCTGTCGCATCACATTTGACATTCGAGGGTGCGAGATATAAGCGAAGCCTTAAAAACTTTGCTATTACGTTATATTTTACACCAAAGCGCGCCTTTTTTCAAGGTGCAAGTTGACTTTTTTTATAAATAGTTGTAAAATATATGAGTAAATATATAAACGGCAGTCGCGCCGTGCTCGTATTTTGCAATGCGCGACGGAACGGAGACAAAATGAATAATACCTTGCGCGAACTGTTTTCTTTTATTAAAAGCTCACCGACGGCTTTTCACACGGTGGAAACGGTGAAAAAGGCCTTGACCGCGGAGGGATATATCGAGCTCCCCGAAACGGAGCCGCACACGCTTCGAGACGGCGGGAAATACTTCGTAACGAGAAACGGAAGCTCGCTCATAGCGTTTAGATACAACGAAAGACGGCACGGGTTTATGATGGGCGCGGCGCACGGCGATTCGCCTGCATTCCGCGTCAAAGCGAGCCTTTCCTCCACGGGTGCCTACACGCGCCTCGACGTGGAAAAATACGGCGGAATGATATATTCCTCGTGGCTCGATAGGCCGCTCTCCGTCGCAGGAAGGGCCTTTTTGAAAAGCGACGGCGCGATAGAGGAGCGCCTTGTCGATGTTGACCGCGACCTGCTCGTGATACCGAGCGTTGCCATTCACCTCAATCGCGGTGTCAACGACGGGTATAAATTCAACCCCGCCGTCGATATGCTGCCCCTCTTCTCCGTGGGCGAGGCGTCGCTCTCCGAGCTCTTGGCAAAGGAGCTCGGCGCTCGCGAAGAGGATATAGTGGGGCACGACGTTTTCGTCTATAACCGCGAGGAGGGAAGAACGCTCGGCGCAAGCGATGAGCTGGTGCTCGCTCCGCGCCTCGACGACCTCGCCTGCGTCTTCGCGCTTCTGAAAGGCTTCCTCGAAGCCGATGCGACGGAATCCGTGCCCGTTTTCGCCCTCTTCGATAATGAAGAGGTGGGCTCGGAAACCAAGCAGGGCGCCGCGTCAAGCTTCCTCCTCGACGTGCTTTCTGAAATAGCGGGAGACTCCGCCGCACTTCGGCGAATGACGGCGAACGGCTTCATGGTGAGCGCGGATAACGCGCACGCGCGCCACCCGAATCATTCGGAGCTCTCCGACGCGCACAACGCCCCGCTTCTAAACGGCGGCATCGTTATAAAGTATAACGCCAATCAGCGCTACGCCACCGACGGGTTTTCCGCGGCGATATTCTCCGAGGCGGCAAAGCGCGCGGGCGCTCGCGTTCAAAATTATTCAAATCGCGCCGATATCCTCGGTGGCTCGACTCTCGGCTCCATCTCGGATACGCGCGTTTCCGTTCCCACCGTGGACGTCGGACTGCCGCAGCTCGCAATGCATTCCGCCAGCGAGTGTATGGGGGCGCACGATATCGAAATGCTCGCCGCGGCAATGCGCGAGCTCTATTCCGCCTCCCTCGTGAGGCACGGTAGTAGAACGGAGCTCGTGAGAGCTAAAAAGTAACACGCCACGAGCTAAGACGGGCAAAGAAAGTGTTCCCGAGCAGGGCTGGACAAATAAGTTGACACGCCCACGAGCAGGACAAGGAAAAGCTAAAATGCTTCGTGCTAAGAATACAGACATTTGTTTAACCGCTTAAATTTGTCTCGGTTTATCTGTATTCTTAATGACTCAGCTCGTTGAAAATAAAGAGCGAGGCTTCCAATTTTGCGGAAGCCTCGCTCTTTTCTTTTGGATTTAACGTTAAGTGCCCTTTTTTGCGCCGCATTCATAAAATGTAATAGCGGCTTGCCGCAAAAAAACAAAGGACAAAAACGTTATGGAAAAAAACGAAAACGGGTATACGGAGCAGCGTATCCCGTCGGAGGACGACGGGCTTCAGCTCGGTATGGTGTATTCGCCGTATCAGAGCTTCCGAATGCTCTATTCGCCCGACGAAGCGCTCTCGCACGGAACTCTGTTCGAAGAGCTTTACAAGCCCCTCTTGGAGGTGTGCGATGAGTAAGGAAAAGCTTATGCGAAAAATACAGGAGCTTGCGTTTGCCAAAACGGAAACCGAGCTCTATCTCGATTGCCACCCAGATAATAGCGCCGCGCTCGACTATTATCATAAAACGGTCGAAGCCTTGCAGAGCTTAACGCGGGAATACGAGGACCGCTTTGGACCGATAAGCGCAGAGGGCTCCTCGGGCGAAGTGTGGAGCTGGGTGCTCGGCGCTTGGCCCTGGTATTCCGATTTTGAAGCAACGGAGGCAGAGTGATGTGGAGCTATGAGAAAAAATTACAGTACCCCGTCAAGATAAAGGAGCCGAATCCCGCGCTCGCGGGCGTCATCATAAGTCAGCTCGGCGGACCCGACGGGGAGCTGGGCGCGGCAATGCGCTATCTTAATCAGCGCTACACGATGCCGTCGGGTGAGGCGATAGGCTTGCTGACGGATATAGGCAGCGAGGAGCTCGGGCATGCCGAGATGATCGCCGCCATCATATATCAGCTGACGCGCAATCTAACTCGCGACGAGATAGTCGCTTCGGGCTTCGATAAGTACTTCGTGGATCACGGCGGCGCCATCTATCCTTCGTCCGCCGCAGGCGTGCCATTTACCGCGGCATACTTCGCCTCGAAGGGGGACGCGGTCGCCGACCTCGTCGAGGATCTGGCGGCGGAGCAAAAGGCTCGTGCCACCTACGACCACATCCTTCGCCTCTCGGACGACCCCGACGTCAATGACGCGATACGCTTTCTGCGCCAGCGCGAGATAGTCCACCTGCAACGCTTCGGTGACGCCCTGAGAAGGCTGCAAGAAACGCTTGACCACAAGAACTACTACGCCTTCAACCCGAGCAACACCTTGAAGTGCCCGAAAAACGGTAAAAACCGTTAATGCGTGTCAAGGCTTTCCCGAAAAACAAGAGCGGGGCGCCCGCGGCTTATGCCGCGGGGGTCCCGCTCTTTGCAAAATTCAAAGTCGGCGGCGTGAACACGAAAAAGCGACGGAGCCCACCGCTTTGCGGGAGCTCCGTCGAACTTCATATTATTCTTCGCCGTCATCAAAGCTGACTTTATCACCTATCATGGCGATGATGGCTTCAACGCTGTAAAGCCCATTGTTTTCGATGAAGGTCGGGATAAGAGTATCGTAATCTGCGAGAAGCTTCGTCAAAGCCGCATTTTCAACGAGCACCGTCACCGTAACGTCGTTCTTTTCTTTTATATCGGCGGAAAGCGTTCCGAAGTCCTCCTCTTGAACGAAGAGCATGGGCACCTCGACGGCGACCGCGGTGTATTCGCCGTTCGCCGCGTCGTAGCTGTAAAAATACTGTGTCCTAAACTCAATATCGAAGCGGCGCGAGGTCGCCAGCGTCGTTGCGCTTTTCTTCGCCGTCCACTCGTTCGCGGAGCCGTTTATGAAGAATGCGGCACTTTCGCTATCGCTCTTTTCTCTGTATTTTATACTGTTTATTCCGTCAATTTGATTCAAGTCAAACCAGAGCGTGTTGAAGGTGAGCGTTTTCGAGAGCACCGTTTTCGTCTCCATGACCTCGTAGCCGAGGAGCTTTCCGTTCTTAACGTCATAAAGCTCGGAAATATAGCCCGTAAAGCCCGTCATTCCGCTCGCCTTGTTGCCGATGGCGCTGACGTAGTCCTCTCCAATATAGAAATCCGCCGCGCTGGCATTTTCATTCGAGCCTAGCGTGAGGTATTCGTAAATGTGTCCTTTCGTTTCGTCATCGTTTGTTTTTTTCACCGTGAAATATGCGCGCCGCACGCCTAAGTATTTTATCGCAAATTCGTAGCCGTTTTCCTTTATCGTGTAAGTCAGGGCGTTGGCTTCGCCTATCTGGACGCGCACGTGCTTTTCAGTGCTCCCGAGCTCGGTCGAAAGCGCTATTTGAACGCTTTGATTTCCGAGTGTCGGAATTGTTGCCTCGTAGTCCAAAACGTAAACAAGCTTTTCAGCGTCGAAATCTATCGTCACCGTGTAGATTCCGCTTGCAAAGCTGTGGTGCGCCGTGTCGGCGCTGTTTTTGTCCCAGTAGTTGTTGAAGGCGGATACCGACGTCGTACTCAACCCCTCCACCACGGTCAGCACTTTGAAAAAGGTCTGCGATTCGTTTATATTCTCCAATATCATCTGCCATTGCTCGCCGAAGCCGCCAGCGTTTATGTTAGCAACGTTGACGAAGCTCGAATAGTCCGTCGTCGCCGCGCCCGCGGCAATGAGATTGGGCTCGTAACTCGGCTTCATCGTTTCGGGCAGGTAGGAGTACGGGTCAAGCTTATAGTCGGATAAGAGCCCGCGAAGTAATGCCACAAGATCTATCTTATTGTTCCAAGCCGCATAGAAGGTAAGGTTGCCCGTAACGGGTGCCGTGAAGTCTGCCTTCACGTTGAGCCCCTCGTCGCTGTACCAGCCGACGAAGCTGTGATCCTCGTATTCGGGCTTTTGTGGCTCGTCAACAAGAGCTCCGTATTCCACAGTAACGGGCGAAACGGCGCTTCCGCCGTTAGTTACGAAGCTTACCGTGTAGCTCCTTTTCGTCGCGGTAAAATGCGCGAAATAGCTCGCGTCTGCCGACGCGGCGGGTATCGAAGTAAGTACCTCGCCGCCCTGTTCAGCGCACCAGCCGTCAAAGGTATAGCTCCATTCCGCAGTGTTCGCTTTTTGATGGGTGAATGATGGAACGTCGCCCTCGGTCACGGTGCTCGTGGTGATCACCGTTCCGTTTTCGTCCTTCCAAGTAATTGTATATGTGGCTTTTTGGTCACCAGTGCTACCGCCTTGACTATCGTCGCCCGTGCTACCGCCTTGACTGTCGTCGCCAGTGCTACCGCCTTGACTGTCGTCGCCAGTGCTACCGCCTTGGCTATCGTCACCCGTGTTACCGCCTTGACTGTCGTCGCCAGTGCTACCGCCTTGGCTGTCGTC
>CAYSUO010000020.1:25740-27810 GCA_964434325.1 uncultured Ruminococcus sp.
CTGTCGTCGCCAGTGCTACCGCCTTGGCTGTCGTCACCAGTGCTACCGCCTTGGCTATCGTCACCCGTGTTACCACCTTGGTTGTTGTCACCCTGTTCGTTGCCACCTGTGTTGCCGTTATTGCCAGTTTCCGAGTCGTTGGGCAATGGCGGCTTCTGCTCGTCGCCACAGGAGGCAAGCGCCGTCAGGACTATACATAGCGCAAAGATTACGCAAAGAATCTTACATATATTCTTCATAGTCGCCACCCCTTATATTTTTAACTATCGCGTACGGATAAACGAATACCGAGACCACCGCTCCGATAACGATTGCAAGAAGCGCAAGCGCTATCGCCAGCAAGCCGCCCAATATCCAGAGAACGAGCTTGACGGTGAGCATCATTATCAAGCCGTCAAGGTCCATATCGAATATCATAACGGGAAGGGTGCCGAAGCTCCACGTCATGATATCTACCATCATATCGATGACGAAATTATTGTGAAGTATCAGGCACGAGCTCAAAGTAAAGCCCGTAACCGCGGCACCAATGAAAAAACCGATGTGCTCCGTATTGATGCAGTCCAAAACTATCGCGAGCACCGCGACTGCTCCGCCGACAATGAAGGACCATATCCTCCGCCTTTTGTTCACCGCGCCGTTCAGGCGTCTTTTAACGGCCTTTTGTATCGCCGCCTGATTCAGCGCTTCGTTGACCGCACGGTCAACGGCTTCCTGATCTACTGTTTCTTCTGTCATAATCAAGCTCCTTTTAATAGTTATAGAAACAAAATGATTATAGCATATAATCCCAGAGATATAAGCTCGTAGTACAAATGTTTACTATAAGCGATAGCAAATTTATTTACTTGATATAATATGCTTAAAGTTTTTTCTCGGGGGCGGAAATTGGTCTACATAAAGAGAATACGCGACCTGCGCGAGGACAACGATATGACGCAGCAGCAGATCGCCGACGTACTTCATACCTCGCAAACGATGTATGCGCGCTACGAGCGCGGCGCAAACGAGCTTCCAATACGCCATTTGATAGCGCTCTGCCGCTTCTACAAGGTCAGCGCCGACTACGTTCTCGGGCTCGGCGACGAGCCCAAAAGAATTGCGGGAAGCCGACTGTCTGACTCGATAGGTTATAAATAAAATCACCTACAATGTAGTGGGGCGAATTTCGTGCTTAAAGCGGAAACGCTTTTATTTCTATAAAGAGCGTAAGCCTCGTGGCGGTCTCACAAATCCGCTCTCCGCAAGGCTCGATAGCGCCGTCAAAATGCGAATGTGCTTCGCGGTAAAGCTTTAATAAAGCGGAGGCGTGAACTTCGCGTGACTCTTGAAAGCTTCGCTCTCCGCAAGGCTCAAATTGCCGACAGAGAGGAAATCAAAAGCTATGAAGAAGCTGTCGCATTTAGGCAAAGCTAAACAAAAAACGGTAGAAGCAAGAAAAAGATCTCTGCTTCTACCGTGATTTTTTGTTAATATACTGTACAATGCGATTTGCATGCCGAGGCAAAAGGAATACTCTAAGATAGCTACTTCCGACAGACTCGCATATTCGCTCCAACAATCGTGAAGCTTTTGTTTGTCGACAAAACCTTCCTTTACTTTTGCGATTTCAAGTAAAGAAGTGCAAATTCTTCGCCATTATTCGATTATCCAAACCGTAGGTATGATATTATTCGAGGATCAACCAATATCCGCCCTTTTTAGAGCCCTTGCGCTCAATGAGTTGCTTCTTCTTTAATATCTTTGTAGCGTTGCTTACGGCAGTAGTACTAAGTTGCAATCGATTGGCTAACTCTGCTATGGTTATTGTGCTGTCAGTTGATATGATATCAAGTATTTGCTGTTGCGTTGCTGTTAGATCATATCTTTTATCATCGATATCAAGTTCTATTGATTCAGCCATTTCTTTGTTAGATGAAGGGGTAGTATTAGATAAAGGTATAGTGACGGTAATAAAGTTTTCGGTAATATCAAAAACGTTTCTGCCATACTTGGATACAATCAGAGGAACGCCGTGTCCTGTCTGCTCAATATAATCAAGCTGCACCATGATCTGTTGCAATTCAAGGT
>CAYSUO010000021.1:0-13086 GCA_964434325.1 uncultured Ruminococcus sp.
TGCGCTCACGCGCCCGACACTTGAAAATACAAAATGAGGAACACGACGGCTACCGCCAAAAAGGCAAGCCCCGTGAAAAAGATGAAGGAATAGCCCGAAAGGCGATTTCCGTTCTTTCTCGTTTTGTAATCGTAGAAGCTCTCCTTCGAATGCTTCATAAACGGTATCAGCATTTCGCCCGCCTTCTTGAAGCCGAACGAAAGCATATCGAAGAAGCCGTCGGTCGAAACGTGAACGAGCCCCGCAACAAGAACGAATACAACTCCTGGAACCGTGAAAGCGTCCGCCAGAAGTCGGTATCGCTCAACGGCTTCCATAGCGCCGCCGTAATCGTTCAGCGAAAGGCACAGGAGCGCAAGCCCCGCGCCTATCGCCAATGCTATCGCATACTTTATAAGCGCCTTCTTTATCTTATTGCTCACTAACGTTTTCCTTATCTGCGCCGAGCTCCGCGCGATACTTTGCCTCCTCGGCATCGTTGCAATAAACGAAGTGCCCAGGGGTAAGCTCGCGAAGCGAGGGCTTCGAGGTGGAATAGTCGTGCGATTCGAGAGGATTATAGATAATTCTCTTGCGCTCTTTCTCCGAATGAGGATCGGGAAGGGGGATCGCGGAGAGGAGCGAGCGCGTGTACGGATGGAGAGGATGAGCAAAGAGCTCATCGGAATCCGCCAGCTCCACGAGCTTTCCGAAATACATAACGCCTATCCTGTCGGAGAAATACTTTACGACGGAAAGGTCGTGCGCGATGAACATTATCGTCAAGCCCAGCTGCTCTTTCAGCTCATTAAGCAGGTTGATGACCTGCGCCTGCACCGACACGTCGAGCGCGGAAACGGGCTCATCCGCGATTATCATCTCGGGGCGCATGATGACGGAGCGCGCAATGCCGATACGCTGGCGCTGTCCTCCCGAAAACTCGTGCGGGTATCTGCCCGCGTGCTCGCGCACGAGGCCGACAAGTTCAAGTATCTCGTAGACCTTCTCGGTGATATACTCTTTATCCTTGATACCGTTGATAACAAGCCCCTCGGAGATTATCTCCTTGACCGTCATACGTGGGTTGAGCGACGCTATCGGATCCTGGAATATCATCTGTATCTGCGTAACGAGGCGCGTGTGCTTCGCTATGCGGAGCTTGTCGGCGTACTCCGCCTTCAAGCGCTTCGTTTCCTCGGCGTTGCCCGCCGCGTCCGCAAGCTTTTTCGCGTATTCTTCCTTGACCTCGGCGGCAAGCTTCGCCGCATAGTCGCGGTCCACGTACTTTTGATCGTGCTTCGCGCTCGCTATCAGCGCCCTGTTCTCAGCAAGCGTTTTCGCGAGCTCGGCGCGTATCTCCGCTATCCGCTGCTCGTTCTTCGCCGCCTTCTCGGGGTCCGCCTGTGCCTCTGCGCGAAGCGCCTTTATCTCGGCATTCGCCTTAGCGCGCGCCGCCTTCATCGCGTCCGTATACGCGCGCGTTCCCGCCGCTATACGCTGACCTTTGAAATAGATGTCGCCGCCCGTTATATCGTATATCTTGATGATTGAGCGCCCCGTCGTCGTCTTTCCACAGCCCGACTCGCCAACAAGGCCGAAAACCTCGCCCTTCTTGATATCGAAGCTAACGTCGTCCACCGCCTTCAATTCGCGCTTGCCCATCTTGAAGTATTGGCAAAGGTGCTCAACGCGAAGCAAAACCTCGTCGTTCTTATTATTGTTCGCCATTCGCTCTGCCCCCTTCCGTTTCTTGGCGCTTCATGCGCTCTATGCGCTCCGTTATTATCTTCGGGAGCTCCACCTTGGGTGCATCGGGGTGCAAGAGCCACGTTGCCGCCTTATGCGTCGGCGAGACCTCAAATTCGGGCGGCTGCTCCTCGAAGTCTATCTTCAAGGCATACTTGTTGCGCGGCGCGAAAGCGTCTCCCTTCGGCGGGTATATCATATTCGGCGGCGTTCCAGGTATCGCGTCCAGCTTCTCGTTCGTGTCAAGATCGGGCATCGACGAGAGCAAAGCCCACGTGTACGGGTGGCGCGGATCGTAGAAAATATCGTCCGCCGTCCCCTGCTCCACTATCTTGCCCGCATACATAACGGCTATCCTGTCCGCCATGTTGGCAACGACGCCGAGGTCGTGCGTTATGAAGATGACCGAAAGATTTCTCTCCCGCTTCAAATTGTTTATAAGTTCAAGTATCTGCGCCTGTATCGTAACGTCCAGCGCCGTCGTCGGCTCGTCGCATATCAGGATATCGGGATCCGCCGCAAGGGCTATCGCGATAACTATCCTCTGGCGCATACCGCCCGAAAATTCAAACGGGTACTGGTTGTAGCGTACACGCGCTTCGGGAATGCCCACCTCTTCCATCAGCTTGATGGCGCGCTCGCGCGCCATGCGCTTCGTCACGAGATAGACCACCTGCGAAGCCTTCGCCTTGAAATAGTCTATAAGCCCGACGGCGCGCTCGCCGAAATCAACGTCCGCGACGGCAACGTCCGCCTCGTAGCGCTCCGCGAGCCTATCAAGAACGAGAACGATGTTGCCGCGAAGCATCTCCATATCGTAGACCACTTTGGGGACAACCTTCCAGTCCACGTTCTTGCCGCGGGCGATAAGAGCCTCGCGCTTCTTCGTTTGCCTTTCAAAGCGCGCCTCCTCCTTCGGGTTGTTCTTCTCGTAGAAGAAATACTTGTTGAGCGCCGTGGTGAGGCTCGAACGGAACGAGCCCGCCACGCTGTCCTTATCGTAGCGCAAAGCGTCTATCGACGAATCCACGAGATCGGAAAGCTCCTTGGCGTACTTCATCGCGTCGCGCTTAACGAGCTCCGTTTCGGCGAAGTATTTCTTCGCGTCACTAAGCGCCGCGAGCACTTCGCGCTTCTTGGCGAGCGACTTCGCGTAGGAGTTCTTAACCCCGAGCGTTTCCAGCTCGATGAAGCGCTTCATAAAGTTCGCGTCCAAATATTCAAGCGCCTTTGCATTGAGCTCTTCGATATCCATGGCGCCGAGATCCGCCTCGGGGTTCATATACTTGTAGAAGCCGATACGGAAGAAGTTCGGGCGCACCCCGCCGATGAGGCGGCGCATGAGCTCCTGAATGCGGCGAAAAAGCGCCTCCGCTTCGGGGGTAAGCTTGAACTTATCCTCGGGCTTCATCGCGGTGCGCATTGCGATAAGCTCCGTGCGCATCGCAAGTATCTCCTCGTCGTAGCCGTGCGTCAGGAAGGTGTCCTTAACGAAGGCGAGCTTCTTCTCGAAGTCGCCGAGGGCATCTTTCACGTCCACCTTCACCCGCTTGCTCGCGCGATAGAGCCTATCTTCGATGTCGGCGACAAGCTCTTCCGCGTGGGTGTATGCCTCGTTGTAAGCGGTTTCAAGCACGATGGCGGAGATGTTGAAGCGGTCAAAGGTCTCAACGAGGGTGCCTATCTCGGAGACGAGGGCTTCGTTGTCTTCGCCCACCGCCTCTATCATGTTCTTTTTCAGGGTTTCGAGAAGCGCGTTAAATTCCACCCTGCCCATTTTGCGGCTCTGCTTGTTTTTGAGCAGCATCGCCTCGGTTATCTGCTTTCCTATCTTGACGATGGGGTCGAGCGAGGAGAGCGGATCCTGGAATATCATCGATATTTTGTCGCCGCGGATCTTGCACATCTCCTCCTCGGAGATCTTTAAAAGGTCCTTACCGTCATAAAGTATCTCGCCACTCTCCACGATGGAGTTGCCCGCCAGAATACCGAGGATCGCCTTCGAGGTAACGGACTTTCCCGAGCCCGATTCGCCGACGATGGCGAGCGTTTCTCCGCGCGCCAGCTCAAACGAGATGTTGCGCACCGCCTTCACCGTTCCCGAATTGGTGCGGAAGGAAATTCTTAAATTTTTAATGTCGAGTATATTGTTTGCCATAATATCTCCTTCCTTATTCTTCAACGCCGCGAAGCGACGGGTTGAAAGCGTCTCGGAGGCCGTTGCCGAAGAGGTTGAAGCTTACCATGAGAAGCGCGATAACGAGCGCGGGGAACAGCATGAGGTGCGGATAGTCCACCCAGATGCTCGAAGCGTCCGAAAGCAGAGTTCCGAGCGACGTCGTGTCCTGCCCGCCGAGGTTGACGATACCGAGGAAGGAGAGCATACTCTCCGAGAAGATGACGCCAGGGATGGCGAGCACCGAGCCCGTTATTATCGTTCCCAGCGTGTTCGGAAAAATATGCTTCCAGATGATGCGCCAGTCGCGCGCGCCCAGGGTGCGCGCCGCCATGACGTATTCCTGGTTCTTAAAGCGGTAGAACTGCGTTCGTACACGGCTCGCCATTCCTATCCACCCCGTCAGCACGAAGGCGAAGAGGAGCGACGGGATAACGCCCACCTTGGCGGCGAAGTGCAGCTGGAACAGCGTCATCACGACGACGGAGGGGATGCCCGAGAGGATATCCGTTATCCTCTCCATCGTGAGGTCGACGGCGCCGCCGTAGTAGCCCGAGATGGCGCCCCAGATGGCGCCTATCGTGAAGTTGATGGCGCAAACGAAAACGGAAACAAGGAGCGAAAGGCGCAAGCCGTCCGCCATTCTGAGCGCCAGGTCGTAGCCCTGGCTATCCGTTCCGAAAAGGTAATTCGGCTCGAAGCCGTTCTGATACACGTAATAGTTATAGTAGAGAACGCGCACCTTGTACATCGATGTTTCGTAGCTTCCGCCGCCGCTGTAATTCCAATACACGAGGTCGCCGTTCTCGTCGCGCTGGTAGTTATCCTCCAGCTTCGCGTTTTCCGAGAAGCTTATCTTCTTAACGGTCGCCTTCCCCTCCTCGTCGTAGCTCACCGTGACGGGGTCGCCCTTCTCATTGGTCTTATACCAATAGTTCGCCGCCGTCTTCTCCGATGGGACGTGATTCGGATAATAGTAATCGTTGTTCTCTATCATCGGATAGAGCACCTGCAAGCCCGTATCCTTCTGCCAAGCGAGCATATCGGCATACTGCTGTTGAGTTACCTCGTAGTAGATGAAGCCGACCTCGAGATAGGTGTCCACCTCGACGTTGTAGCGCATCTTGCCGTCGGGGCCGACCTTGTACTCGGCATAAGAGTTGATGGGCGAATAGTAGCTGGCGAGCCCGTCCGCCACAGTCAGCTTCGTCTTCGACGTCATCGCCGAGTTCGTGTCCTCGGCGCCCATCGCTATTGCCGCGAGCCACCAGAGTCCGCGCTCGGAAGCCGTTCTGTCAACGGCACCGTCCATAATGCCGAAGTGCTCGCCGAGCCACACGTTCTTGGGCCCCTTCTTGGCATAATACGGGTCCATGAACGTCTTGTCATAGCGCGTGTTGAAAACGGGGGCGAAAATCGAGAAAAGAATGATGACGATGATGATGCACGCCGCCACAATGGACGCCTTGTTCTTGCGGAAGCGAAGCCACGCGTCCTTGAAATAGCCTATCGGCTTATCGTCAAACTTCTGGTCGTGCAAATGCTCGCCCAGGTTGGCAAACTCGAATTTTTCCTTCGGGATTACGTAATTATTGTCTTTTTCCATATCACTTTTCTCCCATTCTGATTCGAGGATCTATAAAGCCGTAGCTGATATCGACAACGATGCCCGCCAGAAGCCCTATAAATGTATAGAACACCGTGTCCATCATAAACACATCGTAGTCCAACTGATTTATCGATTTTATAAAAAGCTGACCGACGCCAGAAATCGAGAATATCTGCTCGATTATCATCGAGCCGCCGAGAATGCCAATAAAGCTACCTATGATGGAGGGCAGGATCGGCACCATCGCGTTTTTAAGCGCGTGGCGCGTGGTCGCCTGCGAGCGCGTTAAACCCTTCGTGCGCGCGAGGAGCATATAGTCCGACGTCAAGGTCTCCGTCAGCTCCGCGCGCGTGAAGCGGCAGAGCCCCGCTATCTCTCCAAAGGAGAGCGCGAGGACGGGAAGCACCATGCTGTAAAACATTTTCGGCGTAAACCAAGAGCCGCCCGCCTCTGTCAAAGAATAGACTTTCAGGGGAAACCAACCCAGCGAGAAGCTGAATATGTATTGCACCAGGAAGGCGTACACGTAGCTGGGAACCGAAACGAAGAGGATGACCAAGGTGCTTATCGTGTGGTCCTGCCACTTGTTCTTCTTGATAGCGGCATAAACGCCAAGCAAAATGCCTATCGGCGTCGAGAATATCAAGGAATAGAGGTTAACAAGCACCGTGGGAAGCAGGCGCTCGCCGATGACCTGGGTAACGGGCTTCATAACGTCAATTTTCCAAGACGTTCCGAAATCCCACTTCGTGAAAATATTCTTTAAGTATATACCGTATTGAACGAGGAGCGGCTTGTTATAGCCGAGAGCCTCCCAGCGTGCCTCAATCAGATCTTGCAGATTCTTATCCGTGGGCAAGGTGCGAGGTAACATTCTTATCAGCATGAAGCAGATCGTGACGATGCAAAAAAGCACGAAGAGCATAAGAAGCAGTCTTTTAAGTATGTATTTCGTCATATTTTTCCTTTCTCGGGGGAAAACGCGAGATTTTCGCCCTTCGTCTGCTCGCAGGGGCAGATTTTTTGCAATATCTGCCTTTGTGAGCAGACGAATAAATCGCAAACAATGGGAGAGCTTCCTCTCCCATTGTCCGCAATTATATCGTTTACGAATTATTCGTAGCTAAGCGTTCCGCCCTGCTCCTTAACGAATGCAGCCCACTCCGCGTCGTCATACATAAACGTCATGAGGCGCGAGCCGCCGAAGCCGTAAGCCATGTTGTACTCTTCGGTGTAGTAGTTGAGCTGATAGGAGAGCATCGAGCAAGCCGTCGTTCCTGCAAGGGGTATTCTGTAATACTTTTCGAGGAACTTGGTTTCAAGCGTCGAGGTGATGGTGAGCTTGGTCTCGAAGTTGGCATTTGCATATTTGCCCGTGCCTATCATCGAGTTGCCCCACTCCTGCCACGTCATCGTGACTTCCTCGCCGCCTATCGTGAGCGTCAGCTTCTCGGTCTTGGGATTCCAGCAAGCCGACTCGTTGATCTCGTACTGATCGGGATCGAAGTAGACCTGGAAGTTACGGAAGGGATAGAGCGCGGCTCCGCCCCATGCGCCGTAGCCAATAGCATACTCGCCGTTTCCGACGGCGGAATAGCGGTCTTCAAGGCTACCAACTGCCTCGAAGGTGACTTTGCCGAAGCCCGAGCCTTCAACAGCCGCATTGATGAACTTGTTCATAAGGGCAACTTGCTTCTGGTCAGCAGACTGGAGAGCCCCCTTTGCCCAAGCGATGTTTATCTTGATCTCTTCACCCGCCTTGTAGAGTCCGTCGGCAACAAGCTGATCGCAAGCCTTCTTCATAAGCGCCTTCGCCTCGGTGAGGTTGTAGCCCGTAACAGACTTGTATGCTTCCTTAACGTCGGCATAAGGAGTCCCCTCGCCGTACTTGATGCCGTAGAGGTTGCAGACCGCCTGCATCGCCTGATCGGTATCGCGGTATCTCGAATCGGGGTTGTTATAGAAATCGTAGTAGTAGAGGTTGTTCATCAGCGCGTACGCGGGCTTGTATCCCTCGGTCGCGGTGACGTACTCCGCACGGTTGATGGCAAGGCTGAACGCTTTACGGAAATCAACGTTGGAGAGAACAACGGAGTTCTTGTTGTGCGTCTCGGTGTCCATCTTTTTAAGAGCTTCCACGTCGGTGTTGAAGAAGAAGGACATCGTGTACGTCTCGTCCACTTTGTAGAGGCGATCGGAAGCCGCAAACGCTACAAGCTCCTCCGCGTTGGGAGACCAGTCGGAAAGCTCGCCCTTCAAGAACGCCTGCTTTGCAGTCGCCTCATCCATAACATCGATAATTATCTTGGTTATCGTGTACTGGCGGAGATCCTGTCCATCAACCTTGAAGACCTCGCCCTTGGTGTTCTTGTGATACGAGGTGTGAGAAATGAGGTTGCCCTCGTCGTCCTTTTTGAGGTCGCCGTTCTCATCCTTCTCCCAGCCGTACCAGTTCTTGTTCTGAACGAAAACTATCTGCTTGTCTGCCTGATAGGAGTCAAAGCTGTAAATACCGTAGGACATCGTGGTTGCGGGAGAGGTACCGTAGTTGGTGGTAACGAGCTCGCCCGTGGTGTCCTTGCCTGCCTCGTAGAGGGGCTTGTAGACGAGCCAAGTGCTCGTGCACGAGGTGAGGAAGTAGTTGTAGTCGATGGCGGTCTGGCAAACGTAGTTGATGGTGTAGTTGTCAACCTTGTAGCAACCGACCTTGTCGTATTCTACCTTGTCGCCGAACTTGCCCGTGTTGTAGAAGAGGAATTCCTTGTAGAGCTCTTCGTCAACGGTCTTGCCGTCTTCGCCGTATATGCTCATACGGAATGCGCTGAGGTACTGGTCCATTATGGTAAGCACCTTGGTCTTGTTCGCCTCGGTAACTTCTATGTAGCCGTACGAGTTTGCCTCTTTGGCGAGCTCGTTATAGTAAGTTGCGCCAGGAACGGTAACGTTGCCGTTGTCGTCCTTAACGTCGCGAATGTAGCCGTAATCATCCTTTATCGTTGCGAAAGAGTACGAAGCCAGCGTCATATCCTCGGAGGAAAGGTTGATGTACACCTTATTCTTGGTGAGGTCGAAGCTGTAATCAGGAGTGTCGTTCTCGCCGTAAGCAGGAACAACAACCGCGTAGATGGGTGCCTCGGAATCATAGTACGCCTGGCCGCCCGCAACCGCGGACTCACCCGCATAGTAGAGGTTTGCGCGGTAGTTTCTCATCTTGGAGTTGAGAAGCTGCTGCATCGAATAGATGTAGTCGTCCGCCGTGATGGCTTCGCCGTTCTCCCACTTTGCGTCGGGGTTGAGCTTTATCTCGAAAACGTAACCCTCGGTAACGTCCTCGGCTTTTGCTCCGCCGAGAGAGACCGCATACTTCGTCAGATCGCTCTGATGCGTCGCCGTTACGTCTTTAATGGAAGTCGCCATCTCGTAGACCCACTGATAGGTACCCTTTTCAGTGTCGAGAGCTTCCATCGTAACGAAGGGAGATGAAAGGTAGGAGAGAATGCTGTCGTCGGCATTCGTTTCCCAGGTGTGCGGGTTCCAGTTGGTTCCCAAAGCGGTCGTATATGTTTTATACGTATACTGTCCCTCGCCGCTATCGCCGCAGCTCGTCAGAGCAAAGGCAACGGAGAGAGCCATACACATAACAAGAACAGTACAAACCACTTTCTTGAATGTCTTGTTCATAATGAACCTCCATTTTTTTAGCGCTGTGCGCCGTTTATTTCATGCGGTCTTCCGCACTACTTCAAATTAAGGCTCCCGAGGCCGCAGTGATAAGCACACCGCACGAGTCGGGGGAGCGAAGCCTTCGTGCCCTCGCAAGTGGTAACCCACTCTTGCCGAGGAAAGCCGAAAAGCTTCTGCACCGTTTCGCAAAAGCCGAGCCAGCCGAAAATGAATAAACTTCGCCGAAAAAGTTAAATAACTTTTGCGATTTAATAGATACATTATAAACAAATCATATTCATTTGTCAACGGTTTTTTCAGAAAATGAATAATTTTGTTTATAAACTATCAAATTTATATGTAAAACGCTTCAAAAAGCAGACGTTTTATGCAAAAAATGAATTTTTAAACTAAAAAGCTTGCATTCCGATGTATCAATCAGATTACCATTATATTATATTCATACTTAGGTCAAAAGTCAATTGGGTATGAAAAACGCTAATACCCTTATGGAAGCTACTCAAAAAACCGCCTCACTTCGGCGCTTCTCCCAAAAAGCTTTCAGCGCTTCTTACAAAAGCCATTTAGTTATATTACAAATGAAGCAAACCTATTTTCTTCATTTCTCCCTTCTCGTCGCGCCCTCCTCGCGCTCCGCTCGGTTTACCCTGCCGTTCTCGTGTTCTTCTGCGCCCGCGCATATATTACGGCATTTCCGAATAAAATAAAGCAAGCCAAAAACCGTTTAAGTGCGTGGCGAGGCGTGTTCTCCGCGCAAAGCTTCGGCACCGCCAATTTCAAGCTCGCGCCGCCCGCGGCGAAAAAGACAAGGAGATCCATGAAGAAAAGAACTATAAAGCTGCGGCCGCTCATCGGCTTCGCCGTGACCTCGCTCGGCGGCACCCTGCTCCACTTCGCCTACGAGGCGACGGGCAAAGCGCTTTGGTGCGCACCGTTCTCTGGCGTCAACGAATCCACCTGGGAGCACATCAAGCTCCTTTTCGTTCCCGCCTTCGTCTATGCGCTCGCCGAATTTGCCCTTTGCAATACGGGCGAAAACTTTTGGAGCGTCAAATTGAGAAGTATTCTCTTAGGCGCGGCGCTCATTCCCATAATCTTTTACACCTACAACGGCGTTATCGGCAAGTCGCCCGCCTGGGTCAACATTGCGATATTCTTCATCGCGACCGCCGCCGCCTTCATCTACGAGGCGAAGCGGAGCGACGCCGAAAAACTATTTCCGCCGCCGAAACTTGCGCTCCTGCTCCTGTGCTTTCTCGCGCTCCTTTTCGTCATTTTCACCTTCGCACCGCCCGAGCTTGCTATTTTTCAAGACCCCGTAACGGGCGGCTACGGAACACGAGCTTGACGAAGCGAAGGCGCTTTAAATCGACCTTAAAATCGAAAGGCTTCAAACGCTAAAAAGCGCGGGCTTCGTTTCGTTCGGAAGCCCGCGCTTTTGAATTTGGATATTATGCTGGTATATTATTCATATACCTTTTTCCGTCGGAAGCCGTCAATTTCAGTTGTTTACACATTGTAATCAACTGCGGATTTCGACGTTTAAGCTGAGCCCAATACACGCGCGGATTTTTGCTCTTTGTCAAGGCTTCCGCCATATCCACGGCGCAAAACCACCATTTGGAGCTATCGTCATCCCAAACGGCTCTGACGGGGACGTTTTCAAAAAAGCGAATAGAGGTTTTTATCATGGTCTCCTTTCTCAAAGCGGCTCAAACGCATTTGCACGCCTCACATCTTTTTGTATTCTTTCTTTTCGTGATAGAATAAATGGTTATATATTATCGTAAAGCATATTGCGATAGGCGCGCGGCGACAAGTGGCGATATCTTTTAAATATCCTATTGAAATAGGAAACCGAGGAAAAGCCGACCGCCTCGGAAATTTCCAGTATGCTATCCTGCGTTTTATTGAGGAGCTTTTCCGCCTTGCAGATGCGAACGAAATTGAGATATTCGGTAAAGGTGGCGCCCGTCGCGTTCTTGAAGATACGGCAAAAATAGCTCTCGTCAAAATTCAGCATATCGCTCGCCTGC
This sequence comes from uncultured Ruminococcus sp., assembly GCA_964434325.1. Taxonomy (GTDB): domain Bacteria; phylum Bacillota; class Clostridia; order Oscillospirales; family CAG-272; genus UBA1740. Next base: position 11,231 of record CAYSUO010000021.1, read on the forward strand.
TTCAAGCCGAGGTCTTCGGAATAGTGGAGGTTGATGAAGGAGAGGACGGGAAGTATCTTCTGCATATCGTGCGACGCAAGAAGCTCGTCGGCGCTCCTCTTAATGCCCAAGCGATAGAGGCAGGCGAGCGCCTTCAAGATGGCGGCTTTTATGAACAGGTCGTGCGCCGTGCCCTTCTTGTCCGACTCGTCGATTATCTCGTTCAAGGCGTCCCAGAGGGGGGGATAGCTTATTATGGAGACGGGGCTCTCCGTCAAGCTATTGAAGCGGCGGGAATATTTGATTATTCGCGCGGGCTCGCCGTTGATGAAATCGCTCTCGCAAAATTGGACGAGCTCTTCCATTGACGGAACGTCGGCGCGCGTTTCGTGGGGGACGCCCGAATTGATGAAGGCGACCTCGCCCGCCTTGGCAACGTGGTCTACCCCGTCCACGGTGATGACGAACTCCCCCGCGCGCACAATGAGAAATTCCAGCTCGTCGTGATAGTGGAGCGAGCTCTTTTTTTCCACCGCGCCGAGCTTCGTCGCCCGCTTCGAAGCGAAAACGGACATTTTGGGAACGTTGGACTTTATTCGTTCGTTGTACATGTCAAGCGCTCCTTCGTGCTTACGCGTCGGCGGCCTTCGCGCGTGCGTCACAGTAGCGGCACCTGCCGTCTATGAAGAGCTTCTTTATGCCGCGCTCCGTCCTGCTTATGCATGCGGGATTCGGACATTCGAGCGCCACATTCTCTTCCCCGCTATCGGCGGGGCGGGGTGCGTCCTTCTCCGCGAGCAGCTTCATGATGAGCGCCATGCGAATGTAGCGTCCCCACGCCGCCTGGTCGAAGTACGCGGCGCGCGGATCGTCGTCAACGTCCGTGGCGATCTCGGTAACGCGCGGAAGCGGGTGCAAGACGGCGAGCGTGCTCTTTGCGGGGGCAAGCTTCGCGCGCGTTAAAACGTAGGAATCTTTAAGACGCTCGTAGTCAGCGCGATTCGGGAAGCGCTCCGCCTGTATGCGCGTCATGTAGAGGATATCGAGCTCGGGTATCGCCTCTTCGAGGCTTTTCGTCTCTCTGTAAACGCAGCCCTTCGGCAATGCGTCCGTCACGTAGGACGGCATTTTCAGCTCGTCGGGCGAAATGAAGATGAAGCGAACGCCCTCGTAGCGCGAGAGCGCGGCGATGAGCGAGTGTACGGTGCGGCCATATTTCAAGTCGCCGCAAAGCCCCACGGTGAGATTACCGAGCCGCCCAATTTTTCTCTTTATCGTTATAAGGTCAGTCAGCGTTTGCGTCGGGTGGAAGTGCCCCCCATCTCCCGCGTTGATTATCGGAACGCGCGAGGAAGCGGCGGCAACAACGGGCGCGCCCTCCTTCGGGTGGCGCATCGCGATAATATCGCTGTAAGCGGAGACCATGCGCACCGTGTCGGCAACGGTTTCCCCTTTGGAGACCGAGGAGCTGTTCGCTTGCGAGAAGCCGAGAACGTTGCCTCCGAGGCTCATCATCGCCGAGGTGAAGCTCAGGCGCGTCCTAGTCGAGGGCTCGAAAAAGAGCGTTCCGAGTATCTTTCCGCGGCAGGCGTCCGCATATTTTTCGGGCGCGGCGATAATATCGTTCGCCACGGCTATCAGCTCGTCGATCTCCTCAACGGAGAGATCAAGTATATCTATAAGATGGCGCATACCCAATTCCTTTCTTTAATAGCACAAAGCTTCAATGAGGCAAGCTCACCAATAGCACAAAGTCTCACTGCTTCAAAATACGTTTCAAATTCAGCACAAATTAGCGCAAAGCCTCAATGAGACAAGCTCGCCAATAGCACAAAGTCTCACTGCTTCAAAATACGTTTCAAATTCAGCACAAATCA
>CAYSUO010000021.1:13186-26695 GCA_964434325.1 uncultured Ruminococcus sp.
CCAATAGCACAAAGTCTCACTGCTTCAAAATACGTTTCAAATTCAGCACAAATCAACGCAAAGCCTCAATGAGACAAGCTCGCCAATAGCACAAAGTCTCACTGCTTCAAAATGCGTTCCAAATTCAGCACAAATCAGCACAAAGTCTCAATGAGACAAGCTCACCAATAGCACAAAGTTTCAATGAGGTCGTTTGCCTTTCGGTGAACGGCAAACGACAGCTTCAAAATGCGTTTTGTTTTCAAAACGCATTTTTAAGCCGTTATCCAGGACTCGTCCTGCGGGTTGTTTCTGAAAGCGATAAGGCGCTCAACGTCTTCGCGCCTCACGTAGCCGCAATCGGCGGCAACCTCGGCGATAACGTCGAAATTCGTGAGGCTGACGTTTTTCACGTCGGCGGCGGCGAGCCTTTCGAGCCCCTTCTTCATTCCGTAGGTGAATATCGAAACGATGCCGAGCACCACGGCGCCCGCCTCGCGAAGCGCGTCAACAACCTCGATGACGCTTCCGCCCGTCGAGATGAGGTCTTCGACGACGACGACCTTGTCGCCTGCTTCCAGCTTGCCCTCAATTTGATTCTGCCTTCCGTGGTCCTTGGCGCCCGAGCGCACGTAGCCCATCGGCATATCGAGGAGGTGCGCGGTGATCGCCGCGTGTGCAATGCCCGCCGTCGAGGTGCCCATAAGCACCTCGGCCTCGGGGTAGTTCTCTTTTATCAGGGTGGCGAGCCCTTCTTCAACGTCGAGGCGCACGCGCGGCGCGGTCAGCGTCAAGCGGTTGTCGCAATATATCGGGCTCTTTATGCCGCTCGCCCAGGTGAAGGGCTTATCGGGGCTGAAAAACACCGCCTTTATTTCAAGCAAATCTTTCGCAATCTTCTTTTGAAGCTCTGTCATTTCGTTCTCCGTTCCGTCGCCTCGGCGACATGATTTTATTTTCGCTTTGTTTTCTTATATTTTCTATTTTCGCGCGCCAAACGCCGTGTCTTCTCCGCGCTCGCGGCTTTCGCTTACTCCGTCAGCCTCGTGCTACGCGGCTTTCTTTGAGGTAAGTTTTCAGCCTATAAACTCGCGGCAGCACCTTTCGTAGGCGGCAACGGGGTCCTCGGCGGCGGTTATTTGTCTACCGACGACGATGTAGTCCGAGCCTATCTCGCGAGCTCTTTCGGGCGTTGTCACCCGCACCTGGTCGCCCTTGTCGCCGTCCGCGAAGCGCACCCCTGGGGTAACGGTCAAGAAGCTCGCGCCGCACCGCTCGTGGACGAGGCCCGCTTCAAGCGGCGAGCAGACGACGCCGTCCAGCCCCGCGCGCTTCGCACATTCCGCATAGTGCATAACGACCTTGTTAAGCGGCTCGTCTATCAAAAGATCGCTCTTCATTCTCTCCTCGCTCGTCGAGGTCAGCTGGGTGACGGCGATGAGCAGGGGGCGCGTTCCGTCGGGGCGCGTCAAGCCCTCAACTGCCGCCTCCATCATCGCCACCGTGCCGCCCGCGTGCAGGTTGCACATATCGACATCGAGCCGCGAGAGCACCGCCATCGCTTTTTTGACCGTGTTCGGAATATCGTGTAGCTTTAAATCGAGAAATATCTTGTGCCCGCGCGCTTTTATCTCGCGGACTATCGAGGGACCCTCGGCGTAGTAGAGCTCCATGCCTATCTTGACGAAGGGTTTTCTCCCTTTAAAATTATCGAGGAACTTAAAGGTTTCCTCCGCGCTTGAAAAATCGCAAGCGATTATAACGTCTTTTCCCATCAGTGTGCTCCTCCTATGATTTCGGTAATGTCTTTTATGCCGTATTTCTCCATCGCGGCGGGCAACGCGGCGATGATATCGCGGCACGCATAGGGGTTAACGAGGTTTTCCGCCCCCACTTCGACGGCGCGCGCCCCCGCGAGCATCATCTCCAAAACGTCATCCGCCGTGGCTATGCCTCCCATGCCCACGATGGGGATCTTCACCGCCTCGTAGACCTGGTAGACCATGCGCACCGCCACGGGCTTTATCGCGGGGCCCGAGAAGCCGCCCGTCTTATTGGCGATAACGGGGCGGCGCCTTTTAAGGTCTATGCGCATACCCATCAGGGTGTTGATGAGGCTGACGCCATCCGCGCCGTTCGCCTCGCATGCCTTCGCTATCGCCACGATGTCTGTCACGTTTGGCGAAAGCTTGATTATTATCGGCTTTTTCGTTACACGCCTCACCGCGGCGGTGACGGCGCCCGCCGCCTCGGGCGAGGTGCCGAAGCTCATTCCGCCGCCGTGAACGTTGGGGCAGGAGATATTGACCTCAAACCAGCCTATCCTCTCCTCGCCGTCAAGCTTTTCGACGGTTTCGGTATATTCTTCTATTGAAAAACCGCTGACGTTCGCCATAACGGGCTTGTTGAACACGCGGTAAAGCTTCGGAAGCTCCTCGGCGATGACTTTATCGACGCCTGGGTTTTGAAGGCCGACGGCGTTCAACATTCCGCCTTCAACCTCGGCGATACGCGGCGTCGGGTTGCCGAAGCGCCCGTCGAGCGTTGTCCCCTTGAAGGAGAGCGTTCCGAGAACGTTGATGTCGTAGAGCTCGGCAAATTCATAGCCGAAGCCGAAGGTGCCGCTCGCGGGAATAACGGGGTTGTCGAGCGTTATTCCGCAAAGCTCGGTCTTTAAGCTTACCATACTATCTCCCCCTTTTTAAGCACGGGCCCGTCGCGGCAGATGCGCTTGTTTTTATATTTCGTTTTGCAGGTGCAGCCCATGCAGGCGCCAAAGCCGCAGCCCATGCGCTCCTCGAAGCTAAATTCGCCCTCCGTCGCCGTCGCGTCGTAGACGGCTTTCAGCATGGGCTCGGGGCCGCAGGTGTAAAAATAGCTGTATTCAACGCCGCGCATGGCGTCGGTAACGAAGCCGCGAGTGCCGAGGCTCCCATCCGCCGTCGCCACGAGGACGCGAACGCCGAGCGCTTCAAGCTCCTCCCGATAGAACACCTCCGCCGCCGTGCCGAAGCCGATGACGGCGGTGACCTTTTTGCCGTGCGCCACGAGCTCGCGCGCCAGCATATAAAGTGGGGGAACTCCCGCGCCGCCGCCTATCAGGAGCGGCGCGTCACCCGCGGCATCAAGGTCGTAGCCGTTGCCGAGCCCCGTCATAACGTCGAAGCTATCACCGACGGAGGCGCGCGCCATCTTTTCCGTCCCCGCGCCCACCGCCTTAAATATCAGGGTGAGCTCATCGCCCGAAGCGTTGCAAACGGAGATGGGGCGGCGAAGATAAAACCCGTCCAGCTTCACATTGACGAATTGCCCAGGGCGCGCGATATCCGCCGTATCGCCCGTGAGCACCCACTTGTAGGTGTTGGCGGCTATTTTTTTATTTTCTTTAAGTTCAAATATACTTGTTTTCATTTTGCATCTATCGTCGATATCGTTATAGTTATGTCTTCCAAAACGTCGAGCAGGATACGCACGGTGTCGAGCGAGGTGAACATCGTCGTCCCCGTTTCAACCGCCAAGGCGCGGATCTCGTGCCCGTCCTTCTTCTCGTCCGTCGAAGCAACGTCGCTCGTGTTTATCACGTAGGCGATATGCCCCTGCCTTATCGCCTTCGGAATATCGTCCGAGCCCGAGCTTATCTTCTGCTTCACCCTCGTCCGTATGCCGTTTTCTTTGAGGAAGCGCGCCGTTCCCGCCGTCGCCTCAATGTTAAAGCCGAGGTTATAGAAGCGGCGTATCAGGGGAAGCGCCTCCGCCTTATCCGCGTCCGCTATCGTAACAAACACCGTGCCGTAATTCTGCACCGTCATTCCCGACGCTTGAAGCGCCTTGTAGAAGGCTCTGTAAAGATCGTCGTCGTAGCCTATCGCCTCGCCCGTCGATTTCATCTCGGGGGAGAGGTACGCGTCAATGCCGCTTATCTTCTTGAAGGAGAACACGGGCACCTTGCAATACCAGCGCTTCTTTTCTTCGGGATAAAGGTCAAATATCCCGAGCTCTTTAAGCGTTTTGCCCATGATGACCTCGGTGGCGATATCCGCCAAGGAGTAGCCCGTCGATTTTGAGAGGAACGGGACGGTGCGCGAGGAGCGCGGGTTTACCTCGATGATATAAACGTCGTCGTTCGCGTCGACGATGAACTGTATGTTGAATAGACCAACTATGCCTATCCCGAGCCCGAGCATTTTGGAGTAGGAAAGTATCTTGCCCTTGACCTTGTTCGATATGCTGTACGAGGGGTAAACGCTTATGCTGTCGCCCGAGTGGATGCCGGTGCGCTCGACGAGCTCCATGATACCGCCAACGAAAACGTCGCGCCCATCGCATATCGCGTCAACCTCGACCTCCTTGCCCTGAATGTAGTGGTCAACGAGGACGGGCTTATCCTCGTCTATCTCGACCGCCGTGCGTAAATAGTGGCGAAGCTGCTCCTCGTTGCCGACGAGCTGCATGGCGCGGCCGCCGAGAACGAAGCTGGGGCGAACGAGGACGGGGTAGCCGATCTCGCTCGCAACGCGAACGCCGTCCTCAATCTTGGTGACGGCTTGTCCCTTCGGCTGGGGAATACCGAGCTCCACGAGTATTTTTTCAAAGGCGTCGCGGTTTTCGGCGCGCTCTATCGCCTCGCAATCCGTTCCTATTATCTTAACGCCGCGCTCCGCGAGGGGGGCGGCGAGGTTTATCGCCGTCTGCCCGCCGAGGGAGGCAATAACGCCGTCGGGCTTTTCAAAATCAATGACGTTCATCACGTCCTCGACGGTAAGCGGCTCAAAGTAGAGCTTATCCGCCGTCGTATAGTCCGTGGAGACCGTCTCGGGGTTATTGTTGATGATTATCGCCTCGTAGCCGAGTTTGCGTATCGTCATCACCGCGTGCACCGTCGAATAGTCAAATTCAACGCCCTGCCCTATTCTGATGGGGCCCGCTCCGAGAACGACTATCTTTTTCTTGTCGGTAAGGCGCGACTGATTTTCGCCCGTGTAGGAGGAATAGAAGTACGGGATATACGCGCCCACGTGCGCCGTGTCCACCATGCGGAAGGCGGGAATGATACCCTCTTCGCGCCGCATGCCCGCGATCTCCCTCTCGCTCGTGCCCCAGAGCCTTGCGATAAACTTATCCGAGAAGCCCATCGTCTTTGCCTCGCGAAGGAGCTTCGTGTCGCCGCGAGCCGCCGCGAGGCGTGCCTCCATATCCGTTATCCGCTTGACGGCTTCGAGGAAGAAGGTCGTTATCTGCGTTATCTCGGCGATCCGCGCCACCGTGTGTCCGCCGCGAAGCAGCTCCGCTATCGCGAAGATGTTGTCGTCGTGAAATTCTCTTATGTATTCGAGCTTGTCCGCGTCGCTCATCGTCTCAAATTTGCGCATTGCGAAGTGGCAAACGCCGATTTCCAGCGAGCGCACCGCTTTGAGCATACACTCTTCGAGATTTGCGCCGATGCTCATGCATTCGCCCGTCGCCTTCATCTGCGTTCCCAGCTTGTTCGGCACGGTCGTAAATTTATCGAAGGGGAAGCGCGGGAACTTCGCCACCACGTAGTCGAGCGTCGGCTCAAAGGACGCGCGCGTACCCGCCACCTCTATCTCGTCGAGCGTCATTCCAACGGCTATCTTCGCCGTCACGCGGGCGATCGGATATCCGCTCGCCTTCGAGGCAAGCGCCGAGCTCCGCGAAACGCGGGGATTGACTTCGATGAGATAATATTCGGACGAGGTGGGGTTGAGCGCAAACTGCACGTTGCACCCGCCCTCTATTTTGAGCTCGCGTATCAGCTTTATCGCGCTGTCGTTGAGCATTTTGAGATCGTGCTCGTTAAGCGTCATAATGGGAGCGACGACGATGCTGTCTCCCGTGTGAACTCCGACGGGATCTATGTTCTCCATGCCGCATATCGTTATCGCGTTGTCCTCGCCGTCACGCATGACCTCGAACTCTATCTCCTTGAAGCCCTTAACGCTCTTTTCGACGAGCACCTGCTTGACGGGAGACGCCGCCAAAGCACCGACGGAAAGGGCGCGGAGCTCGTCCTCGTTGTAAGCGAAGCCGCCGCCCGTGCCGCCGAGAGTAAAGGCGGGGCGAAGCACAACGGGATAGCCTATCTTCTCCGCCACCGCAACGGCTTCCTCCACCGTATTCGCTATATCGGAAGGAATAACGGGCTCGCCTATCGCCTCGCAAAGCTCCTTGAAGAGCTCGCGATCCTCGGCGCGCTCTATGCTCCTGCTCGACGTTCCAAGCAGCTCAACGCCGCTCTCTTTGAGTATGCCCTTCTTTTCAAGGAGCATCGCCATATTGAGCCCCGTTTGCCCGCCTATGCCAGGGACTATCGCGTCGGGGCGCTCATATCTTATTATCTTGGCAATGTATTCGAGCGTCAGGGGCTCCATGTACACCTTGTCCGCTATCGCGGTGTCCGTCATTATGGTGGCGGGGTTGGAGTTCACGAGAATGACCTCGTAGCCCTCCTCCTTCAAGGCGAGGCACGCCTGCGTTCCCGCATAGTCAAACTCCGCCGCCTGACCGATGACGATGGGGCCCGAGCCTATTATCATCACCCTTTTGATATCCGTCCTCTTAGCCATTTCTTTTATCCTCCAAAATATTTTTCATCTTTATATACCGTTTTTCCGTTCAGCACCGTTGCGAGGCAGCGCGCGTGAACGACGTGCCCCTCAAAGGGCGTTGCCCGCCCTCTGGAAAGGAACTCGTTCGGCTCCACCCGCTCGCTGACCCCCGTTTGGAACACCGTGAAGCCCGCGTCTCCCTCTATTCCGAAGCGCCTCCGCGGGTTGTCGCAAAGCAGGCGCACGATGAGCTCCATCGGCACCGTCTCCGTCTCAACGAGGCGCGTATACAAAACGGGGAAAGCCGTTTCAAGCCCGACGACGCCCATGAGGCTCTTTTCAAGCCCTCGCGACTTTTCCTCCGCGCTGTGCGGCGCGTGATCTGTGGCTATCATATCTATCGTTCCGTCAAGCACCCCCGCGACGAGGGCTTCGCGATCCGCCGCGCTCCGAAGCGGCGGATTCATCTTGAAGCGCCCATCCTCTTCGAGGTCTCCCTCGTCCAGCGTCAGGTAGTGCGGCGCCGTCTCACACGTAACGTCCAGCCCCTCGCGCTTCGCCTCGCGTATCATGGCGACGCTCTCCTTCGCGGAAACGTGGCACACGTGGTACGCGGCGCCCGTTCTGCGAGCTAATTCGAGGTCTCTTCTTATCTGCCCGTATTCGCTCTCCGAGCATATTCCGCGGTGCCCGTGCCGCGCCGCATATTCTCCGTCATGGATATAGCCGCCGCGAAGGAGCTCGTTGCCCTCGCAATGGGCGGCAATGATTTTGCCGAGCACGCGAGCGCGCACCATCGCCTCCTCCATCAGCTGCGGCGATTGAACGCCGCGCCCGTCGTCCGAAAATGCGACGACGCTATCCGCAATGTCTTCCATATCGGAGAGCTCCGCTCCGAGCTCGCCGCGGCTTATCGTGCCATAAGGATAAACGTTCACCCGCGCGCCGCGCCTTATCGCGGCAAGCTGTGCTTCAACGCCCGCGCGTCCGTCGGGCGCGGGGTTAAGGTTGGGCATCGTCAGGACCGCGGTGTAGCCGCCGTGCGCCGCCGCCGCCGTTCCGCTCTCCATCGTCTCCTTATAAGAAAAACCTGGCTCTCGGAAATGGACGTGCACATCACAAAAGCCAGGTAAAATAATGCAATTTTCGATAACTTCGACGTTACGGGGCACGCCACCCTCGTCGGAGAAAAAGGGAGAAAGCACGGCACCGTCAAAAAACACGCTTCGCGTATTCATTGTGCCGTTCTCATATATCTTCGCGTCTTTAAGGAAGTACGTCATTTTCTTCTCCGTTCCGTCGTCGCTTGCCTCAACGTTTCTTATCTTATAAATTTTATCATAAAAGGAGCCCGTTGTCAATAGTTCAAAAGTGAAAAAATACTCCCCGTATTTTTCTCCCCTTTGTCGCTTTTGCGAAATTTCACTCGTCAACGCGGCGCTTCAAAGAAGCGCAAAGCTTTTAAGGCGCTTATTCTATTAGAATAAAATGATAGATTTTGACTCATTGCCGCGCAAAGCTACGCCGCGAACGGTTTAAATAGCAGAAATTCAGCAAAACACCTTGCAAATAAATTATACGCCTTTCGGTGAATGTTTTAAAATAAACGGCTCTTGACGCGAGCTTTCCGTTATGCTATTATTAAAACGACAGCGCTTGACTCGTTGCAACCCGAGCACTGCCGCCAAAACACGCATGAATATCAAAAAAATCGTGCTCACGCCTTGAAGCCGTCAAAAATATCAAGGAAAAGAGACGAAAAAAGCAGTACAATAAAATAAACCATTATACTCGCGCATCGAGCAAGCGGAGCACGGGCTTCCGAGGCGCGAGCGAGGAGGAGCTATGCCAAGAAGAGATCCGTTTTTTGACCGACAACCGCCGCTCGACTTTGTTAACGGGCTACGCGCCCCGCTCTGGGATAAAAAGCCGCGCGGCTTCGGCGAAAGAGAAGCCGAAGAGGCGGAATACGACTGCCGCGGGATATATCTGAACTCGCACTTTCCCGATCTCGAGGGGCTTTTGGAAACGGCGGCGGAGGATTTTAAGCGCTTTGCCGAGATATGCGAAATAGGCGGGGCGCGCTACGAGCTCCGCCTCGAATACGAGGCGGGCGGAGCGCACGAGAGCTACCGTATCGTTCCAAGCGAAAGCCTCTGCCGTATCATTGCGGCAGACACCGAGGGCGCGCGCCGCGGTATATTTTTCATCGAGGACGAGTTTCTTTCAAGAGAGGGGGCATTTCTCGGAAAAGAGGAGATTGAACGGGCGCCCACGATGAGGACGCGCATAACGCGCGGCTTTTTCAGCCCGACCAATAGGCCGCCGAAAAACGGCGATGAGCTCTCGGACGACGTGGACTACTACCCCGACGAATACCTGAACAGAATAGCGCACGACGGCACGAACGGAATATGGATATACACGAGCTTCCGCGCTCTAACCTCGTCAAGCTATATCCCCGAATACGACGGCGCGGGAAGCGCCGCGAGAATAAAAAAGCTGACGGCAGTCGTGGATAAATGCGCACGCTACGGTATCAAGGTGTACATTTTCGCGATGGAGCCCAACTATCTTTTGGGTGACCTCGCCGCGGCTCATCCCGAAATGCTGGGGGCGGCGCCATTCGTTGAGGGCCACGTCTCCTATCACTCGGTGTGCCCCCTGACCGAGGCGGGGCGCGGCTACCTCGTCGAGGCGACGGAGAAGATCTTCCGAGCCGTCCCGAAGCTCGGCGGCTACATCGACATCACGGCGGGCGAACGGCTAACGACTTGCGCCTCGGCGGATCATTTCTCGTCGTGCCCGCGTTGCTCCAAGCTCTCGCGCGGTGCGGCGCTCGCAAAAAGCGTGGATATTATAAAAGAAGGTATACGCCGTGCGGGAACGGGCGCCGAGTTCATCAGCTGGACGTACGCGCACCGCGAGTGGAAGCTCGATGACGTCAAGGACTACGTTCGCCATGCCCCGAGCGACGTTATGCTTATGCAAAACTTTGAAGACCTCGGCTACGAGGAACAGCTCGGCAAAACGCGCGAGGCGATAGACTATTGGCTCTCCTACGTCGGCCCCTCTCAGCTCTTTCGCGAAACGGCACGTGTAGCCAACGAGAACGGTAAACATCTATTTGCAAAAATGCAAATCTGCTGCTCGCACGAATTGGCGACCGTCCCCTACATTCCCGCCCCTGGAATAATATTCGATAAGTATAAAACGGCGCACGGGTGGGGAGTTGAAGGCGTTATGCAATGCTGGTACTTTGGCAATTACCCCTCCGTCATGAGTCGGGCGGCGGGAGAGCTCGCCTTCTGCAACAACTTTTCCGATAAGCGTGCCTTCATAGAAGGCTTAGCCGCTCTCTACGTTGGCAAAAGCCGCGCCGCGGGGCTCGCCGAAGCCTTCGAGCTCTTTGAGAGCGCCTACGTCAATTATCCCATCAACATAATGTTCAGCTACTACGGCCCCATGCACGACGGCGTCGTCTGGGAGCTCTCCTTAAAGCCGCGCGACGCCTCCCTGCCGCGAAGCTGGCAGCTCCTCGATATGCCCGAGGGCGACCGCATCCACGAGGCGCTTTGGCAGGGGCACACGCTCCCCGAAGCGATAACGCTCGTGGAACGCATATCGGCGCTTTGGCGGCGCGGCATGGAAAAGATGAAGGCGTACACCGACGTCGAGCTCTACACCGTCGCCGCCGCCCTCGATATTCTCTTCGCCTCGGGGCTCAACATTTTGCGCTTTTATAGCTTGCGCGACGAGCTCGGGCGCGGCGTGGGCTCCCCACGCGAAAAGCTTCGCCTCCTCGAAGAGCTCGTTCGCACCGAGATTGAAAACTCGCAAGCCATGAAAGAGCTCTGCCTCCAAGACGCGCGCCTCGGCTATCACTCCGAGGCGGAGGGCTTCAAGTTCTTTCCTGAAAAGCTCGACCACCGCACAGAAAGCCTCAAAAAGCTTTTGAGCACGGAATTTCCCGAGGTGCGCGAGCGCATCGAAAAAGGGCTCGCCCCTTTGGAATTTTATCGCGGAAGGATCAACGGAGCTATTCCCGCAGGCGCATATTTCATAAAGAGATGCGAGCTTAACGAAGCGGAGCGCGCAAGCATCGGGGCCGAGGGCGATTTTGCTCTCTGCTACGACGACGAGCATATATTTCTCGACATCGACGCCCCACAAGGCACCACGGTGCACGCCGCCTTTGAATATCGGCTCCTCCGCCCCGACACCGCCATCTTCTTCGACGAAAGCGGCATCGCCCTTCACCGCGAAGCCGCCTCGCACCAATCCGTCTTTGGCGACAAGAGGCGGGAAACGCTTTCCAAATATGAGCTCACGGCGACAAAGGGCGAGGTGCGAACGCATTATCTTCTTAAAATCTCTCGCGCAAAATGTGGCTGGCGCGACGATACGCCGCTTCGCATGAAGCTTCAATTCGGAAGCTCCGCCTACGCCACGAGCGCCTGGCACACGAACGGAAAATACAACGGCTCGCTCGGCAAGGACACCGCCCCCGAGGACCTCGGCTGGATAATTCCTGAAAAGCTCTTGTAGCTCCCGTGGGCGGGCTTTGCAAACAAACTTCGTGCCGTAAAGAGGCACTTCGTAAAAAGGCTTCGCCTCTCAGTGAGCGAGCTTTACGAACGTATTTCACGCGCCAATCAGTGCCTCGCCATAGCTTCGCGACTCTCCGTGGGCACGTTTTGCAAAGTCGCAGAGCAGTTTAAAGCCTGATACTGTTTTATAAAGCCAAAAAGCTCTCGCATTGTAAATTTAAGTTTACAATGCGAGAGCTTTTTAATCGATAACGTTACACGCTACCGTATCTCTTTAAGGAACTCGCCTATTCTCGCGAGAGCTTCCTTGATGTGTTCTATGGAGTAGCAGTACGAGGCGCGGACGAAGCCCTCGCCGCTCATTCCGAAAGCCGTCCCAGGAACGACGGCGACGCGCTTGGAATAGAGAAGCCGCTCGCAAAACTCGTCGCTCGTCATCCCAGTTGAGCTTATCGAGGGGAAGGCGTAGAAGGCGCCGCGAGGCTCTCGGCAAGTGAGCCCCAGCTCGTTGAAGCCGTTGACGATAATGCGGCGGCGGCCGTCGTATTCCTCGCGCATACGTTCGACTTCCTCGTCGCACGAGCGAAGCGCCTCGATGGCGGCATACTGCGAGGTGGTGGGCGCGCACATTATGGCATATTGATGGATCTTGGTTATCTCTTTGATTATCTCGGCGGGGCCGCACGCGTAGCCGAGGCGCCAGCCCGTCATCGAAAATGCCTTGGAAAAGCCGTTGATGAGCACGGTGCGCTCCTTCATCGCGGGCAGGGAGGCGATGCTCACGTGGCGCTCGTCGGAAAAGGTGAGCTCCGCATATATCTCGTCGGATATGACTAAGATGTTTTTGTCCGCCAGCACGGCGGCGAGCTTTTCGAGGTCGCCCCGCTCCATGATTGCCCCCGTCGGGTTGCACGGGTACGGCAGAATGAGCGCCTTCGTCCTTTCCGTTATCTTTTCGGTAAGCTCCTCCGCGGTCAACTTGAATTCGTTTTCCGCCTTTGTTTCTATTATCACGGGAACGCCGCCCGCGAGGCGCGTTATCGGCTCGTAGCATACGTAGCTCGGTTGCGGTATTATGACCTCGTCTCCAACGTTGACGACGGCGCGTATCGCCGCGTCGATGGCTTCGCTCCCGCCCACGGTGACTAAGACCTCGCTCTCGGGTGCGTACCGTGCCTCGTATTTACGTGCCACGTAGGTGGCTATCTCGCGCCGCAGCTCTTCGAGCCCGCGATTTGCCGTGTAGCGCGTCGCGCCGCGCTCCAAGGAGCGAATGCCCGCGCTCCTCACCTGCCACGGCGTGCGGAAATCGGGCTCACCGACGCCGAGGGAAATGACGCCGTCCAAGGTGTTGGCAATATCGAAATACTTTCGTATGCCCGACGGCTTCATATTGACGACGGTCTCGGAGAGCAGCTTGGAATAATCTATCATAATAAAATGTTACCTCGCCCATCGTCATCGGAATCGATCAGCTTAACGCCGAAGTCCTTGTAGCGGCGCATTATGAATTGCGTCGCGGTCGAGGTCACAGCGTCTATCGTGGCGAGCTCCCGCGCCACGAAGGACGAGACCTCCTGAAACGTCTTTCCGCGAACAACGACGTGCAGGTCGCAAGCGCCCGACATGAGGAAAACGGACTCCACGGCGGGATATTCCGCTATGCGCGCGGCAACGTCCTCGAAGCCGCGCTCCGCCTTCGGCGTCACCTTCAATTCGATGATGGCGCTTACGCTGTCGGTGTTCGCCTTGTCCCAGTCCACTATTCCCTTGTAGCCGCGTATGATGCCGTCCGCCTCCATGCTCGCAAGCTCCGCTCGCACCTCGGCTTCATCGAGCCCGCATATCGTTGCAATATCCTTTTCGGTAAGCCTTGCATCGCTCTCGATGAGCTTTAAAATTTTAACGTTCATATCGTTCCTTTCCGCCCGCGTCGGCGTCACCGCCTCGCGCAAGCCCCTGAATTTACTTTTAAGTATTGCCTTTCAAAAAGCCAAAGCCCTTCACGACAAAAGACAAAAAGCCGCGGCGAAAATCGCCGCGGACGAATCATCGTGTTACCACCGCTATTCGGAGCTCCTCGCGGATAACTCCCTCACGTGCTCAAAGAGCACCGCGCTTTAACGGGCGCACCGTCGGAGCTTAGCACATGGGATCTCTCCGAAGCTCGCGGATAGCTTCGCACGGCGCGCCGAGGACTTGCACCCACCGTCCCCTCTCTTCGGGTCGCGTTACGTGTTACTCATTCCGTTCACAGCTTTTGCGGGGCAAAGCCCCTCGTAGTTCTACATACGATATATAGTATATATGAAATTTGCGATTTTGTCAAGCCCCGCAAAAAATTATCACGAAGTCATCGTGTAATGTTACAATTGATGTGAGACTGAAAAGGGAAAAAGAGAATAGAAAAAGTG
>CAYSUO010000022.1:0-23306 GCA_964434325.1 uncultured Ruminococcus sp.
CAACGCCTATTACGGCAAGCACTTAGTTGAATGCGATATGCCGACGGGCGGCGTTTCGGGGAGGGAGACGGGATACGAGATAAAAAAGGTTTACCGCAAGGGTAAAAAGGCATAAGGAGGGATAGATATGAAGCTCGACAGAATAATTGCAGTCAGAAACAATAAGACGGTCTATCGCGACGGCGATACCGTGGTCAAAGTCTTCGCGGAGGGCTATTCCAAGGCCGATATCCTCAACGAGGCGCTTAATCAGGCGCGCGTTGAGGAAACGGGGCTCAACGTCCCCAAGATACTCGAAATAAGAACGGTGGACGGCAAGTGGGCTATCGTTTCCGAGTATATCAAGGGAAAGACGCTCGCGCAGCTTATGGAGGAGAGCCCCGAAAAGAAGGCGGAATATATCGACCTCTTCGTTGATATACAGCTCGCGGTGCACTCGAAGGTATGCCCGATGCTTAGCAAGCTCAAAGAGAAGATGAACAGAAAGATACTCGCCTCCGACCTCGATGCAACGACGAGGTACGACCTCCACACGCGCCTCGAAGGTATGCCGAAGCACAATAAGCTTTGCCACGGCGATTTCAACCCCTCGAACGTGATAATCACCGACGACGGGAAGCCCTATATCCTCGACTGGTCTCACGCGACGCAGGGCAACGCCTCCGCCGACGTGGCGAGAACGTATCTGCTCTTCTGGCTGAACGGCGACATCGAAGGCGCCGAGCGCTACCTCGACGTTTTCTGTGAAAAGAGCGGAACGGAGAAGAGATACGTGCAAAAGTGGATGCCGATAGTTGCCGCTTCCCAGTCCGTTAAGGGCAACGAGAAGGAGCGCGAGTTCCTGCTCTCCTGGGTCAACGTCGTAGATTACGAATAATTGCATATTGCATCGTATTGTAAATGAATGTAAAGGAAGAAAAAGATGAAAACAAAGCTTAAAATAACGGTGTGCATAGGAAGCTCCTGCCACATCAAGGGCTCTCGCAAGGTCGTCGAAGAGCTTCAATATCTCATAGCTGAATCGAAGCTCGGCGACAAGGTTGAGCTCGGCGGCACCTTCTGCATGGGCAAGTGCCAGCAAGGCGTTTGCGTCACGGTGGACGATGAATTTTTCTCCGTCAGCCCCGAAACGGTACGCGATTTCTTTGAAAAGAACGTTCTTCCTCGGGTCTAAGCAATAGGGGCTATCGCAAGGCAGAAGCTTCACAAGCTCTTTCGGAGCCACGGCTCGCGAGGGCAAAGCCTCTGCCGCGCGGCAGCCCCGCTTCTTTAAATACCTCATCGCCGCCCGCGAGGCGGCGGAATGGAGTTCGTATGCTTATAATTCAAATATGCGTCGGCAGCTCGTGTCACCTCAAAGGCTCCGCGGAGATCGTTGAGCTCCTGCAAAAAGCCATCGCCGAGCACGGGATAGAGGACGAGGTGACACTGGCGGGTAGCTTCTGCATAGGAAAATGCAATCGCATCGGCGTTACCGTTCAGATAAACGACGATATTTACACGGGCGTTACCCGCGAGAGCTTCAAGGAGTTCTTCAACGAGCACGTTTTGGCTCCGATAGAAGCGGAAAGGAAGGCTTAAATGGCTTCGAGCCTTACACTCAAAAAATCAAATTGCAAAAACTGCTATAAGTGCATACGCTATTGCCCCGTCAAGGCGATACGCTTCTCGGGCAATCAGGCGCACATCATAGAAAGCGAATGTATCCATTGCGGAAAATGCTTCGCCGTTTGCCCGCAAAACGCCAAGCAAATAGTGGACGAGACCGAGAAGGTCAAGGTGCTGATACAGAGCGGAGACCCCGTCTACGTCAGCCTTGCTCCCTCCTTCATCGCCAACTACGAGGGCGTCGGCATCGAGGCGATGCGCGAGGCGCTTCTCTCCCTCGGCTTCACCGAGGTTGAAGAGACCGCAGTAGGCGCCACCATCGTTAAGCGCGAGTACGAACGCCTGCTCCGCGAGGAGAAGCGCGACGTCATCATCTCGTCCTGCTGTCAGTCCATCAATCTGCTCGTCAGAAAATACTTCCCCTCCTGCATAGGAAGCCTCGCCGACGTGGTCTCCCCCATGACGGCGCATTGCCTCGATATCAAGCGCCGCGAGCCCAAAGCCAAGACCGTTTTCATCGGTCCCTGCATAGCGAAGAAGGACGAGGCGGAATTCGGCGGCGACGTCGTCGACGCGGTGCTCACCTTCGAGGAGCTTACCAAATGGCTCGAAGCGGAGCACGTCAAGCTCCGCCGCGAAATCATCAAGAACGACGAGAGCCGCGCGCGCTTCTTCCCCACCACGGGCGGAATACTTAAAACGATGACGGAGCGCCTCCCCGACTACACCTACTTGGCCATCGACGGAACGGAAAACTGCATCGCCGCGCTCCACGACATCGAAAGCGGCAAGATACATAAATGCTTCATCGAAATGTCCGCCTGTGTCGGCAGCTGTATCGGCGGCCCCGTCATGGAAAAGCACCGTGCAACGCCCGTTTCGGGCTACGTCGCCGTCGCCGAATTTGCGGGCGAAAAGGACTTCCGCGTTGCCCCCGTCGATCCCGAAACGATAAGAAAGCGCCACGGCGCCATACCGCGCGACGTGGAAACCCCCACCGAGGACGAAATAGCCGCCATCCTGCGCCGCATGGGCAAATTTAAGCCCTCCGACGAATTGAACTGTGGCTCCTGCGGCTACAACACCTGCCGCGAAAAAGCCGTCGCGATATTCCGCGGCAAGGCGGAGATCTCCATGTGTCTCCCCTTCCTCAAAGATAAGGCGGAAAGCTTCTCGGACACGATAGTTAAGAACTCGCCCAACGGGCTCATCGTCCTCAACGAAGATCTTGAAGTTCAACAGATAAACGCCGCCGCGAGAAAGATTATGAACATTCGCTCCGCCTCCGACGTTCTCGGAGACCAGGTGGTGCGAATACTCGATCCCACCGTCTTCGTCGACGTTTTGCGGACGGGAAGAAACGTTCGCAACAGGCGCGCCTACCTCGCGGAATACGGAAAATACGTTGAGCAGACCGTCGTCCACGTCAAGGACTCGCATCTCCTAATAGGCATTATGCGCGATATAACCGACGAGGAGAACGAGCGCGAGAAGAAGGAAAATATCAGCCGCCAGACCGTTGAGGTCGCCGATCGCGTCGTCGAAAAGCAGATGCGCATCGTACAAGAGATCGCCTCCCTGCTCGGCGAAACCGCGGCGGAGACCAAGATAGCCCTCTCAAAATTGAAGGAGTCCATCACCGATGAATGATCTTTGCGCCGACATTGGCTTTAAAAGCATTAACCACTTCGGCGAGGAGCTATGCGGCGATCATCTCGACGTCGTCGAGGAGAGCGGCGGCTCCACCGTCATCGTCTTGGCGGACGGGCTCGGGAGCGGCGTTAAGGCGAGCATACTTTCAACGCTCACCTCGAAGATAATCTCCACGATGATGGCGGAGGGCTTGCCCCTCGAAGAGTGCGTTGCCACGATAGCCGCCACGCTTCCCGTTTGCTCCCAGCGCGGAGTCGCCTACTCCACCTTTACAATCCTCGATATAAAGAATACCGACACCGCCGAAATAATTCAGTACGACAACCCGCACGTCATCCTCATTCGCGACGACGAGAATTACGACTACCCGAAAACGGAAACGAACATAGGCGGAAAGCGTATCTTCAAATCGAATATCAAATTGCGCGAAAACGATATATTTATCGCGATGAGCGACGGTTGCCCCCACGCGGGCATCGGCTCCGCCTACAACTTCGGCTGGAAGCGCGAGGAGATAATCACCTTTATGGAAGGCTTAGCCCCCGCGGGCTACACCGCGAAAACGCTCTCCACGATACTTATCGACGAGGTCAATCGCCTCTACGGCGGAAAGCCAGGAGACGACGCCACCGCCTGTATCGTCAAGGTTCGGCGGCGCGTCCCGATGAATATGCTCTTCGGCCCTCCCTTCAATCGTGACGACTGTGACCGCATGATGTCGCTCTTCTTCTCCAAGGAGGGCAAGCACATCGTTTGCGGCGGAACTACCTCGTCCATCGTGGCGAAATATCTCGGGAAGCCCGTCAAGGCGAGCCTCAATTTTGAGCGCTCCGATATACCGCCCACGGCGGAGATAGAGGGCGTCGACCTCGTGACCGAGGGGGTCATAACGGTCAACCGCGTCGTTGAATACGCGAAGGACTACCTCGCTGAAAATAAGCTCTACGAGCAGTGGAATTTCAAGCACGACGGAGCCTCGCAAATTGCGCGCCTCCTCTTTGAAGAGGCGACGGATATCAACTTCTTCGTTGGGCGCGCGATAAACCCCGCGCACCAAAACCCCGAGCTCCCGATAAATTTCAGCATAAAGATGAATCTCGTTGACGAGCTGTCGGCTTGCCTCAAAAAAATGGGCAAAAGAATAAAGGTCAGCTATTTTTAAGTTCACGCGCGCCCGCGCATAGAGCATTTTAAACGCAGCAACGCGTAACACAAATATTTATTTACATAATGCGAGCAAAATCAAGGCTCAACCTTTATGCTCGCGTATAAAGTTATCCGCTTTAAGCGCGGGGGCGTGTCGCAAAAACGAGCCTTGCCCAAAGTGGCAAAAAACAAATCTCAACTTTTATGCTCGTGCGTGCTCGCGCATAAAGCTTTTGAGTGCGAAGCGACGCAATGAGCAGACCTCACAAAAGGAAGCCGACGCAAGGCTTGCACTCCGCGCCACGGGCGCGAAGCTCCGAAGACGAAGTTCACAAGCTTTCGGCTTCCGTAATTGAAATTGAAAGGCATGGTCAAACAATGAGAAAATTCGATACCAAGGTGCAACACCTGAAATACAAGGTGCTTCGCGAGGTCGCAAGACAGGCGTGGAACGACACCCTGCTCGAAAACATTATGGATATTCCCAAGATAATTATCCCAGGGAAGGAAGCGACGACGCGCTGCTGCGTCTACAAGGAGCGCGCCATCATCGGCGAGCGCATCAAGGTGGCGATGGGGGGCGACAAGGAGAATCCCAACGTCATTGAGGTCATCGAGCTCGCCTGTGACGAATGCCCCGTCGGCGGCTACGAGGTGACGAACGCGTGCCGCGGTTGCTTGGCGCACCGTTGCGAGGACGTCTGCAAGCGCGGCGCGATAAGCTTCGACCACAACCACGTGGCTCACATCGACAAATCGAAGTGCATCGAATGTGGCGCGTGCGCCAAGGTCTGCCCCTACACCGCGATAGTGAGCCGTAAACGCCCCTGCCAGAGTGCTTGCAAGGTGAAGGCGATATCCATGAACGACAATAAGGCGGCGAAAATAGACAACGACAAGTGCACCGCTTGCGGCGCGTGCGTCTACCAATGCCCCTTCGGCGCAATAATGGATAAATCGTATCTCGTCAACGTCATCGACATCCTCAAGAGGAGCGAGGGCAACTCCAAGTACAAGGTCTACGCCCTCGTCGCCCCCTCGATATCGAGTCAGTTCTCCTACGCGAAGCTCGGGCAGGTCATCGCGGGGCTCAAAGCCCTCGGCTTCCACACGGTGGTTGAGGCGGCTCTCGGCGCCGATATGGTGGCGATGAGCGAGTCCGCCGAGCTCGAAGAAAAGGGTTTTTTGACGAGCTCCTGTTGCCCCGCCTTCGTCAAGTACGTCAAGAACGCCTTCCCCGACCTCGCCCCCTTCGTCTCCCACAACCTCTCGCCCATGGCGACGCTGGCAAAATACATCAAGGACGGCGATAAAACCGCACGTGTCGTCTTCATCGGTCCCTGCACCGCGAAAAAGGAAGAGGCACAGCTTGAAACCGTCAAGCCCTACGTCGATAGCGTCATGACCTTTGAAGAGCTCCAAGCCCTCTTCGATAGCCGCGACCTCGACATAACCACGCTCGGCGAAGACGTCCTCGACAACGCCTCCTACTTCGGCAGAATATTCGCGCGCTCGGGCGGCCTCACCGACGCCGTCGGCGAAGCGCTTCGCGAACGTGGCAGCGACTTCGCCGTGAAGCCCGCCGTCTGTGACGGGATCGAGGCGTGCAAGCTCGCGCTCCTCAAAAAGAGCAAAGGCCTCCTCGACGCCAACTTCATCGAAGGCATGGCGTGCGTCGGCGGCTGTATCGGCGGCGCGGGCTGCCTGACGCACGGCGAAAAGAACAAAGCCGACGTCGACAAGTACGGCAAGGAAGCGCTCGAAAAAACGATACTCGACGCGGTCTCCGTTCTTAAATAAGCCCTGTACAAAGCCTCGCACGCCGCGTGGCCTCATATCAGCAATGCTTGCGATGCGCAAGCATAATAACCCCGCCGCAATCTAATATAAATTTTGTTAGCAACAAAAAATCAAGGTCATTCAAAAGATGACCTTGATTTTTTTTAGATTGATTTTATAGGTGAAGCCTCAAAAACCAATTTTGGCATGGAAGCTCCGCGATTTTGTTTGATTACGCCTTAGCTTTTCGACGATAGCTTTGCTTAGTCCTACTTAGTATTTCAAGCTTGGCATCACCGCCGAAGCTCTTTATCCATTTTTTAAGGCGGTGATATTTCACGCGAGACATACTACCGCTGTTGATATAATACGCAATGGTGTACATTTGTTGCTCAACGAGCCATTCTTTGTTTTTGACGCCGAACTGCCTACACGCCAGCTCATATATATTGTTTTTTTCATTAAGATTTTGAATTATGAAATCGAACGGAAGGTTTTTGCTGATATTCGACTCGTGAAACCAATAAACTCCGACCCAATCTTTGAGCATGCAGACATTACCGAAGCAAGCAGCTCGCATATATATTGAAGCGTCATTCATCATTTCCATTTCGGCAAAGTTTGCCGCGTCAAGAGCCGCCTTATTAAATACGGCGGGAAAAGTGGAGTTCGGCTTACGATATTTGGAATTAAAACCGAATAAAAATTTTTCGCTTTGCATAACGCCGCAAAAGGTCAAGGGCTGGAAATCGAACGTCGCCGTTACCTCGTCGAAAAAGATACTGTTTGCGCAAACCATCGATAGCGATGGCTCATCGATAAACATAGCGGCGGCCTTGCGGAAAAATTCGGGCTCAAAATAATAATCGTCATCATCGGCGAAAACGACGTAATCGCCACTGACCTTTAAATACGCCTTGCGGCGGTTTCCGCCAGGACCGAGATTCGTTTCATTTTCGATATAAACGACACGCTTATCTCCCCCATAGCGAAGGGCGACGCGCTCCGCGGTATCATCGGTGGAGCAATCGTTAATGACGATTATTTCCACGTTGGAATAATTTTGAGCGAGCACGCTGTCAATACACCTGCACAAAAAATCGGCTCGGTTATACGTCGGAATTATAACGCTCACCTTGGGCTCGTTTTCATTGATCGACGAAAGCGCAGCCTCCGAAGCGCCGTGAAACAGAAGCTCTGGCGGCGGCAATTCTTTCGTGTCCTCGGTTGAAAAGCGCGACTCAATATCATATTTGGAGCATAGCTCGTTCATTGCGTTGAGCGCCGCCGCCGAAGCTTCGCCGCGGCAATACGCCTCGGAAACGCGCTTAGCAAAATTATCTATTTGCATAATTTTCACTCTCTTTCCAAAAGCTTGTCAAGACCCGCGAATTGAGTCTCGGCTCTCCGTGAAACATTTTCGATATATTTTACGTCAAAAGTGTTCGCCGTTTCTTCGCTTAAAAGGCAGTCAACGACCTCGCGTGGATCAAACTCGTCTATATCCTCGACGCGGCAATATTTGCCGAAGAAATTCAAATCTTGAAGAACGTTCTTTTGCTTTTCATCGTAAATTATGGGATACACGGGCTTGCCGAGGCGAAAGCCGAGCACCATAGCGTGGAATCGCGTCGCCACGACTCCCTTAGAGGAAGCAAGCTCCGAGAGCACCACGTCCGTATCTCCGTCATAGTTATATACATCAACGTCGGTCACTCCGTTGAGCAAACAGCGTGCCTCTATGCTTTGTGCAATTTTGAGATCCCCCTGCCTGTCCGAAAACGAAAGGAGAGAAATGCCCAAGCCACGAGCGGCTATCTCCGAACAAAGCGCCACGATCTTATCGCTGTACGCCGCCATATTCTTTTTGAGCGCTCTTAGCTGCGCGAGCGGTCTGCCGTCCCACGCAACGTTTATTACCGATATTGCTATGTGATCCTTGGCGCGCGCCTTTTTCTTATATATTTCCTCGGGGAAATTATACGAAAACAAAATGTCGGGCGCAAATCTTATGTTCGGCAAATCGGGAAAAAATGCCGCGGAAAAAGAATCGCGAAAGCATAGGTCCTTTATCTTAGAAAATACCGCCCTATGCGCCGTCAAAAATTCCGCCGAAGTGAACGGACCGAAATTAGCGCCTAATACGTAGGTGTTCTCATTGAGCGACGTTCTGTTTTTAAAGCTACGAAGCCGCGACTGCCAGCTCTGATCGAACTGCATAAAGATAGAACCACCGAGCACGACGCATGCGTCAAAGTCGCCGTAATATTTTTTCGCGGCGCGCGAAAGTTCAGGCATAGCGAACTCGGGGAAAAAAGCACGCATTTCTTCGGAAAAATAAAGATTTTCAATGCTTTCAAGCATTCTGTTTCTTATGTTGCTTTTCATCACGTAAAAATCAACGGCGGGATAGCGGCGGCAAAGGTGCTCCAAAAAGAGATCGTCTCCCAAATTGTTTTGCAGATAGATAAAAATCACAGCTACTTTTTTTCTTTTATTCATTACCTTTTTATTACACATAGTCAACACCTTCAAAACAACTCATTTTTTAGACTTTCTTTTTACTTTATAAGCCAGCCACGCCTTGAAATACAGCAATATATAGCGGAAGCCCAGCTTGCCGTCACGAAAGCTTTGCAAAACACGTTCGGGGTCTGCCGTGGAAACGTACTTTGTAACCGTGCCCGAAGCTGCTTTCTGCCCCGAGTGCATTTTATTAAGCAACATTTTATACGCCTTATATGAAAGCGATAGCGCAACGCCGAGTTCCACGCCCAAAATAAGCTCTATAAACTTTTCGTATCTCACGTTGCCCTTATACATAGTCAAGGTCTCTTTTAACTGCTCAAACAAAGTATTTTGTAGCTCTGGGTCACTTATCGAATTTAAGCCCGAAAGGAAATACTCCGCCGTCGTAGTCAAATAGACATACTCAGCTTCCACGTTGTCAATGCTGTCAAAATACGTGGTGTACGTTTTGATGGCTCTTAGGCGCGACGACGAATTTCTTAAATTCCAATTGGTCGAAACCGAATCCTTAGCACTTGTACGCTTAGTATAACAATAAACTATTGATTGAGTGGTGTACATACGTTGCGCATATTTCACCGCATCCAAATTAAAAACAACGTCCTCGCCGTGCATTTCGGGCAAAAATCTTATCTTGTTATCGTTTAAAAATTCGCGCCGAAAAAGCCTGTTCCAAAGCGAGGGATTTTTTATTGCAACGATATAATCACCCGCACAATTTTTGCCTTCGTTATTTTTGCAATATTGAAGGATATAATCGAAAACATACCAAGGCTTATCGTCTATACGCCTGAAATATTCGCCTATAACTATGTCGGACGAATATTTTTCCGCCGTATAAAACAAAGCGTTATACGCGCCAGCGGGAAGCTTGTCATCGGAATCCAAAAAAGCGATATATTTGCCGTGAGCATTGTCGAGCGCGGTATTTCGCGCAACGCCTGGCCCCGCATTGTCCTGATAGTAGTAAAATATATCGAGCTCCGCGTGCTTCGCCTGATAGGCTTCTATCTTCTGCCTCGTAAGATCCGTCGATCCGTCATCGACCATTATTATTTCGAGGCCGTCAAAATTCTGTTTTGAAATGGAGTCAAGGCACGCGTCAACGTAATTCTCCTGATTAAAGCAAGGAATTATCACCGAGATTTTGTATTTCACCTCGCACGATGAAGTGCTACCCGCTTTATCAAGCAACTCCATATCCTTTTCATTAGTGACGTTCATTTTTTATACTCCCACATTTTAATGAATAACGCGAACAAGCTTAAAGCTCGCAAGCGACAGCTTCGATCTTAAAACGTACACCTAATAATATAATAGGCGTACAAAATATCGAAAAACGGGAACGTAAAAGCCCAAAAAGTTAAACGAAAATTCATAATTCGACAAATATATTGTCGCATTTTCTTGACAAAACGCGAATAATGCTGTATAATCATCTTAATAATTTTAAAAATGTTCACCTAATATATTATTAGGCGAACGGACATACCTTGCAAAGCCAAAATAGATTATGAAAATTGAGGAGTTGAGTTAATAATGAAGCTCGCTCTTGATTACAAATACAAGTTTTCAATTGTTTGTGCAGTATACAACGTAGCTGAATATTTGGAAGAAAGCCTACAAAGTTTTATAAATCAAGATATAGGATTTACAAAGAATGTGCAGGTTATACTTGTTGACGACGGATCAACGGACGGTAGCGCAATCATTTGCGACAAATATGCGAAACTATATCCAAATAACATATTCGTTTTTCATAAAGAAAACGGTGGAGTTTCAAGCGCGCGAAATATCGGCTTGAATATGATAGAAGGCAAATATTATAACTTTTGCGATCCCGATGATCTCTTAACAACGAACACGCTTTCATCCGTTTGGAATTTTTTTGAGAAGCACGAAAACGAAACGGACGTAACGACGATACCCTTGGAGTTTTTTGAAGCTTATACAGGAGTTCCTTATCACAACTCAAAATTTGAACAAGGGACGCGCGTTATCGACTTAAAAAAAGAAACCTATGCTCCGCTTTTCAGTAGTAGCTCCTCGTTTATCCACAGCAGAGTAAAAGAGCTTTTCAAATTTGACACACGGCTTAGCTACTCGGAGGACGCAAAATATATAAACTATATTTTGCTCCAAAAATGCACGTTGGGCGTTGTCACCGAATGCAAATATATGTATCGCAGAAGAGCTCTCGGAACCTCGGCGATAAACTCGTCGCAGAGGGACGACAGATGGTATTTTGATACGCTTAAATACTTTTTTCTTGAAACCATTGAGTATGCAAAAGAAATCGGGAACGGCATTTCAGCAAAATTTTTACAGCAAACTCTACTCAGCGATCTAAAATGGCGGTTAATTCAAAAAGAACGCGAAAACAAATATATAGTAAACAGCGATACGGACAGCTTAGAAAAATATCTGGCGCTGTTAACGAAGATTTTATGCGAAATCGAGCCCGACGTTATAATATCCAACCCGTTTTACGACGATATCCTTAAATTGCACGTGCTCCGAAGCATTCAAAAAAAAGAGCTCTCCGTAAAGGCGGAGCATGGCAACGAATATATTGCTTATGATGATTGCAAAATTTGCGACCTATCCACGCTTTGCTCGGCGGAGCTTTGCCTGTTTGAGCCAAAAAAAGATTTAACGGCTGATTTATACTTTTCAGTAATACGCTCGCCTGAAACGAGCGAGCTTTCTTTCGTTTTAGACGTGAACGGCGACTTGAAAACGCCAAAAAAGCTCGCAATAAAAGACGACCATACCATATTAGGCGTCGCTTCACATACGAAAGAATATTTCAAGGTTAATTTCCCTTTTGGCAAATTGCCCACGATTTTTTCGTTAAAGTACGTTAACCGAGAAAGCGGAAAAAGCTTTCCCATACAGGCAAGCGTAACGGGCAAGTTTTTCCCTTTAAGCACCGTTGCCCTATCATATTTTTCATTTGGAAAATACGTATTAAAAAAGGGTGCTGATACCACGTTTTCAATATCGCTCGCAAGCAAGCCGAGAAAAGCATTTTATGAATTAAGATATGATTTGAAGCTGATCGAGCTTGAAAAGATAACGGGCTGTAAAACAGTTTTATACAGGTGGTATTATTTTTTATCCAAGCTTTTTGCTAGCAAAAAGCGCTGGTTAATCATGGATAGAATCAATAAAGCCGACGATAACGGAGAAGCTTTTTTCTCCTACATACGAAAAAACAAAGTCCGTGGCACCTCCGCCCACTTCGCCATTAATCGCGGAAAGGATTTTGAGCGTATTAAAAAAGAGCTCGGTCACGTTGTCGAATACAACACAAAGCGCTTTTATTTAAAATATATATCCAGCGACGCTCTCATTTCATCGCATGCAGATGATTTCATTCTACAACCGATGGGGAAAAAGCAGCTCTACAATAAAGATATCACGTGCAAAAAAAAGATAATCTTTTTACAACACGGAATAACACAAAACGACATATCGGCCTATTTAAACAAACTGAGCAAAAACATAACAGGGCTCGTAACGGCATCGCCCATCGAGGCAAAAATATTTTCAAGAGCTGAATTTTGCTACGAAAACGAAAATATATGGATGACGGGCTTTTCACGCTTCGATCGCTTATATGACGATAACGCAAAAGCGGTGACGATAATGCCGACGTGGCGCAGCTACCTTGCGACGGGAATGAATAGCGCGACGGGAATTTGGGGGCTAGTTGATTCTTTTGAAGAGTCGAGCTTTTTCAAATTTTACAGCGCGCTTTTAAACGACGAACGTCTGCTGTCCGCCGCACGAAAGTACGGCTACAAGATACGGTTTATGCTACACCCGATATTTCTTCCCTACGTCAACAAATTTAAGTGCAACGAGGATATCGAATGCCTCGGGAGCGAATCGTCGTACCGCGATATATATGCGAAGAGCTCGCTTATTCTAACAGACTATTCTTCGGCGGCGCTCGACTTCGCGTATTTAAGAAAGCCTATAATATATGCGCAATTCGACCGAGATGAATTTATAGCCAAGGGGCTCACCTATAAGCTGGATACCGATTTTTACGATAAGAACGCACTTGGAGAGATATGTCTTGATTATGACTCCACCATAACCGCTTTGCTTGAATATATGAGCAACGGCTGCCAATTAAAAGAACAATATCGCCAGCGCATTGACAATTTTTTTGCCTACTCCGATAAAAGCAACTCCAAAAGAATCTTGGACAAGCTGGAAGAAGCGGGGCTTTGCAAGAAACCAAAATATTAAGCTACTATTAAAGAGGTTTTAAATGGATAACACTACGATCACAAAATCAACCGTCAGCTACAAATACAAGTTTTCGATCATTATGGCTGTTTACAACGTAGAGCCTTACGTTGCCGAGGCTATCGACAGCCTTCTTTGCCAAGATATAGGATTTGAAAAAAACGTTCAGCTCATCTTGATCGATGACGGCTCCAAGGATAGCTCGGGCGCAATCTGCGACGAATACTCAACGCGATATCCCGACAATATAATTTCATTGCACAAAGAAAACGGCGGCGTTTCTTCCGCGAGAAACCTCGGGCTAAGCTATGCCGAAGGCGAATACCTTAATTTTATGGACTCGGACGATAAACTGTCGTCCAACACGCTTTCCGACGTGCTCAATTCCTTTGAGCTATACAAAGAGCGCGTCGATATTGTTTCCATTCCCTTTGAGTTTTTTGAAAGAATGACGGGAAGGAATATCCCTCACAACAGAAAATTTGCAAAGGGCGATCGAATCATAGACCTAAATAAAGAATTTGACGCTTTTCAATTTTCTCTGGGAGCCGCATTCTTGCGCGCAGAAGCCTGCAAAGAAATGCATTTTGACGAAACGCTCGTTTTATCGGAAGACGCTAAGGAGATCTACAAGCTGTTCATTAAAAAGCCGTACCTCGGGCTCTGCTGTTCCGCCTGCTATTATTACAGGAAACGGGCGACCGTAGGCTCGGCTGTTGACAGTTCGCAACGAAATCCCACCTGTTATACTTATCACTTAAAACAGCACTATCTTTTCATGATCAGAAATTATTTGGGAGAATGGGGCTACGTTCCTAAATTTGTACAATACGCGATAATGTACGACTTGCAATGGAAGGTGAGAATGCCTCATTTCCCGAAGGACGTTTTAACGGAAGAAGAGATCGCCGAATTTATGAAAGAGTTCAGAAACGTCCTTTCATATATAGAAAATGATGTTATTCTTTCAATGAAGGATTTGTCCACAGCTAATAAAATATTCACATTATGCAAGAAAAATCCTTCGATCTGCAAAACAGGAGAACACCCGAACGACGTAAATATTTACATAAAGAACAGTGAGACCGCGAAGCCTGTGAATCTTGAATGGCTCTCCAACAGCCTTGCTGTCGCGGACAGGATAAAATATGCGAAAGATCTTCTCGAAATCGAAGGATATACGACTGTTCCAAGGCTTAACGCCGATTATGATTTCAAAGTTTTCGCCAAGGTAAACGGAAGATTTTTAAAATGCGAAACAACGAAAAGAGTCGATAAATACGCGATGGACGAGGTGTACGAAAAATGCGTCGGCTTTAAGCTATCGCTTCCAACTCTCATCTCCGTTGAAAAGTACAGCATTTCCTTCTTTGTAGACTATTACGGGCATTTAGTCGTTCTGAACAAGCTCTCCTTGGGCGACCACGCTCCTCTATCTACACAGCTAAAAAATGCATTCTATTTTAGCGAAAACAGGATTTTGACGTTTCGCAAAGGCGAATTTTCATTAAGGCTTGCGGGCAAAAAAGCTTTGATAAAAAGCGAGCTTGCTTTAAGAAAAGAAATCAAAACGAAGAAATTCTACGACTATAAAACCATTTTGAGAATACGAGCCTTAGCATACATACATAGGTTTATTTTCAAGAAGCCGATATGGCTGATTTCGGACAGAATGAATCAAGCGGATGACAATGGCGAAGCGTTCTACCTCTATATGAAGAAAAACAAAAAAATCCGCTCCTATTTCGTCATCGGCAAGGAGAACAAAAAGCAATGCAAAAAGCTGGGCAAGGTTATCGTGATCGGCTCGTTTAAGCATTTATTGTACTCTGTTTTGGCAGATAAAGTGATTTCATCTCAAATTGAAAACAAAACCCTGTACGATTTAAAGCATAATCCCAACACCGTAAAGGATCTGTATGCCGCCGATCGTTTCATATTCTTGCAGCACGGAATAACAATAAATGATGCCTCGCCTTGGTTAAACAAATACGCAAAGAATATACATTTATTCATAGCTTCAACGAAACCCGAGTACGACTCCCTGCTCTATTATGATTACGGGCTAACGGAAAAAGACGTCGCTTTGACAGGCTTCCCTCGGTTTGACAGGCTTTACAATGCCGATGAAAGAATAATTACCATAATGCCGACCTGGCGCAGCGGGCTCGCCGCGCCCTACAATTCGACGACGGGAGAATGGGAATATTCATCGGAATTTAAATCAAGCGATTTTTATAAGTTCTACAACGAGCTCTTAAATAGCGAAAAGCTTTCGCTTGAATTAAAGCGGCACGGATACAGATTGGCATTTGCACCTCACCCCAATCTAAAAAATGCGCTTGAATTTTTCGACACAAGCAACGTTTTGCTTTGGCAAAAAACGAAATACAGAGATATTTACGCAAAGAGCTCTCTCGTTGTTACGGATTATTCTTCCGCGGTATTCGATTTTGCATATCTCAACAAGCCTGTTATATATTCTCAATTCGACGTCGATTCCTTCTACAAATCACAGGTTTACAACGAAGGCTATTTCAACTACGAAACTATGGGCTTCGGCGAAGTCGAGCACACGTTGGAAGATACGATAAACAGAATTATAGAATACGTCAAAAGCGATTGCCAGTTAAAGCCAAAATACAAAGAACGAATAAATTCGTTCTTTGAGTATAATGACAAAAATAATTGTCAACGTGTTTACGACGCTATAATAAACAGCTAATAGCGCACCGTGAGGTGTCTCATTAAAAATTCAATAAAACAAGGTTTTCAAGGTAAACCCCCAGTAAAATCAATAAAAGCAAATTTTTAATGATAACCCACGCGGAGACTGACGAATTTAGAGCAAAAACAAACGAAAAAACAAACAAAAACGGAAAACCGTAGGTTTTAACCTTGATTTTCCCGAAAAAACTACGGTAGAAGCAGAGTTCTTTCTTTACTTCTACCGTTTTTCATTTGATTATGCATAAATGAAACAGTCTCTTGCAATTACATATCCAAAGCTTTGATAGCATTATCCTTCTGTGTCTTGCCAATCAGGTAAAGAAATGCAAATGCAGGAATGCGATACAGTTGAGTATTCTTGCGGTCACTCAAACCGAAATCCGTAGCGTTCTTGGAGATGACGTAACCAGGAATATCTGACATTCCATAAATTACGATGCCGTTATCGTCCTTGATGGTGGAATTGTTACGCATCTTCGCTTCAATATACTGAATCGGCTGACCTGCATACTGCACCGCGACGTCGATCTCCGCACCGTTTCCGTCACGAACGTATCCTACCTGATATAGCTTGTTGATTGAAGTGAAGTAATCCTTGACGTGCTTGAACACCGTAGCTTCCAAAGCATATCCCAGTTCGCTTGCCTTGGTGTAAATATCCGCGTCCAAAACGACCGCACCTCGAATACCGCTGTCGGAAATATAGATCTTGTTCTTGCGCTTCAAAACCCTCTTGCCCTTAATATTCAACTGCTCACTAATATTTATCAAGTTCGCATCGGAAAGATATTGGATATACTTTTCAATCGTTGGCTTGGATACCCCTTCAAATTCCTTGCACATAGCTTCAACGTTGATTACACTGGAACAATTGTAGCAAAGATAGATGAATACCTTTTCAAGCTCGTCAATGCTACGTATTTCGTGAAGCTTCGGCAAGTCGTGCTTGATAGCTCTATCCATAACGTCCTCGCGAACAAGAGATTGAGCGTATACCGTGTCCTCGGTCTTTACGAGCTCTGGGAAACCGCCCAGCTGCAAGTAACGCATTAAATGCACCTGCAAATCGGAAAGACCCATAATAAGCCGCGTCTGCTCTTGCTGTGAAAGGGTATGAATCTTGAACACATCATCACACTCCGCATTCATTTCTACGCCCTTGATCTGACAGTATTCATAAAACGAAAGTGTAGGAATGTGGATAATCGTCCACCGTCCCGCGCCGCTTTCGCGGACACCTTCTTCAACGGCCGCGCTTGCTGAGCCCGTGGCAATGGCTCTCATCTCTGGATTCATATCATAAGCCATCTTCAAATAGTGCGTCCAATTCCCATCGAACTGAATTTCATCCACGAACAGATAGAATTTCTCGTCATTTGAAATGTTCTCCTTGTAAATGGAAAGCACTTGGTCGATACCTGCCGCACGGATAACGGGGTGGTCGAACGTGAAAAACAAAATGTTATGCGGCTTTACTTCTTCGGAGAGCAGATCGGAAATCGTTTGATACATAATCGTGGTCTTTCCAGTACGTCTTGCACCGCTCATCACGACGATACGACGAATATCGCTCTTCAAGACCTTGCGGCAGGAATAATAACCGCAACGCTTGAAATCCTTTAAGAATGTCTTAGGAACGATTCCACTCTGCCACCATGGGTTATAGCTCGTGAGAATCGAAAGTAT
Organism: uncultured Ruminococcus sp.; assembly: GCA_964434325.1. Classification (GTDB taxonomy): domain Bacteria; phylum Bacillota; class Clostridia; order Oscillospirales; family CAG-272; genus UBA1740. The sequence continues at coordinate 17,395 of CAYSUO010000022.1, forward strand.
ATTTTCTTTGCTAACAACTGCCATATTGATTATCTCCTTGTTAAATTTAAAGATATTATAATACAAGTTTGAATAAAAGTCAATATAATTTAAAGTATATTTTGAATTATATGAGTTTTTATTTAAAATATACTTTGATTTATTCTTCGGAATTAAATCCTCAATGCAATAAATGAGACGAAATAGCTCCTCGCCAAAAACGCCATTGGTATTTGCTTACCCTGAAATTATTTAAGCAGCCTTCATCTTTAATACGAATATACTGCATTTTCACAATGCGAGCACCATCGGTTTAATACACAAGTTTATTGCGACTCGCCGTGCGAATTTACATCAAATTCCATTTGGCGTTGTGCTCTCCCCAAAAACTTGACAACGCATTTTCTCTGTGCTATAATGAGATAATAAATACGTTCGCGAAAATGCGCGAAATGCGCCGCGCCGCGGTAGAACGGAGCTAATATGTTCAAAAGCCTGCAACGATTTAAAGAAAACTCTTTTCTTTTCTCCGAGCTCGTTAAAAGAGATTTCAAAAAGAAATACAAGGGCACGTACCTCGGCATGATATGGAGCGTGCTCTCCCCGCTTCTGACCCTGCTCGTTATGAGCCTGGTCTTCACGAACTTTTTCGGAAGGAACGACCCGCTCTACGTCATCTATCTTTTCTGCGGCAACATTGTTTTTTCCTATTTCAGCGACGCGACGAACGGCGGCATGGGCTCGATGTTCTCAAACTCCTCGATAATATCGAAGGTACCCGTTCCGAAATATATGTTTCTTCTCTCGCGAAACGTTTCGTCACTCATCAACTTCGGGCTCACCTTCATCGTTTTCATCGGCTTTTGTATCATCTTCCCCGTTAAATTCACGTGGGCGTTTTTCCTGCTCATCTACCCCATCGTTTGCCTCGCGATATTCAGCCTCGGAGTCGGGCTCCTGCTTTCAACGCTTTTCTTCTTCTTCCGCGATCTGCAATATCTGTGGAGCGTTTTTATGACGCTTCTCATGTATCTTTCCGCGATATTCTACAAGGTGGAGGATATGCACCTCTCCGAGGGCGTCCAGCGCCTCTTCCTCGTCAACCCCATCTACGTTTATATAAAATATTTCCGCATCATCGTTATAAATAACGAGATCCCCTCGATACAGTTTCACCTTCTCGCACTCGGCTACGCGCTCGCGGCAATGCTTATCGGCGCCGTTGTTTACAAAAAGTGCAACCATAAGTTTATTTACTACGTGTGACGGGCGCGGCGCAAAGCGCCACCCGTTGCTCCTCGCGCTTTGCTCTTTTCCGTGCAAAGCGCCGCACGAAGCGCCGCGAAAGCCCTCGCGCCTCAAAACGAAGAATGGAGATCGAGATGAACAACGAAGCTACAAGCAGCCCCATCGTGCGTTGCAACAACGTTTCGATAAGATATATGACGGGCGACTTCAAAGAGATAGGAATAAAAGAATATATAATCAGAAAGCTCACGCGGAACTACAAGGTTGAGGAATTTTGGGCGGACAGGCACGTAACGTTTGAGATACACCGCGGCGATATGCTGGGCATCATCGGCACGAACGGCGCGGGCAAATCGACGCTCTTGAAGGCGATAACGGGCATCATGCGCCCCACCGAGGGCTACGTTGAATGTTACGGCAAGATCTCGGCGCTCCTTGAACTTGCCAGCGGCTTTGACGGTGATCTCACCGTCAGAGAAAACACCTACCTTCGCGGCGCCATGCTCGGCTACACGAGGAAATTTATGACCGAGGCCTACGACGACATCATAGAATTTGCGGAACTCGGCGACTTCCAGGACAAGGCGTTTAAGCACCTTTCAAGCGGAATGAAGTCGCGCCTCGCCTTCTCGATAGCCTCGCTCGTCGATCCCGACGTTCTCATTCTCGACGAGGTGCTCGCCGTCGGTGACGGCGCATTCAGGGAGAAGAGCGAGAAAAAGATGAAGGCGATAATAAACGGCGGCGCAACGACCATTCTCGTTTCCCACTCGATTCCGCAGGTGCGCTCGATGTGCAACAAGGTGCTGTGGCTCGACAGAGGGCGCCAGATAGCCTTCGGCGACAACGTCAAGGAGATTTGCGCCGCCTACGAAAAGTATTTGAAAGACAAAATTTTGCCCACGGCTCCGATGGCGGGTGGCGACCAATGAAGCTTTCGATAATAATATGCGTCTACAACACGGCGCAAGAATATTTAAGGGCTTGCATTGAAAGCATACGCCGCTCGACGCTCACCGCCCTCGGTGGCGACTACGAGATTTGCCTCATCGACGACGGCTCGGAAACCGACTACTCGGAGCTTATCGCCGACTATCCCCTGAAATACGTCAGATGCGAGAACGGCGGCATATTTGCGGCGCGGCGGCGCGGCATTTCCGTCGCCGAAGGCGAGTACGTCGCTTTTTGCGATTCGGACGACGAGGTATCCTTCAATTACCACTATCCCATGCTCGAAGAGGCGGAGCGCCGCGGCGCGGATATTGTTATCAACGACTGGGCTTTTCTCACCAACCACACGCGCTACTATTGCGCAAACGACAGCCTGATAGCAGACGACTTCGACCTCGCGGGAGACGACGCTCTCTTGGCGTTCACGGCACAGCGCGGGCGTGAGCATTCCTACTTCGTTCTATGGAACAAGCTTTTCAAAACGGAGCTTTTGCGCCGCGCCTTTGATGAAGCCGTCGCGGCGGGAATAAAAGAAAGTTGCTCCTTCTCCGAGGATACGGCGATAAACTTTTTCGCCTGGAAGCACGCGAAAAGAGTTGTAAATATACACACGGGGTACTACTTCTATCGTATCCACGACTCCCAGACTGTCAACGTTATCAGCGCGAAAAAGCTTCGCACGCATATAAGCTTTATGTCCGACTGCTTTTCGGCCATGGAGCATAGCGTCGGCGACAATGCACACGCGGAAGCCATTCTTGACAACCTTCGCGCGTGGCGCGAGCTCATGTCGCGCACGCACTATTCCCACGCACACAAAAAGGGCTACACAGAGCTCTACCCCTTTATCCAAGAGCGCTACTCGGTCTCGGAACTCAAAAAAAGCACCTACAACGATGAAAGCGCCTACTACAAGAACGTTCTACTCGGCGATAATTTTTCCGACGTCGAGGAACGGCTCCACACCATCTGGGCGTCGGGCGTCGTCTCGTCGGTCGAATACAACGAAAAAGACCTCTACACCGCGCGCTGTATCGCCTATCTCAAAGCACACGGGCGCATAGCTCCGCCCGAGGAAGCGACGGCACACGTTTCAATCCCCGAATTAAAAAGCAAGCTTGCCAACAAGCTGATACACAACCCCTTTATCTACAAAGCAAGCACCGTCGTTTTCAAGAAGGGCTCGCGCGCAAGGGCATTTCTGAAAAAGCTCTTTTGAGCCTCTTTCGCGGCGCTCTTTGATACCTTCACGCCACTTGAAAGTATTGGGCGCTTATTGTGACGCGAGCTACGAAAGCCTCTCACTCCGCCACTAAAACCGCTCCGTCAAGCTCTCGGCTGTCACGAAGCTTAGTGGAGACCGAAGCGCGTCGCATTCGGGGTAAGCGAACTCCGCCCCATTACGTTGTAGGTGATTTTATTACTTATAGCCTGTTGGCTTAGACGAATAAAACCCAATTGAAACGTCACATTTAGTCAGAATAAAACGAAAACCGGTAGAAGCAAGAAAGAACTCTGCTTCTACCGGTTTTTGTGGACAAATCAAGGTTAAAACCTACGGTTTTCCGTTTATTTAATATTTCGTTTTATCGGCGTTTTCTCGTTCAACGTAATTGCCATTGTGCGCATATCTCTCGTCAGCCGTCGGTTTCTGCTCAAAAACCGCCAAGCCTCGTGTGGCATAAAATTCGCTTTTTATTCTACCGTGGTTTTACCTTGAAAATCCTGTTTTTTGAATTTTTAATGAGGCACCACTTTTCATTTGTTGCTAAACAAGCTACCTCGCCGTGCGTAAGCCCTCTCTAATCGTTCTCCTTCCTTCCAAAAAGGTGAAGGAAGAAATTTTTCAAGCGCTTACGCGAGCGGAAGCCGCGGAATATCTGCTTAACGCGTTCGGGGTAAAGCCCCGAGCCGTGTTGCATTTTCTTTCTGTATTGCGCGTGCGTGTACATTTCCACGCTGGCGACGAAGGCGTAAACGTCCTCGCTTTCAAAGTGCTCCGCCGCCTGCCCGAGCCAGCCGAGCTTTTCAAGCTCGCCGCCGTGAAGCCTATTCCAAAAGTCCTCCTTCGCGTCGCGCCCCAAGAGATTGTAGAGCTTGTAGCAGCGTGAGGCGGAGAGATTGAGATAGGAAACGAAGAGCGGCGCGTACATGCCGTTGCTCATAAGGAACTCTTTAATTTTAATGAAGACTGCGGGTATCAAGGCATAATTTTTGCGAAAAAGGCGATTGCGCGCCTGATCCGAATGAACTCTGTGGTGAATGAGGACCCGATCGACCTTGCCGACGCGCTCCGCGAGGGAAAGCGCGGTAACGGTGAAATAAACGTCCTCGTATATCTTAACGTCGGGTAGGAAAGAAAGCTTTTTATCGTCGATAAACGAATGGCGAAACAGCTTGTTCCAAGCCGCGCCCGTCGTGGAGGCGAGGATACGGTCAGGGTGCTCGTTCTTCGATGTCACAATGCCGCCCTCGAAAATATCCGTGTTATCGCCTTCGACCGCGTGGGTGAACGCCGCACGGCGGCTGTTGTAGACATCGTAGCGCGCTATGCATATATCGAGATCGTCGGCGCACGCCCTCTCGTAGAGCGTTTCAAGAAAATCAGGCTCAAAAAAGTCGTCGGCGTCAAGAAAGGCGATATACTTCCCGCGCGCGCGATTTAAGCCGTTGTTTCTCGCAAGCCCTGGACCCGCATTCGTTTCCGTAACGATACGTATTCTATCGTCGTTCTTCTGGTATTCTTTTAATATTTCAAGCGAATGGTCTGTTGAGCCGTCGTCAATGCATATTATCTCTATCTCGCGTAGCGTCTGATAGATAACGCTGTCCATGGCGGGGCGCAGATAGTCGTATGCATTATATATAGGTATTATAACAGATACCTTTATATCACTATCACTAATCATAATTACAACCCGATCGTTTATTTTTAAAGCGGAAGCCTACGCCGCCGCGACGGTTTACGTTGCTATTGCTTTAATTATATCACTTATTCGCAAAAAAGTCAACAGATGAGCGGAAATCGTCAATTGCCCGCGCGAAAATCGCCGATACGCTGCCACGCAAGCCGCTTTTGGAGCCGAAAGCCCAAGCTAAAAATCGAAGTTATCGTAAAGCCGCGCCGCCCTTGCCAATTCGGCAGAACGTGCCGCCTTAGCGCCGCACAGATAAAACGCCGCTTGACGCTTGCTCCGCAACAAAATGCCAAGAGAAGCGCTCATAGCGGCGCACACTTATTTTTTCATCTCCATATACGGAAGAACTCCGAAGCCGCTCTTTTCGTAAAGGCGTACCGCCCCCTCGTTTTCCGCTTCAACTTCAAGCCGAAAAATGCACTCGGGGTGCTCTCCCTGTATAAATTCGAGGAACGCGCCTCCGAGCCCGCCACCGCGAAACTTCGGCACGACGTATATATCCTCTATCCAGGCGCACGGCTTTCCAAACTCGGTCGAAAAGCTTTTCGCCACCATCGCATAGCCCTGCAATTCTCCGTCGCGCTCAAAAACGTAGCCTTCCAGATAGTGGCTCTCCGAGGTACATTCATCTATATCCCTCGAAAATATTTCATCGGAGCCGTTGGTCGAAACCGCGGGCGACGCGTAAAAAACGCGCATCATCTCCATAACGCTCGGCTTGTCCGCCCTCGTCATTTTTCTTATCATCTTATTATTCTCCATATATCATCACCGCGTGCACACGCTTTTCACGTATATTATACCAGGAAGCAAAAA
>CAYSUO010000023.1:0-22445 GCA_964434325.1 uncultured Ruminococcus sp.
GTTGGAAGCCTTGGATGCCTGTCCACCCGTGTTGGAGTAGACCTCGGTATCGAATACCATAACGTTGACGTTTTCGCCAGAAGCGAGCACGTGGTCAAGACCGCCGAAGCCGATATCGTAAGCCCAACCGTCACCGCCGAAGATCCAGACGGACTTCTTGGAGAGGTACTGCTTCTCGGCGAGTATCTTCTTGGAGTCCTCACAGCCGTTTGCCGCCCACTCTTCAAGAAGAGCAACGAGCGCCTTGGTGGCCTTTTCGTTGGCACGACCGTCGTCCAGCGTGTTAAGATACTCATCTATGATGGCGCGGCACTTGTCGCAAGGAGCGTTGAGCGCCTTAACGTAGTTGACAAGCTTCTCGTGTATCGACTTCTGACCGACGTAGATACCGAGACCAAATTCGGCGTTGTCCTCGAAGAGCGAGTTGCCCCAAGCGGGACCGCGGCCAGACTCTTTGTTCACCGTGTACGGCGTGTTGGGAGCAGAGCCGCCCCAAATGGACGAGCAGCCCGTTGCGTTGGCAACGTACATTCTCTCACCGAAGAGCTGAGTTACGAGGCGCGCATACGAGGTCTCGGCACAGCCCGCGCAAGAGCCCGAGTATTCGAGGAGCGGCTGTTTGAACTGGCTTCCCTTGACGGAAACGCCGACAAGCTCCGATTTCTCAGCGACGTTTTCAACTGCCCAATTATAGGGGCGCTGCTGATCGAGCTGAGTTGCGATGGGCTTCATTTCGAGCGCCGTTCCCAGCTTCTCGTTGTTGTTGACGGGGCACGCCTTGACACAAAGCGTACAACCCATACAGTCAAGCGGGCTCACCGCCATCGTGAATTTATAATTGGTTTTAAGAACGTTCTTCGCGGTGAACTTCGTGTTCTCGGGTGCGTTTGCCGCTTCCTCCTCCGTCATCGCGAACGGACGAATACAAGCGTGCGGGCAAACGAAGGCACAGTTGTTGCACTGGATACAGTGCTCGGGATTCCACTGGGGAACGGTTACAGCGACGCCGCGCTTCTCATAAGCGGCAGAGCCCTGCGGGAACTGACCGTCCACGTATTTTTCAAATGCGGAAACGGGAAGCGAGTCACCCTGCATAGCGCCCGCGGGAATAACGATGTCGTTAACGAAATCGACGAGGTCGGCTCTCGTTCCCGTCGCCTTCTCGGCGGCAGGCGTCTTGCCCGCGTTTTTCCATGCGTCTGGCACCTTGACCTCGTGAAGAGCGTCCTTGCCCGCATCTATTGCCGCGTGGTTGAGGTCGACGATAGCCTGTCCCTTTTTGAGGTACGACTTCGTCGCCATATACTTCATATAGTCGATAGCCTCGGAGATGGGAAGGATCTTCGCGAGTGCGAAGAAGGCGGATTGAAGCACCGTGTTCTTGACCTTCGCGTTGCCGAGCTCTATCGCTATCTTCGTTGCGTTTATCGTGTAGAACTTAACGCCGTTGTTCGCAATGTAGCTCTTGACGGAGGCGGGAAGATGAGCTTCCAACTCCTCGTCAGTCCAGGGGCAGTCGAGAAGGAAAGTTCCGCCTGGCTTAACGTCGGATATCATATCGTACTTCGCGAGATATGCGTTGTTGTGGCACGCAACGAAGTCTGCCTTGTTGATGTAGTAGGAGGATCTGATGGGAGAATCGCCGAAGCGCAGGTGCGATATGGTGATACCGCCCGTCTTCTTCGAGTCGTACTGGAAGTACGCCTGAATATACTTGTCAGTATGGTCACCGATTATCTTTATCGAGTTCTTGTTGGCGCCAACAGTTCCGTCGCCGCCGAGGCCCCAGAACTTGCACTGTATCATATCCGCCGTCGCCGTATCGGGAGCGGGCTTCTCATCGAGGGAAAGCCCCGTAACGTCGTCAACGATGCCTATCGTGAAGTGATTCTTCGGTGCCTTTGCCGCGAGATTTTCGTAGACGGCGAAGATGGAGGCGGGCGTCGTGTCCTTGGAGCCGAGGCCGTATCTGCCGCCAACGACGGAGATATTGCTTCTGCCCGTTTCAGCGAGAGCCGCGATAACATCGAGATAGAGCGGCTCGCCGAGAGAGCCAGGCTCCTTCGTTCTGTCGAGAACGGCTATCTTCTTAACGCTTGCGGGAATTGCCTCGGCAAGCTTTGCGGCAACGAAGGGTCTGTAAAGTCTTACTTTAACGAGACCGACCTTCTCGCCCTTCGCGAGCATATAGTCGATGACCTCTTCGGCAACGTCGCAAACGGAGCCCATCGCGATTATGATGCGCTCAGCATCGGGTGCGCCGTAGTAGTTGAAGAGCTTGTAGTTCGTTCCTATCTTCTCGTTGACCTTATCCATGTATTCTTCAACGATGGCGGGAAGCTTGTTGTAGTAGCTGTTGCAAGCCTCTCTATGCTGGAAGAATATGTCACCATTCTCTGCCGAGCCGCGAAGCGCGGGAGTCTCGGGGTTGAGCGCGTGATCGCGGAACGCCTTGACCGCGTCAAAATCGACCATGTCAGCGAGATCCTTGTAGTCCCACGCGGCAACCTTGGTTATCTCGTGCGAGGTGCGGAAGCCGTCAAAGAAGTTGAGGAAGGGGACTCTGCCCTTTATCGTTGCAAGATGGGCAACGGCGCCGAGATCCATGATCTCCTGCGCATTCGTCTCTGCGAGCATTGCAAAACCCGTCTGGCGGCAGGCGTAGACGTCGGAGTGGTCTCCGAAAATGTTGAGCGCGTGAGAAGCTACGCACCTTGCGGAAACGTGAATAACGCAAGGAAGAAGCTCGCCCGCGATCTTGTACATGTTGGGGATCATCAAAAGAAGACCCTGAGAAGCGGTGTACGTCGTGGTCAGTGCGCCCGACGCAAGCGAGCCGTGAACGGCGCCCGCAGCGCCCGCCTCGGACTGCATCTCAACGACCTTGACGTTTTCGCCGAAAATGTTCTTAGCAGGCTCGCCGAAAATGTTCTTGTTGGAAGCAGACCAGGTGTCCGTTACCTCCGCCATGGGGCTGGAAGGTGTGATAGGATAGATGGCGGCAACCTCGGTGAACGCATACGAAACGTGTGCGGCGGAGGTGTTACCATCCATAGAAATTTTCTTTCTTTCTACCATTTTAGTTCTCCTTGAAGTTTATTTTTATTATTTACCCTTATCAAGGTAGTATTATAACACAAACAAAATGAAAAGTAAAGGGGTAAGTCAAAAAACCGCGTTTTTTTGGCGCACTTTTTTCATTTTTCACCAAAACACCAAGTGCGAAGCACCCAATCGCCGCAAAATCCATATAGACTTTGCTCACAGGCGCGTGTGCGAAAGCTCGTAAAAGAGGCACGTTGCTCCCCGTAGAGCTAAAAGAGTACCGTTACCGTCTCGCTATCTTTGCGCTTTGAGGCTTGCTTCACCCACATTGCTCACAAAAGCGAGGAAGGCGCAAAGCGGGTGATTTAAAAGCACGAGGCAAAACGGCGCCCTTTGCCCTGTAAAGTATAATAATGTAAAGCAAAACCAATAAAGCTAAGGAGAAGAAACATGAAGACCAAGGAATGGCTCAACGTTTGGCTTGAAAATTACGTTAAGCCGAGCGCAAAGCCCGAGACGTATCGGATCTATGCGGATATCGCAAAAAAGCGTCTCGCGCCCGCGCTCGGTGAGTACGAGCTTGACGAGCTCCGCCCCGTCCTTATACAAAGGCTCGTCGCGGAGCTTTTGCGGAGCGGCAACGCGATGACGGGGAAAGGGCTCGCGGTTGGAACTGTCAACCTCATCGTTACCGTTATTCAAGGAGCCCTAAAAACCGCGGCAGATGTCGGCGCGGCGAAGGAATACCTCGCGGACAGGATAAAGCGGCCGCGCGCGAGTTCAAAAAGAGTTCCATGCTTCTCGCTCGCGGAGCAAAAAAAGATAGAGCGCGCCGTGCTCGCGGATAAGCGGCGAAAAATGCTCGGCGTACTTATCTGCCTCTACACGGGGCTACGCATAGGCGAGCTTCTTGCTCTCACTTGGAGCGACGTCGATTTGAAGGCGAGCACCATCGACGTAAACAAAACTTGTCTCAAAGGAAAGGGTGCGAGCGGCGAACAGCTCGTCGGCACACCGAAAACGGAGTCATCGCGGCGCACCGTCCCGCTCCCGCGGCAATTGCTACATATTTTGAAGGCGGCGAAGCGCGCTTCGCGTTGCCCATACGTCGTTTCGGCGGAGGGTAAGCCCGTTACGATACGCTCGTACCAAAGGAGCTTTGCCCTGCTTCTCGAAAAGCTCAACGTTTCGCACAGGGGCTTCCACTCGCTTCGCCACACGTTTGCAACGCGCGCCCTTGAATGTGGCATGGACGTTAAAACGCTCTCCGAAATACTCGGGCACAAAAGCGCAACAGTGACCTTGGAGCGCTACGCGCACTCCCTCCCCGAACACAAGGCGAATATGATGAACAGGCTCGGAGCCCTGCTTTGCGAGTAGCGCAAAGTAGAAAACGCCGCGAAGAAAAAGCACGGTGTTATGCGCTCGATGAAATCAAGCCACGCCGTGATTTGCTTTATATTGTACTAAGTCACAGGCTTCTTTTACGTGAGGCTCTATAAGCTACTCTTCGGTGCTTTTTCATTTCAAGCTCCGAGTCCCCGCCCGTCTATTTGCTGAAAAGCATTGCGAAATTCGCGCGCAAGCTTGACAAGCTTGCGTTTAAATGATACAATGTACGTGATAAACATTGTACGTGATAATGATTGGAGGGTACACCGAAAATGAAAACTCAATGGACTACAAGGCAGATAAACGACTGGTACGCCAAGCTCCCCTGGCTTCGCGGCTCCAACTTTCTCCCTTCAAACGCGGTAAACCGCCTCGATATGTGGCAGTCACACGGGAGAGATGAGCATTTGGCAGTTGCCGACCGCGAGCTTCGCATTCACAAGGAGCTCGGCTTCAACAGCGTTCGCCTCTGGATAAATTTCGACGCCTACTACGCGGAGCCCGAAGAATTTATGCTGACTCTTGAAAGCTACGTGGCGCTCTCCGCGAAGCACGGGCAGAGCGTTATGCTCGTTCTCGCTTACGAGGAGGATCTGCCCTTTGGCGACCGCTTTGTTCCCGCACCGCTCGGCGAGCAAAAGCTCTACTTCAACCACTTCAACCGTGACTACGAGCTTTTGAAAAAGAACGCGGAGAGCGGCGCTTATCGGCACTACGCCGAATACCCCGAAATAAAGCCCGTCTTCTTCGAGATGATAGAAAAAGTCGTTCAAAAGTACCGTGCCGACGAGCGCATTTTGGCGTGGAACATCATCAACGAGCCAGGGCACCTCATCGGCGATCGGATAATCCCCATCATGCGCGAGCTTTTTGAGCGAGTTCGCGCCCTCGATCCCGTTCAGCCGCTCGCCGCCGACGTCAACGTTGCCATAAAGCCCGACGGCACGATACCCACCGAGGTGCACCGCGTCGCCTACGAGCTCTCCGACTTTATGTCGTACCACTGCTACGATCCCTACGACAAATTCATCGAACAGCTCTTCGCGCTCAAAAAGCACTATGACCGCCCCGTCATAATGACCGAGTGGCTTCAACGCTGCCTGCACAGCAACGTCGCCGAGCTCTATCCCCTCATGCTCCTCGAAAACGTCGGCTGCTACTGCTGGGGCTTCGTCGGCGGAGAAACGAGAACGACCGAGCCCTCGTCTTTCATCTGGGATAAGCTCGCCGAAAACCCGAACGCGGATATCGACGTTACCAAGTGGCAACACGATCTCTATCGCCGCGACGGGCACCCCTACGATCCGAAAGAGATCGCCGTCATCAAAAAGACCAACGCCTTGGCGGACGCGAGCCGTTAACGAAGCGAAGCCGCGACGGAGCCTACAAGCAGAGCACCCGAAGTCGGCAAAAGCCGCCGTGGGCTTTAACGAAAGCGGAACGCTAAAAAGAGCCCGCCGCACCGTGCTTCGGCGCGGCGGCTCAAAAGAAGAACAAAGCCTAAGCGTGCCTTCTCGGCACGCAAAGAGGCTGTCGCATTTAGGCAAAGCCGAACAAAAAACGGTAGAAGTAAAGAAAGATCTCTGCTTCTACCGTGCTTTTTAGGGGAAATCAAGGTTAAAACCTACGGTTTTCCCATTTTAATTTTATTTTTCGTTTTATCGACGTTTCCTCATTCGATGTACCAAGACTTGGGGTTAACGGATATATCGTTTCGCTTTGTCGACGTTCCCTCGCTTTATATACCCTTGTACGTCTATCGCTCGTCAGCCGTCGATTTCGCTCTAAATCCGCCAAGCCTCCGCGCGTGTGTCTCATTAAAAATTCGCTTTTTGTTGTTTTTTCGTGGTTTTACACAAAAACCTTGTTTTTATTGAATTTTTAATGAGACCCCCATTTATATACTTTTGTTTGTATTTTGGATCTATGGCTTACGAATTTCGTCTGCCTCTTTTCGCGACTTGATCGCGCGCCGCGAGGTAGCTCGAAGTCACTATCGCGTCCTCATTTTGCGCCGACGTATGCGCGTTTTCGCGCCTCACACTCATGATATCTGTATTTTCTGTGGCTCGCCGAAAGCTCGAAGCTTCGCGAGTCCCCTCATCGTTGGAACCGAAAGCCCATCGCTCCGACACGGGCTCCTACTTTTCGTTTTCTTTGGAAGGAAACAACGCGTCCGTCGCGGCGCGATATTCCTCGCGGCTCGCAAAAAGGTTAAGCGCCTCGACGAGCGCCCCCGCGCTCATTCCGCGCGGAAGCTCGAAGTGTGCAGCAAGAAGGTCTCGCTTCGCGGCGGCATCGCGCCCCCCAGAAAGCCCGTCCTCGAAAAAGTCAAGTTTAGTTATCATTTCATCGCCGATTTTTGTGGAATTATTCGACACGCCATCAGCGATGGCGAATGGCGCAAAAAGGCGCTCCAAAACCTCGCGCTCCATTCCCTCAACGCCGAGGAAGCCCGCCTTGGACGGTGCCGACTTGCGCCGCTCCTTGCCCCGCACCTCGGGGATATAGAGCTGGTGAAGCTTATCGCGCGGAACAATACCCGCAACGAAGCTTCGTATCTGCCTTCCGCCGCCGTCCGAGTCCGTCAGAAGTATTATTCCGCCGCGCTCCGCGAGGCGCCGTATCAAGCTCTGCTTCTCCGCCGAATTGAAGATGGCGAAGCCGCCCGTCGTTATTATCGGCGCGTCGATCACCTGCGCAAGAGTGCTCTTGTCGTAGCGCCCCTCCACGATGACGGGGTAGCGCACGTGTATCCTCTCATCCTTCATTGGGCACCCCCGCGCGGCGCGCATGCTCGCATATATCGGCGAGCGCACATTGGCGGCATTCGGGCGAACGTGCCGTGCACACGGCGCGTCCGTGCAAAACTATCCTGTGGCAAAACTCCGCGCCGCGCTCTATATCCAAAAGCGAGCGCAAAATGCGCTCGACGCGCACAGGGTCCTTTTCGCTCTCGGGGTACATTCCGAGCCGCCCGCATATCCGTATGCAGTGCGTGTCGCACACGACGCACGGAGCGCCGAAAACGTCGCCGAGGAGCAGATTCGCTATCTTTCTGCCCACCCCTGGGAGCTTCAAGAGCTCGTCCATCTCGTTTGGCAGAACGCCCCCGTAGCTTTCGACGAGCATACGGGACGCATCTCTGATATTTTTCGCCTTCATCTTATAGAGCCCGCACGGCATAATTATCGCCTCGATATCCGCGAGCTCTGCCGCCGCCATATCTTCGGCACGCGGAAAGCGGGCGAAAAGCTCCTTCGCCGTCAGGTTAACGCGCGCGTCCGTGCACTGGGCGGAAAGCCGCCCCATAACGAGCAGGCGCCAAGGGTCCCCCTCGTATTGCAATGCACATTCGGCGGCGGGATAGAGCCGTTCCAAGCGCGCCGCCGCCTCGGCGAGGCGCGCTCTCTTTTCTTTTTTTGTCATTTCTTATTCTTTGCCTCACCTTCGTTTTGACCTCGCCTTCGGAAATTCGCGCCCCACGGCGCGAAGCCGTAAGCTTACGCCCGAAAGTCCGTTCTGCCTTTCTCTTCCCCGTCGGCTTCCGCCACGCTCACGGCGCGCTCGCAAAGCTCACGCGTTAGCGCCAGAGAAAGCCCTATCACCGTGTCGAGCTCTCCCTCTCGCTTCGCAACGAAGCGTGAAGCGCCGCCCTGTATGGCGTAAGCCCCCGCCTTGTCCCGCGGCTCTCCGCTCGCAACGTAGTGCTCCACCTCCTCGTCGGAAAGCGGGCGAAAAGTGACCGCCGTGGTCGCAACGCCCGAAAATGCCGCGCCGCGATAGTGAACGGCAACACCCGTGTGAACGTTGTGCCGTTTGCCCGAAAGGTGACGTAGCATAGCAAGTGCCTCCTCGTCCGAATGCGGCTTCCCAAGCGGCTCGCCGTCAAGCTCCACGAGGGTGTCCGAGGAAATGACGAGCGCATCCTCCCCCGCCTCGGCGGCAACGGCTTCCCCCTTGCGGAGCGCCAAAATTTCAACACCGACGCGCGGCGGAGTTTCTTCTGGAAGCCCCTCGTCCACCGACGGGGCACAAATTTCAAAGCTATCGAAAAGCTCGCCAAGAAGCTCGCGGCGGCGCGGCGAAGCGGAAGCAAGCACTATGCGCATATCGTTTTCCTTCCCGCCGCCTCGCGGGCGGCATGGTATTTGTAAAATCGTAGCTAAGTTGAGACTATAAAGCCTTTTCGGCGCTTAAAGCCTCGTAGACGCGGCGCACTATCTCCAAGTGCTCCCCGCGAAAGACGGCAGGCCAATTCATAACGTGCATTCCCATCGTGACCGATATCTTGTTGACGGGGTCCGCCATAATGTAGCTTCCCGCCGCACCGTCCCAGCCAAATTCGCCGACGGGGAGCCCCCACGGGGTAGCCACGGTGCGCGTGCGCACCCCGAGCCCGTAGCCGTATTCCCGCCCTTGAACGCAGGTGAAGCCGCCGTCGATGGAGATCCCCGAAAAAACGGGGGTGCGCATCAGGCGAAGGCTCTCCTCGGAGAGTATGCGCTCGCCGCTCGCCGCGGTGCCGCCCGAAGCGAGCATATCCGTAAAGCGGGCGTAGTCATCCACGGTGGAAATGAGCCCCGCGCCGCCGCTCTCGTATCCCGCCGCAAAGATGAGCCCGTTCTCCTTCTCCGTCCTCCGCACCGTCCCGTCGTCGTCCGCCGTGTATATGTCGGCGATCTCCTCGTTGCGAGGCGCGCCGAAGCGCGTGTTCTCCATTCCCAGCGGCTCGATGAGCACTTTTCTCATATAGTCCGAGAAGCGCATTCCCGAAGCCTCCTCGATGACGGCGCCAAGAACGTCGTGGCACAGGCTGTATTGAAATCTCTCCCCTGGCTCAAAAAGGAGCGGGCTCTCTGGCAGGCAGTCTATCACCGCGCGCGTCGGCGTGCGCTCTCCGCGCTCTTCGAGCGCCCGTGCGATGGGGTAGTAGCGCCCACCGTCGTAGCAGAGACCCACGCTCATCGTTAAAAGATGGCGCACGGTGGGCGCCTCCCTCGGCGGGCGCTCGTTCCCCTCCCCGTCGCGAAGGTGGGCGCCGCGAAAAGCGGGAAGGATGTCGCCCACGCGGTCGCTCAGGTGAAGCCGCCCCTCCTCGATGAGGCGCATAGCACAGGTGACCGTCATCGGCTTCGTGCAGGAATACATATAGAGCAGCTCCTTGCCGCTGACGGGGGAAAGCCCCGCGTAGTGTCTGAACAGCTCGCGGTGCTCGCGATAGACCGCAACGTCGAGGTAGGGGACGCGCTCGCCTATCAGCCCGTCGATATATTTTTCGGCTTTCTTCATCATCATAGCACTTAAAGCTCCTTTCAGGTAAAGCCCGCACCACGCGGGCGAGCGGGTATATCTCGCGCACGGCGAGTGTTCTTGCATATATGATAGCACAAGTGAGCCGCGATTTCAAGAGCAAAGTGCCGCTTGCGCCTTTTTCTTGAAGGCTTTTCTATCCGAGCGCGTTTTAAGCTACTTTTGCGTTGCTACAATAGTAGAAATTCAGCAAAGCACCCTGCAAATATATTATAAACTTTTCATTGCGTGCTTTTTGCACTTTGTGCTTGACTTTTCGCGACGAATGCGCTACAATAGGTACAAGCGGCGGCAAAGCGCCGAAATGAGAATAGCGTGAAAATTTACGATTCGGAACGGTAAGCCTCCTTATTTCACGCATAAATTCACCTTAAAAACGGGATCCGCCCCCGTTTTTGTCGCAAGCGACGCAGGTGAATTTCATTAAACTTTTGTGCCGCCGCTATGGCGGCGGAATGGAGATTATTATGAAAATAAGAAGCGAAATATTTGAGATCAAGGGCGCGCCATTCGAGGGCTTGAATCCCCTGCCCAAATTCAGAGCGCGGCGCAATGCGCCCGCCAAAACGGACGAAGCCTTCCCCGCCGAGCTGAAAAAGGACCTCGGCAACCTTGAAAAGGTGCTCCCCTACCTCACTCAGGATAGATATTCCAGAAAACGCGACACCCTGCGCCTCAAAAGTTTCGTTCTCGAAAACGAATACCTCGTGGCGCGCTTTCTCCCCGAATACGGCGGCCGCCTCCATTCGCTCTACGACAAGGTGAATGGGCGCGAGCTCCTTTTGGCAAACCCCGTCATCCAGCCTGGCAACCTCGCGATACGCAACGCGTGGCTCTCGGGGGGCATCGAATGGAACGTCGGCAACTTTGGGCACACCTACACCACCTGCGACAACGTCTACGCCGCCGTCTTAAACGACGGAGCGGGCAACGACTTTCTCCGCATCTACGAATTTGAACGCAACAAGAGTATCTTTTGGCAGGTCGATATACACCTGCCTGACGGCTCGCCGCGCCTCATCTCGCACGTGCGCCTCGTCAACCCCTTTGACCGTGCGACGACGACGTATTGGTGGACGAATATCGCGGTGCACGACGAGGGCAGCACGCGCGTCCTCGCCTCGAACAAGAACGTCATCTCCTTCGTTGAAGGAAAATGCAAATATGAAACGCTTCCAAAGCTCGATGCTTTGGACGGCATTGACGCGACCTACCCTGGCAGGTCTCCCCGCGCCTACGATTATTTCATTCAAAAGAACGAGGACGGAGAAAGCACCTGGGAGGCGGCGGCTTATCCCGACGGGCTCGTGTTCTACGAGCGCTCGACGGCGCCCCTCTACTACAAAAAGCTTTTCAGCTGGGGCAATCACCGCGCGGGCAAGCACTGGCAGGAGTTCCTTTCCGACGGAGAGGGGACGGGCTACTACGCCGAGATACAGGCGGGCATAGCTCCCTCGCAGCTCCACGATATGCCGATGCCCGCACACGGCAAATATGAATGGACGCAGTGCTTCGGCGGCGTTAAGCTTGATCCCGAAAAGCTCTTCGGCGACTATGACGCCGCGGTCGACGCCTTCGGCGAAAAGCTCGACGGACTTATCTCGAAAAATGATATAGAGGCGCTTGACGCACGGCTTGCCCGCCTCGCGGATATCCCCGTAACGGAAGAGGCGATAATGCACCACGGGGCAGGCTTCGGCGCTTTGGAAATTATGAGAGCGGAGCTCGACGGCGATGCGAAGCTCCCGAAGAATCTCTGCTTCCCGAAGTCCGATATCGGAACTGCCGAAAAGAAATGGGAGCACCTGCTCGCAAACGGCACCCTCCCCGAAGAGGACGTGAAAGCCGTTCCCACCTCGTACATGGTGAGCCCCAAGTGGCTTCCGCACCTTGAAAAGGCTCTCGCCCGCCCCGACGGCAAAACCTGGAACGCGCTCCTCCACTACGGCGTCGCCCGCTATGAATACCATAACACCGAAGTCACGATAAACGCTTCGTTTAGCGACGAGGAGGACGCGAAGAATCTCGCGGCGGCGCGCGACGCATGGCTCGAATCGGTGCGCCTCGCCCCCAACGTCTGGGCTTACCGCAACCTCGCCGTCCTCGAAGAGCAGCGCGGCGACAACGAGGCCGCCGAAGCCTACTACGACGCGGCGATAGCCCTCCCCGCCGCTTTTGAGGATTTTGCTCTCGCCTCCGAATACCTCCGCTTCCTGCTACGCAACAAGAGCTATGAAAAGCTCTGGTCGATCTACGAGCGGCTTCCCGAAAACTGCAAGGCGGTGGACCGTGTTAAAATTTCCGCGGCTCATGCCGCCGTCAAGCTCCGCCACCTCGCCTACCTCGAAGCCTTCTTCGCCGAGGAGCACCACGACATTCGCGAGGGCGAAGCCTCGCTCACCGATATCTGGTTTGAATATTGCGCCTTGAAGCTCGCCGCGGAGCGCGGCATAAGGGAGCTCGACTCCGCGACGCTCGACGCACTCATCGACGAAGCGTGGGAGCTCTGCCCGCCCGATAAAGCCATCGACTTCCGCATGTCCACCGACAAGCGCTATCGCTACCGCGTTCAAGGCTGACCCAGCGAGCGGAGAGCTAAACCCGATATTTGAATAAAAAATCAAGGTCACCTTGGAGACACCCGAAAGCCATCGGCTCGGTGCTTCATCGAATGACCTTGATTTTATTTATACGAACGAAGGTGAGTATTCTCTGATAAACGCCGCCACGTTCACGCCCATTGCCTCGTAGCGAAGCAGGAGCTCGGCGGCGGCGCGCGCGTCGCTTCCCGCGTGATGATGATCAAGCTCTATCCCGAAGAGCTCGCACAGCGCGTCGAGCCGCTTGCTCGGGAGCTCGGGCAGGGCGCGGCGCGCTATGGCGCAGGTACATGCGTAGCGGAGCGGCGTTCGCGTTCGCACCCCGTAAGCCGCCATACACTTGGCGAGCACCCCCATATCGAAGGGCGCGTTGTGTGCGACGAGCACCGCCCCCGCGAAGAGCTCTTTGAGCCGCCCCCATACTTCGCCGAAGGTGGGCGCACCCGCCACGCTCTCCGCCGATATCCCCGTCAGGCGCACGTTGAAATCGTTAAAATACGTCTCGGGATCTACGAGCGAATAAAAGCTCTCGATGATTGCCCCGTCCTCCACCACGCAAACGCCGACGGCGCTCATTCGGTCATTTCTCGCGTTCGGAGTCTCCACGTCGAAAACCGCGTACCTCATAGGATATCGTTCCCCACGGGGGTCAAAAACAGCTCGCGAAATTCCGCCGCCGTCCTCGTTCGTGGGAGCGCCCACATTATCTTGGCGACGACCGCCTCCGTCGTCATATCGTACGCCTCGGGAAGCTCATAGCGCTCCTTGATACGAAGCCCCACCTGATAGACCGACATATCGCTCCCCTCGTGCGGCACCTGGGTGCTCATCACGACGCGGACTCCGCGCCCCATCATCATCTCTATCATATCAGCAAACTCGTCGTTATCGTAGTACGGAATCCCGCCCACCCCGAAGCTCTCGATGACGACCGCGTGGCAGTGCTCCGCCACGTAGCGGAATATGTCGGGGCTCATCCCTGGGGTCAGCTTGATGACGATGACCGAGGAATCTATCTCGTCGTAGAAGCGCACCGCGCCCACGGGTTCCTCGCGCACGTAGTATTTCACGACGCCGCCGCGAATGAAGCCCGTTTCGGGATAGTCGATGCTCGAAAAGGCATTAAAGCTCTTCGTGCGCGTTTTTCTCGCACGGGTGGCGGCTATCACCTTGCCGCCGAAAACGATGTGCACCCCGTGTGCCCCCTCGTCCGCCGCGAAGCGGAAGGCGTCCGCCAGGTTTTCCCGCGCGTCCGTGTCGCGCGCCGAAATGGGGATCTGAGCCCCCGTCAAAACGATGGGCTTTCCGCTATTCTGAATGAGGTAGTGGAGGAGTGCCGCCGCGTACGCCATCGTGTCCGTCCCGTGCGTTATCACGAAGCCGTCGTAGCTCTCGTAGCTCTCATGAATGTACTTCGCTATACGGAGCCAATATTCGGGGCGCATGTTCGTGCTGTCCAGCTCGTAGAGCGCGACCGCGGTCACGCGGCAGAGCCGCGCTATCTCGGGGACGTGCCCGAGTATGTCGGAGGGGGCCGCCTTGGGCGCAAGCCCCTCGGCTCCGCGCTCCGAGGCTATCGTCCCGCCCGTGCTTATCATAAGTATGCTTTTCATGTTTTGCTTAGACCTCTAATTGTGTCGGTTCGTTCGGCGCGCTTTCCGCCGCGCGGAGTCGGCTCTTTTTTCTTTCGCGGAGGAAGAGGAATGTGAAGAGGGTGGCGTGCGCCAGGGCGGTTATCGTCCAGGTTATCGGATAGGAGATGCAGAGGCAGGAAAAGGTGTGGTACTCGGGAATTTGAAAGACGGTGTAGATCCAGAGGACACGTATCCCACAGACGCCGACGAGGGAAACGAGCATGGGGGCGGTGGAAGAGCCGAGCCCGCGTATCGCGCCCGAAAGCGAGTCCATGATGCCGCAGAGGAAGTAGAAGACGCCGACGTAGAAGAGCTTGGAGACCGCGTAGTCCACCGCCTCGGTGCTTTCTTTGAGATAGATGGAGAGGAGCGGATAGCGCAGGGCGAAGACGAGGAGCCCGAGGGAGATTCCTATCACCGTCACCATGCCGACGCTTATCAGCACCGTTTTACTTATGCGTTCGAATTTCTCCGCGCCGCGATTTTGGCTGACGAAGTTTTGCGTCGTGTGCGAGAAGGAGTTCATCGAGGTGTAGACGAAGCCCTCGATGCTTCCCGCCGCCGTGTTGCCCGAGATGGCGGCGTCACCGAACGAATTTATCGACGACTGAATGAGCACGTTGGATATCGAGAAGAGCGAGCCCTGTATCCCCGAGGGGAGCCCGATGCGCGCTATATTGATGAGTGCGCGCCGATTGATGCGCATCCGCCTCGGCGAAAAACGGCACTCGTCGTGGCGGCGAATGAGATTGGCGACGACGAGCACGGCGGAAATGGCTTGCGAAATGACCGTCGCGTAGGCAACGCCGTCCACCGTCATATCGAAGGCGGTAACGAAGAGGACGTTGAGCCCCGCGTTGACGAGCCCCGCCACCGCGAGGTAGACGAGGGGCGATTGCGTGTCTCCCGTGGCGCGCAAGATGGCGGCTCCGAAGTTGTACACCATGCTGAAAATTATCCCGCCGAAATAGATGCGCATATAGAGCGTTGAGCCCTCGATGACGCTGTCGGGGGTGTCCATCAGCTTCAAAAACGTTTCCGAAAAGACCATGCCGACCACGGTGAGAATGGCGCCGCTTATGATGGCGATGGGCATCGCGGTGTGCACCGCGTCACTAACGTCGTCGGCGCGGCGCTCGCCGAGAGCGCGCGCCACCGTGATTCCCGCGCCGACCGAGAGCCCGATGAAGAGATTGGTTATCAGGTTGATGAGCGAGCTCGTCGCTCCCACCGAGGCGAGCGCCACGTCGCCGCAAAAGTGGCCGACGACGATGAGATCCACCGCGTTGAAAAGAAGTTGGAGAATACCCGAAAGAATTATGGGTACGGTGTAGAGAAGGATCTTTTTAAAAAGGTGCCCCTCCGTCATATTGATGGATGCGGTTTTCAATTCTTATTCCTCGCTTTTCGGTAGTACTTCGATTATACACCCGTGCGCTCTCTTTGTCAAGCGAGAAAGTAAGATAAATGTAGATTTCTCGCTGTGCGTGCTTCGCCTCGCGAGTAAGCCGCTTCCATTTTAAAGCGGAGCTCGCTAAGAGCGCTCGTTGACTCTTAGCCGAAGCGGCGCGGCTCGCGATAGTCTCACGCTTACCGAACGTGCTCTTATGGAGAGCGTCACGATTTTCTCGCATCCTCCACGCTCCCAAAAGCCACGCAAACCGTCCGCGCTCGCGTTGACACTTGTGACAGAAAACGCTTTCAATAAACTTTTAATAAAAATTTGAGTTTGGAGAGCATTGTAGGGCATGTAAGAAGCCCTTCATGCGCGGAAGCGGTCGAATTATGGCGCGGCGCAAATCGTGAAGTTGCACAAAGGCGCGAGACTTGTATTGTGCAAAGTGCGAAAAGTTTTATTTATATAATATATGAGGCTTGACTTGGCGGCGCTTTTGTGATATCATAGGTACGATAAAGTGGAGTGACACGAGGGTTTCCCTCGCCCTCTTGCGGCTCCGCCGCGAGAGCGCAAAGCTTTCGTCCCGCCCCGATGACCGTAGGTGCGGGAGCTCAACGGTCAAAAAACAAACAGGAGAAAAAAGATGAAAAAGAAAATCATTTGTGCGCTTCTCGCGCTCGTGATGATTCTCGGCTCCGTCAGTGCCCTCGCCGCGTGTGGCGACGATCCCACCCCCAATGGCCCGACGGAATGCACGCACGTTGACGCGAACAAGGACGGCAAGTGCGACAAATGCGGCGAGAAGATGAGCACCTCGCAAACGTGTAGCCACGTTGACGCGAACGACGACCTCGTTTGCGACAAGTGCGGCGCCAAGCTCGAATGCACCTCGCACGTCGATAAGAACAACGACGGCAAGTGCGATAAGTGCGGCAAGAGTCTCGACCACACCTGCGTCGACAAGGATCTCGACTTCGCGTGTGACGAATGTGGCGACGAGGTAATTCCCGACTTCTGGTGGGACGATACGACGCTCTATTTCCAGATGTCCAACAACACCTGTCAGGATGAGCTTTCCTCGGGCTGTGAGCGTTACCTCGCGGGCGAATACACGGGCAACGACGAGGACGAGATCGACGAAGCCATATCCGAGAGGAACACCGCGGCAATGGACGTTGCCAAGATAAGCAGCATAAGATATGAGTACTACCAGAACGTCGATATGTACGGCTGGGGTGAAGCCAACCAGGTCATCATCAAGGAGATAAGCTCCACCGATGATTCCGACCTGCCCGATATGTACGTCAATTTCGTCTACGATATGGTGGCGGCTTCCTTGCAGCAGTGCTTCGCCAACGTGTACGGCACGGTGCGCGGTCGAGGCAACAACTATTTCCCCTTCGCGCTCTTCCGCGACATGGTGGATGAGGGTACCTTCAACGAGGAAGAGGACGCTCACGGCTACATGTACGAGTACATGACGACGATGACGCTCTCCAAGAAGAAGATGTACGTTATCGCTTCGGACTATTTCACCGACCTTATTCGCGCCTTCTTCGTAGTTCCCGTCAACATCAAGCTTCTCGAAGAAGTCGGCATGGATATCACGGGGGACCTTGACGGAAATGGCAAGTTCACGATAGAGGACTTCTACGAGGAAGTCAAGCAGGGCAAGTGGACGTATAGCAAGGTGGCGGCGTATAGCGACAAGATATACCTCGACAGCATAAACCCTGGCACCAAGGATATCAACGACCGTATCGGCTTCGCTCTTGCAGCGGGCGGTCTTTCCGCTTCGGGCATCGTCTACACCACGTCGTGCACCATCATCAACAGAGAGTGGGACGACACTGAAAACGACTACAAGTATTCTTACAGCAGAGAGAACGAGAAGCTCTACGCGCTCGTTGACGCGGTAAGTAACCTCGTTCAGCAGAAGGGCGTGCTGGTAGTCTCTGGCGGCTCCGACGTTCTCGTTCACGGCGACACGCACATGAAGGCGATAAGAAAGCGCTTCGCCGAGGATCAGGTGCTCTTCGGTGGCATCATCCTCGTCGGCTCGCTGGAAGCCGAGGTCTACCAGACGATGAAGGAGTCCTCGGGCTTCGGTGTCGTTCCCGTTCCGCTCTACTCGGATAACACGGACGATATCTACCTCACCCAGATCCACAACGTCGGTCGTGCGGGCGCCATCTCGTTCAAGACCACGAAGTTTGAGCAGTGCACCGCGTTCCTCGGCTATCAGTCGACGCACTCGACCGATATACTCGATCAGTACTATGACTACAAGCTTCAGTACGATATCGCGGACGGCTCCAAGGGCACGGTCTACATGCTTCAATACATACGTAACAACGTGCGTTCCGCCTTCGATAAGACCTTCGAGGACGCGCTGGGCGAGTTCTACAACAAGGCCGATGAGCGTTGGCACTCCATCATACTCAATAAGAGCTACAATCTTGATATACGTAACGATTACAAATCGCTCATAGATAGCAAGATAAGCGACCTTGACGCTCTTATAAAGCAGTTTGATGTTCTTCCCGACTAAGGAAGCCGCACGATGTGCTTAATGCACAGGTATAGCTAACGAGAGGCTAACTCAAACACGGCAACGTGTTGGGTTAGCCTCTTTTATTTTTATATAATAAGCAACCGTACCACCTCGCCCGCGAGCCGTGAATCGTGAAAAATCAGCCTATTTTATACAATAAAGCAATCGTGCCGTCAATGACGTAAAAAGAGGCGTCGCATTTAGCAAATCCGAATGAAATCGGTAGAATAATGAGACGCCTTCGTTTATTTTGCTTCATTATTATGTATAGCTTTTATCAGCTCAGTCTATTTTGCTTCATTTATTATGTATCATAGCCTCATATACACGCATAAGCTTTGGCTAAATCCTTGCTTCAACGAAGCCTTGCGCTGTTTGTAGTTTTTAAAGCGCTATTGATAAAATTTTGAAAACGGCTTGCAATTTAATATCAAAGATGATATTATATAGGTAGTCAAAATCTTATTTTAAATATTTTCAAATATTGATGAAAGGTATGGTAATAAAATGAAACCGAGCGAGCACATTCTTTACGAAAATACTCACGCGAATCACTTTACCGAGGCGTACCCGATAGGAAACGGGCGCCTCGGCGGTATGGTCTACGGCAAGGCGGGCGACCTTCGCCTCGGGCTTAATCACGACGAGCTGTGGAGCGGCTATCGCGGCGATAATTCGCAGTATTTGGATCGCGACGCTTTCAAGGAGGCGCGGAAGCTCGTTCTTGCGGGGAAATACAAAGAGGCACAGCTTCGCCTGGAAAAGGGGCTTGCCCGCTATGACGGAAGCGCGTATCTGACGCTGGGCGACCTCAATATCAAATTCGGCGTTGCCAACGTTGCAGACGAGCCGAAGGACTTCGCCGTCACCGACTATCGCCGCGAGCTCGACCTGCGGGAGAGCGTGGCGCGCGTTTCCTACGTGGTGGATGGCAACAGGATAAATTGCGAATATATCGCCTCGTACCCCAAGAGCGTCATCGCAATCAAAGTGAGCGCGGAGAAGCCCGTCGATTTCGATGTGGTCCCGTTCATAGAAATGCTTTCCGCTTTCAAAGCGGAAGGAACCCGTGTAACGTTTTTCGGCGAGTGCAATAAATTCAATGCCCGCCAGCAGCTACGTTCGACTCTCCCCGAGAATAGCGAGGCACATTCCGCCGTTCGCTTCGCGGCGGCGTTTGACGCGTCCTCTAACGGCACAGTGACCGTAGCGAATAACGAGATATGCGTTCGCGGCGCAACGGAGGCGATAGTCTATTTCACGGCGGAAACGAGCTATAAGGACGGATACGAGCACGGCAAGGATAATTACCGCGCCCTCATTGGTGAATATCTTGACGCCGCTATGGCAATTCCCTATTCCGATTTGAAGGAGGGGCACGTTGCAGACGTGACCGCGCTCTTTGACCGCGTCGAACTTTCGCTCTCCGCGTCCGCTCCCGAGGCACAGCTTCCCACCTTCGCGAGGGTGAAGGCGTTCGCCGAGGGCTCCAAGGACTACGAGCTTTTGACCTTGCAATTCAATATGGGCAGGTACCTGCTCATCGCGGCGAGCCGCCCTGGCTCCCGTGCAACGAATTTGCAGGGAATTTGGAACGATCAGATGGAGGCGCCGTGGAACTCCAACTACACGACGAATATAAACACGGAGATGAACTATTGGCCTGCTCTCCCCTGCTCGCTGCCCGAGCTCGTCGAGCCGCTTGAAGGGCTCGTGCGTATACTCGGAGAAACGGGGAAGCTCGCGGCGAAGAATATTTTCGGTGCAAACGGCGTCGCCGCCTCTCATAACGCCGATCCCTTCGGGTACGCATGTCCCGCGAGCGGCTGGGCTTGCTGGGCCTTTTTCCCCGTCTCCGTCGGCTGGCTCTCGCGCGAACTCTACAATAAATACGAGTACACGCTCGATGAAGAATATCTCAAAAACATATATGGCATCATCTCCGACGTTGCCGAGTTCTTCCTCGACACACTGGTGGACGACGGCGAGTACCTCATCTTTGCCCCCGCGACCTCGGCGGAAAATCACTATTTTCTCCCGAATGGCGAGAAATGCTCCGTCGCAAGATCGACAACTATCTTTGCTTCTATAATTCGCGAGAGCATTACCCACTTTATCGCGGCATCCGAAAAGCTGGGCGTAAAGTCGGAGCTCACGGAGCGCGCTAAGGTTGCCCTGCCGCGCCTCCTCCCCTTGCGCATTACCGACGACGGGCGTATCGAAGAATGGTACTTCGGCGGCAAGTCCGTTTCGCCGAGCGAGCCCGAGGTACACCACAGGCACATTTCCCATCTCTACGACCTCTATCCCTCAAATCTCATAAACCCCGCGGAGCCCGAGCTCTTTGCCGCGGCGCGCGAGTCGCTTCGCGTCCGTGGAGACGAGGCGACAGGGTGGAGCCTCGGCTGGAAGATGAATTGCTACGCCAGGTTGCGTGACGGCGACGGCGTTATGCGCCTGACGCGTATGTTCCTTCGCCCCGTCGAGCCCGAGAACGTTTATCACTTCAACGGCGGCGGAGTTTACCCCAACCTCTTCTGTGCTCATCCACCTTTCCAGATAGACGGCAACTTCGGCTACACGGCAGGAATATGCGAAATGCTCATTGCCAACGAGCCGAACGGCGACGTGACCCCGCTTCCCGCTCTCCCGCCCGAGCTCTCCGAGGGCTTCGTTCGGGGTATCGCGGTCAAGGGCGGCAAGCACGCAGACCTCGCCTGGAAGGACGGAAAGGTCACGAGCTTTAAGCTTTATTAAGCGCGGCACGCGGTAGTGAGAGCAGTGAACGGCAAAGGCTTATCTTTTGCCGCTCTCACGCACGCCTCGCAAGTCAAGAGAAGCTACGCATAGTAGCTTTGCGCACCCGCGCGGAATGAGATTTTGCGCGAGGCTACGTGCAGCTTTGCAGTAGCTCAATCGACGTTTTCTCTTTTTACCACCTCCAAGTGGCAGCGCCCCTTGGTACACCGAAATTTTACAACGCTTTGTGCCGCCGAGAGGCGGCGGAATGGGACTATAATGCAGGAAGTAATACTTTGCAAATACGGCGAACTCATTTTGAAGGGCGCAAACCGCGCGAACTTTGAATCGAGCCTTTTGAAGGAAATGAGAAGGCGCGCTTCGCCCTGTGGCACCTTTAAAATATACTACAAGCAGAGCACTCTCTATATCGAAGCGCTCTCCGACGATTGCAATTTTGACGCAATGTTTGAAAGCGCGAAGCGCGTGTTCGGCATAGTCGGTGTAACGCGGGCGGCGGTTTGCGAAAAGAACATGGAGAGCATCGTTAAGACGGCGCGGGAGTACCTTCCCGACAAGCTGAAAGGAAAGCAAAGCTTCAAGGTGGACGCGAAGCGCGCCGATAAGCGCTTCCCCCTCACCTCGCCCGAAATATCGCGCGAGATAGGCGGCGTCATACTCTCCATGCTGCCGCGCTTGAAGGTGGACGTCCATTCCCCCGAAGTCACCGTGACCGTCGAGGTGCGCGACGAGCACGCCTACGTCAGAGCGGGGCAAGAGAGCGGCGCTGGCGGTTTGCCGCTTCGCACCGCGGGGCGCGGTCTTCTCCTCCTCTCGGGCGGCATCGATTCCCCCGTCGCAGGCTGTATGATGGCGAAGCGCGGCATGGAGATCGAAGCGCTCCACTTCGACTCCTTCCCCTACACCTCCGAGCGGGCGCGCGAAAAGGTGATGACGCTCGCCGAGGAAATGTGCGCCTTTTGCTCCCGTATCCACGTCCACGTCATTTCATTAACGCACATCCAAGAGGAGATCCGTGATAAGTGCAACGAGGACTATTTCACCCTCCTTTTGCGCGTCTTCATGATGCGCCTCGCCGAGCGCACCGCCGCCGAATACAAATGCGGCGCCCTCATCACGGGCGAAAGCCTCGGTCAGGTCGCCTCGCAAACGCTCGCCGCCATCGCCGTCACCGACAGCGTGGTCGATATCCCCGTCTTTCGCCCCTGCATCGGTCTCGATAAAAACGAGATAGTCAGCTACGCTCGCTACTACGGCACCTTCGATACCGCCATCCTCCCCTACGAGGACTGCTGCACCGTCTTTACCCCGCGCCACCCCAAAACCCAGCCGAAAAAGGACGACGTTCTGCGCGAACTCTCCAAGCTCGACGTGGAAGCCCTCATCGACGAGGCGTACACCACAAAAACCACCGAAACCAAGCTCATCTTCCCCGAATATCGCTAAACCAAAATGCCGCGCCGCAAGAGGCTTTTATTATCTCATCAAGAGATCTCTCGATTCGCTCCGCTTCAAGCGAGAAAGCGAGCGAAAAATACGAATTTTTTGTACAAATTTCGGACAATGATTAAATTTTAATCATTGTCCGCGTTTTGTTTATTGACACAAAAAAGCGATATGCTATACTTGAATTGCAGAAAAGGCTTTACGCTATGATCAAAAGCAATCCAAAAACCAAATTAAAAATAAAAGAAAGGAAAACGGAATGAGCTACGTAAAAAGCTACAACGTGGGGCAGACGCGGGTAG
>CAYSUO010000024.1:0-22357 GCA_964434325.1 uncultured Ruminococcus sp.
CACGCCGTATTTCAACGAGCGGCTGTTATTTGCTTTTTAGCAAATAACAAAGCGACAGCGACGCAAAAATTTATTTTTGCAAGCCGTGTAATGTTATAATATAAGTGAAAAAGCTTGCTTGCAAGGGCTTTTTCACGCCGTATTTCAACGAGCGGCTGTTATTTGCTTTTTAGCAAATAACAAAGCGACAGCGACGCAAAAATTTATTTTTGCAAGCCGTGTAATGTTATAATGTCATCGAAGGTATTACTCGTTATCCCTCCGAGGTCATCTCGCAATGCGAAAAGAATTCCGCAAATGAATTTCGTGAAACGGCTCGGGCAATTCCCTTTTGCCAACTTTTTTGAATTTCAAAATTCATGCCGCCTCGGGCGGCAGATGGGAGAACGCTATGAAAAAAGCACTTCGCGCGCTATCAATCTTTATTCTCGCGGCGATCGCCGCCATCGCCCTCGCCGCATGCGGCGACAATTCCGAAGAGCCGCGAGAAAGCTCATCGGAGCTGGAATTTGAGCTCAACGAAGACGGGAGCGGCTACACCCTGGTCGGCCTCGGAACCTGCGCGGACTACGATATAGTCATTGGACTGTACAACGGGCAAAAGGTCACAGCCATCGGAGAACGGGCATTCGCCTCCTCTTTGCGCATCAAAAGCGTTACGATAGGCAATTGTGTCACCGAGATAGGTAGAGAGGCGTTTTACGGATGCAAACAGCTTACCGACGTAACGATACCCGACAGCGTTACAAGCATCGGCGTCATGGCATTCTCCGACTGCGTAAAGCTTACGAACTTAAAGCTTAAAAACGGAGTCACAAGCATAGCTTACGGGGCGTTCCGCGGTTGCAAAGCTCTTACCAGCGTAGAGCTTCCGAGTAGCGTTACCGAGATCGGCGATAATGCGTTCGGCGATTGCGAGAATTTAAAAAGCGTCAAATTCGGCAACGGTATCTCACGTATCGGCGATGACACCTTTCTTAATTGTAAAAGCCTCACCAGCGTAAAGCTTCCAACCAGCGTCTCCGCGATAGGCAACAACGCATTTGAAGGTTGCGTAGCTCTGAAAAGCATCAAGCTCGGGGCCGAAACAAAAACGATCGGCGACCGTGCGTTCGCCTGTTGCAAAAAGCTCCGAAGCATAAGTATACCTGACAGTGTTACATCCATGGGCGAAAACACATTCGGCGGTTGTGAAGCTCTAAAAAGCGTTAAGCTCGGAAGCGGAATAACGACAATCGGCGACTATACATTCTTTAACTGCACAAGCCTTGCGAGCATAAGTATACCAAGCAATGTTACAAGCATCGGCGATAGTGCGTTCAGCAATTGCACAGGTCTTACGAGCATAAATATACCAAGCAATGTTACAAGCATCGGCGATGATGCATTCCGCTTTTGTTCGGCTCTTAAAAAGCTCACGATAGAGGACGGCGTTAAGACCATAGGCAGCAACGCGTTCTGCGGTTGCGAGGCTCTCTCGAACGTCAGCATACCGAACAGCATTACCGAAATAGGTGGAAGCGCTTTCTACGACTGCATAAGCCTTAAATACCGCGAATACGATAACGCCTATTACATCGGAAACAAAGACAATCCCTATCTCGTGTTGATAAGCTCAAAGCTCGCTGACACCGCGGATTGTACCATCAAAACCGACTTTGGCATCACCTCTTGTACAATCACCTCTTGTACGATAAACGAAAAAACCAAATTCATTTACGATTACGCATTTTCGGGGTGCACGAATCTTACGAGTATAAGTGTGCCGAATGGTATCATCAGCGTAGGGGATTTCGCATTCTCGGGGTGCACGAGTCTTACGAGTATAAGTGTGCCAAACGGTATCATCAGCATAGGGAATTCCGCATTCAAAAACTGTACGAAGCTCAAATACAACGAATACGATAACGCTCTCTATGTGGGAAACGATGTCAACCCCTATCTCATCCTCGTGAAGGCGAAGGACACGAATATTACCTCCTGCTCCGTAAACGAAAAAACTAAATTCATCGGTTCAGCCGCATTCGCGGAATGCCGAGAGCTTACGACCGTAACGATGCCGAACAGCGTTATCGACATAGGGGGCGGTGCATTCTACGCTTGCAATAGCCTTAAAAGCATAGCGATCCCCGACGGAGTTACCCGTATCAAAATAAATACGTTCGCAAGTTGCAACTTTATGAGCATAACGATTCCCGCCAGCATCACGAGCATCGATGGATACAGTGCGTCGTTTGAATGCAATGCTTACGCAAGCATTTACTACAAAGGGAGCGCCGCGGACTGGGGAAAAATTTCTTCCGTTTTTCCGCGGAGCGTCACAACATATTATTATTCCGAAACCGCTCCCACAGGCGAGGGGGATTTTTGGCACTATGACGAGAACGGTGAAATAGCCGTTTGGAGCAAGGAATAAGCGCGGCGAAAATCTCTTTAAAGCCAACAAAAAACAAGAAGCAGGTCTTGAAATCGAGACCTGC
Source organism: uncultured Ruminococcus sp. (assembly GCA_964434325.1). Lineage (GTDB taxonomy): Bacteria > Bacillota > Clostridia > Oscillospirales > CAG-272 > UBA1740. The sequence continues at coordinate 2,481 of CAYSUO010000024.1, forward strand.
TTCTTATATTTACGTTCACGCCACACCGCGTTAAGACTCTGTTTTTTAACACGGATGCTCATCTCGTCGGCAAAACGCCGATACCATCTTTCCAATATCCGTCGCAGATACACTTGAACGCCCAGTACCGAAAGAAATTCCGCCTCTCGGCGCTCGGTTTATTCGGCATTTTAAACCGCGCCCTGCGCGAGCATCGCGTCCGCCACCTTCAAGAAGCCCGCGATATTAGCGCCGACAACGAGGTTGCCCTCGTGCCCATACTCCTTCGCGGCATTCGCCGCGGAATGATAGATGTTGACCATAATGCCTTTCAGCTTTGCGTCCACCTCGGCGAAGCTCCACGAGAGGCGCTCCGAATTTTGCGTCATTTCCAACGCGCTGGTAGCAACGCCGCCCGCATTGGACGCCTTGGCGGGAGCGAAGAGCACGCCCGCCTTTTGGAAGACCGCGATGGCGGCGGGCGTCGACGGCATATTTGCCCCCTCGGCAACCGCGATAACTCCGCCCTTAACGAGCGCTTCGGCGGAGACCTCGTCAATCTCGTTTTGCGTCGCGCACGGGAGCGCGATATCGCACGTGATGCCCCAGATGCCCGAGCAACCCTCGACGTATTCTGCCTTCGTTCTGTACGTGACGTATTCCTTTATGCGTCGGCGCTCGATCTCTTTAATTTTCTTAACGACAGAAAGCTCTATGCCCTCCGCGTCATAGACGTATCCGTTGGAGTCCGACATGGCAACGACCTTGGCGCCGAGCTCCGTCGCCTTCGCGGCGGCATAGATAGCCACGTTGCCCGACCCCGAGATGACGACTCTTTTTCCCGCCAACGAAAGCCCGCGGTCAGCGAGCATCGCCTCGGTGAAGTAGCAGAGCCCGAAGCCCGTCGCCTCCTTGCGAGCCAGAGAGCCGCCGTAGCTAAGTCCCTTCCCCGTCAAAACGCCCTCGTAGAGCCCCGTTATGCGCTTGTACTGACCGTAGAGATAGCCTATCTCGCGTGCGCCAACGCCTATATCGCCCGCGGGAACGTCCTCGTCCTTGCCGACGTAGCGATACAGCTCCGTCATAAAGCTTTGGCAAAAGCGCATGACCTCGCCCTCGCTCTTCCCCTTCGGGTCAAAGTCCGAGCCGCCCTTTCCGCCGCCTATCGGCAGACCCGTGAGCGAATTTTTAAACACCTGCTCGAAGCCCAAGAACTTGATGATTCCCTCGTAGACCGAGGGGTGGAAGCGAAGCCCCCCCTTGTACGGACCTATGGCGCTATTATATTGAACGCGGAAGCCACGGTTAACGACGACACGCCCCGCGTCGTCCGTCCACGGAACGCGGAACTTGATAATGCGCTCGGGCTCAACAAGGCGCTCGATAACGCCCGCCGCCACATACTCGGGGTGCCTCTCGATGACGGGCTCCAACGATTCAAGCACCTCGCGCACCGCCTGATGAAACTCGGGCTCGTTGGCATTGCGCTTTTCAACGCGCTCCATAAGATCTCTTAGATATTCCGATTTAAACATAGTTCTCCATTCCGCCGCCCCACGGCAAGCTATCCGCGCCCACGCGCTCGGGAAAATATTTATGCGAATATTTTATCATTGTGCACTTTAAAAATCAATAGGTTTTGCAGGTTTCTTTGAATTTCTTGCAGATATTGCATATCCCGCGCCGCTTTTTCTTGAAAAATGAATTTTTCGCCCGCCAAACTTTCATCGCCGTGAATGGCACGGGGCTCATAAATCCAAGAAAGCAAGGGCTCGATGTAAAGCAGCGATAAAAAGCGAATTTTATGATAGCACACTTGGAGGCTGTCGCATTTAGAGCGGAGATCGACGGCTGACGAGCGATAGGCGACAAATGTTTTGTTTGCTCCGCCTAAATGCGATAGCCTCGTGAGAAGCGATACGCCTTTCCAAAACGATGGCTCGCCGCTCGCGTATATTATTTTCGTATCGTCAAAAGCTATTCGTAACGAAGCTCGCTTCGTATATCCGCCGTTCGCCTTGCGTGCGGCAAAGGAAGTGACCCCGATAGCCCTCGATTTAAAGCTCCCCCAAAACGGGCGCCGCCTCGCAAAGCCCGCCGAAGCCGCCTTTTTTTATTTTCTGACCACCCTCGTCGCCAAAGCCATTTCCCTCTCGTTGACCCCCGTTTTCACGCGTCTGCTCGCTCCCGAGGAATACGGGCTCTATTCTCTCTACGTCACCTGGCTCGGCATTCTCGCCGTTCCGCTCAGCCTCGGCATAAGCGGCGGCTCCGTCTATCGCGCGCTCGGGAAATTCGCCACCCGCGAGGGCGAGCTCATCGCGAGCGCCCTACGCCTCGTTTTCTCCGTCGGCGTCGCGCTCCTTCTTTTTCTCCTTCTTTTAGGCGCCCGCGCAAGCACCGTCACAGGGCTCCCCCTCCACGTCAACTATATGCTCGTCGGCGAGGCGCTTCTCAACTGTTGCGAGGCCATCGTATTCGCGTATCATCGCTATCGCTACTCCTACCGTCACGTATGCGCCGTTAATACATTATATGCGCTTCTCGCCCCGCTCATCGCTCTCTTTTTCATCTTCTTCACACCGTATCGGGCGCAAGCCCGTATCTACGCCTCCTTCATCGCGAGCGTCCTGCTCATCATCCCCTGCCTTCTGCCGCACCTTTTAAGAAAGCCGCGCCACCCCTCGTCGGAGCTCCGCCGCTACCTTCTGCGCCTCGCTCTCCCCTCGCTCCCCAGTGCCGTTTCCTTGGCGCTGATAGCACAAAGCGACAAGCTCATCATCGAGCACCTTCAAGGCACGGCGGCGCTGGGCAAATACTCCGTCGCCTACTCCGTCGGCTTCATTCTCGCGGCTCTGACGAGCGCCCTCGGCATCGCCGTTCAGCCCTGGCTCATGCGCCGCTCGGCGCACGGCGACTTTGGCGCGGCGCGAGCGCTGAACACGCGCCTCGTCCTTCTTTCCTCATTAGCCCTCATCGCCTTCTGGCTCCTTTTGCCCGAGCTGTTTCACCTCGTTGCACCTACGCAATATGCCGACGCGCTCGCCGCCGCATACCCCCTCGCCCTCGCCGCGCTCCTTCAATTCGTCGCAACCCTGAGTGCGACGAGCGTCATCCACGGCGAAAGGACCGCGCCGCTCTCGGTGGCGGCAGTCGTTGCCTTCCTCGTCAATCTCGGCTCCAACCTCCTATTGATACCGCGCCTCGGCTACGTCGCGGCGGGCTTCACCACCGCCGCCGCCTACCTCGTTTTAATCCTCGTCGAATTTGCCTATCTCGCCGCGCGTCGCGAGCGCTCTGCCTTCGGCGGTGAAAGTCTGCGCCCGCTCCTCCTGCTCCCTCTCGGCATCGGCGCCTATCTTCTTCGCGAAAGCCTCGCGGCACGCGCCTTCGCGCTGGCGGCAGTCCTACTCGCGGCGCTCCCGCCGCTAATAAAGCTATCCCAAGAAGTATTCAAGCCCCGCCGCGTGTAAGCGCCCGCATCCGTGCTACAAAACCCCGTTCGCCAGAGGGCATATTCTTCCCGTAAGGTCTATCGCCTTCCGAAAAATTAAATTGCAAAAAGCAAAAGTCGATAACAAAAAATTTATAATATTTTGCAAGGTGTTTTGTTGGATTTCTACTAATGTAGATAAAACAAAAAAGAGAGCTTCATCTTCGCTCTCACTCGTTCAAGCTCGCCCATATTTGAAGCTCCGCCGAATCACCCACACTGCTACGACAAGCATCCGCCGCGAAGCGAGAGTAACAGCTCCAAGCGCCACGCCCTCGTTCATGCCTATAAAAAACCAAAGCCCCGACACTCGTGTGTTCACACGATTCACGGATATTCGCCTTGCGAAGCTTGACACGCTTGTCGCTTACGAGCGAGCTCAACGCTTCCGCGCGTTTAAGGCGACCCGTCGCTTGCAAGCACCCGCCGCGAAACGAGAGTAGCAGCTCCTAATCCCCGCCTCATTTATGCCTATAAAAACCAAAGCCCCGACGCTCGAGCCGAGCATCGGGGGTGTTTGGAGCTGCTACCCAGATTCGAACTGGGGACCTCATCCTTACCAAGGATGTGCTCTACCAACTGAGCCATAGCAGCATTTCCCTGAGAGTTTCCCAAGGACGCAAATTATTATATCAAAGTAAAAGCCTTTTGTCAAGTGCTTTTGCTCATTTTTTTGTTTTTGCGGCTTTTTTATCAAAAAGCACTGTCATTTTTGTCGTTTCCCGTCAGTTCTCCGTCCGCAAAGCTATTCGCGCCGCTCTCCGCGAGCGCGCCACAGCCTTTCCCTCCGTGCCGCGCGAAACGAATGAGCGCAATGCTTATCGAGGTCATATTGAAAAGCTCGGTGCAAATTCCCGCGATGGAAAATTCGATTATATTCGACGTAAACCAGAGTACGGAAACTATCAGGGAAAGTATCCGTATCGTGCGCTCGCGGTCAAGATAGAAGGCTATCGAGGACATGACGGTTGCCACCATGGGAAGAAGATTTACGGGGTCCTCATAGGTAAAGGCGGTCAAGCCCAGAACGGCGGCTATAACGAGAGAAGGCGTTACAGGGTTTCTCACCCAGCGCCAGCTATCTTTCTTCGCATATATGAGATTTCTCACAACGCTAAGTCCATTCATGGCGGCGCTCGTAAACGTGCCTATCAGGCAAAAATGCACCGCCCAAGTAAAACTGCCCGCAGTTTGAAGAAGAAGTATCCTTCCACGGCTCTTAGCCTGAAACGATAGCACCGTAAACATTACGGCAACGAAGCCGACGAGCTGACCTATAAGCTCTATCACCATTTCTCGCGTCATATCTCGCTCCTCCGAGGCACAAAAGCCGAATCCACTCTGCCGAAAGCTCAAAGCCGTTCGGCGCCTCTATATAATATCATATACTTTTAAAAAAAGCAAGATAAAATATGTTTTTAATACCTTTAAATCTCTAACAAACTGCTAAGCCAAAGCGCGCTCTCACCGTGAACGCGGCTATGCCCGCCTCGCCCGTTATGGCGTTGCTTCGTTAAATTCAAGAAAAGCAACGCTTGATCAAACAATGGCGGGAGCATTGCCGTAGCCATCAACGGAAAGCGCCGCGGCTCCCCTCATAGCAAAAAGCTTTGTAGCGAGAGGGAAAGCCGAGATGATTTCTTCAAAATGCACCGCTTCACTCCGTCTGCCGCTTCTTCATTCTCTGCCAGCTAACGAAGCCGTAAATATCGTTGAACAGGAAGGCGACGAAGCATACGACGACGGAAACGTAGCGAATATCCTCGGCGCTCGCCATTGTCCAGAGCACGATGAGAACAACGTCGTTGGCTGCATACCCCACCGCATAAAGCGGGCTCCGCCGAAAGGTCAGGTAGACCGCTAAGAAGCTCGTCGTTACAGATATCGTGCTCGGAACGATGTTCGCCGTGTTAAAATATTCAAGGATAAAATAGAAGCCGAGGGTCACGAGCGCCGCCGTAAAGCAGGTCAAAAGCGCCTCTCTTTTGCCTATTTTATTTATCTTCACCTCGGCGCGATTACCCTGATACGGGTTTTTCAGCCACGCGACGAGCGCAAACACCGCCATCGGCATAGTCATTCCGAGATACGTGAGCATTTCACCGTAATAGGCGAAGCCGTAGGATATAACGCCGTACATAAGGCTGAAAAGCACCATGAGCCCCTGCCCGACGGGGTTCCCCTTCGCGTTGAAAACGAGCGACGTCACGCCGACGAGCGACGCGGCAAGCGTCAGATAGCTCGCTCGGTCAAAAATGCAAAACGAAGCGACTATCATCGCAACGGACGCGCACCAAAGCGCAAGCTCGAATTTTGAAAAATACCCTAAGATCTTTTTCATATACATTCCTTTCTTGTAGGTTTGAGTGTATTGCCACCCAATAGCTTTAAGCTTTGAGAGTGGTTAAGTGCTTGCGTTCTTCAACGGCACAGCGCGCTTGTAAGCCTTACGCAAGCAACGAAAAGAGCATTGAAACTCAAAAAAATAAAGCACTCGCAAACACATCTTCTAAGACCTAACGACGTGTTAGCAAATGCTTTACTACTCGGTAGCAGTATATTATTATTAAGTTTGAGCGATTGTCTGTTTGAGCGATTGTCTATTTCGTCGCGTGCGCGCGAAGACCGCTTTGCCGTGAGCAAAGCTTACACGCAAACGCAAGCTACACGCATATAGGATACCACCGATATTCGTCTAATGCAATAGTTTTTTAAAATTATTCCGAAAATTCCTGCTTCAACAGGGAAACGAGCAGATGGCAGAAAACGGAGTGCGCGTCCTCGACGGTCTCGTAAGCCGTATCGTCCGCGTGCAAGCAAATATCCGCAAGCTCCTTCAAGCGTCCGCCGCCGAAGCCCGTCATCGCGATGACCCTGCCGCCTATTCGGTGCGCCACGTTGCAAGCCTCAACGACGCTGGGAGAATTGCCGCTCGCGGAAATGACGAGCAAAAGGTCTCCCTCCTCCATCCAGTTCGTCAGTTGCCTCGAAAAGGCGTTTTCATAGCCCTCGTCGTTGGCGTAAGCCGTGACCGACGACATATTACAGCACAGCGACATTACGCGCGGTCTGTTTTCGTTGCCCTTGACGACGTTTTTGCCGAAGTCGGCAACGAAATGATTCGCTGTCGCGGCGCTTCCGCCGTTGCCCGCCGCAAAAATCGCGTGTCGGCTTTTAACGGTACTCGCAATGAGCTCCGCCGCTTCGTCCAATTTTTGAGCGTCGCACCGTGCGAGCAAGGCTATCACCGAATCCAAATACTGTTTTGCGTTCATTATGTATCTCCTTTAATATGATCTCAACACCGCGTTCGCGAAGCCACTCACCGAGTGAGCCTCGCGCCCTCGCGCGCCACGGCGGCGGCACCCAAAAGCCCCGCCTCGTAGCGAAGCGAGGTTGTAACGATGCGCGCCGAGCGATTGGGGCGCTCAAAGGCTTCTTCCGCGAAGGCACGCCTGATATCCGCCTCCATAAGGTCGAAGCTTTGCATAACGCCGCCGCCCAAAACGTAAAGCTCGAGGTTTAAAAGGCTGGCGGCTTTCCCCAGCCCCTTACCGATATATTCGCCCGTTTTGCGGAGTACCGCGAGAGCTTCGGGCTCGCCGCCCCGCGCTAAGGCGGCGATCTCGGCGGCGGAGCACGAGCGCCCCGTCAAGCTCGCATAGCGCCTCGATATGGCAGGCCCCGCCGCCACGGCTTCAAGGCAGCCCCGATGACCGCAAGGACAGAGAGGACCGTTTTCCTCGACGACGATGTGCCCAAATTCTCCCGCACCGCCGAATGCGCCGCGATATACAGCGCCCCCCAAAACGAGCCCGCCGCCTACCCCGTTAGAAACCGTGACCCAGAGGAAATCGTTCGCCTCACGATATGTGCCGTAGACCTTTTCCGCCAAGGCACAGGCGTTGACATCGTTTTCCACGTAGACGGGGAGGAGAAGTCTCGCAGAAACTCGCGCGGCTATCGGATAGTCCGCAATGCCCGAAAAGCAGGCGTACTGCCAGACGCCGTTTTCGGCGTCGGCAAGCCCAGGTATCGTCATTCCGCATAAAGTCGGCGAGCACTCGGGGTTCCTTTGGCAAAGGAGCTCGTAGAGGGCGAAAATGCGGCTCTCTATGATATCCGTCGTGGTATTTGGCGAAAGAGTTACCTTTTCCGTATCGACTATCTCACCCTCGGGCGTCACAAACCCGCAAAGCAGCTTGCTCCCGCCAATGTCGCAAGCAAAAACGACTTGTTTCTTCATTTCCGTTTCTCCGTTTCACCACGGTTTAAAGCCCGTGTAAGCGCGCTTGGTATGGTGCGTGCCGTTCATATATAATATATCACAATCGCGGCAGATTTTCAAGTCCTTTTAATAATTGGCTATGCCTTAACGTGGCATTCGTAGCCCGCCGCCTTGACTGTCGCCACAAGAAGCTCGGGCGCCACCTCGCGAGAAAGCTCGACCGTGGCAACGCCCGCCTTGGCGTCCGCCGTGGCACTCGCAACGCCCTCAACCGCGAGAAGCGCTTCCCTGACGCGCGCCTCGCAATGCGAGCACATCATGCCTTTCACATTTAAAGTTATTATCATCTTATCATTCTCCTTTTGCCCGTCGCGGCGTGCTTCGCCGTCCGTGCTTTTATCCGTGCTTTTAAATATGTGTTTGAGGTTGAGCCGCAAGGCGTTCATCACGACGAAGAAGCTCGAAAAGCTCATCGCGGCGGCACCAAACATCGGGGTCAGGCTCACGCCGAAGAGGGGGATGAAAACCCCTGCCGCAAGCGGAATACCGACGAGGTTGTAGCAGAAAGCCCAGAAAAGGTTTTCCTTGATGTTGGTTAAAACGGCACGCCCAAGGCGCACCGCGCCGACGGCGCCGTCAAGCTCTGCCCGCATAAGAACGACGTCGGCGCTCTCGATGGCGATATCCGTACCGTTGCCGATGGCGATACCCACGTCGGCGGCGGTCAAGGCGGGTGCATCGTTGATGCCGTCCCCCACCATAATAACGCCCGCGGAGCTCGCAAGCTCCGAAACCCTTTGCGCCTTTTCGGCAGGCAGGACCTCGGCAATCACCTCGTCGATGCCGACGCTTGCGGCAACGGCACGTGCGGTGCGCTCATTGTCGCCCGTCAACATAACGACGCGCAGTTCCAAGGCTTTGAGCGCACGCACCGCGGCGGCACTGCTCGGACGCACCGCGTCAGCCACCGCGATAATGCCGATCACCTCGCCTTGGCGCACGAAGAGGAGCGGCGTTTTCCCCGTCTCGGAAAGGCGCTTCGCGGTGGCGGCGACCTTGTCGGGCGCGCCGAAGCGTTCTGCAATGAATTTCAAGCTTCCGCCGAAAACGGGCGCGCCCTCTATCTCGGCACGAACTCCGTGACCGACGAGGGCTTCAAAGCCACGCGCTTCGGCGAGGGCGACGCCCAGCTCATCGGCTTTGGCGACGACCGCCGCCGCGAGCGGATGCTCGCTCTTTATTTCGAGAGACGCGGCGAGGCGCAAGAGCTCCCCGTCGGAGACTTCGAACGGAATAACGTCGGTGACTGACGGCGCGCCGCTCGTTATCGTTCCCGTCTTATCGAGTGCTATGACGGAGGCTCGCCCCGTCGCTTCGAGCGCCGCGGCACTCTTGAAAAGGACTCCGCCGCGAGCCCCGATCCCGCTTCCCACCATTATTGCGACGGGGGTTGCAAGCCCGAGGGCGCAGGGGCAGCTGACGACGAGGACGGCGATGCCGTGCGAGAGTGCATCACTCCAACTTTTGTTTACAAAAAGCCACACCAATGCGGTAACGAAAGCGATCGCCATCACTGCGGGGACGAAGATTCCCGAAACACGGTCTGCCACCTTGGCGATGGGCGCCTTGCTCGCCGCCGTGTCGGAGACGAGGTGCACGAGCTCACCCATAACGGTATCGTCGCCCACCTTGGTGGCGCGGCATTCAAGATAGCCCGAGAGGTTGACTGAGCCCGCAAAAACATGCCCCCCGTGTGACTTTTCGACGGGTATGCTCTCCCCCGTGAGTGCCGACTCGTCGGCGGTGCTCTCCCCGCTTTCCACCGTGCCGTCCACGGGGAAGCTCTCCCCAGGGCGGACCACGAAGAGATCACCGACGAGGACCTCGGACGAAGGGATGACGAGCTCGCGCCCTTCGCGCACGACGTGCGCCTCCTTGGGGGTCAGAGCGATGAGCGACTTTATCGCGTTCGTGGTCTTCCCTTTGGCGACGGCTTCGAGAAGCTTGCCGAGAGTTATGAGCGCAAGTATCATGGCGGCGGACTCGAAGTAGAGCCCGTGCAAATATTCGTGCAGGTGTGCGCCTCCTGCCGCCGCGTCGAAGGTCATTTTGAAGAGCAGATAGGTGCTCCAAGCGAACGAGGCGGACGAGCCGAGCGCCACCAGCGTATCCATATTGGGCGCACGATGAACGAGCCCGCGAAAGCCGTTGACGAAGAAGCGCTGGTTTATCACGAGGACGCATAGCGAGAGCAAAAGCTCTATGAGCGCTATGGCGACAGGATTTGCCGCAAGGGCGCGCGGGAGCGGAAAGCCCCACATAACGTGCCCCATTGAAACGTACATAAGAGCTAAGAGCAGGACAAAGGAGGCGACGAGGCGACCCACTATCACGCGAAGCTCGCGTCCAGCCTCGTTGTCCGCCTCGTCGGGCTTTGCCCTCGTTGTTTTCGCGTCCTTCGGTGAAGCGTCGTAGCCCGCGCGGCGCACCGCGGAAATCACGGTGTCGTCGTTCCCCCCTTCGACCGTCATACTCGCCGTCAGAAGATTGACGGAGCAGGAGACGACGCCGTCGACTGCCGAAACAGCTTTTTCAACGCGCGCCGAGCACGCGGCGCAACTCATTCCTTTTACGTTGTAGGTTTTCATTGTTCATTCTCCGACGTGCCGCGAGCGCGGCACGAATCTGATTTATTTTATAGCCTCACGTGAACTTACGAGACCATTTCTCTATTAGCGCATTATGCCCAGACGGTAGCTATCGTTTTAACGACCGCGCGAACAGCGAAATCAGCTTCTCTATTAGCGCATTGTTCGATCAATCTATACGTTTTTCAATTCACGCAAAGCCCGCGAAACCACTTTGCGTTAGCGCATCGTTCGAGCAAGAAGGGCGACGAGCTCATCGACGCTCTCCGTCTTGTTTTCCTTAATATCTGCAACGACACAGGTTTTTATGTGGCTCGACAAGAGCTCCTTGGCAAACGAGGAGAGCGCTGACGATATCGCCGAGATCTGGATGAGAATATCGGGGCAATAGGCGTCACTCTCCACCATGCCGCGCACACCGCGCACCTGCCCCTCGATGCGAGACAGACGATTGAGAAGCGCTCTTTTTTCTTCTTCGCTCCTTTTTTTAGTTCTGCACGTGACGCACCTCGCGTCATTCGCTTCGTTTTTCATTCCGCATTACCCATTCCTTTATGGTAAAAATCTTTGTTTTTTCGCATTTTAAGCATTTAATATCATCATTTGACATCATTGCTACCGTATATATTATATACCCCGTAGGGGTATTTGTCAAGTGCTTTCGCGTTTTCGGATATTTAAAGTTAAGCGACGGCAAAGTGCCTCGGCGCTTGGCTTAGGCGCAAGAAGAAAACATAAAAAAGGGGGTGTCTCATTAAAATTCAATAAAACAAGGCTTCGTGGTAAAACTACGATAAAATCAATAAAAGCGAATTTTTAATGAGACACATACGCGAAAGCTTGGCAGATTTAGACAAAGCTGAACAAAAAACATAATTAAAACGGGAAAACCGTAGGTTTTAACATTGATTTCCCAGAAAAAAACACGGTAGAAGCAGAGAAATTTCTTGCTTCTACCATTCTTCATTTTTGCAAGCCTATCCTCGGCGTGACTTTTAATAAACCGAAGCTTTACTTCCCGTCTTAGTTGAAGTCGGTGAGCACGAAGCTCGTATCAAAAATCAAACGAGGAGCAAAACGTCTTCCTTGGGCTTGTAGCCGACGGAGCGGCGAAGCTCTTTGCCGTCTTTAATGACGACGAGCGTTGGAATGCTCGTCACGTTGAAGCGGCGCGCCAGCGCCTCCTCGTCGTCAACGTTGATCTTGCAGACCTTGATCTCGCTGTTCTCCTCGGCTATCTCTTCGAGGACGGGTGAGAGCATACGGCAGGGGCCGCACCAGGTGGCGAAGAAATCGAGGAGCACCGTCCCCGCACATTCCGTTACCTCGGAATCAAAATTTTCGGATGTTACCTTTAAAACGTTCATTGTTTTTCCTTTCCACGGCGCTCGCGCTCCGAGCAAGACTTCGGAGCTGAGCCGTTTTAAAATATTTATATCTGTAAACTTTGGTGCCACGCTTCGAGTGCGAAAGCCTTAAAGCCTTCAAGCGAATGGCACACTCGGTAGTGAAGATCCGCGCGCTTTAATGCTTCAAAGGAATTGCAGGAGCAATAGCATAACGGGCATGGTTATTATGCTCGTTACCGTTGAGAGCAGCACCGCGCAGGAGGCTTCGCGCTGCCCCTCGCCGAGTATTTCCGAAAAATTCAGGACTACGGAAGCCGTCGGGCACGCGGCAATGATGAAGAAGGCGGCTTTAATGTCCTGCCCCAGCGGCAGAAAAGCCACGAGGGCGAAGGCGACAAGCGGCATCGCGAGCTGCTTCAACGCGGCGCCGAGCCAGAGGCGTGCGTCCGCCGCCAGTGCCTTGAAGCTCACCGTCGCAATGCGCATACCGAGCACGAGCATTGAAAGCGGCGTTGCCATCTTTCCCATCAGGGTTATCATATCGAGAAGGGATGAGCCCAGCGAGATGGGCGCGGCGAAAAGCGCGAAGGCGACGACGGTGGATATCGTTATCGGGTTTAAAAATACCTTTTTGAGCGAGATATACTTTTTATCGCGCGTAATTATCGCGGAGCCTATCGTCCAGCAAAAGATGTTCATAACGAGCGAATAGATGGAAGCACAGGCGAGGAGCTCGGGCGCGACGTTTGGAATGACCGCCTCGATTATCGGTATGCCGAAGAAGGTGCAGTTGCAGAACGTCGAGGCTATCGTCACGATGCGATACACCGTTGCCTCCGAGCGCCGCCGCAGAGCCGCGAAAACGCAAAGCAGCATCACGGCGTGAAGCGCGACGGCGAGCAGGGCGAAAATGCCGAAGGTCTTCAAAGCTTCGGTGGAAAATTCCACGCCGAGAAACGTGTAAACGGTGATACACGGCTGGCATATATAGACGAGTATCTTAGATATACCCGAGATGAAATTTTCGGGGACCAACTTCGCCTTGATAAACACGAAGCCTGGAATGGCGGCGAAAAGGAGCACCGCCACGGCGCCAAGCGTTATAACGAACGTACCCATCAGAAGCTGGGAGCGTAAACGCTGTTGTACGGCATCGCCACCACGTCGATCTCATCGAAAAGCTCGGTGAGCACAACGTCGGCGCAATACTTTTCCATCGCCGCGTCAAAATGCGCCGCCGCCGCGTTCGCATAAAAATCGAGGAAGCAGCTGTCGTCGCTCGTGTCGGTGTAGGCGCCCGCCTCCGCGTCGTACCTATAAATGAAGCATACGCCGACGGAGCACTCCGCCTCCGCAAATGAGTATTTATCCATATCGAGCGCCGTTTTCACAACGTCAGCAAACGCCTCGGAAAACTCGCTCGTGAAATCGGAATCCTCGTGAAAATAGTAGCCCTCCGCGTCCTTGTCGGGATCTCCGCCGCCGTAGCGCGAGAGATAGGTCTCAAACATCGCCGCGCCCATCTGCCCGTCGGCGTCCGTGCCCCTCAGAGCTATCGCCTCGCGTATCTCCTCGATGACCGCAAGGCGCTCCGCCTTCTCCTCCGCCGTGAGCGTAACGCTAACGTAGGAATTATCGTCACCGACAACGAGCTCACCGTTCTCATCGCGCAAAAGGTCATTTTCCGTGCGAATGAAAAGAAGCTTGACGTGCGAATACTCGCCGAGATATTGCTCGCAAAAGGCGGCGTCGCTCGCTATATTCGCGCCATTCGTGCCGTAGATGACACTCTTAACGCGAGAAGCCTTGTATATCATTCGCGCCGCGTCCTCCATCACGGAATAGGTGAAGCCGTATTTCTCCGTCGCCGCATTGAAGGTCGCAACGTCGTTGTCCGCGTGATAGATGAGTATCTCGCGCGCCGCCAGCTTTATATCGCTCTTCTCCTCCGCCGAGAGGCGCGCATAGCTGTCGTAGAGATAGTTTGCAACCATGAGCTGCTTTATATACTCGCGTGTATTGTAAACAAGAAACTCCCCGTAGGTGTTTATCGTGTTGCACTTCGTGTTCCAAAAGCTCTCCGTGTCCTCAACGTCAATGCCGCCGTTGTTCAGCATCGACATATATTTATATTTATAATAGGAAACGAAGAAGTTAACGAGCTCGCGATCCATAGTCAGTCCCTCATATTTAACGAGAGCGTTCGCACTCTTAACCGCGCTCACAATCGCGAGTGCGGAAGCAACGATTACCGCAATACTCACGAAAATGCAAACAAATATTATCAAAAAATTGTTTTTCTTCGTTTTTCGCGGCTCTTTTTCCTTTTCAAAGCTTATTTTGTAGTTCGCGTTTTTTCGTTTTTTCATTTTCATGACCTACCTTTCAATTTCTATTTCAAAGGCTGAAAGCTTGCGCGGATTTCGCGCACCTTTGGCGCGAAGGCTGCAAGCCTACCGTCTGAATGACCGTTGCCCCGTCAAGGCGCATAAGTTTTCGAGCTGAAAGCTTGCGCCACGGAGCGCTCTCGCGAGGCAAGAGATATCACGCAAGCACACTGTATTTTGAGCTTGCCTCAGCTCTGCGCCAAGACCTGCTCTTATTTAAAATCGTTACACGGGGTACAGCTACTTTCATCAAGCCGCGTCGCTACCCGCCAAAAGTCCTTCAACCGTGCGTCAAGCCCCGCTTTGCTTGAATTTATCGCACGGGGGCCCTTCAAGGTGCACCGTTCCCCGCGTCTGACGCGGCGCTCGCGTAGCACTCAACCAGCTTTAAGGCGACGGGCAAAGCATCCTCGCCCGCTTTGAGGTGATAAACAACGTCGGTAACGGAGCCGCGCTTAAAGCCCGTGCCGCGATATTTAACGAAAAGCTCGCCAAAGGCTTCAAGCGAAGGCTTTTCCGCGCTGATGCACAAAGTTCCTTCCGCGAGGGAAACGCGGCTTATTCCCGCGTGCTCCGCCGCCGAGCGAAGCCTAACGACATCGAGCAAGCGAAGAACTGGGCGCGGCGGCTCGCCGAAGCGATCCGTCAGCTCGTCGATAACGTCGCGCCTGTCCGCTTCACTTTCAATGAGCGATATTTTTTTGTACATCTCTATGCGGCGCGGCGGCGCGGCGATATAGCTCTCTGGAATGTAGGCGTCCGCCTTTATATCCACCGTTGCTTCCACCTTGGGTGCCGCGGCCTCGCCGCGCTCTTCAAGCACCGCCTCATTTAAAAGCTTGATATACATATCGTATCCCACGCTCTCAACGTAGCCGTGTTGCTCCGCACCGAGCAGGTTGCCCGCTCCGCGAATTTCGAGATCGCAAAGCGCCACCTTGAAGCCCGCTCCAAATTCCGCATACTCCCGTATCGCCTTCAAGCGCTTCGTCGCTATCTCGGAGAGCGCCTTGCCCGCGCGATAGGTGAAATAGGCGTACGCCTGCCTCTCGCTCCTGCCCACCCTGCCGCGTATCTGATGGAGCTGAGAGAGCCCCATTCTGTCCGCGTTTTCGATTATCAAAGTATTCGCGTTCGGCAAGTCCACGCCCGTCTCTATTATGCTCGTCGCCACGAGAACGTCGAGCTCCCCGCGAACGAGCAGCTGCCATATATCTTCAAGCTCCTCGCGCTCCGTTTGCCCGTGCGCATACGCAACGCGCGCCGCAGGAAAATCGCGCTGTATGCGCCCCGCCACAAAGGCTATGTCCGATATTCTGTTGTAAAGATAGAGCACCTGCCCGCCGCGGTCGAGCTCGCGCCATATCGCGTCGTTTATAACGCCCTCGTCATATTCGAGCACGTAGGTCTGAACGGGGTGGCGTTCCCCTGGCGCCTCATCCAGCACCGACATATCGCTTATCCCGTTCATCGCCATATTGAGCGTCCGCGGGATCGGCGTCGCGCTCAGAGTAAGCACGTCCACGTTGCCCGAAAGCTCCTTCAAGCGCTCTTTTTGCGCAACTCCGAAGCGCTGCTCCTCGTCGATGACCAAAAGCCCGAGGTCCTTAAATTTTAGCTTCCCCGATAAAAGCTTGTGCGTTCCTATCAAAATATCTATCTCGCCGCGCGCCGTTCGCCTAAGTATCTCCTCCTGCTTCTTCGGCGTTCGGAAGCGCGATATCATCTCCACGGTGACGGGGTAGCCCCTCATTCTCGCGCTCGCCGTTTCAAAATGTTGAAGCGCGAGTATCGTCGTCGGCACAAGTATCGCCACCTGTTTGCCGCCAATTATCGCCTTGAAGGCGGCGCGAAGCGCAACCTCCGTTTTGCCAAAGCCCACGTCGCCGCACAAAAGGCGATTCATCGGAACGGGCTTCATCATATCCTTCTTTATCTCGTCTATCGCCACGAGCTGAGACTCCGTTTCCTCATATTCAAACGAAGCCGCGAACTCGTCTTCAAGCTCGCTGTCTCGCGGGAAGGCGAAGCCTGGCTTGCGCTGGCGCTCCGCATAGAGGCGTATGAGCTCGGCGGCAATGTCGCGCGCCGCCTTCTTCGCCCGCGCCTTAACGCGCCCCCAGTCGCCCCCCATCTTGGAGAGCTTCACCGTCCCGTCCGAATCGCGCGAGCCTATGTATTTCCCTATAAGCTCCAAGCGGTCGCAAGGGACGAAGAGCTTATCCGTCCCCGCATAGCGTATCGTTATATAGTCGCGTGCAACGCCGTCAACGCGCACCGTCTCCATTCCCTCGAAAAGCCCTATCCCGTAATTGGCGTGCACCACGTAGTCGCCCACGTTGAGGTCCGCGTAGCTCATTATGCGTTGCCCCGCACCGCCCGCCTTGCGTAAAATGCGTTGCCGCCGCCTGTTCGCCATAACGGCGCGCCCCTCGTCCTCCGCCATGGAGAGAACGGCGAGCTTGGGAACGATGAGCTCGAAGCCCTCGGCGGAGCCCACCGAGACCGAGACCGCCCCCGCAGGGAGCTCTCCGAGCGCGGGGGGCTTCGCGAAGAAGCTCGCCGCCACGTCCTGCTCCGAAAGCGACTCCATAAGAGACTCGGCTCCCGCCCTCGTCGGGCAGAGTATCAAAATGCGATATAGCGCCTTGCGGTACGTCGCAAGGTCCTCGAAAAGCATCGTCGCATTATTGCCGTAGGCAACCGTGCGGCGTGTTCTAAACCCGAAAAGCCCCGCCAGCCGCCCGAAGCTCATTCCGCCCGCAAAATGGTTGATATGAACGCTCGGCGCCTTCGCGATAAAGGCTTGAAAGCGCTCCGCGGGTGCGATATAGTCAGCGGCGCGCTCCGTGACCAGCCCGTTGTCCAAAAGAGCGGCACGGCGCGAGGCGAGCTCTTCCGCGCGGCGGCGGTGCTCCTCGCGCACCTCGTTCGTTCCGAGAACGAAAACGGGCGTTTTCTCATCGAGATACGAAAACAGCGTCGCCCGCTCCTCGTAGATGAGCCCCATATATTTATCGCGGAAATCGGGGTGCGCCCCCGAAGCGAGCGCCGCTCGCTCCGCGCCGAGCTTTGCCATAAGCTCCGCGCTCCGCGCCTTCTTGATAAGCGCCTCAACCGAAGCGATAACGCGCTCCGCGGCGCTCGCGTCAAGCACCACCTCGGTTGCGGGAATGAGCCGAAGCTCGCCCGCGCTCTCCTCGGAGCGCTGGCTCATCGGGTCAAAGCTCGCTATGCGATCCACCTCGTCCCCGAAGAACTCTATGCGCTGTGGCAGAGGTGCCGCCCCGTGCCACACGTCCACAATGCCGCCGCGCCGCGAAAACTGCCCCACCCCGTCCACGAGCTCCGTCCGTCGGTACCCGAGGGCGATAAGGCGCTCGCAAAGCGAGGCGGGCTCCACCTCGTCTCCCACTTTAAGCGTGAAGGAAAGCGCCGTGAAGAGCCCTCGCGGCATCGTGTAGAGTAGCGCCGCCGAAAGCGTCGTCACCACCGCGTCACATTCGCCGCGGAGAATGGCGGAAAGCACCGATAGCCTCTCACGCTCAACGTCGTGGGAGGCGGAAATGTTATAGAGAACGAGCTCGCGCGGCTTGTAGCAAAGCGCCGAAAGCCCCGCCGCCGACAGTAGAGCGGCGGTTTTATCGCGCTCCGCCTCCGAGCCCGCCACGATGAGCGGCGCGCACCCCGCCAAGCCCTTGGCTTCGATAGCGGCTTCCACGAGATACGCGGCGCCCGCTCCGCCCGAAAGCCCGTTTATAACGATGGGGAGCGGATCGCTCTTGCGAAGCTCCGCGCCGAGGGCTTCCACCGAGGCGGCAAACTCCGCGTCGCGGCGAATGAGTTGTGACAGCCTATCCATAAGGCTCCTTTATTTGGAATATTTACACATAGCTTCTTCTATCTTGCCCGCCACCATAAGCTCGACGGCGTCCGCAATGCGCGGAAACTCCTCGGTAAAGAGCGCGAGCTCGGGCTCGGGAAGCCGCCCGAGCACCCATTTAACAAGATCGTAGTCAGGAGTCGGCTTCTGCCCGACTCCTATCTTGACGCGCGGAAAAGCCTCCGAAGCGAGGCAGGCAATTATACTTTTCAGCCCGTTGTGCCCGCCCGCCGAGCCCTTGCGCCTAATGCGCATGAGCCCCACGTCGAAGCTTATCTCGTCGTGCAAAACGATAACGTTTTCGGGCGCTATCTTATAGAAAGAGGCGGCGGCGGCAACCGCGGTGCCCGAATTATTCATATAGGTCTGCGGCTTCATAAGCAGGGTACGTGTGCCCGCTATCGTCGCCTCGCCGACAAGCGCCGAAAATTTAGCGCGGTCAAGGCGGGCGCCGAGGCGAGCCGCCAAAGCGTCCATCGCCATAAAGCCCGCGTTGTGGCGCGTCTTATCGTACTCCGCCCCAGGGTTTCCAAGTCCCACCACGAGGTGCGTTATTTTCCCCGCGCTCGTTTCTTTATGCTCTATCTTTTTAAAGAGGTCGAATATGTTGCTCATTGGTTGATTTCTGTTGATTTCAGTTTCTTGACTTCAATTTCAGCTTGATTTTGATTTCAGTTTGATTTTGGTTTATTGATTCAATTTCAGTTTGATTTATGTTCGATTTTGTCTTGATTTCAGTTTCAGTTGAGTTAAGTTTTATTAAGCCGTTTGGCGCCGTAGCTATTTGTCGCCTTCCGCCTCGTTCTTCACGAGGATAAGGCGCTCCGCATAGGGGAGCTTTTCTATCGCCTCGCAAAGCGTGTGCCACTCCGCCAGCTTGTGGTGGCGGCGCGCATAGTATATGTTGATAAGCACCTCGTAATTCAGCGTCACCGTCCTCATCTGGTTGAACGAGGAGGGCAAAAGCTGTATCATATTGTGCCAATGCGCGCGCTCCTTCGTCTCGTTAAATTTGACACGCTCCCCTTCGAGATAGGCGATAAGCGTATCCAAAACGGCGAGCGCATCGTCCGTCAGTCGGTCGCACGAAAAGTCATCGCGGGTGAACTCCTTCGCCTGTATCTTGTGCATGGTCGAGGTCGAGTTCGCCACCGTCCCCACCTTGTAGGTGTCAAACTCCTTCCACCAGTAGAGTGGCGCCGTTATATCGAGGCTAACGATTATTTGCCTTAGGAACTTCCTGTGGTCGCTTCCCGCCGCCGCCAAGCGCGACGCAAGCGCCAAGTCGTTTTCCCCCAGCACGTATTCCCCGCGCTCGTTGTAATAGCTGTCCATACGCGCCCAGCTATTCATCGGGTTTCTCGCACCCCGTATCGCATTTTCCATATTCAAAACGCTGATTCTTTCAACTTTAAGCATACTTCGCATCCTTCATATCGCCATATCGGCGCACTCTTGCTTTATATTTTATCACATTGCCGCACCAATGTCAAGTGCGAGCTTGAAGCCTCGCGAAACAAAAAGCTTATAATACATTTACCGATTTAGTCTAAGAAAAGTGCACTGCGCCCCCCAAAGGCGGCGAAAGCCCCGAGCAAAAAGCGCAAAATTTTAACGGAAATGCAACGGTGCAATTCAGAGCTACATTTAGGCGAAAAAGTGCCCTACGAGCACTCTCAAAATCGGCAGAGCGGTGTCTCATTAAAAATTCAATAAAAACAAGTTTTTGGGGCTAAAACCACGGTAAAATCAATAAAAACGAATTTTTAATGAGGCACACACGGAGGCTTGGCGGATTTATAGCAGAAATCGACGGCTGACGAGCGATAGATGTACAAGGGTACGTCGAGTGAGTAAACGTCGATAAAACGAAAAACATAATTAAAACGGGAAAACCGTAGGTTTTAACC
>CAYSUO010000025.1:0-22116 GCA_964434325.1 uncultured Ruminococcus sp.
CTCGGGTGTTTTGCAACACCACGTATATTTTAGAATATTTTGTCGCCATAGTCAAGACCTAAGCGATAATTCCTCGTTGCATAAGCGGTAATTTCTCGTTGCAAGAACAAGTATATTTTTGCAAAAGCTCTTGAAAAAAAGCAATTATTGTAGTATACTGTATATAGAAAAGTGAGGCGCTTCGCGCCTCGCTCGTTCGTAAGCAGAAGCAACGTGCGCTGTGCTTTCGCGCATTTGGCGCGAGCTTCGAGAAATCATGGCCTCTGCTTCCAAAATCCAATCAAAGGTGTGGTCATAATATGGTATACAAGCTGAAAGTTGCAGGGCTTGAACGTGAGCTTCCGCTCTGCCCGATTTCCGACTCTTTAAATATCGCCGCCTTCGTCATGTTCGGCGACATTGAGCTCACCGTGCGTTGCGCCGAGGAGCTCTATAAGCTCGCCCCCGAGCACGACGTGCTGATAACCGCGGAGTCCAAGGGGATCCCCCTCGCCTACGAGCTGTGTAAGCTCTCGGGCAAGAATCGCTATCTGCTCGCGCGCAAATCCGTCAAGCTCTACATGCGCGACGTTTTGAAATGCGAAACGCGCTCGATAACGACCGCCTCTTCCCAAACCCTCTACATAGACGGCGCCGACGCGGAATTTATGCGCGGTAAGCGCGTCCTCATCGTGGACGACGTGATAAGCACGGGCGCCTCGCTCGCCTCGCTCGAAAACCTCGTTAGAACTGCGGGCGGCATTCCCGTCGCGAAAATGGCGGTGCTCGCCGAGGGCGACGCGATAAATCGCCCCGACATCATCTGTCTCGGCAAGCTCCCCCTCTTCGATAAGGACGGCAACGAGATCGAGTAGCCTCGAACGCTGTGTAAAACCGACGTTTTGCTTCGGAGTGCTTGTCCGCGATGGAGGCAAAACGAGCGGCGCCAAAACCGAGGTAAAGCTGAACACGGTGAGCCTCTTCAATGAGCGAGAGAAAGAGGGCGCCGACAGCCTCGTTGTTCGCTTGATTTGACTTTAAGGCTCGCGATGATGCGCATAGAGCCGACGAAAGCAGGGCATTGTCCGTTATTTACCTCTTAGTGATTGATAAAATTGCAAAAATATAATAAAACAAAGAAAAAAGCCTTTAAAGGAAGAAGCGAAGTACGACCGTAAAGTTGAGCGACGCTAAAAAGATAGTGAAAGCCAAAATATGCCCGAGCGATGCACATTGCTCGGGCATATTTTAGTTTTGCTTTGCCACAAAGGTGTGAAAGTAAGCTCAGCGTTCACGCGAGGTGAGGAAGAAAAACTCTCATAAGACGATTTTCAGTTGCAAAGTGGCGATTTTATTGCAAATCAACTGCTTTAAAGCAACCAAAGTGGAGCTGGAAACTTGTATATAACGATTTAAAAATTGCAAAGTGGAGATTAAACATCTTTTGCGGACGATATCCATTAGCAAAGTGGGGAATATGAAACGTTCAAATCAAATGCCTTAAAATGCAAAGCAAAGCAGAAAGCACGTGATTGGATGCTTGCAAATCGTAAATTACGCGGCATACGCATCTCAAAAATCATTTTAAAAAGCAAAGCGGCGTTTAAAAGTTGTATAAAGCAATTTTAATTCAAAAAGTGGGGGTATGAAACTGATTTTCGAGCATTTGTGGCACAAAAGTGTGTGTACGTCGCGCAAATCTGCTTTGATTCTGCCGTTCCTTCTCTTTGAGCATGTGCTTTAAGAAGCTGTTTTCGTTTTTCGCTTCCGTGCACCTTCTCTTTGGGCAACGTACTTAAAGAAGCTATCTTCATTTCTCCCTTTGGTGCTATCGTTGGAGTAGCGTGATTTAGGGCTATCCCTCGTGCTTCTCGCTCTCGGCACGCTCCCTGGCTTTCTTGGAGCAGTGCCCGATAAGATATGTGGCGGCAATGATGATACCGATTATCATAAAGACGCCGAGTAGACCGATGCCCATATATTTGAGGTTGCGAACAAAGTTTAAAGGATTAAATTCAAGCATTGTGTGACCATACCTTTCAATTTCAATATCGAAAGCCTTCGTTGAAACGACTGCTTTCCGAGTCGTAAGCTAAGTCTTCAATTTCTTAAAGTTGAGGTGGAAAGCTCGTGCTTCGCCACTGGAAATTCGCGCCGCTTTGCATAAACGCGCCTCGCCGAAAACGAGGCTTTCCAATCTTTGTTTGCTTAGATGAAGAAGCCCAGAACGAGCGACCCCGCGATGACGGAGGCAATCTGCCCCGAAACATTGACGCCGATGGACTGCATAAGGATGAAGTTTTGCGGGTCCTCTTTGAGCGCCATCTTGTGAACGATACGCCCCGACATGGGGAAGGCGGAAATGCCCGCCGCGCCTATCATGGGGTTGACGAGCTCGCGCCCGAAGAGCTTAGCGAAAACGTTGTAGAGCTTGGCGAAGAGGACGCCGCCCGCTGTGTCGAAGATGAAGGCGATGAGCCCGAGCCCCATGATGAGCAGAGTGCTGACGTTGAGGAACTGTGCCGCGGTCATATTGAAGGCGATGGTGATACCGAGGAAGAGGGTTATGAGATTGGCGAGCACCTTTTGCGCCGTTTCGGAAAGGGAATCGAGAACGCCACATTCACGGATGAGGTTGCCGAACATGAGGAAGCCGATGAGCGAGCCCGAGCCAGGGGCGAAAATGCAGGCGACGACGGAGATGATGATGGGGAAGAGGATGCGCGTCGTTTTTGAGACCTCGTTCTGCTTGTACGGCATACGGATGAGGCGTTCCTCCCTCGTGGTAAGTAGCTTGATGACGGGGGGCTGAATGATGGGCACCAGCGCCATATAGGAGTAGGCGGCGACGGTTATTGCGCCCACGTAGTTGGAGCCCAGCTTGTTGGCGACGACGATGGAGGTGGGCCCGTCAGCGGCGCCTATTATTGCAATCGAGGCAAAGTCCTTCGCCTCGGGGAAAAAGACGGAGGCGAGGCAGAGCGTGAAGAATATGCCGAATTGAGCCGCCGCGCCGAAGAGCATGAGCTTCGGGTTATTGAGGAGCGGGCCGAAGTCTATCATCGCGCCTATCCCGATGAAGAGGATGAGGGGGAAGAGCTCGTTGGCGATGCCCGCCTCGTAGAGCGTGTGCAGGGGCTCCGCGATTCCCGAGTAGACGGTGAAATTCATATTTGCGCAACAGGTGACCCCTTCGGAGAACGCGGCGCCGCACGCGGTGCAAACGTCCGAGGTGGTAACGAGCCCTGGGAAGTTCATAAGTATTGCGCCGAAGCCGATGGGCAAAAGGAGCGTCGGCTCCATCTCCTTTTTGATGGCGAGATAGATGAGTATTCCGCCGATGAGCCACATGACGGGCATTTTCAGGTTTTCTCCCTGAAAGAATGCGCCGAGGTTTTCAAAGAGCTTGATAAATTCCGACATGGTATGACCATCCTTCCATTTGATTTTTAGTTTGAAAGTACAAATTTGCGCCTTAAAAGGAAGCTTCGAGGCGCGTTTCGTTTTGCCTGTATTTTGTCAAAAGGGATAAAAAATAAACTTTCCGCGAAAATCGCGAAAAGTCTTGTTAAACATTCTATGTCCCCGAAAACCGAGCTTTCGCCGTTTTGACGGCTTCGGGTCACGGTCTCCCGTGAAAACTACTCCCTTTTCAAAACAAGTATATTATAAACTTGTGCGAGGCATTTGTCAATAGCTTTTTTGAAAAATCGAAAAAAGTCGAAGTGCAAGCGTAAATAAAAGTTTACTCTAAAAAAGAGAAGAACGCCCGCGTTAAATTTTCTCGCGGCGTTTATTTTTCTCCCTTTGAGGCATACTTACCATATATCAGATAACGAGGTGAGTATGAGATTAAATAAGGTGGAGATAACGGGAGTCGATACGGCGAAGCTCGTCACCCTCGGGGAAGAGGAGAAGCGCGAGCTCCTTCGCCTCTCCAAGGGGGGAGACGCGGCGGCGCGCGAGAGGCTAATACTCGGCAATTTGAAGCTGGTGCTCTCGGTGATACAGCGCTTCGCGGGCAGGGGCGAAAGCGCCAACGACCTTTTTCAGGTGGGCTGTATCGGGCTCATCAAGGCGATAGATAATTTCAACTTGGAGCTCGACGTCAAGTTTTCGACCTACGCGGTCCCCATGATAATCGGCGAGGTGCGCCGCTATTTGAGGGACAACACCTCGGTGAGGATTTCGCGAAGCATGCGCGACTTGGCGTATCGCGCCTTGCAGGTCAAGGAGGAGATAGCGGCGAAGGAGCAGCGCGAAGTCGGCGTTGCCGAGATAGCTGCTCGCCTCGGCGCCAAGGAGAGCGACGTCGGTGCGGCGCTCGAAGCGATAGTCGCCCCCGTGTCGCTTTTTGACTCGGTGTATAGCGACGGGGACGACTCGATGTACGTTATTGATAAGCTTTGCGACGAGGGGGACGCGGGCGAAGCGTGGATAGAGAGCATAAGCTTGAAGGACGCGCTCAAAAAGCTCTCGCCGCGCGAGCTCGGCATAATCGCGAAGCGCTTCTACAAGGGGAAAACGCAGATGGAGATAGCGGACGAGATAGGGATATCGCAGGCGCAGGTGTCGCGCCTTGAAAAGGGCGCCATCGACAAGCTCCGCCGCCTGATGAGTTAAGGCTCGGGCGCGAAGTCGAGCGTTTGTAGCTCGCATGGGGCGAGCGTCACGTCGCGCACGGTGCCGCGGTAGGAAACGCGGACGTAGGATGGGCAGTCGTAGGCAGTGTTGAGTAGGTAGAGCTTTTCGGCGCCGCCCTCGTCGTAGAAGAGGGAGAAGCGCACCTTGTCGCTCCCCGCCACCTTCAAGTCGCAAGCCGCGTGTGAGGCGGCGATGAGCTCCTTGACGAGGAGGCGGTAGAGTGGATAGGCGGCGGGAGCCCCAGGGTAGTCGCAATGGGCGATGAGAAGTGCCACGCCGCGCCCGAGGCGATGCTCGACGAGGGCGGGAACGCCGACGGAGTCCGTCGCTTCGAAGCCGTCGAAGAGCTCCGCCTTGACTTCGCTCGGCTCGGCGTCGAGGAGCGCGTAGTCGATGAAGCCCTCGGTGAGTAGGGGGTCACACCCGAAGTCGAGCGTTCCAGGGTATTTGAGGCAGGGGACGGCGCTCGTCGCGGAGAACTTGACGCCGTGATTGAGGCGCGCCGTGCCGCGCATTTTCGCGCCGAAAAGCTCCGAGAAGTCGCCGCCGTGCACGTAATTTTCCTTCGCGAGGCGCTTCGCCGAGAGCGAAAGGTGCGCCACCGACATGAGGAGCGTTCCGCCACCGCGAACGAAGGAGCAGAGCTTTTCGTAGAGCTCATCGCTCATCGTGTTGTGCCCCACGAAGATGAGCGTCGAGTACTGCTCCATCACATCGAGCGGCGCGCCCGCGGGAATAACGTCGTAGTTGCCGTAGGCGGGGGCGTGCCCGAGGTCGAGCCCCGCTCCGTCAAAGGCGAAGGGGTCGTGCCAATCGGGGCTTCGGAACACCTCGGAAAGTATGCGCCACGCGTGCTCGGGGGCGCCTTTGGCCCACTCCTCGCGCCCGAACTGCTCCCAGACGCTTCCGCCCATAAAGTCCGTGTAGCCGTCGTCCTCACCGAGAACGAAGGCGAGCTTCGTGTAGGGTCCGCACGCTGGGCGCGGATTTTCCTTCGCGAACGAGTGGAATGCTTCAATGACTCTTCGGTAGTTTTGGCAGAGCTCCGAGTCGTACCCGTGCTCATAGCCGAACGATTTTAGCTCCGTGTTGCCGCTCTCCAAGAAGGCGAGATTAGCACCACGCATATAGAGATACTTATAGGTCAGGTCGAGCCGCTTCATCTTCAAGGCGTCGTCGTGGCGGTAGCCGCCGTACCACTCGTGCGCCACGAAGCCGCCCCACATTTTTCTCTTGTAGGCAATAGCCGCACCCCGTGTGAACGCAATAAGCTTTTCGGGGTCTCCTGGCAAAACTTCGAGGACGGGGATGCCGATGCCGCCTTCGAGGACGTAGGCGGAAAGCGCCGTCGCCTCAACGACGAGGCTTTCCTTCAAACCCATCGCGGCATTGTAGTCCGTCATCGTGCGAATGAAATCGACGAAGCTTCGGCGCGCCTCCGCCATGGTTTCGGCGCGGGGCAGCGCGGGGCCGTGCCCTTCAACGAAGTAGCCCACGTCCTTTGCCGCCTCCTCGCTTCCCGTCTCTCCGAACATTTCTCCGAGAAATAGCTCTCCCGCCACCGCCTTTATATCGCGAACGAGCTCCGCGTCGAGATGGCTCCGTTTTCCTCGCGGCGGGTGCTGATAGGCGTAGAGAAAGGCGAATGGCATTCCGTTTTCCTTCGCGTAGCGCGCTATCGCCACGTACATATCGCGGCTCATGGGTCGGTCGGGCTGGCAACGCACGATGAAGGAGTTGGCACAGCCCGAGAGTGTGTGCCGAAGCTCGTCAACAACGTGCTCCGCGTCCATAACGTGTTCGCCGTAGCTGAGCCCCGTCAGGAGCACCGACGCGTCAAGTGAGTTTTGTCTTTTTTTCATTATGAATTGTCTCCGTTCCGCCGCCGAGGGCGGCATGATTTTTGAAATGGGTTGCCTGCAAATATAAGGGCTCCGTTTATTTGGATTTCGGTGCGTCAGCGGCACCCTTGCTTTCTTCGCTCACGCGTATATAGTGAAATATGTATTGCTGTGCCACGCCCGCGTACCTTCCGAGTGTCGTCGCGTCAAGCTGACCGCCGAAGTACTCATCGATGGCGCGCTTCATCCAAACGTCGATGGGGAAGGCGTCGAGTCGCCCGAAGCCGAAAAGCGCCGCACAGGAGGCGACCTTTAAGCCCACGCCGCGTATCTTCATTAGCTCGCCCACAACGTGGGCAGAGTTTTTCGCCGCCGCTATCATCTTTAAATCACACTCCCCGTCGGCAACGCGGCGCGCCGCATCGGTGAGGTATTTATAGCGGAATCCAGGCTTCGCCGCGAGAAGCCCCTCGGGGCGCTGTGCGACGGCGCGCGCCGTGGGAAAGCTGTAACAGGCGCCGCACCCTTTGCAAAATTCTTCGCACGGGGGCGCCTCCGTCAGCTTCAAGGGGCAGACCTTGAAGCCTTTTTGCAAACAAAGGTTTTCACCGTATTCGGCACATAAATGCGCTATTATCTTCTTGATTCTCGGAATGTTGTTGTTCTGGGAAACGATGAAGGAGAAAAGCGCCTCCCACTCGTCCTGCTTCAATATCGCTATCCCCTTGGCGCTCTCGGCGGCTTCTTTTAGCCAGGCGGAGCTCGTGTGCCTGCAAACGTCGGCGCGTATCTTTTCGTAGTCCGTCATAAGTGAGAAGTAGGGAACGAGAAGCTTTTCAAAGACTTCCTCGTCGGCGTCATAGAATATGAGCTCTCCCGCTCTCCGCTGAGCAACGAAAATGAGCTCCCCCGCGATGACGGTCATATATTCCACATAGCCCTCCTCCTCCGCCACCACCCTGTGGCGGAAGCATTGCCCACATTCGAGCGTGTCTTTCAGGCTGTAATTTCCGAGGTCCGAAACGATAAGCGCGCGCCTTCCGCGAAAAGTCTCCGTTTTTTGCTCAAACATTTTAGCTCTTCCTCTTGAAAAAAACGTTTTTATAGTGTATAATATTCGTTGAATATAAATATTTATTTTATTTTATCATATTTTCGCGCTTTTTGCAAGACGCGCGGCATAAATCGAGGAGAAAATGGAGCAGATATACACCATACCCGTCAACGAAGCGTTTGAAGAGGTCGAAAAAAAGCCCGAATGTGGTTGCCCCTTCTGCGTTCTCTATAAAAAGCTGCAAGGCGACGAGCTCGATATAATACTCGGCGCGTCCATGATGGAGCCCGATATAAGGATCAAAACCAACGAGCAGGGCTTCTGTCTTCCTCACTACAATATGATGCTCAAAAAGAAGCGTATGCTCGGCATGGGGCTGATGATGGAGAGCCACCTCGCCTCGGTCGAGCGCCGCATCGAGGGGCGCGGTGCCCTTCTCGCGAGCCCGAAAAGCGCCGTCTCGGAGCTTTCGGAGCTTGAAGCCTCCTGCTACGTGTGCGGGCGAATCAATAAAAATCTTGACGCGATGATAGCCACCGCGGTCTATCTTTTCGAGAGCGACCCCGCCTTCCCCCGCCGCTTCTCGGCGGCACCCTACTTCTGCCTGCCGCACTATCGGAAAATGATAGACTACGCCTCCAAAAAGATGAACAAAAAGCGCTTCACCGAGCTCTACGGGGCGGCGAAAAAGCTTCAAGAGGCTTATCTTTCCTCGCTAAAAACCGACGTTTCGTGGTTTTGCAAGAAGTTTGACTATCGCTACGACGAGGAGCCGTGGTATAATTCCAAGGACTCGGTGCAGAGGGCGATAAGGTTTTTATCGGGCGATAGAGGGCTTGACGATAAATAGGTGTAGCGGCTTCGCCGAATCAAAGCCCCGCGCCCTTCGAGCGATGGCGCCCGAGCCGCGGTGGAAATCAAAAACGCTTGTGCCGCTTTGCGGCGGAATGGAGTCTGTATGATAATCGAAAAGATAAGCATTAAAAGCTTCGGTATGATACGAGATATGACGCTCGAATTTTCTCCGACCGTCAACGTCATCGAGGGGCAGAACGAGGCGGGCAAAAGCACTATTGCCGCCTTCATCAAATATATGCTCTACGGCTTTGACGCGGAGGACGGCGAGGACGGAGACGGAGAACGTCGCCGCCGCCTCAATTGGGAGGACGGGACTGCCTCGGGATCCATGACGGTGCTCGTCAAGGATAAGCGCTACCTCATCTCGCGCGCCACAACGACGGTGACGACGGCGCCGCGCCCCACCTATCGCGAGGAGTCCGCCATCATCGATGCGGAAACGGGCTCTCCCGCCTTCGGCAAGGTGCCTGCGGGCGAGGTCTTCTTCGGCGTTGACAAGGAGCTCTTTGAGAACACCGCCTTTATTGGGCAGATAGGAGACTCCGCGATAGATCGCGGCTCCGTCAAGGAGTCCATCGAAAACATTCTCTTCTCGGGGAGCGAGCGGATAAACAATCAGCGCGCCGCGCAAAAGGTCTCGGAAAAAATGCAAAGCCTGCTTCACAAGAGCGGCGCGGGCGGAGCCATCGTCGAGCTTTCTCGCCGCTCCGCGGAGCTCGGCGAGCGCTATCGCCGTGCCAACGAGGATAATCGCCGCATTTTGGCGAAGGAGGCGGAGCTCCACGAGCTTCGCACTGAAATAGAAAAAGAAAAAAAGAACGAGGCGAAGCTGACGGAGCTGGATCGCTGCTACGAGAATATGATGATAATTCGTAGCTTCGACGAGCTCCACGAGTACGAGAAGCGTGCGGACGAGAAGGCGGAGGAGTATCAGAGCTTCATTTCCAAGAACACGAAATGCGGCTTCGTTCCTTCGGCGAAGTATTTGACGGAGCTGTCGGTCGCTCGCCGCGGCGTCGACGATAGCTATCGCGCTCTGACCGAGGCGGAAAACGACTACGAGGTCTCAAAGAACGCCGTCGGAATAACCCACGAGATAGAAAATTCCATAGCCGCCTCGGATGAGCACGGCGGCGAGGCGGCAGTCGTCGCCAAGGGCTCCTCGCACGTTCGGGGCATGGTCAAGACCGTGTCTGCCGCAGTGCTCGCGGCGCTCGCCGTCATCGCGGTCGCCGTCGTTGAAATAATCGCTTCGGGCGTTTTGGCGCACGTGGCTATGCGCGTTCTCTTCGCGCTTCTCGGCTTCGCGGCTCTTGACTTCGGCGCGATAATGCTGATAATTGCGAACAAAAGCAAAAACGACCTGGCGGCGCTCTGCTCCGATTTCGGAACGGGGAGCTTCGCAGACCTTCGCGGGAAAATGGCGGTTATAGGCGAGGCGCGCAAAAAGCGCGACGATATGATAGAAACGATAGAGAACGCACGGCAGGCGGAGCTTCGCTGCCGCGAGGACTTCGAGCGGGCGCAAAGAGAGCTCGCGGATACGGCGGCGCGCTGGGGCGGTAAGCTCCCTTCGGAAAACGCCAACAAGTATCTGGATAAGCTGGAAGACAACGTGCGCGCCTTTCTTGACGAGGAGGGAAGGATTCGCGGAGAAAAGACGGAGCTTGAAATCGTCGTCCGAGAAACGCGCCGCTCCTTGGCGGGAAAGAGCGAGGTCAGCATAAGGGCGCAGGTGTCTCCCTTGAAGCGCAAGGTGCTCTCGGAGATAGACCACGAGGGCATACTTCTCGGAATAGAGCAGTGCCGCGAGAAGGCGGAGGCTTATTCGGAGAAGGTGAAGGCGCTTGAAGAGGAGCTTGCACAGTTGAAGCTCCATGCGACGGACCACGCGGTGATATATTCAAAAATGCAAGCCAATGACCGCAAGATAGCCGAGCTTCGCGAGCAGTACGAGGCGTATTCCATCGCGCTGGACGCGATAAATTCGGCGAGCGCAGAGCTTCGCCGCGAAATATCGCCGCGCCTCGGCGAGTATTCGACCGAGCTTATGGAGATAATGACGGATCGCAAGTATACGGGCATAGACGTTAGCGACGGTTTGAAGGTCACATTCCTTGCGCCGACGGGTGAGCAGAAGTCCGTCGATTTCCTCTCGGGAGGCACGCGTGACCTGACGTACATAGCGGTGCGTATGGCGCTCATAGATATGCTGTACGGGGAGAAGCCCCCGATATGCTTCGACGAGAGCTTCGCCCATCAGGACAACGTGAGGGCGCGCTCTATGATGCGCGCCGTTAAGCACCTCTCGGACGAGGGCTGCCAGAGCTTCATCTTCACCTGCCGCGCAAGAGAGGCGGGGCTCGCGAGAGAAGCGGCGAAGAAGACCGCCGTTTTCAGACTCTCGGCGGCGGAGGACGCTATAAACTAACAGATCGACACGAGGAAAGGAGTCGCTATGCCACTTTCAAAAAAAATATTGCTCGTAGGTAGCTCCACGATGGAGCTCATCGTTAACGTGGCGCGCCTTCCCGATGCGGGAGAATGTGTTAAGGACGAGGGCGGCGTTACCTATGCCCCGAGCGGCGGTTCAACGGCGGCGGTGGCTTTTGCGCGCCTCGCGGCGGAGACGGTGTTCGTCACCCGCCTTGGCGCGGACGTCTACGGGCAAAAGCTGTATTCCTACTACAAGGCGGCGGGGATAGACACCTCGTTCGTCAAGGTGGATCGCGATTTTGCCACGGGCTGTTCGATACGGATAAACGAGGCGGACGGAAAAAGCCGCGCGGTCGAGTTCGTCGGCGCTGGTGAGCACGTGGGAGCAGACCTCGTTAGTGAGGCGCTTTCTTCCGCGCCCGACGCGATGTTTTTAAGCTTCGAGCTCTCCTTCGATATGGCGCGCCGTGCGGCGCGTATCGCGGAGGCGCGCCGAGTGCCGATAATGATAAGCGCCTCGCCCGCCAGCGCCAATCACCCACTGGAAGCACTTCCCACGGCGGAGCTCTTCGTGCTCTCGGCGGCGGACGCCTTTCGGTATACGGGCATAAGGCTGGGGAGCTCGCAGGAGACGCTTCGCGCCGCCTTTGCGCTGGGAAAAAAGGTGAAGGCGCGTTACATTGTGATAAACCAGGGCACTCGCGGTGTCGTTGTGTACGACGGTAAGCGGTGCGAGATGATAGGAGCCGTCTCGGGCGATAAGCCCGTGGACCTGACCGCCTCGGAGGAGGCGTTCGCGGCGGCGCTCTGTATCGAATATTTAAGGTGCACGGATATAAAGGCGGCGGCGAGGTACGCGTCGGCGGCGGGCGCCATCGCCGCCTCGCGGTATGGAGCGGCGCCCTCGGTGCCGACGGATGCCGAGGTGCGAGCCCTCGTTGCAAGCTCGCGCTTTTGAAGGCGGCGCTGAAATTTCATAACGCTTTTTGTGCCGCCGCGAGGCGGCGGAAGGGAGACCGATATGAATTACGATTTTTCGGAATTTACGTTTCCGTCGAAGGACGGAATACATAACGTACACGCGGAGCTTTATCGCCCGAAGAATGGAAATTACAAGGGCGTGGTGCAGCTTTCGCACGGGATGATAGACTACGTGGGAAGATACGAGGCGCTGGCGGACTTTTTGGCGGGCGCGGGCTACGTGGTTGCAGGGAACGATCACCTCGGGCACGGCGGCACCGCCGCGTCGGCGGATGAGTACGGCTTCTTCGCCTCGCGCGGCGGAGCGGACGCGGTCGTCGCAGACCTTCACACGATGAACAAGCTTTTGCGGCGCGAGTTCCCCGAGCTTCCCATCGTCCTCCTCGGGCATAGCATGGGCTCTTTCATCGCGCGCATCTACGTTGCGCGCCACCCGCATAGCGTGAGCGCCGCGATATTCCACGGGACGGCGGGCCCCAATCGCCTCCTGCCCGTGGCAAAGGCGCTCTCGGCGATGGACGCGACGCTTTGCGGTGAGAAGCACCGCAGCGCCCTCATCGAAAAGCTGGCGTTCGGCAGCTATAATTCAAAATTTCCCAAGGAGGAGGGAAGAAACGCGTGGCTCACGCGCGACGTGGCGCGAGTCGCGGGGCGCGATGATGATGAGCGCACCGCCTTCACCTTCACCGCCTCGGGCTATCGCGATCTTTTCCGTTTTCTCGGAAGAGCTAATTCCAAGGAGTGGTATTCCTCTTACCCGAAGGAGCTGCCCACGCTCATCGTGAGCGGCGATGCAGACCCCGTGGGAAATTACGGCAGGGGTCCCGCCATCGTTTATAAAAAGCTATTGCTCGCGGGTGCGAGCGCCGTTCAGCTTAAAATGTACCGTGGCGCGCGCCATGAGCTCTTCAACGAGACGAATCGCGACGAGGTCTTTCGTGACCTCGCGGAATGGATAAAGGAAAAAACAGAATGATAGAAGCGCTTGCTCTCTGCGGACCCACCGCCTCGGGCAAGACCGCCCTTTCCCTCGCACTCGCGGAGCGGCTTGGCGCGGAGATAATCTCTTGCGATTCCATGCAGGTATACCGCGGGCTGGATATCGGGACGGCGAAGGCGACCCCCGAGGAGCGCGCTCGAATACCGCACCACGTGATAGACCTCGTGGAGCCCGACGAAGCTTTCAGCGTGGAGCACTACCGAAGGGCGGCGCTCTGTGCCGCCGATGGCATTGCGGGGCGCGGAAGGCTGCCCCTCATCGTCGGCGGAACGGGGCTCTATCTTGACGCACTTATGAGGCGCGAGCTTCCCGAGATCCCCGCGTGTGACGTGGCGCGCCGAGACGCGTGCCTTTCCGAGATAAAGACGCCCGAGGATGCGCACCGCCTCTGGGAGCGCCTTCAAGCGTGCGACCCCGCCTCGGCGGCGGCAATTCACGAAAACAACGTGCGGCGCGTTTTTCGCGCTCTTGAAATATATGAAAAAACGGGGAAGCCGAAAAGCTATTTTGACGGGCTTTCGCGAGAGGGAGATCCCCCTCTTCGCATAAGCGTTATCACCCTCGACTTCCACTGCCGCGAAAACCTTTACGAGCGCGTGAACGCCCGCGTGGACGAGATGATGCGAGCGGGGCTTGCCGAGGAGGCGGAGCGCCTGTTTCGCGCGGGGCTTCTCGATGAGGGAAGCACGGCGGCACAGGCGATAGGCTATAAGGAGCTCGCACTCTGGCTTCGCGGCGAGGTTGAGCTTGCGGAAGCGGTGGAGCTCGTGAAGCTCGCGACGCGGCGATACGCAAAGCGTCAGCTGACGTGGTTTCGCCACGTGGAGAGCGACAAAATAATGCTCGACGACGAGGGCGGCAATATGCGCCCGAGCGCGGAGCTTATCGAAGAGGCTCTTGCAATATCGAAAAAACGTAGCCATACAGGCAGATTTTAAAAATGAAACCTTGCCGCTTCGGCGGCGGAACGGAGAATATATGAAGGCAGAACAGCTCAAAGCCGAGCTCCGCGCGGGAGCTCTGAAAAAATACGCGCACCTTTATTCCGACGTTTCGGGGGAGACGGAGCGATTTATCGCGGCGATAGACGCCTTTGTGGCGCGCTTCGGCGCGGAGCGCGATATAGCCGTCTTTTCCGTCTCGGGCAGAAGCGAGATAGCGGGCAACCACACCGACCACAATAACGGAGCCGTCCTCGCGGGCGCGATAGACCGCGATATCATCGCGGTGGCGGCGAAGAATGACGACGGCGTTGTTCGTTTTCTCTCCGAGGGCTACGACGAGGACGCGGTGAGGATAGAGGCGACGAACGCCCCCGAAGGCTTTGAAAATTATACGTCGGCGGCGCTCATCGCGGGCGTGGTGCGCGGGTTTATCAATAGCGGCTACGCGGTCGGCGGCTACGATGCCTACGCCACCTCGGAGGTACTGAAAGGAAGCGGTATCTCGTCGTCCGCCGCCTACGAGGTCATGATAGGCAACATTATGAGCTACCTCTATAACGGGGGCAGTGTGAGCAACCGCGAGCTCGCGGTTTTGGCTCAGTATGCGGAAAACGTCTTTTTCGGTAAGCCCTGTGGGCTCATGGATCAGATGGCGTGCGCCGTCGGCGGCTTCGTCTTTATAGATTTCGAGCACCCCGAAGCCCCCGTGGTGGAGCCTCTTTCGTTCTCCCTCACGGAGCACGGCTATTCTCTCTGTATCGTGAATACGGGCGGCAACCATGCGGACCTCAACGAGGACTACGCCTCCGTTCCGCGTGAGATGAAGGCGGTAGCTGCCGCCTTTGGGCGCAAGGTGCTTCGCGGGCTTTCGGAGCGGGATATCGTTGAGCGAGCCGCCGAGCTTCGCGAAAAGCTTGGAGATCGCGCCGTTTTGCGTGCCCTTCATTTTGTAAGAGAGAACGCGCGCGTTTCGGAGATACGCGACGCGCTTCGCGCCGATGACGTTCGCGGCTTCCTCGCGGGGGTAACCGCGTCGGGCAATTCGTCCTTCAAGTATCTGCAAAACGTCTGGACGACGAAAAATCCCGAGGAGCAGGGGCTCTCGTTGGCGCTCGCGGTGAGCGAGGGCTTCCTCGCGGATAAGGAGTCGGCTTGCCGTGTTCACGGCGGCGGCTTCGCGGGAACGATACAGGCCTTCGTTAAAAACGAATATGCGGACGAGTACGTGGCGCTTATGGACTCCGTTTTCGGAGGCGGCGCGACGATGCGCCTCGCGATAAGACCCGTTGGAGCAACGAGACTGTTTTAACTGTCCGATTTATGGTGCACATTGCGTGCTAAAATATAATGGCAGGTGGGCTTCGCCCGCTTGGAGAAGGACCCGTAATAAATTTGTAAGTCGCTTATGCGACGGAATGGAGAAAACTTATGGCAGCAAAAAAAACAACTACCTCTGCCGCGGCGACGGAGAAGGTCGCGGGCGATAAAAAGGCGGCGGTCGAAAGCGTTATGGCGCGAATAGAAAGGGAGTGCGGCAAGGGCTCTATTATGCGCCTCGGAGAAAACGTCGGAATGAACGTTCAAGCCGTTTCCACGGGCTCGCTTTCTCTCGATTTCGCTCTCGGGATAGGCGGTATCCCGCGCGGAAGAATAACCGAGATATATGGCCCCGAGTCGTCGGGTAAAACGACAATTGCGCTCCACGTTGTTGCCGAGGTGCAGAAGCAGGGCGGAGAGGCCGCCTTCATTGACGCGGAGCACGCGCTCGACCCCGTCTACGCCAAGAAGATAGGCGTCGATATCAACAACCTGCTCGTCTCCCAGCCCGATTGCGGCGAGCAAGCGCTTGAAATAGCGGAAACGCTCGTTAATTCGGGCGCGATAGATGTCATAGTTATAGACTCGGTGGCGGCGCTCGTGCCGCGCCAGGAGATAGAGGGCGATATGGGTGCCTCGCACGTCGGCGTTCAGGCGCGCCTCATGTCGCAGGCGATGCGTAAGCTTTCGGGCTCCATTGCCAAGTCGAATTGTATCGTCATCTTTACAAACCAGCTTCGCGAAAAAGTCGGTGTTATGTATGGCAACCCCGAGGTGACGACGGGGGGACGTGCGCTTAAATTCTATGCCTCCGTCCGTATTGACGTGCGCAAGGGCGAGGCGCTTAAAAACGGAAGCGAGGTCTACGGCGCGCATACGAAGTGCAAGGTGGTCAAAAACAAGGTGGCGCCCCCGTTCAAGGTGGCGGAGTTCGATATTCTCTACGGCTCGGGAATTTCCAAATCGTCCGAGATAATCGATATGGCGATCCAGCTTGAAATAATCGAAAAGAGCGGCGCGTGGTTCTACTACGAGGGCGATCGCCTCGGGCAGGGCAAGGAGAATGTCAGAAAGCTCATCGAAAGCGACCGCGAGCTTATGGACAAGCTGGAAGCCCTCGTTCGCGAAAAGGTGAAAAATTCCGAAAGTGCGGACGATCCTGCCTTGACGGACGGCGACTTTGAGCTTGAAGATTTTGAGGGAGAAGCGGAGCTTTAATGGCGATAGCGCCCGAGCTTCGGATTCTAAGTAGAAAACTATGAAGCTTAAAACGATAAAGAGATCTAACGCCAAGGGCTTCCTTTTGCTCGGCTTCGCCGAGGGAGAAGAGCGCCGCACCTTCGCGGTCAGCGAGGAGCAGTATCGCGCCCTCGGGGCGCCCCTCGTAGGAGACGAGCTCGGGGAAGAGGAGGCGCTTATGCTCGAAGAGCTTGAAGAGGCCACCCGTGCAAAGAAAAAGGCGCTTCACCTTCTCTCCTTCGGCGATAATAGTCGGCGAGCCCTCGTCGCTAAGCTTAGGTGCGCTGGAATAAGCGCCGCGGCGGCGGAGCGCGCCGCGAGCGAGGTTGAAAGCCTCGGCTATCTTGACGAGGAGCGCCAGCTTGCGCGCCTCATCGAAAAAGAGGTCAACGTCAATCTCACGGGGCCGCGAAAATTCATTCCGAAGCTCGCCGCGCGCGGCTACTCCGTGTCAAAAATAAAAGCAACGGTGGAGCGGCTTTCGGAAAGCGGCGCGATAAGCCTCACCGAGGCGCGCACGCGCCTCGTCGAGTCTCTTGGCGGCGATAGCGCCGAGATGATAGAAAAAATACTTTTCAAGCGTGGTTTTTAATATGTTGAAACGGTTTGTGGGCTACTATCGCCCTCATCTCCCTCTCTTTGCCCTCGATATGCTCGCGGCGGTCATCATCGCCGCGTGCAATCTTTTCTATCCGATAATCGCTAAGGATATCATTAACGAGTACGTGCCTGATAAGCGCCTCTCCATGGTCATCGTCTGGTCGGCGGCGCTTCTCGGCATCTATCTTGTCAAAATGGCGTGCAACTACGTTATGAGCTACTACGGGCACGTCGTCGGCGTTCGTATGCAGCGCGATATGCGCCGCGACCTATTCCGTAAGTATGAGCGCCTACCTACCTCGTACTACGACGACCATAAAACGGGGGACCTTATGTCGCGCCTCGTCAATGACCTTTTTGACGTTGCCGAGCTCGCGCACCACGGACCTGAAAATCTTTTCTTGGCGGTGCTTATGCTGATAGGCGCCTTCTTCGTTCTCGTTCGTATTCAGTGGGTGCTGACGCTCATAATGTTTGCCATCATTCCCTTCATCGTCCTTTTCACGGTGCTCTCGCGCCGCAGCATGATGGACGCTATGCAGCGCTCGCGAAAGCAGATAGCCGTCGTCAATAGCTCGCTGGAAAATTCGATAGGTGGCATACGCGAAACGAAGGCGTACGCGGCGGAGGGGCACGAGATAGCGAAGTTTGACGCGGCGAACGGCGTTTTCGCCGCCTGCCGCACGGACGCCATGCGGGCAATGGGAAGATATCATTCCGTTATGCAGTTCTTGCAGGACCTTTTGTATCTCGCCGTCATTTTCGCGGGCGGGCTATTCTTCTATTACGATTATATAGACGCGGGCGAATTTACTATGTTCGTCCTCTACATAAGTATGTTCTTAAATCCCATTCAGCGCTTCGTGACGCTCTTTGAGCAGTTCCAGGAGGGAATGACGGGATTCACCCGCTTCCACGAGATAATGAACGAGCCCGAGGAGGCGGACGAGGGAAGGTGCGAGCTCTCCGAGGTGCGAGGTGATATACTCTTTGACAAGGTCAGCTTCGGCTATGATAGCGATAGCGCGGAAAAGCGCGTCATCTCAGAGCTGACGCTTCACGTGGAGGCGGGCAAGACGTTGGCGCTCGTTGGACCCTCGGGAGGCGGCAAAAGCACCCTGTGCAATCTCATTCCCCGTTTTTACAACGTGGATAGCGGAAGAATATGTATAGACGGGGTAGATATTGCCACGGTCAAGCTGGAGTCCTTGCGCCGCCACATAGGGATCGTTTCGCAAAATATTTTCCTCTTTGACGGAACGATAAGGGAGAATATCGCCTACGGGGATCTTGACGCGGACGAGGACGCCATCGTTGGCGCGGCGCGCCGCGCTAAAATACACGACTATATTATGACGCTTGATGAGGGCTACGACACCGAGGTGGGAGAGCGCGGCATTAAGCTCTCGGGCGGCCAGCGCCAGCGTATCGCGATAGCGCGCGCCTTCTTGAAGAATCCGTCGCTCTTGATACTTGACGAAGCGACCAGCGCCCTCGACAACGTTACAGAAATGCAAATACAGGAGTCGCTGGAAGAATTGGCTCGCGGGCGCACCGTCATCGTCGTGGCGCATAGGCTTTCGACGGTCAAAAACGCGGACGAGATCGTCGTTATCGATAAAAGCGGAATAGTGGAGAAGGGGACGCACGAGGAGCTTCTTGCCCTCGGCGGAGAATATAGCCGCCTCTATTCCTATCAGTTCAAGGCGATAGCGGAGTAAACGAGGCACGAAAACCAAAGAGCCGCGTGCGGCGGAAAGGAAGGGTATGGAGCTTGAAAATCAAAGCCTACGTATGGGCTTGCGCGATGGATTACCTATCGGCATAGGCTATCTTTCCGTCTCCTTCGCCTTCGGGCTCTTTGCCGCGGGGGCGGGGCTCGCCGTTTGGCAATCGGTCTTGCTCTCCCTGTTCAATTTGACGAGTGCGGGGCAACTTGCCGCAGTCCCCATCATCGTCGCCTTCGGCTCCGTCGTCGAACTTGGATTGACCCAGCTCGTCATCAATTCGCGATACGCTCTTATGTCCGTCGCGCTCTCGCAAAAGCTCGGCCCCAGCGTTCGCCGCCGCGACCGCTTCCTTATCGCCTTCGCCACGGCGGACGAGATATTCGCCGTCGCCTGCTCCAAGGAAACGCTACTCGGCCGTCGCTATTTCTACGGTATTTTGACTGCCCCCTACGTAGGCTGGACGCTGGGAACGCTTCTCGGCGCGCTCGCGGGCTCGATACTTCCGCCCGTCGTCGTCTCCGCTCTGGGGATCAGCATTTACGCTATGTTCATCGCCTCCATCGCGCCAGAGCTTGGCAAAAGAAAAAGGACGGCGCTTTGCGTCGTCGTTGCCGCCGCCTTCTCCTGCCTCTTTCGCTATGTCTCGCCGCTCAATAGGATACCAGACGGATTTATTATTATCATCATCGCCGTCGCGGTGAGCCTCGCCTTTGCCGCGCTCTTTCCCTTGCAGGATGAGGAGGTGGACGATGAATAAAACGCTCCTCTTCTTAATCTATCTTTTGGTGACGGCGGGAGTCACTTACCTTGTTCGGGTCATCCCGCTCGTCCTCTTTAAGCGCAAAATAAAAAATCGTTTTCTTCGTTCGTTCCTCTATTACGTTCCCTATTCCGTCCTCGCGGTCATGACGGTGCCGAGCATAATTTTTTCGACGAGCTATGTGACCTCGGGCATTCTCGGCGCACTTGCGGCGGGCTTGCTCGCGGCGCGGAAAAAGAGCCTCGTCACGGTGGCGGCGGGCGCGGCACTGACGGTGCTCATCGTGGAGCTGATAATTCCGTATCTCCCCGTCGCCCTGATATAGTATCGGAGCCGCCGCGCTAAGGCAAAAGCGCAATCAAAGCTTTCGTTATTTTTAATTCGTTGGTTTTAATGGAGCAATATACGTCCATAAAATAAAGCTTTGTATTTGTTTTTTGTAAGAGCGGTGGCGTTTGAGATAAACTGTATACGGAAGCAATAAAAAACAAGGTCATTCACTGAATGACCTTGTTTTTATTTAAAAATTATTCTGAGGCTGCGCTCCGCTTGAAAAGCTTTCGCTCTTGCGAGCCTCGGGCTCGCGTGCTATCGGCTCGTCGCGCAAAACGTATGCTCCGTCGGCATCACTTGTGCGGCAGCTTTTCTATGCCTTCAAGCTCCGTGTCCTTGAAGAAGGGCACGTCGAAAAGCGTCAGCTTGTAGCCGTTTTTCTCGTTGTTGACGACCTTTAAAAGCTTCGGCGCGTTGTAGACGTTCTCGTTGAGGCGCCCGTCCGAGCAGACGGCGCCCGCGGTGCCTATCGTCGGCTCACAGACGGAGCGATAGAAGAAGGTCTCCGTCGGTGCGGGGTGGAAGTCCTGAACGAGGTTTATCTTAGGCTTCGGATTTTCTATTTTGAGATCGTCGATAATGACGTTGGGGAAATACGTCGGGTATCCGAAGTAGTGGTTGGGGCTCAGGCAGATGATGAGGTTGTCGAGCGTCGTCGCGCCGTTTTTGCAAACGTCGATGATCTCGCAGCCCCGCAGGGTTATCGTTCCGCGCCACGTGGAGCCGTAGTCCTCGCGGAGCGAGATTATCCCAGATTTGCCGTAGTTGTAAAACTTCGTGTT
The DNA here is from genome assembly GCA_964434325.1 of uncultured Ruminococcus sp. Classification (GTDB taxonomy): domain Bacteria; phylum Bacillota; class Clostridia; order Oscillospirales; family CAG-272; genus UBA1740. Next base: position 20,499 of record CAYSUO010000025.1, read on the forward strand.
TTCGATGAGCATTTCGCCCGCCCCCGTGAGGCGCAACGAGGCTATCTCGGAGTCGAGTATTTTGCCGTTGTAGACGCCCGAGTGCGCGTCGTAGCGCGTGAGGCGGCAGTGGTCGTACACCAGGTTTTTGCAGTAGTTTGAGCCCATAACGCCCCAAAGCCTGCCGAGCCCAGGGTAGAGGGGGAAGTCACTTCTGTTCGCGAAGAAGTTGGACTGATCGCAGTTTTTGAAAACGAGGTCGTTCGTCATGTTGACCCCGATATCGTAGGTCCCCTGTAAGTAGTAGACGCGCGCCTGGAACGTCACGTTCTCAACGAGCACGTGCGTTGTGTTGGCTATCGAGAGAAAGCCGTTCGAGGAGTGCCCGATGAAGGGCTCGCCGTTAACGAGCTCGCGCTTTTCGTATTCCCCCGTGACAACGTGCTTTATATCGTGAACGTGAACGTTGGGGCGGCTGATGGCGATACCGCGCGATATGCAACGATATTCCTCGTGGAGGTTGACTTGGCTTGCCCGCGTTGTTATAACGGCGCCGCCCACGCTTATCGGGCGCGTGTCCGCGCGGAACGCGGTCACTGCGGTTACTTCGTCGTAGTCGAACATAAAGGGCGTCGCGGGGTCAACGTTGCCGTCCGCATCCACCATAATGAGCTCGCGCTCTGGTGCACCCGAGTTCTCGTTGCCGCCGAAGCGGATAAAGACCTTTTTGTTGTCGTTGCGTATTATCAGCATGGCGGGGTAGCCGAGCCCCGTGTCGAGCTTTTTCACCGAAGCTCCCGCCGCTATTCCGCCGCTCGCGTTTATCTTTTCGCAAAGCGCGGGGAGCGAGACGGGCTCGTAGTCGTTGGTGATGGCGAAAACGTTGGTGTTGTAGTCCCTGTGCGCGCCCTCGCAGTAGGCGACGTTCGTGTCGTCGATGATTATCTCCGCGCCGCACCAGTCGGTGTCCGTTTTGATGATTATCGCTTCGGCGTGTCCGTCCTTTTCCATGGTGCCGACGAGGTAGGTCTTTCCCGCCTCGGCGCGAACGGGGAGCTCGTGCTCGTTGGCGTATTGGTGCGCCGCCTTCATCGCGAAAAAGTCGTTGGTAACGCCGTCGCCCACGGCACCGAAATCAGCATAGCAAACGTAATTTTTGTTCATAGCGTCTCCTGTTTTCAAAAGCAAATTATAAAGGCTCAAAGCTCACCGAAGCGAGCTCCTTGCGAGAAGCGAAAAAGCTTGAAATCGCTAAGCCCTTCTTAAAATATTGTACCTTCGCGTGCTCCAAAAGTCAATAGTTTTTCGCCACGTTTTCACTTTTGTGCAAATTGCATATCTCGCTTTGTATGCGTTGCACAAGCATAACTCGCGAAAATAGGAGAAACGGGGCGAAGCGTTGTAAGCTCGCGGAGCGAGCGCGAAAAAGCAAAGAACGGCGCAAGCCTTGCGGCGAAGAGACGCGGCGGCAATAAGTGCGCAATTCGCGAGGGAGCGCTGAGGCGAAGAAATGCGAAAGCTCGCCGCTCTTTCACTTGCCATTGAAACGAATTAAGAAAGTCGTATTATTAAGTAAACAAAACGAAGAGGCTGTCGCATTTAGGCAAAGCCGAACGAAAAACGGTAGAAGTAAAGAAAG
>CAYSUO010000026.1:0-21756 GCA_964434325.1 uncultured Ruminococcus sp.
ACCTCTAGCGTGACAGGCTAGCGCTCTAACCAACTGAGCTACCAAGCCATTCTTACTTATACAGGCGACACAAGTCGCCTTGGTGGAAAGTATAGGGCTCGAACCTATGACCCTCTGCTTGTAGGGCAGACGCTCTCCCAACTGAGCTAACCTTCCGTCAAACGCTTTAATATTATATCAAAGTCTTTGAAATTTGTCAATAGGTTTTTGAAAAATAGTGATTTTTTTGAAAAATAGTAGTTTTTTAAAGTTTATAATATTATTTGCAAGGTATTTTATTGAATTTTACTAATGTAGATTAACTTTGCAGATAGTAGTTTTTCTTTTGTCTGCCAAATGGCAGACAAAAGACTTTCAATGTGATTTTTCTACAAAGCTTCGCGTGAGCTGCATTTTGATGAGCAAGCGCTATCGCGTTAGCTTGAAACCGAGGGGAGCTTATCAAGGTGGCGCGCACGGCACGTTGAAGGAGTTCACGCCGCCGAAGATATGTGCTTCGCCTTAAAGGCTTGCGACTTTGGCGCGGCGGCGATTGGCGATGAAGGACGGGAGGTAAAACATCGCGTGAATGGTGAAATACGCCACGTAGACAATGATGACGCACAGCGCCGTTGGCAAAGCGGCACCGATGGGGGCGAATATGAACGAGGTGAGGCGGAAAAACATATAGTCGGAGCCGATGGGCGAAAAGTTGACGGCGTTGGCAACGATGGAGACGGCGAAGAAAGGAAGAGCGGGAATGAAGAGCTCGCTAACGCGGGTGACGCCTTTGAACGAATGATAGCCCGAGAGCAGAAGTACCAACGCGCAAAAGACGAGCGCGCCGTGATACAGGAAAGTGTGGAAGCCTGAAAAGGAGATACAAGAGTAATTTCCGAGAATCGTAGCGGGATAGACGAAGTTTATAAGCCCGCCGATGAGCCCCAACGTACAAACGTAGCCACAGCCCGCGCGGCGCAAGACTCCGCGCCCCCAGATAACGAGCGGCATCGCGTACATAAAAATGCTACACGGGTACAGGGGTAGCACGCCGCCCGCTTCAAAGTGGACGCTCGCCCCCGAGCAGGACTCCCAAACTATCTTCGTTACTTCGAGAACGACGAGCGCCGCCCAAACGACGGTAAAAATGCACCGTATCGTCCGCTCGCTCTTTTTGGAGACGAAGAGGGAAAGCGCTATGACGACGGCGAAGCAGATTATCGCAAAGACTATATGAAGCGGCGTAAACATAGTTCCTGGCAGCTTGTCCGCCGAGGGCAAAAAGTCCTTGTGCGTGAAAAAGTTTTTGATAAGGTCAACGAAGCTGTACATAGCTGTTCCTTTCATAATTTTCCGTTTGGTTTGATTTTCTTTTTTTATTTGTGTTTTACCGTCGCGCCATCGCCGTGTTCGCGGCGCTTTTTATGCTCCTCGTGCCGCTCGGCGATATGCTCCGCGAGCTGCGGCATGCGGCGGTACAGCATATAGTTAAACCAGAACATAAGAACGCCCTGCGCTATAAAAACGACGGCGATATAGAGCGGCTTTGAATAATTTATTATTGGCTCCAATATGGGCAACTTAAACGCGTGATTCAAAAACATACAATTCGTTCCCAGCCTTGAATTGAGCAGAAGCGAAGGGAGGCAGGCTAAGAGAATGAAAAAGAAATATCCCACAGAGTCCTTCGCTTCGGGAACAAATTCGCGCTTCATCAGAACGAGCACACCCGTATAGAACATTATCAGGTGATAAACGAAGCTATGTATCGCGGCGGGGTGCCATATCGGGAATATCGCGAGCGAGGTGCTTGGATAAAAGGTGAAAAACACGGAGGCGAGTATGCCACCCATCGTTATAAAAGCGTATCCCGTTCGAGAGAGGAAGCGATTTGGCACGAAGCTCAGCCATATCGCGAATATGAACAGACTGCAATAGTAGAGCGGCACCCAACTGTCGTACCACTGATCCTTGTATATGCGAAGCGATATTTTGACTATCTCCATGACGGTAACGAGTATCGCAACGGCGAGGCGCACACGGCGCGTGCCCTTTTCGTCGAGCCTTCGCGAAAAATGAAGCAGAACGGCGGCTATCGAAAAGAAGAGAATGACGGAGATGAAGTGACCCACGGTGAACATACCGCAAACGTCGCTCTCCGTAAAGTTATCGTAGAAAAATTTCTTTTCGACTGCTCTATGTATAATATCGTAAAAACGGGGCATAGCTTCTCCTTCTTCGGTGCGGTGCCGTGGCGCGCACAAGCGACGATAATTATAGCACAAAAATAAGGTGTATTCAAGTATATTTTGTAAAAGCTTTAAAAAGTGTAAAAGCTCGCACTATGTTTCCGAAAAAAAGAAGGGCTCGCCTGACAATTTAGGCTACGCTTTCTCCCTTGCCGCGCACTTCTTTTAATCACTGATTCAAAGTAGGCAATGAAGCGCGCCTCAACGTTCGGTTGCACTTCGTTTTTGTTCTCATCGCGTGCTTTCGTTTATTCTCCAATTTCAAGCAGAGCGAGAATGCGCGCCCCCAACGTTGGCGAAAAGCTACGCTCTCGCGCCCGTCGTGCACTTTCTTTATTCTCCGATTCAAAGCAGGTAACGAAGCGTCCTCGACATTCGATAGCACTTCGCTTTTGTTCTCGCTGTGCACTTTCTTTGTTCTCCAATTTCAAGCAGAGCGAAAATGCGTGCCCAACGTTGGAGGGAGCTTACGCTTTCGCGCTCGCCGCGACCTTCCATTTCTTCACCGTTCCGAAATAGAGAACGAGACCAACCGCCCCCGTCACCGTTTCCGAGAAGGGGAAGGCGATCCACGCGAAATTCAAGCCGAGGCGCGAGAAAAGGAAGAAGCTGGGAATGAGGCAAAAGATCTGGCGCGTCAGGGAGAGAAAGAGACTCTTGCCGCCCGAGCCGATGGCTTGAAAGAACGTCGGCGTCATCAGCGAGAAAACGGCGGAAACGAAGGAGGAGCCGATGATGGGAAAGGCGATGCGCCCTATCTCCATGACCTCGGCGCTATCGGAAAACAGACGTATCACGGCGCTCGGGAAAACGGTGAAGCTGATTATGCCGACCGCCATGAATAGCGCCGAGACGAGCCAGGAGAGCTCCATGGTGCGACGACAACGCCCGTAGGATGAGCGCGCATAATTGTAGCTTATCACGGGAACGATGCAGGTTTGAAGCCCGTTCAGGGGAATGAAAAAGAAGCTCTGCATCTTGTAGTAGAGCCCGAGAACGGTGACCGCCGCGTCGGAAAACCCCGCGAGTATTATATTGAGGATAACTATGTAGACCGTGTAGAGCGCCTGCATAAATATCGACGAATAGCCGAAGAAATAAATGCGCCCGACGTAGTGGAATAAGCGCTCCCGCGGCGGGAGGCGAAGCCGCGCGCCGAAGGCGGTTATGAGCATGGTGGCAAATTGCCCCGCCACGGTGGCGTAGGCGGCACCCGCGGCACCGAGCTCGGGCAGAGGACCAAGCCCGAAAATGAGGAGCGGGTCCAGAACGACGTTGAGCGCCGCGCCGACAACCTGGGCTATCATGGGGCGCACCATTCTACCGCGCGCTTGGTGCACCTTGGAGAAGATGCCTTCAAGGAAAGAAAACAGACTACCGACGCAGACGATGTTCCCGTACTCGACGGCGTATTCGACCGTTCGCGCCGAGCCAGACGAGAGCGTGGCGTACGGGCGCATTATCAAAACGGCGACGACGGAGAAAAGCGCCCACGAGCATAGAGCGAGCAGAACGCCGACTCCCGCGGCGCGATCCGCCTCCTCGGGCTCGCCCATGGCGTCCTTGCGCGCCATATAGGTGTTGACGCCGACTCCCGTTCCAACCGCCAGCGCAACGATGATGAGCTGAACGGGGAAAACGACGCTGAGCGCCGTGAGCGCCGCGTCATCGTAGTGTCCTATAAAAAAGCTATCGACGATATTATAGAGCGCCTGTATGAGTTGCGCCAGCATAACGGGCGGCGCGAGCTTCAAAAGTATGCGGTGAGGGCTCGCCGTTCCAAACAGACTATCCTCGGAGCAAATATCTTTCGTTATTGTGACCACCTCTTTTATGCTTCCGCAAGCAGTGCACTGATATTATATACCCCGCGCACCGCTTCGTCAAGAGGTTTCGCAAAAATCGTCAGTCTCCGTCGAAAACGTAGAGCTGCCGCTCGCTGTCGCAAATGGCAAGAAGTATTCCTGCGGCGCTCTTGTAGCCCTGCTCCTTCAAGCGTTTTTGGAGCCACGCCTCGTCGAGCCCCATTCTTCCGAGGTTTTCGCCGAGTATGCGCCCGTCCATAACTACCTCGACGTTCAGGCTCTCCTGTTGCGGTGAAAGCCCGAGATCGGCAGGAGTCGTCGGGCGCGCGTTGCTAACGGGGAGCACGGTGAGTCTGCCGTCCGCCTCAAAAACGGCAACGGAAATATCATTGATATTAAAATATCCCACCTCGCGGCACATTTGCATAAACTCCGTAACGTCGAGCTTCGCCTTCTTCATATTCTCGCGGTAGAGCTTGCCGCCACTCATAATTATCGTCGGCGCACCGTTGATGTACTTTCTCATTCGCGGGAGCTTGCGCGCAAGAGCCGCGATGAGGAGCGAGGCGGCGCAATAGATGATGAGCGCAAGCAGTGGCTTCCAGGGAGCTTCCAGCTCCGTGGCGAGCTCCGCCCCTATCGAGCCGACCGTTATGCCAACAACGTAGTCGAAAAAATCAAGCTGCGCCACCTGCTTGTGCCCGAGGAGCTTCGTCGTTATAAAGAGGGCGACGATGGATAAGAGCGTCGTTAGTATCAGCTTTACAATGTCCACGCGTGCTCCTTTCCATATAGCGCCACACCTCACACGGCGAAGCGAGCGCCAAAACCGTTTTATCTATTTTCTCCCGCGAGAAATAAAAAATACACACCGCACGGCAAAAAAATACAACCTAATATCAAAAAAATCTTGAAAATTTCCTTAAGGCGTTGTATAATGTAGGAAAAGGAACGAAGAGGTTTTTCTTCGGACGCTTGAATTTTGCACGAATTTAAAATATAGGGAGACGGATATGAAAAACATCATAGAGATCGATCATCTCTCCAAAAGCTTCGGTGATGTTAAGGCGGTGAACGACGTGAGCTTCCGCGTTCGCGAGGGTGAGTTTTTCGCCTTTCTCGGCGTTAACGGAGCTGGAAAATCGACGACGATAAACATCATTTGCGGCCAGCTCGCGGCGGACGGCGGCAGCGTCACGATAGACGGGCTCGACGTTGCGCGCGAGGCGGAGAGCATAAAGCGCGAGCTCGGAGTCGTTTTTCAGGGCTCAATGTTAGACGGTGCGCTGACGGTGCGCGAAAATCTTGAAAGCCGCGCGGCTCTTTACGGGATATACGGCGCCGATTTCAAGAAGCGCCTCGCAGAGCTCGCGAAGGCTCTCGATTTTGAGAGCATTTTAGATCGCCGCCTCGACAGGCTCTCGGGAGGACAGCGCCGCCGCATCGACGTGGCGCGAGCGCTTCTACATAGGCCGAAGCTCCTGATACTCGACGAGCCGACGACGGGGCTCGACCCGCAAACGAGGAAAAACCTTTGGAGCTTCATTTCGGAGCTTAGGCTCTCCGAGAAAATGACCGTCTTTCTCACGACGCACTATATGGAAGAGGCCGCCGAGGCGGACTACGTTGTCATAATAGACGGCGGCAAAATAGCCGCCGAGGGAACGCCGTTGGAGCTTAAAAACGCTTACACGGGTGACTTCATCACCGTTTACGGAGACGACGAGGAAAGCGTCAAGGCTCTCGGCGAAGCCTACGAGCGCGTAAGCGGCGCTTTCCGCATCTTCGTCCCCGACACCGCCCGCGCAACGGAGCTCATATTGAAGCACCCCGAAGCCTTCCGCGACTACGAGATAACGAAGGGCAAAATGGACGACGTTTTCCTCGCGGTCACGGGCAAAAAGCTCGGCGAAGAAAGCTGATCGCGGCTCGAACTCACAGAAAGGAATTTGCACTATGACAACACTACTTCTCATAAAGCGCAACGTCAAGCTCTTTTTCAAAGACAAGGGCATGTTCTTCACCTCGCTGATAACTCCCGCCATTCTGCTCGTCTTGTACGTCACCTTCCTCGGCAACGTGTATCGCGACAGCTTTTTACAGAGTCTACCCGACGGCTTCACGCTCCCCGATAAGCTCATAGACGGGCTGGTCGGCGGCGAGCTCGTTTCCTCCATATTGGCGGTCTCCTGTATCACGGTCGCCTTCTGCTCCAACTTTCTCTCGGTGCAGGACAAGGTGAACGGAGCCATTCGCGATTTGACGGTTGCCCCCGTGCGGCCATATTCGCTCTCGATAAGCTACTACGTGGCAAGCCTGACGGCAACGCTGATGATTGCGTTCAGCGCCGCCGCGCTCTGCCTCATTTACACCGCCATCGTGGGCTGGTACATGACCGCGCTCGACGTCATTCTTCTCCTCTTAGATATCGTTCTGTGCGTCCTCTTCGGAACGGCGCTTTCCTCGGTCATCAACTGCTTCCTCTCGTCGCAGGGGCAGATCTCCGCCGTCGGCACCGTTGTGAGCGCGGGCTACGGCTTCATCTCGGGCGCCTATATGCCCATCTCCTCCTTCGGCGCGGGGCTTCAAAAGGTCATAATGTTTTTGCCTGGCACTTATGGGACCTCGCTCCTTCGCAACCATACGATGCGCGGCGCCATCGCCGCCCTCGGCGAGGAAGGCGTCCCCCCCGAGGTGCTGGAAGGAATAAAGGACTCGCTCGACTGTAATCTCTATTTCTTCGACTCCCGCGTCTCACTCGGAGCGTGCTACCTCGTTCTCATCGGAAGCATCATCGCCTCAATTGCCGCCTACGTGCTCATAACTCTCAAAAGAGCACGGCGCACAGTGCATTAAGGCTCACTTTAAGGCACGAGCTTGAAACATACGAGTCGCGGCAAGCGCCGCACAGTACTTCATTTAGGCATAAACGAAAAGGAGCGAAGATACCGTAAAAAAGCGGTAGCTTCGCTCTATCTTTTGACTTTTATATTTCAAGAGGGAAATTCTTCGAATTTTTCGATTTATGCTCTTTTCGTTTATGCTTAAATCAAGTGAGCTCCACAAGTATCCATTCGGGCTATATACACTCCGCTATCCGAACGAGTATATCTGAAATCTTCTCCATCGCCTCTACGGAAACAAATTCAAAGCGCGAGTGGAAGTTCTCGCCGCCCGTTGCAAGATTTGGGCACGGAAGCCCCATAAACGAGAGGCGCGCGCCGTCCGTTCCTCCGCGAATGGGTGAAACGACGGGTATTATTCCAAGCTCCTCCATCGCCGCTTTGGCGCGGTCGACAACGTACATACAGGGCTCTATCTTCTCCTTCATATTGTAGTAGGAGTCCTTCATATTGAGCGTGAGAGTTCCCGCGCCGTATTTCTCGTTGATACGAGCGGCGGCGAGCTCGAACGCCCGCTTCTTCTCCTCAAATTTTTTCATATCGTGGTCTCTTATTATGTAGCTAAGCTTGGCAAGTTCCGTTTCACCCGACATGGAAAGCAGGTGGTGGAAACCCTCGTAGCCCGAGGTGCGCTCTGGTATCTCGTCCGCGGGGAGGAGCGCATTAAATTCACACGCTATGCGCGAAGCGTTCTTCATTTTGCCCTTCGCGGCACCTGGGTGAATGGAAACGCCCGTCACCGTCACCTTAGCGCTCGCCGCGTTGAAATTCTCGTACTCTATCTCGCCTATCGCGCCGCCGTCCACCGTGTATGCAAATTCCGCGCCGAAGCGCGCCACGTCAAAAAGATCCGCGCCGCGCCCTACCTCCTCGTCTGGTGTGAAGGCGACGGCTATCCGCCCGTGCGGCGCGCCCGAGGCGATGAGCTTTTCAAGCATCGTCATTATCTCCGCGATGCCCGCCTTATCGTCCGCGCCTATCAGCGTCGTCCCGTCCGAGGTGATGAGCGTATGTCCCTCGTAGTCCGCAAGATAGGGATAATCCGCGACACGCATATATATCTGCTTTTCCTCGTTGAGCAATATATCACCGCCCTCGTAACGTATAAGCTTCGGAGCGATATTCATATCCGAAGCCTCAGACGAGGTGTCCATATGAGCGATGAAGCCCATCGCGGGCGCGCCCTCCACGTTTGCGGGAAGGCTCGCATACACGTACCCGTGCTCATCCATTTCCGCATCCGAAAGCCCCAGCTCCGCGAGCTCCTTTTGCAAAAGCCGCGCCAAAACGAGCTGCTTCTCCGTGCTCGGGCAGGTCTCGCTCTCCTCATCCGACATCGTGGGGATGACAGCGTATTTTAAAAACCGTTCGTAAGCCTTCATAGTTCTCCATTCCGCCGCACAAGGCGGCAACAAAGTAATTTTATCGAGCAGCGACTCTAAGGCGGAGCAACTTAAAGCTCAATGCCGAAGCTTAAAGCTCTGCCACGTGAATGCGGGAGAGCGCACGCATAAGCTTCGCCCGCGCGACGGAAAGCTCCCTCTCGTCCTTAGCCGCCTCGGCCGCCGCCTCGGCGCGCTCGCGAGCTGCCCGCGCTCGCGCAAGGTCTATCTCTTCGGCAAATTCAAACGTCGTGGCGACGAGCTTAACGCCCGACCGCGATACGGAAACAAAGCCGCCCGAAGCCGCCGCGAGCCTCTGCTCTCCGCCACTCGCCACTATTCTTGCGCGCCCAGTTCCAAGGGCGGCAAAGTAGTCCGCGTGCCCCGCCAAAAATTCAACGTCGCCCTCCGTCGTTCTGACGAGTAGGCTCTCCGCGGCACCGTCAAACTTCAAGCCGTCGGGCGTGACTATTTCAAGATGAAATTCCTTCATAGAGCTTGACCGCTCCTTTCTCGTCAGCGTATTGATTTCGTTCCGTCGCCTATCTTTCGCAAAGTCACCAAAGAATCCGCTCGTCGCCTTGAAAAGCGAACGGCTCGTGGTTGCGCGTTAAAGCGTCGCAATCGAAGAGCAAGAGCTCTTCAAGCATTATTCCTTCGCAAGCTTATTAGAGAATCCAAGCGCCTCTTGAAGCGGACGCATAGCTTCCGTCACTTTTTCAAAAGCTTCGCCTTTTCAAGCGCCTCGTCAATGGTTCCGACGAAGAGGAAGGCGGATTCGGGAACATCGTCGTGCTTTCCGTCAAGTATCTCGCGGAAGCCGCGCACCGTCTCCTTGACGGGAACGTAGCGCCCCTCCATGCCCGTGAACTGCTCCGCGACCGAGAAGGGCTGGGAAAGGAAGCGCTGTATCTTTCTCGCGCGGCTGACGACGAGCTTATCCTCGTCTGAAAGCTCCTCCATGCCCATTATCGCGATGATATCTTGCAACTCCTTGTAGCGTTGGAGCATGCTTTGCACCTCGCGCGCAACCTCGTAGTGCTCTATGCCGACCACGTCGGGCGTGAGTATGCGCGAGGTTGAATCGAGCGGATCCACCGCGGGATAGATACCGAGCGACGATATGCTTCTTGAAAGCACCGTTGTTGCATCGAGGTGCGCAAAGGTGGTGGCGGGTGCGGGATCCGTCAAGTCGTCCGCGGGGACGTAGACCGCTTGCACCGAGGTGATCGACCCGCGCTTCGTCGACGTTATGCGCTCTTGGAGAGTACCCATCTCCGTCGCCAGCGTCGGCTGATAGCCGACTGCCGAGGGCATACGCCCGAGAAGCGCCGAGACCTCGGAGCCAGCCTGAGTAAAGCGGAAAATGTTATCAATGAAGAGCAGAACGTCCTGCCCCTCCTTATCGCGGAAATGCTCCGCCATCGTGAGCCCAGAAAGCGCCACGCGCATTCTCGCCCCAGGCGGCTCGTTCATCTGCCCGTAGACGAGCGCCGTTTTCGAGAGAACTCCCGACTCCTTCATCTCGTTGTAGAGATCGTTGCCCTCGCGCGTTCTCTCGCCAACCCCCGTGAAAACGGAGATACCGCCGTGCTGCTTCGCCACGTTGTTGATGAGCTCCATGATGAGCACCGTTTTGCCAACTCCCGCGCCGCCGAAAAGTCCTATCTTTCCGCCCCGCGCATAAGGGGCAATGAGATCGACAACCTTGATGCCCGTTTCCAGCATCTCCGAGGCTCCCGTCTGCTCGGAATAGGGTGGTGGCGCGCGGTGTATGCATTGGCGCTCCGCCTCGTCGAGCTCGTGCCCACCGTCTATCGCCTCACCGAGAAGATTGAACATTCTGCCGAGAGTCCCTTCACCGACGGGGACGGTTATGCCGCGCCCCGTGTCGCGCGCCGCCATGCCGCGCGCCATTCCGTCGGTGGACGACATGGCGATGCACCGCACCACGTCGTCGCCCATCTGCATCGCGACCTCGCAAACGAGCTTTTTGCCCTCGTGCTCTATTTCTATGGCGTTGAGAAGATCGGGAATGTGCCCACCCTCGAATTTTATATCGAGCACGGGGCCGATTATCTGCACCACCCTGCCTACGTTGTTTTCCATATAACTCCTTTCGGCGCTCAAAGTGCCTCCGCGCCCGAAACTATTTCGGTTATCTCCTGCGTTATGACCGCCTGGCGCGCCCTGTTGTAGCGTAGCATCAGCGCGTCTATCATCTCCTCGGCGTTCTTGTTCGCCGAGCTCATGGAATTTCTCCGCGCCCCCTGCTCCGCCGCGTTCGCCTCGCATAGCGCCGCCCAGAGCATTCCACCGACGTATTCGGGGGCTATCGCCCCAAGCAGCTCCTCGGGGTCCCCGTCTATTATCGGCTCATCGCCCGCGTCGCCCTCCCCAGCCTCAAAGGGGAGTAGGCTCTCGCACGTCGGCTGCTGTGCCAGCATCGAGATAAATCTCGTGTATATCACGCTGACGCCCGTTACGGCGCCGCTCCGATAAGCCTCGGCTATCTCACGCCCGAGCGCCAAAGCGCCGCCAACTCCCACGTCGGATGTCGCGAAGCACTCGTCTGAAAACAGCTTTTTGCCGCGGCGCTTAAAATGTTCCGCCGCCTTTTTCCCTATCGGCAGAAAGAGCGCTTCCCCGTCTCCCGCCGAAAGCCCTTCGGCGAGCTTGAAAACGTTGGAATTGTAGCCGCCCGCCAAGCCGCGGTCTCCCGCGATAACGACGTAGAGCCGCCCGCTTCCCTCGCGCCTCTCGCTCCACACGGACCGCGCCGACGACGAAGCCCTTTCCAGCGTCGCCATCGCCCGCGCCAAGACCTCGTGATACGGGCGCGCAAGCTCCGCGCGCTCCTTGACGCGCCGCAGCTTCGACGTGGCGACGAGTTCCATCGCCTTCGTTATCTGCATCGTGCTCTCGACGCTTTTGAGGCGCGCCTTTATATCGTTCATTGATGCCGCCAAAGCACGTTCTCCTTCAATCTTTAAGCTTTAAGCTCTGTTTAGAAACTCCGCCCGCACGTGTTCAATCGCGGCGCGAAGCTCCACCTCCCCGCTCTCGGAGAGGGCACCCGTGTCGCGTATTTCAGCGAGAAGAGCGTCCTTCGTGGCAACGAGGTATTCAAACAGCTCCTCCTCGAAGCGTGCCACGTCGGTGACGGCGATCTCCGCCATCATATCGTTGACGACCGCGTAGATTATCGCCACTTGAAGCTCGACCGCTATCGGCGAATTTTTATCCTGCTTCAAGACCTCGACGATGCGCTTCCCCTGCTCCAAGCGCGCCTTGGTGTCGGCGTCGAGATCCGAGCCGAACTGTGCAAAGGCTTGCAGCTCTCTGTATTGGGAATAGAGAAGCTTTAAGCGCCCCGATATCTTCTTCATCGCCTTTATCTGGGCGTTGCCGCCGACGCGCGAAACAGAGATGCCTGGGTTAACGGCGGGGCGAACGCCCGCGTGAAAAAGCTCCGTTTCAAGGAAGATCTGCCCGTCAGTTATCGAAATAACGTTCGTCGGTATATACGCCGAAACGTCGCCCGCCTGTGTCTCTATTATGGGGAGCGCCGTCAGAGAGCCGCCTCCGTATTCTGGCGCGCGGCGCGCCGCCCTTTCAAGAAGGCGCGAATGAAGATAGAAAACGTCGCCAGGGTATGCCTCTCTTCCAGGCGGCCTCCTTATCAGAAGCGAGAGCGCCCGATATGCGACCGCGTGCTTCGAGAGATCGTCGTAGACCACGAGAACGTCGCGCCCGCGCTCCATAAAATATTCGCCCATGGCACAGCCCGAATAGGGCGCAATATATTGAAGCGGCGCCGTGTCCGCCGCCGTCGCGGAGACCACTATCGTGTAGTCCATCGCACCGCTCCTATAAAGAGCGTCAACGACCTCCGTCACCGTCGATTGCTTTTGCCCTATCGCAACGTATATGCAAACGACATCCTTGCCCTTTTGGTTTATTATCGTATCCGTCGCGATGGCGGTCTTTCCCGTCTGTCTGTCTCCAATTATGAGCTCGCGCTGCCCGCGCCCTATCGGTATCATCGAGTCTATCGCCTTGATTCCCGTTTGAAGCGGAACGGAAACCGACTTGCGCTCTATTATCCCGTAGGCGCGCCTCTCTATCGGGCGCACCTCCTCCGTCGCTATCGGCCCCTTCGCGTCTATCGGCTGACCGAGCGCGTTGACGACTCTGCCGATGAGCCCGTCACCAACGGGGACGGAAACGACGCGCCCCGTCCTCTTAACGAGGCTTCCTTCGCCTATTCCAACGTCCGCCCCGAGAAGGACGGCGCTGACGAACGACTCCTCCAAGTTGAGCGCCATGCCGAAGCTGCCGTTCGCAAATTCAAGCAGCTCGTTTGCCTTGCATTTATCGAGCCCGTGAACTCGCGCTATTCCGTCGCCCACCGATATAACGTAGCCCACCTCGTCTTCGTCGAGGTGCTTGCCGTAATTTTTTATCTGCTCTTTTATTATCTTGCTTATGTCATCGATTTTCGACTGCATTTCATCACCCACATTAAACTATTACCGTGCGAAGGCTCTTCTCCAAGCCGTCAAGGCGCGCTCGCACCGTACCGTCAAGCTGGCGCCCCGCGTACCGCAAGCGGACGCCGCCGAGCAGCGTGGGCACGAGCCTGTTCTCTATTATGACGGTCTTTCCCGTTTCGGCTTCGAGCCGCGCCCGCATTTTCGCGAGCTGCTCCTCCGTCATCGGGACGGCGGTCTCCGCCAAGACGCGCTCAATGCCGCGCGCCTCGTCGTAAAGCTCGCGAAACGCGCCTTCAAGCGCGAGGAGCAGAGCCGAGGAGCGTTTTTCGGCAAGAATTTTTATAAGATTGCGTAAATATCCGTCAAGCGGCGCGAAAGCCGCGTCTATAAGCGCCAAGCGCTCCTCCTTCGCAAGAGCGGGGCTGTCGATGAGGCGCACGTAGCGCGGCTCATCCGAAAGGGCGGCGCAAAGCGCCACCACGTCTGCCATCAGCTCGTCCGTCCGCCCCTCGCTCTCCGCAAGCTCGAAGAGGGCGCGTGCATATTCATCGATCCGCGTCATCTTCTTCACCCATTCCGTCAATGAAGCGGTCTATGAGCTCGCGGTGCTCCTCGGCGGAAACGTCGCGCTCTATCACGGCGGCGGCTATGCCGAGCGCCAGAACGGAGACCTCGTCCTTAACGTCGTTGAGCAGCTTCTTCTTTTCAAGCTCCGCTTCCTCGGCGGCTCTTGCGAGCGAGCGTCGCGCTTCCTCGTCCGCCGCCTTCAAGATCTCCTCCTCGCGCAGCTGTGCTTTACGCACGGCGCGCTTCAATATCTCCTCGCTCTCGCCGTTTGCCGCTTCGAGCCGCGCCTCGTAGTCCGTCTTCATCCGAGTCGCCTCGGCGCGTGCGCTCTCCGCGTCACCGTACATATCGTCGATCTCCTTTTGGCGGGAGTCTATCATATTTTTAACGGGCTTGAACAGTATCTTTTTGAGAATGAGATAGAGAATGAGAAGATTTATCCAGGCAAATATCATTGTCCAGAAATTGACCCCGACGAAGGACTCGAATTTATCTAAAAAGACCTTGAATCCCATTCGTATCTTCGCCCTTCTCAGCTTATCTTCATGAACATAAGAAGGAGCGCGACGACGAGCGAATATATACCCGTGGTTTCCGTGATGGCACAACCGAGTATCATATTCGTGCGAAGCGTTCCCGCCAGCTCGGGCTGGCGCGCCATAGCTTCAAGCGCCTTTCCGACCGCGTTTCCTTCTCCGAGAGCGGGTCCTATCGCGCCAAGCCCCATGCAAAGGCCTGCGCTGAGCGCTCTCGCCGCCGCAACTATTGCTGATTCCATACTTTTTTCCTCCGAAATTTTATTTTTTGAATTTTGTTTTATCTGCTTATTTTTTGAATTTTGTTTTATCTGCCCGAAGCCGAATAAGCGCGCCTTCGCATTTATCTCTGTGCAAACGCTCATCGAAGCCGCGCCGCCCGCACTCGCGGTCTCTAAACTTTAAAAAGCTTCGTCTCGTCGCCCCAACAGGCTATAAGTAATAAAATCACCTACAACGTGATGGAGCGAAGTCGTCCGTGTCGCTTGAAAAGCCACTTAGCCTTGTAGCTCTTCAAAGCGTTCTATCCGAAGCCGCGCTCATTCCGCGCTCTCGGCGGCCGCCTTCGGCGCTTTCTCGGGGGGCGGCGGATTTGCCGCGCCGACGTACACCATCGTGAGTAGCGAGAAAACGAGAGCTTGAACGAAGCCCGAGAAGAGATCGAAATAGATGGAAAAGATTGCGGGAATGCCCGCCGCAAATATCGGCGGCATGCACGCGGCGATAAGCTCGGGGAGCCAGCCGAAAACGAGGGAAGAAAGCCCCGCCAGGGCGGCATAGATGAGCGACGTCAGAACGGAGCCGCCCGCCACGTTGCCGAAGTGACGAAAGGCGAGCGATATGGGCTGTGCTATCTCGCTCACAATGTTCATCGGTGTCATCACCACTATCGGCTCCGTGAAGCCCTTCAACCAGGACTTAAAGCCGAAGTTCTTTATGTTGGAGTACCATACCATTCCCGTCGTCACCAGCGCCCACGCGAGCGTCACGGAGAGATCCGCCGTCACAGAGCGAAATATCTGCGTCATTCCTATCAGCGTCCCGACGATGGACGAGAGAAACAGTGTCCCGATATAGGGCGCGAATTTCAAATTGTGCTGCCCCATCGTTTCGCCCACGAAGTCGTATAGCATCGTGACAAGCTTCTCGACGACGACCTGCAAGCGCCCTGGGCGCTTCGTCAGCTTCCGCGTCACCGCGAAGGCGACAACGATGAGCAGCACCGTAACGACGAGAATGGAGACCGTCGTCTGCGTCACGTTGATATCCCCGAAGGGCGTCGTTATGGCGAAATAAACCTTGGGGCCGTTTACCGATATATCCATCAAGCCTCCCCCTTCGTTTTTCTTTTGATAAGAGCGGTGAGCGACAGTATGGGGCGTAGCATAAGCAGCGGCACGAGCGTCGCGATAACGTCGAAAACGTCGATGAGGAAAGCGACCACGAGCGTCACCAGCATAACGAGATTGCGAATTATGAAGGAGAGCTTCATCTGCTTCTGTATCTCCCCCTGATACTTCATCGCGAGCGCCGTCGCCGCCTCTTCCTCCATCTCCTCCGTTCCGCGCTCCGCCATAAAGCGATCGAGCACGCGATTCGTCATAAGAGAAAGCGCGAGGAAATTCAAGAACGTTACGGCGCTTCCGAGCAACGCACCGAGCGCCACCTTGTAGGTAAATTTATTTATGATGAGGTGGACGGCGCACACTATCAGCGAGACCGCCACTTCGCCCGCGGCTATCGCGAAGAGCTCGCTCTTCGGTAGTTTTTGTTTATTCATATCGTTTATTCCTTTTCACGGGGTTTGAGCGGCTTCTCCACCCGTGCCTTCGCGCGATGTCTCGCGTCGCCCGCCT
Source organism: uncultured Ruminococcus sp. (assembly GCA_964434325.1). Lineage (GTDB taxonomy): Bacteria > Bacillota > Clostridia > Oscillospirales > CAG-272 > UBA1740. Next base: position 15,774 of record CAYSUO010000026.1, read on the forward strand.
CACGCTCCCGTTCCAGCCTTTCGAGATTTTCAGACGCGGCTATCGCGAAGCGCACCATCGAAACCAATCCGACGAGCGCCCCCACCGTCACCAGCGGAGCATATATCCATTCGGGCGCCGCGCACCTTTCGGTAAGAAGCCACGAGCCCAAGATCGCGAGCGCTATCGGCAAAGCAAGAGAAAAAAGCGATTGCGCCACGATATTGATAACGTAAAGCGCACCAAAAAAATTTCTGTTCATCCTTCCACCGTTCTGTACGGCGCCGCCGCCAACTCTTAAAGCGCTTCGCCTCACTCGGCAAAGTGAGACTTTCTCGCGCCACGCTACTGCGAAAATTCTTTGCCCCACTCAGCAAAGTGAGCCTGCCTCGCGCCACGCTCCGTTCAAAGCGTTTTATTTATTTTTAGGTAAACTTTCAAATATATTTCATTTTATCATATTTTATCTTTAAAATCAAGGTATTACCGCAAAAGTTAACGCTTTGTCAAAAAATACAGCGCGAAGCGCGCCAAAGGAAAAAAGCGGAACGGCTTTCACCGAAGCGCTCTTTTTCGTTCGTAGGCTGTCGCATTTAGGCAGAGCAAAGCAAAAACGGCAGAAGTAAAGAAAGGATTCTGCTTCTGCCGCTTTTTTCAGAAAATCAAGCTTAAAACCTATGGTTTTCACGTTTTAATTTGGTTTTTGTTTGCTTCTGCCTAAAACCGTCGCTTCGCGTGTGTCTCGTTAAAAATTTAGTTTTATTGATTTTTGAATTTTTAACGAAACCCCCAGCTATATCGTTTCGTATATCAGAGGCATGGGGCGCGGAGCCTCTGCACCGAAGAGGTAGGCTTCGCGAAGCAGAGCCCGTGCCGCTTCAAGCGTTTCCTCGCGCTCCGTATAGAGTGTCGCAAAAACGTCGCCGCGTTGCACCGCGTCCCCCGTCTTTTTATCGAGGTAAATGCCCGCCGCGCCGTCTATCGCGTCGCCCTTCGTTTTTCTGCCCGCGCCCAGCTCCATCGCCGCCCGTCCTACCGCTTCCGCGTTCATTTTCACCACGTAGCCGTCGTATTCCGCCAAAAGGCGCACCGAATATTTTGCCTCGCCAAAAAGGCGCACATCATCCGCGTAGCGCACGTCGCCGCCCTGCGCCGCTATCCACTCCTTGAATTTGGCGAAGGCGCTTCCGTCGCGAAGTGCCGTTTTTGCGCGCCGCTCCGCCTCGGCAAAGTCGATATTCAAGGCGAGGCTCGCCATCTTCGCCGCAAGCGCCACGGAAAGCTCCTCCACGTCGGCGGGACCTTCGCCGCGCAAGACCGAGATCGCCTCTTTGAGCTCAATCACGTTGCCGACGGCGCGCCCCAAGGGCTTATCCATATCCGTCACCAAGGCGGCGCACCTTCGCCCCGCCGAAGCGCCTATCTTCACCATGGCGGCGGCGAGCTCGCGCGCCGCCTCGGGCGTTTTCATAAAGGAGCCCGAGCCGCATTTAACATCGAGAACTATCGAGCCCGCGCCCGCCGCGAGCTTCTTGCTCATGACCGACGAGGCGATGAGCGGAATTGAGTCCACCGTCGCGGTAACGTCGCGCAAGGCGTAGAGCTTTTTGTCGGCGGGAACGAGCGAGCCGCTTTGCCCGACGACGGCGACCCCGACGCGCCGCACCTGCTCCAAAAAGCTTTCGGGGGAAAGCGACGAGGCGTAGCCTGGGAAGGCTTCCAGCTTATCCACCGTTCCGCCCGTGTGCCCGAGCCCGCGCCCGCTCATTTTGGCAACGCGACAGCCCAGCGCCGCCGCAAGGGGCGCAACGATGAGCGTCGTCTTGTCTCCAACGCCGCCCGTGGAATGTTTATCGACGGCGAGTGTGCCAAACTCCGCAAGGTCAACGCGGTCTCCCGAGGAAAGCATAGCGTCCGTGAGATAATATGTTTCCCGCTCGCTCATTCCGCGCCAGCATATCGCCATAAGCAATGCCGCCGCCTGATAGTCGGGAACGAGCCCCGCCGAAAAGTCAGCTATAAATTCGCGTATCTCCGCTTCGCCGAGCTCGCGCCCCTGCTTCTTCGCGGATATTATATCGTAGGCTCTCATTTCATTCTCCGTTCTGTCTCTTAACAAAATTCATCGATGAAGCACGCATTTGAATAGGCGCGCCTCCCGTTCCTATCGGTAACGATAACGCGCACGTAGCCGTCACCTCGCCAAGGCTCGAAGCACGCCTCGGTCAAGGGCTCGAAGCCTTGGCGAACGACGCGCGCCGCGTGCCGCCCCCTCGTGGTGAAGGCGACGCTCTCCGCCCCCGAGCACCTGACGTGGAGCTTGCCGTCCTCCGCAAAGAGGGCACGTATCTCGGGACCCTCGCTCGCGTAAAACCAGCCCTTTTCAAGCGCCTCGGCTATCGCCTCGTAGCTGAGCTCGCGCGCCTTTATAACGGTAAATGCACCGAACGAGTCAAAATTCTTCGCGGCGGGCGGCGCCGCATTGTGATCGTCGTCCGCGGCAATTGCGAAGAGGCGCTTGCCCGAGCGTAGAAGCTCGTCGTAGATATGGCTCCCGCCGTCGAAGCCCAAAAGCTTGCAGTTGTAGTTTGATACCTCGACCGCCGAAAGCCCCTCGTGGGCGATGAGCTCATCGTGCCCCTCCAAGGACCACTCGGGGTGATTGAGCGTCACGAAAAAGCCCGCTTTTTTAGCACGGGCTATGACCTCGTTGATACATTCCGCGGTGTAGGCGCGCTCAAAATCGGGCTCTCGCGCATCGTAGAGCGCCAGGTGCGCGTTGGCGGCGGCGTTGCCGTACAGATACTTCGTCCTGTGGAAGCACACCTGCTTGGCGCTCCGCGAAAGCGCTATCAAGCCGAGATGGCACTGCGGCGCACACGATTCCCCCCGCCGCTCCGCCTTGAACTCCACCTCGTAGCCGCGAAGCGGCAAGAAGTCCGCGTCCGCAAGCTCCTCGTGCGCCACCATAACGTCGTGGTCGGTAAAGGCGACGACGGAATAGCCGCGCAAGCGATACAGGCGTTTCAGCTCCCGTGCCGACAGCGCCCCGTCGGATATATTCGTGTGGCAATGCAAATTCGCCTTAAAAGCTTTGCCGTTCTCGGGCAAAAAACATTTTCTCATATTTTAGCACCTTCATTCCGCCGCCTTATGGCGGCATACATCGCGCAAGGTCGATATCAACGTGAAATTATCGTTATATGCTTCGCCCACCGCTTTCAATCAAAAGCTTAAAGCGCGTTCAGTCAAGTAGCTCGCGCGTGAAGCCCTTCGGCAAAAGCTGTGCCAGCGTATATTTTTCGTAGCCGCTTTCGCACACTATTATTATTTCAAAATCGTCCTCGCAAAACTCCGCCATAACTTGAAGGCAGAGCCCGCACGGGTAGAAGGGGCGCTCCGTCGCCTTGCCCCAAGCGCCGCCCGCTATCGCCAGCTTTTTGAAGTGGCGCTCTCCGTGAGAGACCGCGGCGGCAAAAGCCGCCCGCTCGGCGCACAGCGTCGCTCCATACGAGGCGTTTTCAACGTTCGCCCCGAGATACACCTCGCGCGACTCGCCAACGAGCGCAGCACCGACGGCAACCCCCGAGTAGGGGCAATACGCCTCGGCGCGCGCCGCCTGTGCCCGCCCTATCAGCTCGCGCTCGTTCATTTCTTCGTTTATTTTCATCTGCATATCTCCTTCGGTACTCGCTGTCTGACACAACAGGCTATAAGTTAAAATCGCCTACAACGTAATGGGGCGGAGTTCATTTGGCGCCATCGAAGCGCTTTTCCTCTTTGCGAAGCGTCAGACGCTCAAAGAGCGGCAGGGCTCCCGTCGGCGCGTAGTCCACACCGAGCGCGTCCGCAACGAGGCGCGCCACGTTGGTAAAGCCAGAAAGGGTGCCAAGATCACGCGGCACTATCCCTTCGCCAAAGGCGAGGAGGGGGACGTACTCGCGCGTGTGGTCGGTGCTCTCGTCGCTCGGGTCACAGCCGTGATCCGCGGTTATCAAGAGCAGGTCGTCGTGCCCGAGGCGTTCGACGAAGCCCGCGAGCCACGCGTCAAACTCCGCGATAGCCCCAGCATAGCCGTCGGGATCCTGTCGGTGCCCGTAGAGCATATCGAAATCGACGAGATTTATAAAAGCCAAGCCGTGAAAATCGCGTCCGAGGAGCGCGTCCGCCCGCTCCATACCTTCGCGGTTTCCGTGTGTCGGATAGCTTTCGCCAATGCCCCGTGTCGCAAAAATGTCGGATATCTTGCCGACGCCTATGCTATCGAGCCCCGCCTCGCGCAAAGCGTCGAGAACGGTCGCGCCGTGCGGCTCCAAGGAAAAGTCTCGCCTGTTGGCGGTCCTCGTAAACCTGCCGCCGCCACCGACGAAGGGGCGCGCTATAACGCGTCCGACCGCGTTCTCGCCCGAAAGCAGTTTTCGCGCCGTGCGGCAATATTCATAGAGAAGCGACGGAGGAACCACGTCCTCGTGCGCCGCTATTTGAAAAACGCTGTCCGCCGAGGTGTAAACGATGAGCTTGCCGCTCCTCAAATGCTCCTCGCCGAAGTCGCGTATAACGTCCGTGCCCGAATAGGGCTTGTTGCAGAGCGTGCCTCGCCCCGTTTCCCGTTCAAATGCCGCTATCAGCTCGTCGGGGAAGCCGTCGGGATACGTGGGCAGGGGGCGCGGAGAAATGAGCCCCGAAAGCTCCCAGTGCCCTATCGTCGTGTCCTTGCCCGCGCTGAGCTCACGCAAGCGCCCAAAGGCGGCGCGCGGCGCGGCGACGCGCGGCAGGCAGGAAACGCCCTCCACGTTGCCGAGCCCGAGCGAAACGAGCGTTGTCGCGTTAAAGCGCGGGGAGCGAGCAATGCTCCGCAAGGTGTTGGCGTCGGTATCGCCGAAAAGCGCCGCGTCGGGCGCTGCGCCTATCCCGAAGGAATCAAGAACTATCAAAAATACGCGCTTCACGAGAATTTCACCGCCGTATTCAGCGCTATCTCCATCATCTCGGTGAACGAGCTGCGCCGCGCCTCCGCGTTCAGCGCCTCGCCCGTCAGAATATGATCGGACACCGTGCAAATAGCCAAGGCGCGCCCTCCAAGCCGCGCCGCGTTCATATAGAGCGCCGCCGCCTCCATCTCAACGCCCAGTACGCCGAGGGCGCGCCACCTGCCCTGTGCCTCCGCGTCCGCACCGTAAAACGTATCCGACGAAAGGAGATTTCCCACAAGATAGTTCGCTCCGATACGCTCCGCCTCATCGACCGCGGTGCGCAAAAGCTCGTAGTCCGCAATGGGTGCAAAGCTTCCGTCAAGGCAATATTGGCGTGCGTAGCTTGAATTGGTCGAAGCCCCCATGCCTATCAGCACGTCGCGAAGCTTAACGTGCTCCGTAAGTCCGCCCGCCGAGCCTATCCGTATTATATTTTCAACGCCGAAAAATTTAAAGAGCTCGTAGGAATAGATCCCCATCGAGGGCATACCCATGCCGCTCGCCATAACGCTAACGCGCGCGCCACGGTACGTGCCCGTGTAGCCCTGAACGCCCCTCACGTCGTTTATGAGGCGCGCCCCTTCAAGATAATTCTCCGCGATAAAGCGCGAGCGCTGCGGGTCTCCTGGCATGAGCACCGTCTTCGCGAAGTCCGACGGCGCCGCGTTGATATGCGGCGTGTGAAATTTCTCGGCTTCTTTCATATATCGATTTCCCCTCCGCCGCCCGAACGGCGGCACAAATATTTTTTAAATTCGGTGTGTTCGCGCACAAAGAAAGTGATATCTGTAAGCTTAACGCTTCTCTGTAATTTTAGTATATCAAAACCAGAAGAATTAGTCAAGGATTATTTTATGGCCGAACGGAACGCACGAGGCAGAGCGTTTGCTCTCGCGTGTTAGTTTGATAATTTTTAACAGATAATTTAACACTTTTAGCAAAAATGCACTTGAAAGCGTTTTATCCGTTATGCTACAATATAAGTGAAAAAGCTTGCTTGCAAGGGCTTTTTCACGCCGTATTTCAACGAG
>CAYSUO010000027.1:0-21631 GCA_964434325.1 uncultured Ruminococcus sp.
CGTTGGGCAATGCAACACAAGGCAATCGATAATCACCTTGAACCTCGTATTGTCCGCCTTGTTGTTCAAATAATGTAGTCATAAAAATTCCTCCTTGATTTTGATAGGCTTATTATAAATCAAGTTGAAACAAAAGACGAATGTGCGGATTATATTTTGAAGATCATGTTCAGCCACAGGAATACTTGATTTTTTACCAAATCCCTTATGAACATCCGCACCATATCAGGCGAGTCCGAAATTTTCAGGTTTGGACTCGTTTTCTGTTAGTTCGGATATTAAGAGTTACGCTCGGTCAAAATGGGGGTGTCTCAATAAAAATTCAATAAAACAAGTTTTTGGGGCTAAAACCACGGTAAAATCAATAAAAAGAGAATTTTTAATGAGGCACACACGCGGAGGCTTGGTGGATTTAGAGCGAAATCGACGGCTGACGAGCGATAGGCGTACAAGGATACGTAAGGGTACGTCGAGTGAGGAAACGTCGATAAAACGAAAAACATAATTAAAACGGGAAAATCATAGGGTTTAACCTTGATTTTCCTGAAAAACACGGTAGAAGCAGAGATCTTTCTTTGCTTCTACCGTTTTTCGTTCGGCTTTGGCTAAATGCGACAGCCTCTTTTTCGTTCGGCTTTGGCTAAATGCGACAGCCTCGTTAGATATAAAGTTTACGATGAAGGAGCATAAAATGGCTACAACCGTACAAGAATTATCAAAAAGCAACAAAGCGGGGTGTACGCTCACGTACTTGCGGGATAAAGCGGAAATTTATGCCTAATTTACGGGCGCGAATGCCCGAGCGGGGCTACTTCCTCGCAGCCCGCCGTTTCTTTTTTCGGGCGAGGGAGCTCGACGACGTCCTCGGACGGGCGGTACATCCATTTGCCGCGAGTGAAGTCGGGAACGGGAACGGGTGCTCCGCCGAGGGCGATGGACTGCTCCGAGAGCGGAGTTATCACCATCCACGCCGCCATATCGTAGACGTCGATGGGCATGGGCGTTCCCTCTCGGATCGCCTTGAAGAACGCGCCGAATTCGAAATAATCCATGCCGCCGTGCCCGAGGCTCAGCTGCTCGTCGGTAACGTTCTTCCAGCATTCGGGAACGTAGTCGGAATATTTATCGACGTTATTCATGTTCTGCCCGATGAAGTGGTCGGGGATCCAATCGGAATGCATATTCACCTCATCGGCGAAAAGTATCATCCCGTTGTCCTGCGAGGCGAGCCCCTGCGTTCCGCGAACGGTAAATTCTCGCGAATAGAAGCGCGCGAGCGTCGTATCGAGCGTCAGGGTCACTATCTCGCCGTTCGAGCATTTTATCGTCGTGAAAATCATATCGCCCTGATTGAAGGACTTGCCGCGCTGATTGGGGTCTGGCGTTCTATCGCTATTGGCACATTCAGAGAGTCCGACGCCCGCCTTCGTTGAAACGGACGAAAGCGTCAGCATTTTGTTGCCGCGATTGATATTGAGGAGCTTCGCGATGGGGCCGAGCTCGTGCGTCGGATAGTTCTCGCAATTTCGGAGCGTATAATTTTTCAAGCGATAGTGCCTGTCGACTTCGCCCCCGAGTATCTCGCCTAAGAGCTCGTGGGCATAAGCACCGTGGCAATGGACTATTTTACCGAAGCGCCCCGCTCTTGCAAGTGCCGTCGCGGTGAGCTCGAATTTATCGAAGCAACAGTTTTCAAGGAGCATTATTGGCGTTTTCGTCTCCTCGTACGTTCTAACGAGCATCCAGCAATCTTCAACGTCGTAAGCACCGCCGACTTCAAGGGCGGTATATTTCCCTGCCCGCATACTCGCCACCGCGCAATCGACGTGCATATCCCACGATGTTGCGATGACCACCGCCTCGACGGCTTCATCGGCGATGAGCTCGCGATAATCCGCGTAGCCCTTCGGAGCATTGCCCGATATTTTTTTGACCACTTCGATAGCCGCCTCGACGCGATCCTCGTACAGGTCACAAATGGCGACGATTTCGACGCCGCTATGTGCCAAGATAGTGGGTATGAGACCGCGACCACGGTTGCCGACGCCTATCACTCCGAGCCTTATTTGCTTTACCTTATCCATTTTAATCTCCATTCCGCCGCCATAGTGGCGGCACTCTGTGCGTGAACGGTTAATCTCACAATAAGCGAAATAACCTTCGCGCTAATTCTTCCAAGCTTTTCACAAGCTTTCCGTCAACGCGGCGAAAACGCAGCTTATCGTGCGAAGCCGAAGGTTACAGGGCTTGACTATATTCTAACCCACGCCGCCGACGTTTGCAATACGAAAATGTTGCGAAAATATGTGAAAATGTTGCATAATGCAAATAAATTTCCGTATGTACGATAATCGCGTAATCGCCATATTTTCGCAAAAGCCTTGGCAAAACGGAAAAATTATAATACTATATTGATGCAAGTGGTAGTTTAAGCCGAGGAGAACGCAGATATGTCTGTGGTCACGGTGCGAATCCGTGCGCTTGCGTGTGAGGACGCTGAAAGGTATCCTCACTATTTTTTAAAGAAGTGAGATAAAACTAATTTCCAATGAAGAACGAACTCGCGAAAAACGCCGAAAATGCGAGCAAATCAGGGAAAGCAAGTAAAAAGAGACGCACGAGCGAATATCAAAAACCGTCCTTGACGGCGATGACCTTGCAACGGCTCGCACCTCTTGACTTTGCAATGGCTCTCCCCCTTCTTCTCTTGACTTGAAATTAGGGGTAAGAGCGAAAAAAGCATTAAAGAGGGGCACACAGCGCGGGAACGTCGATAAAACGAAAAACCAAATAAAAACAGAGAAAACCTTAGGTTTTAACCTTGATTTTCCCTAAAAGAACACGGTAGAAGCAGAGATGGTTCTTTACTTCTACCGTTTTTCGTTTGGCTTTGCCTAAATGCGACGGCCTCTTTTCATTAATTGCGCCTAAACGGACAGCCTCGGCATATAAAATTTCAACTTGTGCAGCCGAGTTTATTATCGGTTTTCGCATTTTGCCAAAGCCTGCTCGCGTTTTGGTGCTTCGCGCCTACATTTGTAGGTCTATGAGAGCGAAGCCTCGAATTACTGCCTTTTTATCTTGTTGGTCGTTGTTTTCGGAAAGGGCTCGCGGCGCACCGCGATATTCGTTATCTGCTTGTAGCTCGGCAGCTTGGCGAGGGCGTTCTTAACGTCGGCGCTGAGCTCCGCCTCCGTTTTTGCAAGCTCCTCGTCCATATATATCTCGGCGGAAAGCCCCACGTCCTGCCCGTGCTCGTTTTTGATACCAGAGACGACTACCTCCTTGACGTAGGGAACGTTGCCCACGTAGCCTTCTATTTCCTCGGGATATACGTTTTTGCCGTTGTTGAGAACTATGATGTTTTTCTTCCTGCCCGTGATAACGACTTCGTCCTTATCGTTGATATAGCCGTAATCGCCCGTGAAAAACCAACCGTCACGAAGCGCCTCCTCCGTGAGGTCGGGGCGCTTGTAGTAGCCCATCATAACGACATCGCCCTTTACCGTGATCTCGCCTATGCCGTCGTCCTCGGGATCGCTTATCTTCCATTCGAGGCAGGGGAGCCTATGCCCCGCCGAAGCGTAGTTATTGTCCTTATCATCGTTGACGGAGACGAGGGGCGAGCACTCGGTTATTCCGTAGCCTCCCGTCAGGCTTATGCCTATATCGCCGAAGAATTTGCCTATCTCGGGGCGAATGGGCGCGCCACCGCAAACTATCTTTTTGAGCTTGCCGCCAAACTGCTTATGAATGGAGCCGAAGAGAAGCCCCGTTACGTTTATTCCGACGTGACGCAAAGCGTTCGAGAGCTTTATCGCCGCGTTGAAGAAGCCGCGCTTGCCCTGCTTATCTATGCTCTTTTGAATAACGTTATAAAAATGCTCCGAGAAGGCGGGGACGAGATAAATGTAGGTCGGGCTGAAAAGCTTCAAATTATCCTGAACGTGGCGAAGCGAATCGTTTATGCACAGCGTCGTATCCGCGTGGATGGAAACGAGGATATCGCACACCGCCTCGTAGGTATGATTATAGGGAAGGACGGAGAGGCAACGCCCGCTCACCATGGATACGTGCATTCCGTAATAGACGCTGGATATAAGATTGTATTCGGAGAGCATAACGCCTTTGGCGACCCCCGTCGTACCCGAAGTGTACACGAGGTCTTTGAGCTCGCGAACGTCGCTGTGGCGGGCGTCGTACTCGCGCTTATCGAGCTCTTTGCCTGCCGCGAGAAGCTTATCGAAGGAGAGAACGACGCCGTCGTCCTCTTCCCTAGCGAAGGAGATGAGCTTTTTAACGCGAGGCATTTGCGGAAGCGCCTCGGAGAGCAGAAGTTCACGTTTTTTATCGCAAAAAACGAACTCGGTATCGCTTTCGTTGATGAGAAAGACGAGGCTTTCAACGGGGAGCTCACGGTCAAGAGGAACGAAAACGCTATCGCTCATAAGTACGGTCAAATACGTTTGTATCCATTTATAGCTGTTATCGCCGACGCACGCAATATGCGTTTTTTGCGGAGAGAGCTTACAAAGGCTTGCGCCGAGAGCCTCGACGCTATCGTAGAACTCGGATATGCTCACGCTCTCGGTGGAATTATCCTTTTTATACATATAGGCGATACGCTTCGGATCTCTTTTAACGGAGGCGGTTAGCATACCGCGAATAGAATCAATCTTTTCAACTGTGGTTTTTCTCATATTTTTTCCTTTCGCTCGTCGGGTCTACCCGAATTTGTTCACGTTATGATTATAGTACTTCGGAAGAAAAAAGTCACCCGAATGAGAAGGAAATCGGGTAGAAGCAACGAAGACCCCGACTCTACCGCAAGTAGAGTCGGGGTCTACTGAAAGAAAAACCGCCCGATATTGTAGCGTTTGGTTTACAAACGCGTTGGACGTGTGCCTATTTTCTTGCATTTTGCTCGCGATCAAGGTAATTTTGCAAAATTATCTCCGCGGAAAGGGTATCGACGGCGGCGCGGCGCTTTTTGCCGAAGGTGCCCGTTTCGCCGAGGAAGCGATACGCTTCCATCGTCGTCAATCGCTCGTCGTAGAGCTCTATCGGCACGTTGCAAACGGAGCGCAAGGCTTCGCAAAAGGCTTTGACGGTTTCGGCGCGGAAGCCCTCTGAGCCGTCCATATTTTTGGGTAGCCCGACTATTATCTTGACGCAGGAGCGCGCCTCCGCCTCGCGCTTGACGCGCTCTGCGGTCTTCGTCATCCCCCCTTCGGAGACGGTGCCGATGCCGCTCGCGATGAGTCCCGAGGCGTCGCAAACGGCGAGCCCCGTTCTTTTATCGCCGTAGTCGACGGAAAGATACCTACCGTGTTCAATATTCATAGTTTTCTCCGTTCTGCCGCAGGCGGCGCGTTTAAAGTTTACGATACGTCAAGAGGACAAATTCGGCGGAACATTCGAGCCGTTGAAGCGCGAGCAGGCGCTCGCGGTCTGCCGCTTTCGTTCTGTACGCGTAGGGCGTCATCATAAAAAGGTCGTTGATTTTTTGACACGTGTCGAGGTGGAGAGGAAAAGCGAGCCGCTTTTCGGAGACGAGCCGAAAGCCTTCGAGCGAGGTTTCCGAGGGCTCGTTTTCATAGGGCTCATCGTATATGGCGGCTTTCAGCCCGAAGAGGTGGCGGCGATCGGGTATCACCATGATGAAGCCACCGTCGCGGCGCAAAACGCGCCGCACCTCGGAAAGTGCGAGAGGTGAAAAAACGTTGAAGGCGAGGTCGAACGCAAGCTCGCCACAGGGTATGCGATATGAGCTCGCGACGGCAAAGCTGACGTTTTTGTTGCGCCGCGCCGCAAGGCGCACGGCTTCCTTCGATATATCGAAGGCGCTGACGGCGCTAACGCCGTCACGCAAGTGAAGGCTCCTTTCGACGAGATCCGTGTAGTAGCCTTCGCCGCACCCCATATCGAGAACGGCGGCACCCGCCTCCGCCTCTTCAAGCAAGGCTTGCGTAAGAGCCTCCGCCATCGGGCGATAGGCGCCGCTATCAAGAAAGCGCCGCCGCGCGAGCAGCATTTCCCTGTTGTCGCCGTGCGAGGGAGAATTTGAAACGAGGAGATTGTAGTAGCCCTCGCGCGCCCTATCGAAGCTATGCCCACGGCAACAGCGTGCCGCGCCGCCCTCGGCTTCGGAAAGCGTATCCCCGCATATCGGGCACGTAAATTTCATATAAAGCTCCATTCCGCCGCATCTCGCGGCACCGCTTGAAAGGAAAATGATTTAGTAAACTTCACCAAGCTTTCGCGATATTTTCGGCTGCTTTTAAGAGTTGTGCAAATTCACGAAGGTCTCAAAACAAATCGCTATGTGTACCCGTTCGCGCTAAGAACAGCATCAAGCGATTACCGTCTATTTGATATACGAGCAACCAATCAGGCTGAATATGACATTCTCGATAACCGCCGTACTCCCCTGTAAGCAAATGGTCACGATATTTTGCTTCAAGTGTTTCACCGTTTGCAAGAGCGGAGATTACCTTTTTGATTTTTTCAAGATCATATCCCCGTTTTTGCGCCAGCTTCAAGTCTTTCTTAAATTGATTTGACGGAACGATTTCATACGTCACCTAAAATGTCCTCCATCATACTGTCTACATTGTTGTATCTCTTGTATTTTTCGGGAGAACGAACCATTTCCTGCGCTTCCTGCATTGCATCAAGCGTAATCTTGTTAGGCACTTCTCTGATAATAGGAAACGGAATGCCACCTTCATAGAGCATTTGACGAAGAAAGATGTTTACGGCAGTAGAAAGATCCATTCCAAGCTCGGCAAGCATTACCTGCGCTTTTGCCTTTGTTTCAGCATCAATGCTGATGTTGGTAGATATTTTAGGCATAAGATCAACTCCTTTCAATAATAGTATATCATATCATACCCAATATGTCAATATATTATGCCGCTTTTTTGTTGTAACATGTGCATTTATGCGTATGTCGTGTTGCACTTTTAACATTTAATCTGATTAGAGAAAAATTGCAAAATGAGGCAAAACGAGCCGAAGCCCGTCGGCGTAGTTACCTACGGCGATTTGAACAAGTCGATGCTTTAACGAAGTATTGGACGATTTATACACATAAGACAGCAATTTGCTGATTAGGAGAAATCGTTCAAGACAAGGCAAAACGAGCGAGGGAAATGAAGCCGTAGTTACCTACGGCGATTTGACCGAGTCGATGCTTTAACGAAGTATTGGACGATTTATACACATAAGACAGCAATTTGCTGATTAGGAGAAATCGTTCAAGACAAGGCAAAACGAGCGAGGGAAATGAAGCCGTAGTTACCTACGGCGATTTGACCGAGTCGATGTTTTAACGCAGTATTGGACGATTTATACAATCAGCATAGCGTCGCCGAAAGAAAAAAACCGATACCTCTCCTCGACGGCTTTTTTATAGGCTTGCATAACGTTTTCTTTTCCCGCGAGGGCGCTGACGAGCATTATGAGGGTGCTTTCGGGGAGATGAAAATTCGTTATGAGCGCGTCGGTCGCCTTGAAGCGGTAGCCAGGATAGATGAAGATACCCGTTTCGCCGCTTATGGCGCGAACGGTGCCGCCACTATCCGAGACGCTTTCAAGAACGCGACAGCTCGTTGTTCCAACTGCAATCACTCTACCACCTGCCGCGCGGCGGCGATTTATCTCTGCCGCCACGTCGTCTGGCACGTAAAAATACTCGCCGTGCATAAGGTGCTCCTCTATCCGCTCCACCTTGACGGGGCGGAAGGTGCCGAGCCCGACGTGGAGAGTGACCTCGCCGTATCCGACACCCTTAGCTTTTATTCTTTCTATGAGGGCTTCTGTAAAATGCAAGCCCGCGGTAGGAGCCGCCGCCGAGCCCTCGCGCTTGGCATAGACCGTTTGATAGTCATTTTTATTTTCAAGCTTTTTCGTTATATAGGGAGGGAGCGGCATATTCCCTATCTCGTCCAGCACCTCGTAGATATTCTTATATTTTTCCGCGTCGTAGGAGAAGCGGACGGTGCGGTTGCCGCCTTCGAGAACGCCCGTCACCTCGGCGCGAAGGATTCCGCCGAAGGAAAAAGAAGCGCCTGACTTCGCCCTTTTGCCTGGGCGCACAAGTGTCTCCCACTCGCCGTCAGCGCGGGCGCGCAAAAGCAGGAGCTCCATGGCGGCTCCTGTTTTATCCGTCGTTCCGAGGAGGCGGGCGGGTATCACCTTGGAGGAATTAACGACGAGCATATCCTCGGGGCGCAAATAATCAATTATATCTGAAAAAACGCCGTGCTTTATCTCGCCCGTTTCTTTGTTCAAAATCATAAGGCGGCACTTATCGCGCTCGGGCGACGGGCTTTGAGCTATGAGCTCTTCGGGCAGCTCATAATAAAAATCGTGAGTCACAAGCTCGGTGGCGACGCGCTCGTTTACTATTTCTTCCTTTATTTCTATCATTGTTCGCAAAAGCCTTTCAAAAGCATAAAATATTAACGTATATATTATACACCTGCAATCAGCTTTTTTCAAGTACAACAATCTGAAACCATTATTTTATTTATGGTGAATTTTGCTATTAGCGCACACTTGCCGCCGCGTGACGACGCATTAAAGATTTACAACGTGGAGTTTTTATTTTACATATAATTTCACTATTCACGCATAGAAATTCAAATTTCAAAAAATATTTGCGCCGCCGTATTGGCGGCAGGGAGAGCAAAATGAAAAAGAAGATAATTTTCAAGGGGGCGGCTACCGCGCTCATCACGCCGATGAAAAACGGAGCCATCGACTATGCCGCGCTTGAACGCCTCATCGAGCTACAAATAAGCGGCGGCGTTGCCGCGCTCGTCGTTTGCGGAACTACGGGGGAAGCGGCGACGCTCTCGGACGCGGAGCGCTACGAGCTCTATCGCTTTTGCAAGGAGAAGGCGGCGGGAAGGACGAAGCTCGTTTTCGGAACGGGAACGAACGACACGCGGAAAGCGATAGAGCACACGCGCTATGCGGAAAAGCTGGGCGCGGACGGGGCGCTCGTCGTTACCCCCTATTACAACAAGGGAACGAGCGCAGGAATCGTTGAGCACTATCGCGCGATAGCGCGGAGCACATCGCTCCCCATAATGCTCTACAACGTCCCCGCGCGGACGGGGGTTACGCTTTCGCTATTTCAGCTTGAAGCCTTGGCGGAGGAGGAAAACGTGGTTGCCATAAAAGAGGCGGCGGATTCCGCCGATCGCCTCGTGGAGCTGAGCCTCTTTGGAGACGAGCTCGGCTTATACGCGGGCTCCGACTCGCAAATACACAGCGTTTTGGCGCTTGGCGGGCTCGGCGCCATTTCCGTCGCCTCCAACGTTTATCCCGAGCTCATCGCGGGAATGTGCGAGGCATTTTTCAGCGGGGAGCACGCGTTTTCGCTCTTCTTGCAACAAAAGCTCCTCGGCTTCATCGGTGCAATGTTCGAGGAAACGAATCCCGCCCCCGTTAAATATGCGCTGAGCCGCCTCGGGCTTTGCGAAAACGAGCTTCGCCTGCCGCTCTCCCCTGTTTCACGAAAGACGCGCGAGCTCATTGATTACGAAATGAGATTAATATCCGACGCTAACGGATAAAGCTGTAGGTTTTGACCTTGACTTTTACGAAGAAAATACGGTAGAAGCAGAGATCTTTCTTGCTTCTACCGTTTTTCGTTTGGCTTTGTCTAAATGAGACAGGCTCAAAAATCGGCAAATATGAATATATTTATTCACGATGGTTGAACATGCACAGCTCATCACACGAGCTCTATCATATTGGAATCGGCTATATCGACGGTGAGCCCCATATCGAACGACGAGGCGAGCTCGGCGAAAAAATTTAACACGGGGGCTTCCGTATAGTAGTGTCCTGCCTCGATGAGGTTTATGCCGCGCTCCGCCGCCTCCTCCATAACGTTGTAGCTTAGAGTGCCCGTTACGTAGGTATCCGCGTCGGCGGCTATCGCCGCGTCGACGTAGTCCTTTCCGTCGCCCCCCACGACGGCGACACGGCGCACGACGTTATAGCCGTTGGCAACGCGAATACCGTCCGCGCCGAGGGCGCACTTGACGTGCTCCGCGAACTCGTCAAACTCCATATCCTGCGAGAGAAATCCGACACGCCCCAGCCCGTCATCGGGGAGGGGGGCACATTCCGAAAGCCGAAGCGCCGCCGCGAGGCAATCGTTGACTCCGCCCGCCACCTTGTCGGCGCGAGTATGGAAGGAGAAAACGGAAATATCGTTATTGATGAGCTTGATTATCTTTCTGGCAACGTGCTCGTCCTCGCTTATTTTTGACACGGGGTGGAATATCAGGGGGTGATGCGATATGATGAGATCGTACGAACGCTTTATTGCGTAATCGACTATTTCCTCGGTAACGTCCAGCGTTATGAGGACGCGCTTCACCTCGGCGGTCACGTCGGCGGAGCACATGAGCCCGTCGTTGTCCCAGGGCTCGCGCAAGGCTTCGGGTATCCGATGCGAAAATTTGTTGTACAGCTCCTTGACCGTCATAGCGATCTCCATTCCGCCGCCGTGCGGCACAGATTTTGTGAAATTGCGGTGCTCGCTTTGCAAACGAAGCAAGCGATTTCATTTAGATTTGAATTTGGTGCGTGAACGGTGTATTTCGCTATAAGCAAAACAGACCTCCACGTTAGTGGCTTTCGTTTGAGTTTTTCAGAATAGCTCTTATTTTTTCCGCGAGTTCAAGCTCGACGGAAGCGTCCTCGCCGCCGCGCCGCTTGCCCTGCGCCGCCTTTTCGGCGATGCGAAGCCGCTCCTCGATATAGAGCCGCCGCGAAGCGCCAAGGTTTCCCGCCTCGGTGCTGCCTATCTCCGCCTCCAAGGCATCAAGCTCGCGGCACCTTCCCGTATAGCTCGCGCAAAGCGTCACGTAGACGTGGCGCGGCTCTTGCGAGCAGGTCTCGGCGATGACCTCGAAGCCGAGGCGGGCAAGGGTGCGGCGAAGGTGCGCCGCGCGCGTCATCGGTTGCAATATCAGGCGCACGTCCGTGGATTTTAGAAACTCTGCACGCTCCACGATGGAAGCGATGAGCTCACCACCCATTCCGCAAACGGCAAGGTCGGTTATGCCGAAGGCGGCGAGAGCGTCGGCTCCGTCCGCCAAAACGAAATCCATCTTATCGGCAATTCCGCGCTCCGCGGCGTTCGCCTTTGCGCGGGAGAGCGGCCCCGCGTTTATATCGGAGCAGACGGCGCGAGATATTCTGCCGCTTTCAAGCAGAAAAATAGGCAGGTGTGCGTGATCCGTCCCAACGTCGGCAAACACGGCATCCTGCCTAACGAAATCCGCCGCCGCAAGTAGCCTCGGGGTCAGCTCGGCGCGTTTCATTTTCCCGCGAGATATTCGTTTATCTTTGCCACGAGCTCATCGGCATCCGTACCGTGAACGGCACAAGCCTCTTCGATGGACTCGCCGCGCGAATGAGGACAGCCGAGGCAATGCATGCCTATTTCAAAAAAGAATTTCGCCGTTTCCACGTCAAAATCAAGAATATCACCTATGAGACTTTCCTTAGTTACCTTCATTTTTGCTCCATTCTACCTTTTCGGTCAATAAATTCGAGCGTCGCGCGCCCGCGTTTTTATTTAGTATAACACAGGTGCGGGAAAAAATCAACACATTTTTTCAAACTCGCTCTTTACATTCCGCGACTTTTATGATAAAATATATTGTATAGTGGTTATTTGTGTGCAAAGCGAGGTACAATATAACGAAAGCGCACGGCGAATGCCGACGAGAGTAAAGCGAGCACGATACACATAATAATTGCCGCGGGGCGGCGGAACGGAGACATAGATGATAGTTGCGCTTGAAGAAGCGAAAAGAAAGCTGACGGAGCTTGGCGACGTTGTTCGCGAGCTCGGCTCTCAGCTCAGCATAGACGAAGCGCGCGAACGCGCGGCGGAGCTGGAACGCGAAACCCTTGTTGAAAACTTTTGGGACAATGCGGAGCGCTCCTCAAAAATCCTACGCGAGATAAAGCAATTGAAGGACAAGGCGGAAAGCTACGAGGGCTTATGCTCAAAGCTTGAAGATACGCTTACCCTTTGCGAGATGGCGATAGAGGAGAACGACGAGAGCAGCGTCGACGAGGTCGTTTCCGAGACGGAATTTATAGAGACCGAGGCGGAAAAGAAGCGCATAGAGGTCCTGCTCTCGGGTCCCTACGACAAGAACAACGCCATTCTCTCCTTCCACCCAGGAGCGGGCGGAACGGAAGCACAGGACTGGGCTTCCATGCTGTACCGACTCTACACGCGCTGGGGCGAGAAGCACGGCTTCAACGTTAAGCTCCTCGACTGGCTCGACGGCGACGAGGCAGGAATAAAATCGGCGACGGTGCTCATCGAGGGCACGAACGCCTACGGATATTTGAAGAGCGAGAACGGAGTTCATCGCCTCGTCAGAATCTCCCCCTTCGACGCTTCGGGAAGGCGACACACCTCGTTTTCCTCCGTTGAGGTTATGCCCGAATTTGACGACGACGACTCCATCGTTATAAAAGACGAGGATATGGAGATAACGGCACACCGTTCAAGCGGCGCGGGCGGACAGCACATAAACAAGACGGACTCCGCGATACGAATAGTCCACAAGCCGACGGGCATCGTGGTCGGCTGCCAAACGGAGAGGAGCCAGCTTCAAAACAAGGAGACCGCGATAAAGATGCTGAAAGCGAAGCTTATGGAGATAAAGCTCCGCGAAAAGCTCGAAAGGATAGAGGACATTCAGGGCAACAAAGCCAATATAGAATGGGGAAGCCAAATACGAAGCTACGTTTTTATGCCCTACACCTTGGCTAAGGACACGAGAACGGGCTACGAGGACGGAAATATCGACGCGGTTATGGACGGAGAAATCGACGGCTTCATCAACGCTTATCTGAAATACATTTCGCAAAAGCCCGACGGCGCACAATAAGCCAACGAGCAGAAAGCAAGCAGTGCGAAGGAGCTCACGCCCCACACTGCTTGCTTTTTTGTTCTTTCGCTTGCGCGTTATCACGCTTTTATCGCAAAGCCTTTATGTAAAGCTTCGACGGTCACGGACGCTTTACGTAGACTACGCTTAGACCTGCTTTTTGCTATTTTGCTTTCGCTTTATCGCAAAGCCTTTATATAAAGCTTCGACGGTCGCGGACGCTTTACGTAGACTATGCTTAGACCGTTTCGCCGTACATTTTTTGCGCCACCTCGTCTATTATTCCGAGGTCCCACGCGAGGCGTGCCGCGACGTACTTATCCCGTATATCCTTGGAGAAAACAAAGGTCTTGGCAAGCTCGGTGGAGCTTTTCCCGAGAGACGCCGCGTCGTGCGGCGCGCCCGCCACGCGCAAGGCGTTTTCTGCGGCGGCGATATCGAGCTCTTCGTTCATGATATCCACTATCGCGTCCCAATTTTCGATGATACGTTCAAGGCGCTCCGCGTGCGGCGCGGGCTCGTAGCGCTCCGCCCTCTCGTTCGCGGCTATCATCGCCTCCGCCCCGTGCCCAACGAAGGCGCGAAGCTTATCGTAATACTCCGCCTTGTTGAAGCGAGCGCAATAGGCGAGCGCCTTTTCGCGGTCGGGCTTTACGGTCTTCAATATCTCGTAGACGCGCAAGACTTCTATCGTGGCGGCGCCGCACTGGATACCGTGAAACCTTATCGGAGCTCCGAAGGCGAGCCCTCGCATATCCCAGAGGTGTGAAAAATAGTGCTCATTGCCCGAGAGGGGGCGGGTTATTCCGACGTAATTTGCCGCGATCCCCGCGAGCACCATGCCGTTCATCACCGCTTTGACCGCCTGCTTATCACGCTCCACGAGGCGCGGAGCGAGCGAGACGACCTCGCGAAGCGCGGTCCTTATCATCGAGGCGACTCGCTCGCAATAAAACTCGCCCTGAACGAGCGTACCGATACGCCACTCGCAGATACTCACATATTTGGCGAGCATATCGCCGACGCCAGAGCGAAGCATTTCCAAGGGGGCCGCCGCGAGAACGTCGAGGTCTCCGACGACGATGTCGGGGCACTTCGTCGTTATCGTCACCTTGTGCCCGCCGCTCACCATGGACGACGTGCCCGAGGCGTACCCGTCCATGGAGGGTGCCGTCCCGACTATCATATAGGTTTTATCGGCGACGGCGGCAACGGTCTTGCCGACGTCGTTGATGACGCCAGAGCCGACTCCCACTATCATGTCGCACGCCTTGTAGTTGAGCATGACGGCACCGACCGCGTGCTCGTCGGGCTCTATTATCTCGCGCGAGGGGAGGACGAATTTTTCAACCGCGATGCCCGCCCCGCGAAGCGTCTCTTCGACGAGAGCTCCCGCCGCGTCGTAGGTATTGAGGTCACATATCATAAAGACGCTGTGGGCGCCCTCGGCGGCAACGATGGCGGGGATCCGCGCTATCGCCCCCTCCTCGATGACGACCTTTTTGACGAGGGCGCTGTGCCTTCTGCCGCACTCGCACAAAAACCCGTCGTTTTTGATGATTTCTCCGATATCCATGTTGACCTTTCTGCCGTCGAGGCGGCTTGCATTTATTTTACAGTGTATATGAGAACAATTTATGTTAATGGCGCTCTCGAAGGATACGTCAAAGCGCCGAGAGTATCGCGCTCATACGCGCCGCGTCCAATTTCTTTTTTCGCCCCTTGACGGAGAGCGTTAGAGCTTCGCGGCGGAATATGTCGCGCGCCGCGCGCCTTACGCTTTCGGGAGTTACGGCGCGATAGGCGGCTATCCTATCCTCGACGGAGCGATAGGGGAGCGCCATTATATGTGCGTCGTAGGCAAAGGTGAAGTTGAACTCACGTGCGTCGTCGTAGAGCGTGTAGGCGTTGTCGACGTAAGCCGCCTTCATCAGGGCGCTCTCGGGAAGGAGCTCGGACTTTATCCTACGAAGGATATCGACGGCGATGGCGATGGAGTCGTAGACGTCCGCCTCGCGCACCTCGTAGGTGAAGACGAACTCGCCGATGTTGCGGTAGCGTTCAAGCGAGCCGCTAACGTCGTAGCACATTCCGCGCTTCTCGCTCATCTCCATATAGAACCACGCCGAGTAGCCCGAGAAAAGAACATCGTAGAGTATATCCGTTTCGGGCAGGGAGGTTTTCGCCATATCGATATCGAAGCTAAATCTCAGCTTGGTGAAGTCGGCGTTTTTGATATGGACGCACGCCTCGCGCTTCATAAATGCCGCGGGAACGGGCGCGAAGTTTTCGTGGCGCTCGCCACCGCCGAGTGGGTATTTTGCGAGCTCCGCCGCGAGAGCTTCTATATCGTGCTCCGAAAAATTCCCCGTGACGTAGGCGAAAACGTTATCGGGGGTGAAAACGTTTTGGCGATACTCTTCAAGCCGCTTGCCGCTTATTTTATCCACGCTTCCGTTGCTCCCCGCTATGCTTCGCGAGAGCGGCGTCCCTTCATAGACGAAGGTTGCCGCGAAGGACGAGAGCGAGCTCTTATCATCGTTCTCCCGTATCTCCGCCTTTATCCTTTTGCGCTCCGCGTCGATCTCTGCGCGAGAGAGGATGAGGGGCGAAAGCAGACGCGCTATGAGCTCCGCGCCGAGGCGAAAGTGCTCCGACGCACCTCCGACGTAGAACTGCACCATCTCGGAATAGGTGGACGCATTGAGGTCGAGCCCCGTTGCGTCCAGCGTCGAATAGAGCGTGCCGTTCATCAGCTTGTTCACGTTGCGAATGGAAACGTGCTCCAAAAAATGCGTTATTCCGTTGTTCTCCGCGCTCTCATACATACTGCCCGCGCGCAAAAAAAGCGAGATAAAAAAGCCGTGCAACGCGGGATTTTTATAAGAATATATCTTGATGCCGTTTGCGGCGAGACTAATTTCCTCCAAGGCGGGCTCCCTTCAAGCTTGATAACGTAACTATTTTAGCACAAAGCAAGTGCTTTTTCAAGAGGGCGCAGCAAAATACGCAAAAAGCTTAACGCCTCTCCATACCGAAATCGGAAAGCGGCCTCACTAAATTATTTCTCGCAAAGTGCCTACTTCGCAAATGGCAACATATTATTTGTTTTTATTGAAAAGCGCGCCAAAAGCGCCTACTTTCGGAAATGCACCTACTTTCGGAAAAAGATTGACTTTGCGCGGCAAAAGCGGTATAATAATAGCGTATTATCGAAAAGAGGTGAGCGATACGTTACCCGAAAGCTTTATGCGGCGAATGAAAGAACTGCTCGGCGAAGAATACGAAGCCTTTGAGGCGGCGCTTCGCGAGCCGCCCGTGCGCGGAGCGCGCATAAACACCTTAAAATGCGAGCGCGGCGAATTTCTCAAAGCGACGCGCCTTGACTTGAAGCCACTCCCCTACTCCGATGACTGCTTCATTCTCGAAGGAGGGGACGGAATCGGCACCTCGCCCGAGCACTTAGCGGGCGAGATATACGTTCAGGACCCTGCCGCCGCCGCACCCGCGGAAGCGCTCGATATACGCCCAGGGCAATACGTTTTGGACCTCTGCTCGGCACCTGGGGGAAAAGCGGGTCAGGTGGCGGCGCGGCTCGCGGGCGAGGGCTTTCTGCTCGCGAACGAATATGTGCCGAAGCGCGCCAAAATATGCGTTGGCAACTTTGAACGCCTCGGCATACGCAACGCGATGGTGACCTCGCTCGACACGGGAAAATTCAAGAGCTTTTTCGACGGCGCCTTCGACGCGGTCATACTCGACGCACCCTGCTCGGGCGAAGGAATGTTTCGCAAGAGCGACGAGGCTCTTGCGGAATGGAGCGAGGACAACATTCGCCGCTGTGCCGCGCGGCAAAGAGAGCTTTTGGAAAACGCGGCGCCCCTCGTCAAGCCCTCGGGGCAGCTCCTCTACTCCACATGCACCTGGTCGCTCGAAGAGAACGAGATGGTCATCGACGATTTTTTAAGTGCGCACGCGGAATATCGCTTGGAGCCCGTCAAGGAGAGCTTGGCCGCCGCCTCGCGCGACGGAATATGCTTCGCTGGCGCGCGCTCGACGGAGCTCGGGCTGACGCGAAGATTTTATCCACACGTATCCCGTGGTGAGGGGCAATTCATCGCCCTTTTAAGAAGGGCGGACGACGAAGAAAAAAAGCAAACTATACTTTACAAGGACGCGAGCCGAGAGCCGACGAAAGAGGAGCTTCGCGCCGTTAACAACTTCTTCTCCGAGGCGCTGGTCGTGCCGCCGCGCGGAAGGATTGCCAAATACGGTGAAAACCTCGTTTTTGTTTCACACGGGGTGCCACTTCTTCCCTACTCCGTTTTTTCAGCGGGCGTGCTCATCGGCGAGGTGCGCAAAGGGATACTTCACCCCGCGCATCAATTCTTCTCCGCCTACGGCGAGTACTTCGCCTTAAAGGAACACCTCTCCGAGGGCGACGAGCGCCTTGCCGCCTACCTTGCGGGCTATGAGATTGAAGCAAAGGAGACGCAAAAGAGCGGATACGTTGCCGTCTTTTACGGTACCGCGGCGCTCGGCGGCGGAAAATCCTCGGGCGGAAAAATTAAAAACTATTATCCGAAGGGCTTGCGCGTTGCAAGATGACTTCGGCAAAAGAAAGGAACAAAATGGACAGAATACTTGCAAGCGTCGGTGGGCTTCAAATCACCGACAAGGACGTGGACGGCTTTATCGCCGATCTCGGGCAGAGGGGGCAGAGCTACAATACCCCCGAGGGGCGAGCCGTAATACTCGAACAGCTCATCGGCAACAAGCTCCTGCTTCTCGACGCACGGAGAAATCTCTACGAGGCGGAGCCGAAATTCCGCGAGGAGCTGAACGCCCTCAAAGAGCGCCTTCTCATAAACTATGCCGCGGGCAAGGTATTTGAGAGCGTTCGCGTTAGCGACGACGAGGTGCGAAAATACTACGATGACAACAAGGAGCAATTCATCGCGGGCGAGACGGTCGAAGCGAGCCACATTCTCGTTGACAGCGAAGAGCTTGCGCACGAGCTTCGCGAAAGGATAGCGAAGGGCGAGCTCAGCTTTGAGGAGGCGGCGAAGAGCTATTCCTCCTGCCCCTCGAAGGAAAACGGCGGCTCACTCGGCGAATTTGGGCGCGGGCAGATGGTCCCCGAGTTTGACGCGGCGGTATTTGCAATGGAAGTTGGCGAGATAAGCAAGGAGCCCGTTAAAACGCAATTCGGCTACCACCTGATACGGCTTGACGCAAGGCACGAGGCGAAGCCTGTTGACTTCGCGGAATTTGCCGACAAGATAAAGGAGCACGTCTTGGCGGAAAAGCAGAAGAAGGCTTACGACAGCAAGCTCAATCAGCTCAAAATACTCTACCCCGTCGACAAGCTATTATAATGGAAGAAGCGGAGCTTTACAAAAAGCGCTTCGCGGAGCTGGCGGCGCGCTCCTACAACGCGGGGATATTCACCTTTACTGACTTTCTCGGGCTCGGAGAGCAAGCCACCTTTGAAGAGATACGAAAAGGGCTCGGCGGGGTGCACGTTACCGCCTTCGGCGGCGCCGAGGGGGCGGAGCGACTAATGCTACGCTTTGGAAACCCCGATGAGCTCGGCTACGAGGAGGAATTTCCTATTGCCGTTTTGAAGATTGCTCCCGCGGCACCGAAATTTGCCGAGAAGCTGACGCACCGCGATATTCTCGGTGCGCTGATGAATCTCGGGATAGAGAGAAGGACGCTCGGCGATATAGCGGTGTCGGAGAGCGAAGCGTACCTTTTCGCGAAGGAGGACGTTGCAAGCTTTATTTGCGGCGAGCTCAAACGCGTGAGGCACACGGACGTTCGGGTGGCGCTCAGCGAGAGCGTGCCCGTCGGCGCGCTATACAAAACGGAGCGAATGACGGTACAGGTGGCGAGCGAGAGGCTGGACGCGGTTATCGCCAAGCTCTATTCGCTCTCGCGGGAAGAGGCGCAAAGGCTCTTTAAGCGGGACCTTGTTTTCGTTTCGGGGCGGCTCTGTTCAAGCGTTGCCTACGCGCCGAAGACGGGAGACGTTATAAGCGTGCGCGGCTATGGAAGATTTATTTATCGCTCTTATGAAACGCTCAGCAAGAAGGGGAAGCCGAACGTTTTGCTCGATGTATACGTTTAGCACACCTTCAAGGAACAAAATCTTTGTTTTGTTATATTTTGAGCTCGTTTTAGTTTAGGCAGAAGCATAGCTTTGATTAAAAGCCACTTTATGCATAAACGCGAGCGCAGAGTTAAGACTGGACGAATTTAATTTCGCCTGTGCAAAGATTTCGGGGGTGTCTCATTAAAAATTCAATAAAAACAAGTTTTTTGTGGATAAAACCAATAAAAAGCGAATTTTTAATGAGGCACACACGCGGAGGCTTGGCGGATTTAGAGCAGAAACAAATGAAAAGCATAATTAAAACGGGAAAACCGTAGGTTTTAACCTTGATTTTCCCTAAAAAAACGCGGTAGAAGCAGAGATTTTTCTTTACTTCTACCGTTTTTCGTTCGGCTTTGCCTAAATGCGACAGCCTCTTCATTAACCAACAGAAAAGAGAGGGCATCTCGGTTTTCCCGATTTGCTCTCTCTTTCCGCTTGTAAAAGGTTTGGGCTTAGCCCCTAATGCGTTTGTCTGGGCAAATGCGATGTTTTCAGTTAGTGGTGTTTTTCAAATTCTCTGCTAAGAACATCGCCATACTGCCTTTGTTCCCTTGTTCCAAGTGTTAAGTTATGCTTTTTAACTGTGGGGCTCTTGCGCCCACGCTGTATTATGACAGGTCGATGCCTATGTCGATTTCGTTGAACGACTTAAAGCTATCGGGCACGGTAACGGTGACGGGTTTACCGACGTTTTTATACTCTATGGTGGCAGTAACTACCGCGTCTGCGGAAACGCCCATCGTTTCCATCTTCATATTGAAGCTTATTTGATACTTGGTGAGGTAGCCGCCCTTCGCCGTGATCTCGATGCTCGCGTTTGCACCGACGATGTTCGCCATCTCATCGGACTCGTTAACGTCCTCGACAAGCTCCTTGAACATTTGTGCAAACTGTTCATCGGTGAGAGCAACGGACAGGGAGGTGCTTCCGTCGCTACCCGTCGATATCGTAACATTCTCCAAAACGTCATCTGGGAGAGCTACAAGCAGGTCGTCGACGGTAGCTGTATAATCATAGCCGTATTCGGCACAGTCGGCAACGGGGATCTTCATTCCCTCACCGTCGGAGGAAACGTATGCCCAATTTTCATCGGTGTATATTTCGGCGTCCATGGTCTCGCCCAGTATGGTGGTTTCCATTTTTGCATACATGAGCGGCTTATCGCTCTTCGCGTTCTGAACACGGATGTCGTACGTCATGGGCATATTGATTGAAGCGCCCATAAATTCCATTCCTATATTGATGGTCATAACCGCCTCATAGCTGTCGAGATTCTGTGTTTTTTCAATCGCCTTTTCGACGACTGCCGCCGCATTGTCCTCACAAGACGAGAGAAGGAAAACGCCGCACAAGAGGGAGATAACGAGAATAACGGATAAGATTTTCTTTTTCATGGTGGTCTCCTTTAAAAGTTAGATCGTATACTACGTATACGTCACCTAAATTATAACATATCGAGAAAGTGATGTCAACACAAAGTTCGGTCGATATGAAGAAAATTTCTGGTGTCGTCGTGAAGCGGCGAGACTCACTATCGCGGCGCGCGGTGGTGGGAGCGTGGGCAAAATAAATTTAAAGAATCGAAATGAAATAAAGGAAGCTTATATGCTTGAATAGTTATTCGCTTTTAATTGCCAAGCTTTTGAACAAGAGGTTTTTCCCTAAAAATGCAAGGTTTTTTCATCCCTCTCTTCCTCGTTTTACCTGTAAAGCGGTGAAAAATGTGAACAAACTGTAAATTATCACGAGCTTTGCATATTTTGTGGAGAATACTATGGTATTTTGGCAAAAAATATGCTATAATTAGTTCCGCGGTGCGCGCGAACGCGGTGTATACTGCTTTTTTGTTATGCAAATTTGTCAGAGCGCGCAGCGAGAAGTTGAAAAAATGCAAGAAATGTAAGGAGAAAAGAAATGAGCAAGAAGTACGTTTACCTCTTCTCGGAGGGCAACAAGGACATGCGCAATCTTCTCGGCGGAAAGGGTGCAAACCTTGCCGAGATGACGAACATCGGCCTTCCCGTTCCTCAGGGCTTTACGATAACGACGGAAGCCTGCACGCAGTACTACGAGGACGGAAGACAGATCAACGACGGCATAATGGCCGAGATCATGGAGAACATTGAGAAAATGGAGAAGATCACGGGCAAGAAGTTCGGCGATCTTGAAAATCCCCTTCTCGTTTCCGTGCGCTCGGGCGCAAGAGCCTCGATGCCTGGAATGATGGACACCATACTTAACCTTGGTCTTAACGAAGAAGTCGTCGAGGTCATGGCAAAGAAGAGCGGCAACCCGAGATGGGCGTATGACTGTTACAGAAGATTTATACAGATGTATTCCGATGTCGTTATGGAGGTTGGAAAGAAATACTTCGAGCAGCTTATCGATAAGATGAAGGAAGAAAAGGGCGTTACGCAGGACGTTGAGCTCACGGCGGACGACCTCAAAACCTTGGCGGAGCAGTTCAAGGCAGAGTACAAGGCGAAGATAGGCGAAGAGTTCCCGAAGGATCCCAAGGAGCAGCTCA
>CAYSUO010000028.1:0-15797 GCA_964434325.1 uncultured Ruminococcus sp.
GAAGGGGCAAAGCCCCTAAAACTTGTGTGCTCACACACAAGTTTTAACACGTATATTATAACACCAAACTTACTAAATTTTATCCTCAATAATCGGCTACGCGACGGAAAGACCGCACCTTTTGCGAAGCTTGGCGCGCTCGGCGGCGGAGAGCGTGCCGCGGCGAGCAATGTAGGACGCGAGGCGCGATTCGGCTCGCTCGGCGCTCATACCGCCCACGTCACCGTCTTTGAGCGAATAGCCCTGCATTGCGATGAGAAGGAGCTTTTGCTCCACGGTCAGCGGCATTGAATTTACGAGCGCCACGAGTTTTTTGCGTTTGCCGCTCGATTTGGAGCCGACGCTTTCCACAGCTCCCGCCTTTATATCCCGCGCGGCGAAATAGTAATCATACAAGAGCTCGAAGGATATTCCCGCCCTATTTAGGAGCGAGGCGAGCTCGTAGGCGGAGGAGCTATACGCCTGCAACGCCTTTTCGGCGCCGAAGCTCAAACGAACGATCTCGGCATAGCGGCGGCGCGCCTCGCTCTCATCGTCATACATTCCCTGCGTTTTTTCTATGGCGGACTCTATCTCCGAATAGCCGACCATCGCGTTTTTATACAGCTCATTGATGAGCGCCTGAACGGCGCGCGTTTGTTGCAGCTTATCCACGTCGCTAAGCTCGGAGGCTTGAAGCTCGCGCTTTTCTTTATAGAGCTCGGACGCCGCCGCTCTCACCTCGGAAAGATATTTCAGCCGATATTGCGCTTCTTCCTCTCCCGCCGCCTTGGAATACTGCGCTTCCTCGTAGAGGACATAGAAATCGTCCGAGAGGCGATTCGAGGTGACGGGGTCGGTCGTGAAGCGCGAGAGAAAGGGGTTCCTTTCGGCTCGCGCCGTCGTCAGCGGTAGGACGATGTCGCCTATGATGCCCGAATATTGGTCGATGATATAGTGGAGCTTTTTCGGGGAATAATTGAGAAGCTTGCCGAGGCGAATGGCGATGGAGCTCGTTGCCTCGTCGTAGCGCTCCGAGGGGCGGACGGCTTCAAAGCGAGAGCTCTCTATCGTTCCGCCGTACCAGGTGGTGTTGTTTATCGCGTCCGTTATCGGCGCCCATATCGGGCGCGCGAAATTTTCGACGGGGGTTATCTGGCTTATCACGTTGCCGACGTAGTCGCCCCAATCGACGCTTTCGCCCTTCGCGGTGCGAGCTCCGCGATTGACGAGCCCAGCGACGACGCTGTTGACTCTTCCCTTGGGGATTCTGACGAAGATGTCGTCGACTTTAAAGAGGAAGTAGTTTTCCTTCGTTCGGTCGTCGAGAATATCGTAGTCATCGTCGCCCTCGTAGAAGAGCTGATTTAGGAGCTGGGGCAAGATGCCGAGGAGCGCGAGCTTCAAGGAGAAGGAGGCGAACGCCTTGACCGAGGAGAAGGCTTCGCGCGTATTGCGAATTATCTTGCTGAGCCCCTGGACGGCGGGGTTGAGGAAGGGGATTACCGTTTTGTTGAGGGCGCGTGTTATTTTGCCGCTTCTGCCGAAATTCGTCGTTACCTCGGCGGCGTCGAGCAGGGCTTGCGCCGCGCTATTCCCCGCCTCGACGGAGGAGAGAAATTCGGCGAAGCGCGGCAGCTGCTCGATGAAGGAATTGAGGTTTTCCATTTTGGCGAAAACGGGGGCGAGCTTTCCGTTCGGCACGGCGAAGCCCATTTTACTCTGGCGGGCAACTATGCCGTCTTCATAGTTGAAAACCGACGAATTGAAGCCGCCGACGGCGCGATAGAGCTGAGCCACCTCGGTGTTGTTCGCGAGGTGATAGATGGCGCGAACGTAGTTCTTGGGGAAGGCGGCGGAATACTTCGTGTTGATTCCCGCGTCCATGACGTCGCGCACCGCGTTCGTTATCAGGAAGAAGGGGTTGTAGGAGGTGACGAGCTTTTTGAAAAGGCTCGTGGAGGCGGAGAGGAAGCGCATCGGCGCGCTTGAAAACTCGGACGGGGCGGTAAATGCGCGGAAGCCCGCGTAGAGCTCGGGGGTGACGGAGAGGGTGATCTCCTCGCCGCCGCGATAGAAGCTTATTTGGTTTTTCTTGACGGTCTTTTCGCGCTCGGGAGCCACGTCGTCGGAGCTTAACCGCCTTCGCGAGAGCTCGACGAGAAATTCGGAGCTTTTGGCGCTATCGGCGGCGTCGTAGAGCTTGGCGATAAGCCGATTGATATTTCCTGCCGCAATGACGGACTCCGTCATCACGGAGACGGATTTTTCAAGGGAGAGGAGCTGACCGAGTCCGCCCGTTGCGCGCGAGACGGTCTTGTTGACGGCGAGGTTGCCCGCGCCGCGCACGGCGCCAGCGCGCGGGGTGACGCTCTCGCGGTAGGTGGGAACGTAGTGGGGATATTTTTCTTTCAGCTCCGCGTAAAGCGCCTCGGTGATGAGGCCCGCGTCGAGGCGGAGCTTTTGCAGATTATCGAGGTAGGTGTAGACGCGCTCCGCATACTCCGCGAACTCGGGATGGAGCTCCGCGTAGCGCCGCACCGCCTCGCGGCTTTCCTCCGCCGTGACGGCGACGCGCTCACCGTTTTTGCCGCGCTTGGAGAGGACGGGCTTATTCTCCTCGGGCGCAAATGCGGCTATGCGCTCCTTTAATTCTCGCGCGGCGCGGCGAAGCCCGCGCTCCTCGGCGCGAAGCGCCTTGACTCTATCTGCCGCCGCATTTCTTGCGCCGACCTCTTTCCCCTCCGCCACGGAGAGCTCGGCGCGAATGGCTTGACGGCGCGCCTGAATATCGCGAAGCCGCGCCTTGTTCGCCTCGTTTCGCTCCACGGAGCGCGCCGAAAGGCTCATACGGTCCACGTTGTGGCTATGAAAAAGGTAGCTTTGGAATTTGGCGTAGTAGTCGCCGCCCTTCTTCATCACGGGCGCTATTATCCTATAAAACCCGTCTCCCGACTTGACGACGCGCTCGCTCATTATCGTCCACTGCCGCCCCGCGAGCATTTCCTGCGCCTGATTTTTCGAGGTGCGCGCCGCCTGAACGAATGCCTCCACGTTTTTAACGCCGAGGCGCCGCCCCGCGTGCTCAATGCCCGCCTGGCTATTGACAAATTCTATCTGCGTTGCCAAATATGCCGCGGCGGCGCGCCCCTTCAAGCCCCGCTTGCGGCTCGGCGCTTCGCTCTTTTCGGAGCTCGGAACGTTGTCCGCCTCGTCAAAGCTTTCAGTGAGCGCATAGCGCTCGCCGTTTTTCTCCTTCTCAAAGAAGGCGACGGGCACGTATTTTCGGAGGCGCTCGTCGTGCTCATCGAGCCTCGCGAAAAGCTCCGACAGGGCGACGTCTTCTTTGCCGCCACCGCTTTTTGAATCTGCCCACGTACCACTTATATCATCGAAGGCGGAGAGCTCCTGCCGCCAGGAGTCGCTTTCAGCGACGTTTTGAACGATATCGTCGAAAATATCATCGTAGCTTTTGCTATTTTTTTCAACATTGCTATTGACTTTATCTTCGGTTTGTGCTATAATGCTATCGAACGGGGGAGGGTATTGGGCAACGCCGAGTTCGGTAGTCCCTTGCTTCACGATCCCGTTCATCTTTTTGTTTTCGACGACCGAAGGTGAGCCGCGCTTTGCGAGCTCGCTCTTTTTTATTTCCTCCGCGGCGGTGGAATGTGAGGTGCCGTTCTCGTGAGAAAAGTCGCGATTTGAGGAGCTTTGTCCAAAATTGGCGTAAACTTTTTCATCATTTTTGTTGTTTTTTTCGTTTTTGCTATTGACTTTCTCGTCGGCTTGTGCTATAATACTATTGAACGGGGGAGGGCAGTGGGCAACGCCGATTTCGGTAGTCCCTTGCTTAAAGATCCCGTTCACCTTTTTATTTTCGACGACCGAAGGCGAGCCGCGCTTTGCGAGCTCGCTCTTTTTTATTTTGTTCAGCGATATGGCGACGTGGAGCGAGTTTTGCGAGTATATAAGCTCTTTGAATTCGAGCTTCACGGGAACAATATATTCGCCGTCGGAAAAGGCACTGACGAGGACGTGAACGGCGATGAGCGACGGATCGGGCTTATACCCTTCCTCGTTTCGGTTATGCACCTCGATCTCGACGGCATTCTCTATAACGCTATCGAGGCAGGAAAGGAGCTTGGCGAAATCGTAGTAGCCGAAGCGCTGTTTACTTACGCACTCCTTCATCTTTCCCTTGGAAAACGAGAACGCGAGACCTGAATCGGGGTTACGGTATGTTTTATAGACTTTGAGCTCGTCGCCGAGATTTTTGAACGCTTTTACTCTGTCACCGTATGGAGTTTGTTTAAATGCCGAATTATCAATGCCCCCATTGGAAACAGCCGCGGTGATACGCGCGACGTCGGCGACGGCGGCAACCGCGACGCTTCTCCCCTTCAAGAGCTCGTAGCGCTCGCTTGCGCTCATATCGAGCTTAATGGGCGACAGACTGCGAGAGGCGGGCATATCGAATGCCGCCCTCTCGGCGCGGTCTTTATTTGCAAAGCGCTCCGCTTTCCTTTTCATCTCGTTCATCGCGGGGCTTTTTTCGCGGGGAGCTTGGCTTTCGACTTTTTTCTTCTTGACAGCGAGCGCGTTTTGTAGTATACTCGTGGTGAAGAGTCGATCGCCGTCTTTTTTATAGGCCCCTGTCGTAAGCAGGTGTGCTGGGACTGTGAACGGCTCTTCTTCGAGCACGACGTTATCCGAAGCCGTGCGCGAGGTGGAGGCTTTTTCATCAAAGGGCTTGATTTTTTCAGCGGTTTTAGATATAATATTGTCGGAAAGAGCACCAGCGGTGTGCCGAGCCTTCGTGGAGGAGTTCGATGCTTCAAGCATCCTCGGACTACCAGTGTTTCTTTCTGCTTTTTTGGCATTTATTTTCTTCTCGACCTTGACATTTATAGCTTTTTGAATTATACTTGTTATGGAGAGGCGATCTTCATTTTCAAGAGCCCCTGTCGTAACCAGGTTATCTTTTGAGGATGAGCTTGCCTCTCTTTCTATTGCAACGTTGTGAAGGTATAACCTTTGGTATCTCGCATCTCTTTGGAGCATAACGCCCATATAATAATCAGCCTCGCCGATCTTTATAGGAGCGCACACAACAATTCTTTCTACGCCGCCCTCTTTGGCTTTGCTGAAAATAACCTTACCTTGCTCAATGACGGCGGGAATAGCCTCAACGGAAGCTATCTTTTCCGCGGTAATACCGTGTCTTATTTCGGACTTTGCGCTTGATTTCGGCAGTGCAATATCACCGAAGGTTTCGGATGCGATATTGTTTCCGAGAGAGGCAAAATACTCATTGAAGATATCCAGAGGAGATTGGCCCGTTTTTTCAAGCTTACTTGCATCAATAGCGGCTACCGCCTCCATATCGGCAATAGCATCCATATTACTTGAAATATCCGTCTCGCTGAAATCGGGATATTTTATTGCATACCTCGTATGCGTATCTACTTCCGCGTTCGTTTTGGCGAGCGTTTTTTCTTTGTTAGCCGAAGCCGTGCGCGAGGCGGAAGATTTTTCATCGGAAGTGAAATTTTTTTCGTCGGAGGGGTTGACTTTTTCGGTGGTTTCGGTTATACTAATAGTGGAAGTTGTCGCGGATTTATCCGTAACCGCCGAAAGTACATCGGCGGGGCAACTTCCTTTTTCTATTGCAAAAGAGTAAAACCAATATCCGCTATCATTCTGCTTAACGTCGATGTTCAAGTAGCAATCAACGGTAGCTCCATCTTCTTCAACAAAAACAAGGTTCGTAATAAAGTAATGCCACTTTGACACACCAAAATGCGCAGGGTTGTCTTTCCCTAATTCTGTTTTGCTCCCCACGTAATGTGAGTCTTCTGCAATCTGATAGAAGTCGCTTGATAAATTCATCGTAATACGCTTCTCTGAGGCAGTGCCTTTTCTATTGCCAAAGGCAATTTTCGAGAGGTCGCTACGCTCGGTAAGCTTCGGATTAAACCATGCTTCAATAGGAGCTTCCTTGCCATCTACAATGAGATTGAGCTTAATGGGCTTTTTGCTCCAAACGTTCTGCACAAGTTGTATAATGTCTTGTTGCTTTTGTGATTTAGGCGTGTTTTTTGGATAGTTGGTACGGTAAATGCCCCTTCCGTCCTCGGTTTTGCCGACGAGCGCAAACCTCGTATGCGTATCTACTTCCGCGTTCGTTTTGGCGAGCGCTTTTTCTTTGTTAGCCGAAGCCGTGCGCGAGGCGGAAGCTTTTTCATCGGAAACGGAATTTTTTTCGCCAGAGGGCTTGACTTTTTTCTCGGAACGTGTTACAATGGCGTTGTTCTCAACATCTCCTATTGGAGCCGTGGAGGTGGCTTCGTCCACCAGCCTCTGTTGGGGACTTTTTTCTTTTTCAATAAACTTTATCTCGTAAAGGAACTGTTTTGCGCCATTATCACATACCACTGCCTCAATCTCAAAGCCTTCGTATGTTCCTTTAAATCGGTGTATAGCAACAACGCCTTTTTTTGCTTCATTTTCCAAACCGTGTATTTCGGTATCCGTGCGATAGTATGTGCAATTTCTCAGAATTTCGGCAAAGTGCGGAATTGCTTTAATTCGTGCATTTACCTCACGCATAGTTCTACCCTTTTTAGAGAAGATATTTTTATTCTGAGTAAATTTATTTGTCAAGATTCTTATGCTCTTACCATTTGCATCAAGTCTAATACCAAGAGCTCCAAGTTTGACAATATCATTTTTCAGCTTTTCAACTTTAACTTTGGATAAAGAAACCTTCGTATTCGTATCAACATCCGCTTTTGTTTGGGTGAGCACTTTATCGCCGCTATCGCCTGTACCGAGCACGGAATCGTTTTTCGTGTTCTGTGCGGGCGTTTTTTGCACTTCAAGGCTTCCGTTGGCGCTCGCCTCGTCGGCTTCTATCGCGCAAACGAGCTCGGCGGAGTCGTCTCCCTGCTGGGAGAGCCATTCGAGGGTGCGGCTCTCGGCGGCGGCGCTTTCGGCGCGCGCCTCTCCCGCGAGCTGAGGCTCAAAATAGGCGATACTGTTCTCGTTTATTCTTGCAAAGCTCCTTGCGAGGCGCGAGAAATATTTATAGAACGCACGCGCCGTGCCGCCGAGGGGCGAGACGGCGGCGTAGTCACTTGCAGAGCCCTTGAAGAAGGAGACGATGCGCGCCCCCAACGAGGGGCGCTCCGCAAAGAGGGCGCGGAAAAGCTTGGGGGAGGCGATGGTTTCACCGTAGTGGGCGGCTATCTCCTCGAATATGACCGCGGGGGACGAAACGCCGACGTCGCCGTAGCGAGAGGCGATGCGAAAACATTCTTCCTCTCCCATCGCCGCGGCGGCGCTTGCGACGAGTTTACGATAGGCGCGCGCACCCTTCGGCGTTCCGCCGAGCTCAGCGGCGACGGCGTGCAAGAGCTCGTGGCAGAGGAGCGCTTCGGTGGAGCGGGCGCTTTTCGGGTTGACGGTTATCGTGCCGCTTTCGCCGTCGTAGAAGCCGTCCACGTAGAAGGCTTTGCCGCCGCGCCGCCTCAGGCAAGCACTTTCATTGAGCGTTATCTTGACACCCGCGCGGGCGGAGACGGTGGCGAGGGTGACGACGTCGCCCTCCGCCAAGCCGTGGGCTTGGGCGGAGCGTATCAGGGCGCGCACCTCGCGCTTATTGGGGGCGGAGAGCTTGGAATAGCCGTCCACCGTTGCGGCGACGCGCGCCGCCGCGGCGTTTTGTGCCTTTAATCGCTCGTAGGCGCCGCGGGGGTCGGCTTCGGAATTTTCGTTTTCGCCGCTTGGCGCATTTTCGACTTTTGCCGCGTTTTCTCCGTCGGCTCTTATCTGCGTGCCGCTCATTTCCGCACGGCGCGTGCGATATTCGGACAAGGCGGCATTGAGCTTTTCCGCCGAGAGAGCGCGCGATATGCTACGGTCGGCGCGGTCGTAGAGATAGAAGAGCCCGCTCTCCTTGATGATGAAGAGCTCGTCCACGCGGTAGACGCCGTTTTCCATTGACGGCGCGAAGCGCGATGGGGCGGGGCGTGCCGCGCTATCGCCACTTTCCGCGAGCAGCATGCGGCGAATTTGCGCCGCCTTTTCGGTGAGCGCGCCGTTTTCGCCGAGCTCGGCTATCTTCGCGTTGATCTCGGCGCGCGTCAGCTTTCCGAAGTCATCGGTGCCGAAGAGGCGCGAAAGCGCCTCGATCTCCTCGCGGCTTCCGTTTTCCGCGAGGTAGGTAAAATCGGCGCCGCTCGCTATCCTTTCGCCGCGCATCGCGGACTCCGCCATTTTTCGCGTATCCATAACGAGGGTGCCCGTTGCTTCGGCGATAGCGACGCGCGAGAGCGCGGTATCCGAGGTGAGGCTCTTGCGCAAGGACTTCAAATAGCGCCGCCTCCCTGCTTGCGTCGACATATCGCTCATATCGAGCCCCGCCGTAAGCGCTTCGGCGCTGAAATCGAAAGGCTTTCCGTTCATATCGCGCATATCATAGCTTTTAAATCGCTCGGCATAGAGCTCGGGCGAGCGCACCACGTTTTCGGCGCTACGCTCGATGAAGGGGAGCATTACCGCCGCCGCATTTTCTCTTTTCAGGGCGCCGACGAGGAGCTTCTGCCTCAGCGTTGCCACCTGCCCGTCCGTTTTTTCAAAGCTCTTTTCCAGCTCCGCGTAGTGCTCCCTTATCTGCTCGTGGAGACCGTAGCCCGTGTCGCTGTAATCGGGGTCACTGCTTATTTCCCGCGATATTCTTATAACGGAATCGGCGCTCCCGTTTTTGACCGCCGACGCTCCCGAAGCGATATTCGCCGCGCTTCCCAGCGCGTTCGCTCCCGCGCCCATCAGAACGCCCGAAAGGCCGCCGACGAGGGCCGCATACCCCACCTCGCCCGCCGTTGCGCTCTCTGCATTCGGATCATAGGTCATACGCTTATATATGGGCGCAAGTATCTCCGACATTCCCTCCTCGAAGGCTTCGCTCATAAAATCGCCTATCGCCTGCTTGGCGAAGCTATGCGAAGCCTTTTTGGCGACGCTTTTGCCGACGCCCGCCGCGGCGCTCTTCGCAAGATTCTTCGCCGTCCCCTCCGAAAAGCGCCGTGCGATGGCGGAGCTTCCCGCGCCGAGAGCGCCGCTCACGTATTCAAGCCCCGCCTCGGTGGCGCCCGAAAGAGCACCGTAGCCAAATGCCTTGCCGTCCAGCTTGCCGCTCTCGTAGTACGCCTCCTTGGTGGCATTGCCCGCCGCGCCGAGACCTGCAACAAGGCTCGAAGCACCCGAAACGAGGGCGGGAGCCGCCGCTCCGCCGCTCGCAGCGACAATACCCGCCGAGGCGACGATGGCGGGAAGGCTCGTTCCTATGCCGCCCGTCACGTCGCCGACGAATTTCCAGCCGTCCGAGGGGTTATACCATTCGTCCGCGTGGTTATAGTTCACCCAATCGTTTTTAAAGACTTCCTCGGCAAAATCGGAATTTTTGAGCAGCTTCGCGATACCGCCCGCCGTGTAATCGACGAGCCCTTCAAGGCTCGAAAGGAAGCCAAGCCCTATTTTCTCGGCGGCATAGCCGATACCGCCGATAACGCCGTTGACGTTTTTCTCCTTTTCATCGTCTGCCGTGAGGGCGGAGGCGGTGCTCCCCGCCGCCGTGCCGAGTCGGTTTGCTCTTTTGATATAGCTTAATTGCGACATAGTTTCTCCGTTTTTTGATTTTGGGTGAGCCTCGCTACTGCCTTACATGGGCGGGGGCTTCAAGCTGACCGTCGACGTTCGTTCCCGTTCCCGTCGTGGCGGAGGCGGTCGGATACCCGAGCGTTTTTAAGAGGTCCGAAAGGCGGGACTCGCCGTCCTTCACCTGTGCCCAAGCGCCGTGATTGGACGAATAGACGTAGACGTTGCCCTTATATTCTATCATCGTTCCGTCGTCAAGCTTGCGATAGCCGAGCTCTTCCGCATAATCGTTGAGTCTATGCTTATATTCGCTCGCCGTGAGGTTATACGTTTTATCGCCGACGCTCACATAGAACGACGTTGTCGCCGTATGCCCGTTATAGCCGCGCACCGTGAAATCGACGCCGTTTATATTCTCGTGGGCGACGGGATAATAGCTGAGGTCGGGGAGCTCTGCGAGCGCACTGTCTCCGCTCGCGCTACCCGTTGTGCCGCTACTTGTTGCGCTACCGCTATTTGTTGCACTCGTGCCATTTGTTGTGCCCGCGCTACTTGTTGCGCTGCCGCTACTTGTTGCACCCGCGCTACTTGTTGCACCCGCGCTACTTGTTGCGCCCGCGCTACTTGTTGCGCCCGCGCTACTTGTTGCGCCCGCGCTACCTGTTCCATTAACGGTGGAGAGCCCGAGCGCCTTATAGAGCGCTATGCTCTGCTCCTCGCTTATCTCCGAAGTCCTCACCATTTCCGCTATCTCTGCAACGGTGACACTGCCGCCCGCCTTCGCAAATTCGAGCACCGAGGAATAATTGTCGCTTTGCCAAGCCTCCACGATATTTTTCCTACGAGCGTAGTCCGTCACTCCCGCGTCGTCCATCGCCGTATTCAGCGCCGCATAGCTACCGTAGGAGTCAATGCTTCCGTAGATCCCGCTATACGCCGTTTTTTCCTTTTCATGCTCGTAGTTGCCGAACGCCTCCGTCAGCTTCTCCATATCGCCTTCCCCGAAGTCATAGACCGAGGCGGCGCTTTTAAGCTCCGCGAGGCTCTTATATTCTCCCGCCGAAACGGAGCCGAGGAGCGCGGAGAGCGCGGCGCTGTTGCGCTTTTGCATATACCCGTCAAAGGCGGAAAGAAGGGCGCTCGTATCCGCCTCGCCGTAGCCGCCCTTCGCAATAACAGAGGCAAGCTGCTCCCTCGTTGAATACTTTCCGCCGTTTATATCGCCAAGGAGCGCCGTATAGTTGCTCTTCTTCGTTTCGGAATAATTCAAAAGATTTTGCGAGTATGAATCATCCGCCGTGCGCTTTGCGCTGTTTTCCGCGCTCATCGCGGACTGCACCTCGTTCCTATACTGCGAATAGGCGCGCGCGTTCAAATAATCGCTATATCCGCTCCCCGAAAGCCCCATCGAAGCAAGCGCCTCCGCATTGCTCCCATAGCTCGCGAGATTCTTCTTATAGCTCGTTTCGGCATCTGCGACACTGCGCTGCCTTGCGCGCTCCGCCTCCGTGTGCGCGCTCTTTTTCACATTTTCAAGATAGTCCTCATATTTGAGCTCTTCTTTTTCGTTGTTCATCCATTTCCATTCCGCCGCCTCGGGCGGCTCTTTTTATTTTTCGGGGCTTACGGGGCTTGCTTTGCCGCCGCGGGAGCTCCCCCCAAAGCCTCCCGCGGCGCTGTGCGCTCCTCGGAGCCGAGCGCCGCGGCGCGCTCCGCTTCGGCGGCGCTTATCTCCGCCTTGATACGCGCGACGTTGTCTCCCGCGAAGGGGTAGTGCGTCCGCTCCATATTCTGCCAGAATATCAGCCGCGTCGAAGCCTTCTGCGGGTCTCCATAAGCTCCACTTTGCAGGTTTTGGCGATTCTCCTGCCACAAAAGCTCGCGCGACTGATCCACGTCCACGGTCGAGTCCGTTTTAAAAAGATACTCGTCGTTATAGT
Organism: uncultured Ruminococcus sp.; assembly: GCA_964434325.1. Taxonomy (GTDB): domain Bacteria; phylum Bacillota; class Clostridia; order Oscillospirales; family CAG-272; genus UBA1740. The sequence continues at coordinate 11,580 of CAYSUO010000028.1, forward strand.
AATACTCCCCGCTCTCGTCGCGCTCTATGAAATCGTAGCGATTGAAGCTGTAATTCTGCAACCTGCCGTCGGCATCGCGATAGACCGCGGGGCGCGGCTCGTCGGCATACGCCAAATAATACTGAAATATTATCTTGTATATATCCGCATACGCCGCATTCTTCATCTGACGCTTCGAGTCCAGCCTTCCCGCCGCCTGCTGTATCTGCAAGAGCTTCGCCCTTCCACTCTGCGCCGAGGCATCATGCTGCCCCTGGAAGGAATCGCTTATCCCGAGAATGCGCTTCGCCTGGTCATAAAGCCGCTCCGACTGCTGAATATCCCGCGATATGTCGACTTGCAGGTCCACGCGCCCGAAGCGATTAAAATTGTCTGGGGCGCACCTGAAAACCGTTCCGAACACGGAATTATTCAGCTCTCCGCGAAAGTCCTCGGGGACGATGGGAATAACGCCCGCCTTTATCAGCTTTTCCAGAATGCGCGATTCCAGCTTATTTATCGCCTGCTGCTGGGGGCGGATAAATTCACAGTCGGACTGACCGAGGTACGAATTTTCCTCCGAGGTATTCTTCCTGATAACGATGGGAAAAACGCTCGGCGCATAGAACGGAAGGCGCGTCGGCTCCGTCTTCGGCTCCTCCACCTCCACGAGGAGCGGAATATAGCCGCCCGTGGGAAGCGCCTCGAAGGCGGGCTCTCCGTTCTCGTCAAGCGCCTGCCGCGTCACCGTTTCAAAAACGGGGCAGCCGTTTTCTATGACCCCGCTTCTCGCGGGGATAGCTCCGCCACCGTTTAAGGGCACGTCTCTATCCAAGGTCTCGAAGCTCTCGTTGACGAGCTCGAAGCGCGGCTCGGAGCAGGAGCAGAGCTCGCTCCTTTTGCCGCAAAGCCTACACACCTTTCTTTTTCGCGCGTAGTAATTTTCTATATCGACGAGCTCGGTATCTCCGCTCCACACGTACTGGCAGACACGCCCATCGTCGTCCTTATAATAGCACACGTAAAGCGTGGCGGTGCGGTCATAGCTGCTCTCGTCACTCTCCGCGTTCGCCGCCGTTCTTCGGCTGACCCCGTAGCGCCGCACTATATCCTCCTTCGTCGTTTCAAAAACGAGGAAGCAATACTCCATATCGCTCACCTCGTATATATACGGCTGACCGACGAATTTCTGCGGGCTGAGGCAGGAAACGCGAACGTCTCCGACGCTGTTATGCGTCTTTATGGAATTATCCCATTCGACGAGCCAAACGGAGCCGCCGTATATCGGGTTATAGCGCTCGTCGATATCGTTGAGCTTTTCAAAGGGGAGCTCGTCGCGCTTATTGCGGAGCAGGGTCTCGATACATTTCGCGTTGCGCTCGTTCCTATCGCTCTGCATTATCGCGCTCACCTGCGGGGTGGGGATATAGCTCGTTATCTGCGACTCGACGAGCTCGTAGGTGATATTGCGCACCTGCGAGGCGGGGACGGAGGAATTATCTATCTGCGCGCTCCCCTTATACTGCTCCATATTGCGTTTCAGCTCTTCGTTTATCGCCTCGGCATAGACGCGCGCCTCCTCGAAGAGGCTTTTGAAGAACTCCAATTTATCAGCTCCGAAGGCTTCTATCTTCATAACTCGGGAACTCCGTATCTTTTGATTATCATTTGCCGCTCCTCGTCGCTCTTCGCGTTAAAATAATCTTCCAGCTGGTCTCTGCTATATCGGACGCGCGCCGCCTCCTTGCGCTCGGCGGGCGACGTTCGGCTGACCGCGAAGTAGCGCAAGGCATCGGGGGCGTGCGTTATCTCGTGCGGCTCGGTGGCACAATCGGTCGGGCGGCGCTTATCTCTTAGGAGCGCGGGGAGACAGCGTATCAGCTCGCGGCAGGTGGAAAATATCTTCAAGTGCGCCTCGCCGTCGGCTCCGACGCGAAGCAGCTCCTTGACGGCGAGCCAGCCCGCCTCTCGGTCATTATTCGACTTTGAGAGCGATATGCCCGCCTCATAAAAAAGAAGCGCCTTGCTCCGCCCCGTTTCCTGGCTTCTGCTCCAAAGATCGGGCGGGGCAAGGGTCGCATATATATCCTCGTCTTTTTCCGTATATTCCGCTATTTTTTCCGCCGCCGCGCTTATCGGCAGGTCGGAGTCACACAGCTCGCGAAAAACGTAGGCGGCGCCGAGGCTATCGACGGCTATCCAAAGGCAGGCTAAGCGATCGAGCCCGTAGTCGAAGGCGCGCCATTTGCGCCACTCGCGCGGAATGGGGAAGGGCTCGCACACGTGCACCGCCGCGTCGAACTCCGAAAAATACTGCCCGTCGAATATATTCCAATCGCCGAGAAGCAGAGCCCTCCTCTCGCTTTCAGGCAGGGCTTCAAGCCTTTTCCCGTAGGCGGGGTCTGCAAGGCAGAGGGGCTTATTGTCCTTCAAAAGCGAGGGGATAAATATGCGCGTCATTCCGTCACTCCCGCGGAACTCTACCCCAGCGGGAGCGGGATCGACGAAGCGCGCCTTGACCCAGCCGTGCCCAACGCCTCCTGGGTTAGTTGACGATTTTATCTGCTTCGGGTACGGGTTTGCCCCGCGGACGCGCGATATAAGATAGACGTACTGCGCCTCGGTGAAATGCGTCAGCTCGTCGAAGCGTACAACATCGTATTCCGCGCTCTGGTATTGGTACACGTCGTTTTCGTTCGCACAATATCCGAAGTCTATCACGGAGCCATTCGCAAAGCGCCCCGTATGCGCGGAGGCGTTATAGGAGAATATCTCGCGCGGGTAGAGGGAGAGGGCGGTGCGTATTATCGACTTATCGAGCTCAGCGAAGCTCCTTCTCAGAATGAGCTGCTTGCTCCTCGGGTAGCGGAGCGCGAAGAGCAACGCGTCGATGATCTGCCCGTAGGACTTACCGCCGCCCGCCGCACCGCCGAAGAGCACTTCGGTTTCGGTGGCTTTTATGAAGAGCTCCTGCTTGCGCGTTATTTTTATATTCAACTCGCGCAAGGGGGCTACTCCTCGAAAAAGGAGACCGTGACCTTGAAATCACCGTCCGCGTGCACGTCCTGCTCCGTTTTTTCCTTCATTCCGTGATTGTTTATCGCGAGGAATTTGACGATATGCGGGTTGAAGCTCTCCGTTAGCCCGCCGACAATGAGCCTGTGCTTTTGGAGCTCCGCGCAACGCGCGTAGGCGTCCCGAAAACGGGGGTGAGAGTCGCGCCAATTGCGCAAGGTATCCGAGATGACGCCGAGGCGCGAGGCGAACTCCTCGAAGGTGGGAAAGACGACCTCGGCGGAGGCGAAGTATTCAAGCATTTCATCGGCGTACTCGGCTCTGTATTTGAGCGCCGCCGCGTTGCCGCACCGAAAGCGCGTTGCTCTGCCTATTCCGTTGTTTTCAGAGAAGCGACCGTCCTTTTCACGTCGCGCGGCTCCCTCCGACACATTCAAGCCTTTAATCTGCTCCACCTCCGTTTCGCTTTACTGCCGCCCTCTCGGACGGCGCACGATTCTTCACGTATATTGTATCACACATTTTACTGCATATTTTCCTCAATAACCTACAAGAGGGAGAGGGCGCGGGCAACGTCGGAAATGAATTTGCGGCGGCGACGGTAGTATGCGTCCTTGCTGACGTTCACCGCGCGTGAGCTGACGTAGCCCCTGCCTTCGGCAATATCGTTTATTATATGAGCCCGAAGCTCGGGCTCTATAAAAAGAAGCGACTCCTCTATCGCCGCGTTGATGAGCTTGTACTTTTTCACGACGGCGGAAGAGCTATCCGCTCCCGCCTTCTCGATGTAAGCCTTGCGCCTCTTATAATCGGCGCATAGCGTCACTATGACGCTGACGAGCCCCTTGGGAATTTCATATTTTGCATAGATCCTCGGTCTGCCCATTTTGCTTTCCCTTTCTTCTACGTTATCGCTTTATTAAAAAGCGCGGTGCGAGAGGCGCCCCCCTCCAACGCGAAAAGAGAGCGCGTATACCGACGAAGCGAAGCTTAAATACTTCCCTCTCGAAGTGATACGGCGCACGTGGCGCGCTCTTAAAGATTTTCCTCTCGTGACGTTAGTCGGCGCGCGTGGCGTGGACTTAAACCCTTCCCTCTCAAAGCGTTAATCGGCGCGTGGCGCGGGCTTGAAGCGCTTCCCTCTCGAAGCGTTAATCGGCGCGTGGCGTGGGCTTGAAGCGCTTCCCTCTCGAAGCGTTAATCGGCGCGTGGCGTGGGCTTGAA
>CAYSUO010000028.1:15897-20021 GCA_964434325.1 uncultured Ruminococcus sp.
GGGCTTGAAGCGCTTCCCTCTCGAAGCGTTAATCGGCGCGTGGCGTGGGCTTGAAGCCTTCCCTATCGGGCTATTTTTTACCAAGCGCCCAGCGAATGAGTTCCGTTACGGGAATGATATAGGAGCGGTTTTTGAGCGTCGTTGCAACGTTGCGCGCGGGCAACGGGTTATATTTTTTATTTATCGCCGCCATAAGCGTTTTGATATTTACGCCAAGCAGCTCCGCCGCCTCGCGCGGCTTTAAAAACGCCTTGCCAGGATATTTCTTTTCTATGAGCTCCAATAGCTCATAGTAGCCCTGCATTGCGACGCCCATATTGCTCTCCTTTCTTCGGTATTGCTTTCTATGTGAATGGTGCGAGTTTTTCTCTGCTCCGCACGCGCTACGGCTTGTGTGTTAAGCTCCTTGCGCTTTGCTCAAAAAGTGCGAGAGGGAGGCTATTTCGCGAAGCGAGCATTCTTCGCCCGCTGTATCTCTTCCCACTGATCCGCGTATCTTGCGAAGTCCGCCACGACGGATTCGCCGCCTATGCCGCGCCATTTTCTGCTTTCGTTATAGGCGATGAAGTCCTCGGGGTTTGCCGCGAAGCCGTTCCTCGCGAAGTAATCGCGGACGGTGAGCAAGAAGCTCTCATAGTCTTCTCCCGTCGCACACTTCTCCGTTGTCGTTGTCTCGGGAGAAAATGAAAATAAAGAGCTCTCGGCTTCACCCATAAAAAAGACCATATCTTTATTTTCATTTTCAGCTCGGTCAAGCTGTGGGGAAAGCTCTCGGTTTTCGTTCGGTAAGGCGCGGCGCGGTCTGCCTCCCTTTTGCCCGTTTCTGCGGCGCACCTCGACGAATGACTGTCGCTTTCGCTTTTCCTCTTCCATTCTCACGTTGTAATAGCTTCCCGCCGCGTCTCGCTCGAATTTTGCCAAAACGTCCTTCGCGACCTTACCAACGTTCATCTGCAAGAGCTTTTGCGTTAGGTGCCCCTTTTGGTGCTGTAAGCACAACATAGTTATGTACTGCCCGCGCTCCTCCATCGTCAGCTCCGCGACGCCCGAGAGAAAATCAGCTGTATAAAACAGCACCGCGGGGTCTTTATTTTTCATTGACATTGCCTTCTCCGTTTCGGCGGCGCGCTCCCCTTCGCAAAAGATAGAGGGCACGCCGCTCGTTTCGGTATATTTTAAATAATATACACGATTTGTTGACTTTTTAGGAATAAAAAATTTCGTCTACGCTCTTATGGTAGAGCCTCGCGTATTTCAGCTTCACGTCGTCGCGCGGGATACGCTCGCCGCGCTCGTACATAGCGATCGCGGAAACCGTCACCCCGAGGCGCGCCGCGAGCTCTGCCCTTCTCTCCGTTCCGCGCAAGCGCATAAGACGCTCCGCGATAATTACGTTTCTCATAGCTTTAAGCTCCTTTCTTTTCGGTCGTTTCACCTTTGCACGGGCACCGACGAGGCGGCTTTAAATAGGTCTCTCCGTTTCGCCAAGGCGCACCACGAGAGCTCTGACCTTACGTTCGGATATGGCGAGAGAGTGCGAGAGCTCTGCACTTCCGTTCTGATATGGTGAGAGAGCGCGCGAAAGCCCTGCACTTTCAGCGGTACACCATAAAGGTGAGCACTCTCCCCTTCGGGGTACACACGAAATCGTAGCTCTGCACCTTGGCGCGCCTTTACGTTCGCCTATGCAAGCGTTGACAACAAACCGTTTACAATAGAAGTGTACACGATTTGTAGCCAAATGTCAAGGCTTCGGCGAAAAAATTTGTACAAAATTACACGATTTGTTGATATTGTACAAAATGTTTGCATTGCTATTGACATCGTGCACGAAACGTGTTATAATGGTTACACGAGGATACGGCGACGACGCGAAGCGCCCTCCCTCGTTGCGCTCGGCGAAGCCGAACGGGAACGGAGATAAGATGGCAAAAACCGTAATTTCTGAAAATATGACGCTACTAAGAAAGAGCAACGGGTATTCGCAAAAGGACGTGGGAGATATGCTGGGAGTCTCGAAGCAGGCGATAAGTATGTACGAGCGCGGAGAAAGAAAGCCCGAGGCGGAGCTTCTCGGGCGGCTGGCGGATATATACGGGGTGGACATCAACGTTATCTATGGGAGGCGAGCGGAGGATATGCCGCGCCCAGTTCCCGAGGATATAATAATCTACCACAGGAACGGGCGCACTGTGCGCAAGCAGTTCTCGAAGGAGCAGATGAAAATGCTTTTGGCGATGATAGAAGCCGTTCCCGAAGAAAAAGAGCACGAGGACGAGGAAAAATAACGGCACGACTCAGGAGAGCTTATGCCGACTGATGAAGGCTTCAAAATTTTCGAGCACCGCCCTCTCGTAGTGCGAGAGAAGAAAGGTGCCGCGATTTCCTTCGCGGCGGAGCTCGGCGTTTCTTTTGCGAACGGCGCACAGGCGCGAAAAGCGTAGGCGCGCCGCCGTATAACCTATATTGCAAAGCTCGGAGATCTGCCTCGCGGAATTGACGTTGAGGAATTGGAGCACGCAAAGAGGCGCAAGCAGACGCGAGGCAAAAATGTTGGCTTCGAGCTCTAAGGGGTCACAAGCCGCGCGGCTCTCGCGTAAGTAGAGCGCCTTATGCGGCACGGCGTGCGCGTGCAGGAAGATATGCCCCAGCTCGTGGGCTATTGAAAACCTTTTCCGCGTTTCGGGCTTCGTTTCATCGTAGAAAATGACGCTCCCGATGCTGAAAGCGTCGTTATCGACGGTGTGCTCGCTGAGGTCAAGAGTTTCGATGAAATGCCGCCCTGCGGAAAAGGTAAACAAATTTATTTTTTCGTTGCGGCAAATTTTTTCGAGGTTGACGGGGAGCTCCGACACCTTATTATTTATAAGTATTTTCCAAGCGGCATCGCGAGCCAGCTTATACTGCAAAAAATTACCTTCTTTCGACAAAATTCTCAAAAAATGGACTTGACAAAATCAAAAAGCGGTGCTACAATGTAAAAAAAGCACGTAGCGTGCACCGCCACGGGAGAGCTATGGCATTGAAGAGACGCGCCGACGGGCGCTTCGTTCGTTCCTTGAAGGACGAGCGAACGGGAAAGCGCATATATTTCTACGGGTATTCCGAGCGCGAGCTAAATCAAAAAATACTCGACTACGCGGCGAGCGCCAAAAAGGGGCGAGCCTTCTCCGAGATAGCCGCCGAATGGTGGGAGCTCAGCGAGGGGGCGCTTGCGCGCCAGACCGTTAAGAGCTACAAGCCCGCTTTGAAGCGCGCCGTTGACGAGCTCGGAGAGCGGAGCGCGAAGGATATACTCCCGCGCGACGTTGCGGCTTTTCTTAATCGACTGCATTTCTATTTGAAGCTCAATAAAAAAACGCTGGCGAACCAGCGCACCGTACTAAACCGCATATTCGATTATGCCGTGATGACGAATGACATCGCGTTCAACCCCTGCACCTCGGTGCCGCTCCCCAGTATGCCCTCGGGCGAAAGAAGGAGCGCGGCGAGCCCTGCTGACGAGGAGCGCGTTAAAGCCTCGGCGGACGTTTGGCTCTTCCCCTTTATCGCGCTATACACGGGAATGAGGAAGGGCGAGATCTTGGCACTGACGTGGGGCGACGTTGACTTTGAAGGCAACGTCATTTCGGTTACTAAAAGCGTTTATCACGAGGGCGACCGACCGCACGTTAAAGCGCCGAAGACGCGCGAGGGGGTACGAAGCGTGCCGCTACTTATGCCACTCAAAGAAAAGCTTTTGCCGCTCCGAGGAGCGGCGGGAGATTACATAATATCCGACGACGGCAAAACGCCGCTGACCAATAGGCGCTATCAAACGCTCTTTGAGCGCTACAAGGCGAAAACGGGCATAGAGTGCACCGCACATATGCTACGTCATTCGTTTGCCACGATAGCGATAGAGAACGGCGTTTCGATGAAATCGGTACAGGAGATACTCGGTCACAGACAGATAAGCACGACGCTCGATATTTACACGGATTTCAGAGCGGCGGCAATGCGAGAGGCTACGACCGAGTTAGAAAGGGCTTTTGCGCCCGATAAAGTCAATAAAAAGTCAGACGCCTAAAACGTCTATGCAATTCAAGGCTTTGAAGAGAGTTCAAATCTCTCCTTCTCCGCCA
>CAYSUO010000029.1:0-18963 GCA_964434325.1 uncultured Ruminococcus sp.
TTGCAAAACATTTGCCTGAACTTATACTATTGCCAAAATGCTTTTGCGCGCCTTTTGCTTGACAAAACGTATAAAACGTGATAATATAAGCGTAGAGTAAAAAATACAATTGCGCTGAGTTGGAGAACGGTATGACGGATCTTTTAGCCCTCGGCTTTTCCGAGGTCAAGAGCGGTGTTGAAAACAGAGCAATAATGGAGGCGGCGCTCCTTCGCGGCGGCGACGTTCGGCTCGACGCCCCAGGTGTCTATCCGCTTGCCGATACGGTGTATATCGGGAGCGATACCACGCTCAGCTTCGGCGCGGGCGTTTATATCAGGCGCGAGCACGACGGAACGACGCACGGCTCGCTCTTCGTTAATCGCGGCGCGCTTTCCTCGGAGTGGAACAAAAATATAAGCATTCTGGGCTTGAAGGTGATAAACGACGGCGTTTTCAGCGATCCGTACAGCCCGAAGGTGGTAACGGGCTTGCGCGCCATCGTCGCCTTCTCCTACGTCAGAGACGTTGTGATAAGAGATTTTAAGACCGAGGATCTGCCGAAGGAGAGCTATGCGATACAGGTGTGCAGCTTTGACGGGCTCTTGATAGAAAACGTTCGCATAGAAGGCAGAAAGGACGGGATACACCTGGGGCGCGGCAAAAATTTTGCCATACGTCACGGCGTTTTCCGCACCTTTGATGATCCAATTGCCTTGAATGCACACGATTATTCAACGGCGGCGCCACAGCTCGGCTGGATAGAAAACGGGGTTATCGAGGATTGCCACGACCTCGCGGACGCGGACACCGTGGGCTATTTTTGCAGAATACTCGGCGGCTCGTGGCTTGACTGGGAGCGCGGAATGCGGGTACAGCAGTCGGACACGGTGGTGTCATGCGGTCGCCTTTATCGCGTCGTCATGTCGCCCGACGGGCGAGAGTACGTTTCCCTGACGCGCCCGACGCACGAGCGAGGCGTGGCGGAGCTTGACGGCATAAAATGGGCGCTCGTGCAAAACGACGCGGTCTATTCCGCGGGGTGTCGCAATATCGTTTTTAAGAACATATTCTTAAATAAGAAGCGGGGAACAGCGTTTTCGATACATTTCGACAAGGATAGATATTCGCGAAGCGTTTATCCGCATTCCTCCACACCCGTGCAAGAAAATCTCGTGTTTGAGAACGTTTTTTGCAATAACGAGGTGGCGGCGCTCATAGAGTCGCGCACGCCCGTTGTCGGCGTCAAGATAGTGAACTGCTTCTTGAACGAAACGAAGATACGGCTCGGGGATATAGAGACGGAGGGCATTTCCTATCCGCCCGCCGACGTTCTCGTTGCGGGCTGTACCGTTCGCGGCGACTTCGCGGTCGAATGTGCCGCTTCTCGTAGTGTGGTCCTTCGCATGGTCGGTAGCGACGTTCAAGGCAAAACGAATTTCGGCGAAAACGTCACCGTCATCGAGGCGTGAAACAAAAAGGAAAGCCAGCTTTTGCCCCGCGTGTTTCGCTCCGAGAGTGCAAAGCAAATAACCGTATTGCCGCACAGCGCGGCGGGAGGTATTATGATAAGCTACAACGATAAGTATTTTGTTAAAGACGGCAAACCTTGGTTTCCTATCATGGGCGAATACGAGTATTCGCGCACCGAGCGCCGCGAATGGGCGCGCGGGCTCGCCAAAATGAAAGCGCTCGGAATAAACACCGTTCAGTGCTACTGTATATGGATTCATCACGAGGAGCTCCACGGACACTTCGATTTTCGCGGCAACAAAAATCTGCGCGCCTTCTTGCGTCTCGTCAAGGAGGCGGGAATGGAGCTCTGCCTCCGCGTCGGCCCCTGGGTGCACGCCGAAGTCAGAAACGGCGGCTTCCCCGACTGGATATACGATTGCCCCTACTCCCCGCGAACTTGTGACGCCGCCTATCTCGCCGACGTGGAAAGATATTTTCGCGAGCTTTATCGCCAATGCGAGGGGTATCTCGCAAAGGACGGCGGTCCCGTCTTTGCCATTCAGGTGGAAAACGAATATAAGACGAGCCCCGCGAAGCGCGAAGAAGGCGTCGCCTACATAAATTCGCTCATCTCAATGCTTCGTGAAATCGGCTTCGACGTTCCCGTCTGGTTTGCAACCGCCTGGGGCAACGCGATAACGGGCGACGCCATCCCTGTCTGGGGGGAATACTGTGCCGCCCCCTGGGAACAGCACACGAGAGCGCTCCCACCGAACGAAGCCTATCTGATAGGCAACAATCCGAACAACGCGGCGGTCGGCGAATACGAGGACGCCCCGCGCAACGAAGGCGTCAATCTCGGAGCGCGACGCGGAGTTCCCTATATGACGATAGAGCAGGGGTGCGGCGTTCAGCCGACGCGCCTGCGCCGCCCCCTGAGCCGTGGCCGCGACAACGGCGCCATGGCGCTCTGCCGCCTCGCGCAAGGGCTCGCGGGCTTCGGCTACTACGTGTTCCACGGCGGAATAAATCCCGTCGGCGCGTTGACGAGCATGCAGGAATATAAGAGCGCGGAATACACGCGCACTCGCGGCGGCGGCTTTTTCTGTGATCTCGCCGAAAGGAACTACGATTTTCAAGCCCCCGTCAGTCAATATAACCGCATAAAGGAAACGGGCTTCGAGTTGAAGATTTGGAACAGCTTCGCGAGCGAGTTTTGCGACGTGCTCCTCGGCGCCGATGTCGAGCTCCTTCCAGGCAACGCCAAAGAGGCGGATGATTTCGAGAGCCCGCGCCACTCCGTGCGCCGCAAAGGCTCGTCTGGCTTCCTTTTCGTCAACAATTTTGTGCGCGGGTACGCTATGCCAGAGCGCCGCCTTGGCGGTATATGTATCGAGGCGGACGGAGAACGCATCTCCTTTCCCGAGCTCATCGTTGGGGGTGGCGAGTACGCGGCGTTTCCCTTTAACCTGCGCTTCGGCGCTATGACGCTTAAATACGCGACGGCGACGCCGCTCTGTCGCCTCAACGAAAATTGCGCCGTCCTCTTCTCCGAGAACGGCACAGCGGAATACGAGACCACGGGAAACGGCACCGTCTTGCTCCTTTTCCGCCGCGAAGCGGAGCACGCCTTTAAAGTGAAGAGTGAATCTCGCGAATACATTGTCGTTGCCGACGGAGAGCTTTACCGCGAAGGAAACGTGCTCGTGCACGAGTATACCAAGGACCCCGTGTTAAAAATTTATCCGTGCCCTGCGGCAATAGACGGTTACGAATACGTCGGCCGCGAAGGCGAGCTCTCGGTTTTTCATCGTCTTTCGGACGAGCGCGCGGCTCTCGGCATCTCCGTGCGCGAAGCAGTTTGTACAAAAGAGTTCGCCGACTTTACCGTTAAGCTCGCTTACGGCGAAGAAAAGCCGTTCGATGCCTTTATCGGCTTCGATTTCTCGGCGGACAGCATAGAGCTTTTCGCCGATGGTGAAAAGCTGAACGATATGTTTTATAACGGTGCTCCCTTTGAAGTGTCGCTTCGCTATTACGACTTTCCCAACGAGCTCACCGTTCGCCTCAACACTATTCGCGAGACCGACGACGTGTATCTTGAAAAAAAGCCCGTGTATATCGACGGGGCGGCATGCTCCCTTGATTCCGTGAGCGTCGAGACCGTGTCGCACGAATACATAAATATTGTAAACTAATCTTTACCAAACACTTATCGCAAAGCACCGAGCGTGCATAAGCTGAAAGGGCACGGCGGCGCTCGGGCTCACTTCGAGCGCCCCGCGCCGAAGCACTTATCTAAATTACACAAAATCAGCCGCAACGCGGCGGAACGGAGATACGTATGAAGGTCTTAATGCTTAACGGAAGCCCGAGGGAAAACGGAAATACCGCCACAGCTCTCGGCGAGATGAAAAAAATATTTGCCGAGGAGGGCATCGAGGTCGAATATCACCACGTGGGGCAGCTCCCCGTTCGCGGTTGCCTCGGCTGTGGCAGCTGCTACAAGGCGGGTAAGTGCGTCATCGACGATATCGTCAACGAGCTCGCGCCCCGCTTCGAGGAGTGCGACGCGCTCATCGTGGGGAGCCCCGTCTACTACGCCGCCGCCAACGCGACGTTGACGGCGCTTCTCGCTCGCCTCTTTTATAGCACTCGCTTCGATAAGCGCATGAAGGTGGGCGCCGCCATCGTGGTGGCGCGGCGCGGGGGCTGCTCCGCCGCCTTCGACGAGCTGAATAAATTCTTCACGATAAGCGGCATGCCGATAGCCTCGGGGCAGTATTGGAATAGCGTTCATGGTGCGAAGGCGGGCGAAGCCGAGGCAGACGCCGAGGGCTTGCAAACGGTGAGAAGCGTTGCGCGCAACGCCGCCTTTCTGATGAAGAGCATAGCGCTCGGCAAGGAAAAATACGGGCTCCCCGAAAAGGAAAAGCCGCTACGCACCAATTTTATAAGATAAAACTCATTTAAATGGCGGTCTGCTCTTGACTTTGCCGCCGCCAAGTGCTATAATAAAGAAAAAATATTTTCGGAGGACGATATGAAGCGCATTGAGACCATCGAAACGCGTAACCTTTGCGAGAGCGCAAAGAAGGGCGGCTGCGGCGAGTGCCAGACCTCGTGCCAGTCTGCTTGCAAGACGAGCTGCGGTATAGCCAACCAGAAGTGCGAGAACGCCTGACGGTAGCTCGCGGCTTTTCGGAGCTTTGAGCTCGGGCTTGCCCGAGGGGCTGCCTACACGTGAGGCAGCCCTTTCTTGTATACGAGGCTCCGAGGAGCCTATGAAATAAATCGCCGCCAAAACGGCAAACGGAGAATACCATGATACATCAATATAAGCTCGGTGGCTTCAACATAGTGCTCGATGTGGCGTCGGGCTCCATCCACGTTGTGGACGAGCTCGCCTACGATCTCATCGCGCTCTTTGAGAGCTGTGACCGCGAAACGCTTATTAAAACGATATACGAAAAATACCGCCTCACCGAAAGCGTCACCGAAGAAGACGTTGCCGAATGCTACGAAAGCGTGGCGGAGCTTCGCGATGCTGGAAAGCTCTTTTCCGAGGATAGCTTCGCGGGCATGGCGGGCACCTTGAAGGAGAGGACGGCGGGCGTCATCAAGGCGCTCTGCCTCCACGTTGCACACACCTGCAATCTCAACTGCTCCTACTGTTTTGCAAGTCAAGGCAAGTATCACGGCGATCGCGCCGTCATGAGCTTCGAGGTCGGTCGGCGCGCACTCGATTTCCTCGTTGAAAATTCGGGAACGCGCCGCAATTTGGAGGTCGACTTCTTCGGCGGCGAGCCGCTTATGAATTTCGACGTGGTCAAGCGCCTCGTTGAATACGCGCGAAGCATCGAAAAGGAGCGGGGCAAAAACTTCCGCTTCACCTTGACGACGAACGGAGTCCTCATCGACGACGACGTTATCGATTTTGCCAATCGCGAGATGAGCAACGTCGTTTTGAGCCTCGACGGCCGCCGCGAGGTGCACGATCGCTATCGCGTCGATTTTGCGGGAAAAGGAAGTTTTGAAAGAATCGTTCCGAAGTTTCAAAAGCTCGTCGCGGCGCGCGGCGGCAAAAACTACTATATGCGCGGCACCTTCACGCACGCCAACCCCGATTTCCTCAACGATATAAAGGCGATGCTTGACCTCGGCTTCACAGAGCTCAGCATGGAGCCCGTCGTATGCGCGGCGGGAGATCCCTCCGAATTGACGGCGGACGATATGCCCATCGTTTTCGAACAGTACGAAAAGCTCGCAGAGCTTATGCGTGAGCGCCGCCGCGAGGGCAGACCCTTCACCTTCTATCACTACATGATAGACCTCACGGGTGGCCCCTGCATCTATAAGCGTATCTCGGGTTGCGGCTCGGGCACGGAATATATGGCGGTTACTCCGTGGGGCGACCTCTACCCCTGCCACCAATTCGTCGGCGACGAGAAATTCAAGCTCGGCGACGTTTTCGGCGGGGTGACGAACACTGCGGTGCGTAGCGAGTTTGCAAGCTGCAACGTCTACGCGCGCCCCGAATGCCGCGAATGTTGGGCGCGCCTCTGGTGCTCGGGCGGCTGTGCCGCCAACGCCTACCACGCCACGGGCTCCGTCAGCGGCGTTTATAAATACGGCTGTGAGCTTTTCAAAAAGCGTATGGAATGTGCCATAATGCTCGCCGTCGCCGAAAGGGCGGACGCAAAAGCGCATGAAGACGCCCATAGTTGATTTTTTGGAAGGCTACGCCGCGTCGAACGTCGTTCGCTTCCACATGCCAGGGCACAAGGGCGAAAAGCTCCTCGGCCCCGAGACATACGATATCACGGAGATAGACGGTGCGGACAGCCTCTTCGAGGCGGCGGGCATCATCGCTGAGAGCGAGCGCAACGCGAGCTCGCTCTTCGGGGCGGAAAGCTTTTATTCCGTCGAGGGCTCATCGCTCGCCATTCGCGCAATGCTGTATCTCGCGCTACTCGCGGGGCGCGAGTGCGGTGCACGCCCCATCATCGTCGCCGCGAGAAACGTCCACAAAAGCTTCGTCACCGCCGCGGCTCTCTTAGACCTCGACATCGCGTGGGTCTATTCGGACAGCGCCACCTCCTATCTCTCGTGTCGGATATCTCCCGAGAGCTTGGAGCGCTCGCTCGCCACACTCGGCGAAAAGCCCAGCGCCGTCTACGTCACCACGCCCGACTATCTCGGCGCCACCCTCGACGTTGCGGGGCTTTCGCGCGTCGCCCATCGGCACGGCATTCCTCTCCTCGTCGATAACGCGCACGGCGCCTATCTTAAATTTCTTCCGCAATCGCTCCACCCCATCGATCTCGGCGCGGACGCGTGCTGTGATTCCGCACATAAAACGCTCCCCGCCCTGACGGGCTGCGCCTACCTCCACGTCTCGAAGAATGCCCCCCGTGCCTTCGCAAAGCGTGCCAAAGCCGCCCTCGCCGCCTTCGGCTCCACAAGCCCTTCCTATCTTCTTCTCGCCTCGCTCGATAAGCTCAACGCACTTCTCGACGGCAACGCATATCGGGAGCAGCTTGCTAATTTTGTAAACAAAGCTTGTCATTTGAAAAGTGAGCTCGCGGCGCACGGCTACGAAACCTTTGGCGACGAGCCCTTGAAGCTGACTCTCGCTCCACACTCTTATGGCTACACGGGGCGCGAGCTCGCTCAAATTCTTAAAGAGCACGGCATAGTTCCCGAGTTCTACGACAACGATTTTGTTGTTCTTATGCTCGGCGTTGGACAGGGCGCCGCGCTCCCCCTTCTTCGCTCCGTGCTCCTCTCGCTTCCTCGGCGCGCGCCACAGGTCGTGGCGCCTCCGTCGCTCGGCGCTCCTCGACGCACCATGTCGCCGCGCGAGGCGCTTTTTGCTCCGAGTGAGCGTATCGCGGCAAAGACTGCGGCGGGGCGCACATTGTCAGCTCCGTCTCTCTCCTGCCCGCCCGCCGTTCCCCTCGTCGTCTCTGGCGAAGAGATAAGCGCCGAAGCCGTGGCATGCTTTGAATACTACGGTATAGAGCACGTCGACGTAGTTATTGAATGACCGAAAGGAGAAAATGATGAATATCGAAAAGCTATATCCCGCCTTCAAGGATTATCTTTGGGGTGGCGAAAGATTAAAGAACGAATACGGCAAAAGGACCGACGCTTCGCCGTGCGCCGAGAGCTGGGAGCTCTCCTTCCACCCAGACGGAGAAACGCGCCTTTCCGACGGCAGGACCCTCTCCGAGGCGCTTACTACCGATGAGCTCGGGAGCAACGCCGCTGCCTTTCAGCGCTTCCCCATGCTCGTCAAGCTCATTGACGCGAAGCAGAATCTCTCCGTTCAGGTGCACCCCTCGGACGCTTACGCGGAGCTTCACGAGAATAGCTACGGCAAAACGGAGATGTGGTACATCGTCGATGCGGACGAGGGCGCGGGAATCTATCTCGGCTTCCGCCGCGACGTGACGGAGGAGGAATACCGCGCCGCCATCACGGGCGAGCGCCTGACGGAGCTTTTGAATTTCGTTCCCGTCAAGAAAGGCGAGAGCTATTTCATTCCGTCGGGCACGGTGCACGCGATAGGCGCTGGCTGTCTCATTCTCGAAATACAGGAAAACAGCAATGTCACCTACCGCGTCTACGACTACGGTAGGCGCGATAAGAACGGGAACACGCGCGAGCTTCACGTCGAAAAGGCGCTCGCCGTTTCTGAAAGATGCGCCTTCGTTCCCACAGCGCGCACACACGGCGTTCTCGGAGCGAGCAAGTACTTCACCGTGCGCAAGCTCACGGTCGCTGGCACCCATCGCGCCGCCACGGACGCGAAGAGCTTTTGCGCTGTCACCTGCGTTTTTGGTGAAGGAAGCATCGCGGGCACCACAATAAAAAAGGGCGACACGTTTTTCGTCCCCGCCGACTACGGAGAATTTGAATTAAAAGGAAATTTGGAGGTCGTTATGACGGATATGCGTAAATACTATTTGGGAATCGATATAGGCGGCACGTTCATCAAGGGTGCCGTCGTGGACGATCGGGGCGATATCCTTTGCTCCGACAAGGTGCCGACGGAAACCGCGGCGGGCGCCAAGCACGTGGCGCAAAACATCGCCGCACTTTGCAGGTCGCTGATGAAGAGCGCCGCTCTCACCGAGTCCGACGTGGTCGGCGTCGGAATGGGCGTCCCTGGAATGATAGACGGCGCGAGCGGCACCGTCGTCTACGCCAATAATCTCGGCTGGCGCGATTTCAGGATTGCCGAAAAGCTCGGCGAGCTGATAGCTCTCCCCGTCAAGATAGCCAATGACGCCAACGCGGCGGCTCTCGGCGAAACGAAGTTCGGCAGCGGCAAAAAATATTCCAGCACGGTGCTTTTGACTCTCGGCACGGGAGTCGGCGGCGGCATCGTCATCGGCGGCAAGCTCTTGGAGGGCAATCGCGGCGCGGGAGCCGAGCTCGGGCACAGCGTTATCGTGGCGAGCGGCGAGAAATGCACCTGCGGAAGGCGCGGCTGCCTCGAAGCCTACGCTTCTGCCACGGCTCTTATCCGCGACACGAAGCGCGCGATGAATGCCGATCTCGCCTCTCCGATGTGGGAGCTCGGAACGCTCTCCGCGGTTAACGGTAAGACCGCCTTCGATTACTACGAGCGCGACGCGGGCGCAAAGCGCGTCGTCGACAACTATATAAAAATGCTCGCTTGCGGCATAGTCAACATTGCGAACGAGCTTCGCCCCGAGGCGGTTATTCTCGGCGGCGGCGTTTGCGCCCAGGGCGACAACCTCATCGTGCCGCTTCAAAAGCTGGTCGATGAAGAGATATACGCGGGCAACATTGGCCCGCAGGTAAAAATAATCGTGGCGGAGCTCGGCAACAACGCGGGCTGCCTCGGCGGCGCGGCGCTCTTTATGGACTGACGCGCGGCGCGCGAAAGGCTCGTCCTCACGACGAACGAAAGAATGGAGACAATATGGCAGAAGCACTTGGACAATGGCTCATCGAGCTTTTCAAAAACCCCTATCTCGCGGTCTTCTTTGTTTCAATGGTGCCGCTCATCGAGTTGAAGGGCGCCATTCCCGTTGGTATGACCGAGGCTTTCGGGCTCGGGCTTCTTGAAACGGCGGGTGTCGCCTATCTCGGCTCAACGCTGATAAGCTTCCTCGTCTTTTTCCTCTTGAAGCCCGTGTTCGCCCTTCTAAAAAAAATACCGTTTTTCAATCGCCTCGTCAGAAAATGCGAAGGGCTCTTTATGCGCAAGGCGGAGGAGATAGCCGCGAAAACGGACGGCGCCCCCGAAAAAACGGCGAAAAAGATAATGATGATAAGTCTTTTCATTTTCGTCGCTGTTCCGTTCCCTGTAACGGGCGTTTGGACGGGGACCGCGATAGCCGTTTTCCTCGGGCTTCGATTCCGCGAAGCGGTGCTTCCGCTCGCCCTTGGAAATTTGATAGCGGGCTCCATTATAACGCTTCTGACCTTTTTGTTTGAGGCGTACGTCGATATGATAATCTACGTCCTCTTCGCAATAGCGCTCGTTATGCTCGTCGTCACCATAGTTAAGATTGCAAGAAGCAGGCCGAGCGACGAATGACGCGTGGCGTGTACGCCTAAGAATATTGCTTCGGCAAAGCATCGAAACGCGAGAATGCGAAAGCGCGCGTGATATATCGAAAGAAAGTAATGCGGCGAATTAGTGAAGCAAAATATGATGGCAATTAAAGCGATAAAGCCGCGGCGAAGCGATTAGCGATAGAATAAAGGTGCGCGTGGCATGTCAAAGGCTAAGTAATATACGAATACGCCTTTGAATAGCGAGCCATTCAACTTGAATTTCATCGCGCCTTGAAAGGCTAAAACTCGCAAAAAAGTATAATAAAACAAAGAAAGCGTCCCATCATGGAACGCTTTCTTTGTTTTATTCAAGAGAAACAAGCGGCTTGACAAATCCCGTCGGGTCGGCGCTCGAAACGTCACAGGCGATGACCGTCCCGCGGTAAACGATGAGATTGACGTAAACGGGCGCGTCGTAGTTTTCATAGCTCGCGAGCTCGTATGTATACCTCGTCACCTTCTTGTTCTTATAGCGCGTTATGTCGAGCCCCTGCGCCTTCTGTATCTCGTTATAGGAGAGCATTATGCGGTCGAAGCTTTCGGGGACGGAAAACTCCACCTCCTCCTTCGGGTCTCCCGAGATCTCGGGAATAAAGCGCGCGATAAAGCGTATCCTATCCTCGTTCGTTTTTATCCCGCTAAAATTTATGCTGTCGGACGAGGCGGAGACCGCGGCGCCCGTAATGCCGCCCGCCGCAATCAGCCCGACGAGCAAAGCCAAGGAAAGGACGATGACCGCGAAAAGCTTTATGCTCGACGCTCTGACAGAATATATAAACATAGTAACTCCAATCTCACGGCAGCTTCCGTGCTCTTTTTGTAAAGCATACGCGTGCGGCGCGAGAAATATTCGCTTCGGCGCGAAAATCTTTCCCCAAAGAGGCGTTGCATTTTAGACTTATGAAAATACGGTGGAAGCAGATAACTCTCTTGCTTCTACGGTGTTTGGTCGATTATGTCTAAATGCGACAGCCTCCTGCTTTTTTAAAAAACGGTAGAAGCAAGATTCTTTCTTGCTTCTACCGTTTTCGGTTGATTCTGCCTAAATGCGACAGCTTCTTGGGGGTATGCTTAATGGAGCTGATCTAAGGAAGCGCTCCTTACAGCTTAAATGCTGTTGTCAATTATTGCAACAGCAGCAGAATACAATAACTATTGCAAGGATAATTATCCAGGTGCAATTATCGTCGAAAAGATGGCATAAGCAATTGTTATTCATTATGTGCCTCCGCGAGTTTTTGCGATTTTCACCGCTCACTACATAATATGCGGTGGCAAAAAAAGCGTTCCGCGGCGCGTCAGTCGAATTTGAAAACCGCTTTGCCGTCTTCGAGCGCAAGGCGCGCGTCGAAGCGCTTCCCGTTTTTGGAGATGAAGCCCGATAGCTTCGCCGTCGTTCCCGTTGCGAGAAGGCGCGCCACCTCGCTTATCGGTATCGCCTTTTTGCAAACATTAACGCCGACGCGGAAGGCGCACCCTTCCTTGTAGCCCGTACACCCGTAGCTCGCGTTGCCGCGAATAACGTTTTTGCCGCACAGGGGGCAGACTCCCGCAATCTCGCCGAGCTTCCCTGTGTTAACAGGGGAGGCGATGGGAGCGCCGCCGCGCTTGAATATATCCGCGATTTCGGCTTCCGCTTTTTCTACCGCGTCGTTCACCGTGATGTCGCCGCGGAAAACGCTCTTCAAGGCTTTGCCCATCTCGCTCGTTTTGTATTTGTCCATGCTTATTCTGAGCCGCTCCAAGGACTCTATCAGGTATTCGCCGCCTTCAAGAATGGTGTAAACGTCCTTCTTTATGTCGATATAGCCGCTCTTTTTGGCGTTGTTGATTATCTCGGAGCGCGTTGCTTCCGTTCCGAGTTCAAGCCCTTCAAACACCGCCTTGTAGTCGTCCGCGTCGTCTATCTCACCGTTTTCTTCGAGCTCCTTGGCGCGCGCCTTTTCGTCCTTAAAGGGATTTTTAAGATACTTGTTCAGGGTCTCTATCGTGTAGTGGCGCGGCGGCGAGGTCTCCTTTTCGCGCGGCGCGAAATCGACGTTGATCTTATCGCCTGTCGCCACGTCGGGGAGTATTCTATCCTTTTGGTTGTAGTCGTCGTACTTCGTCCAGCCCTTTTGCACGAGCACCGTGCCGCGGAGCACGAATTCTTCGAGCTCGCCCACCTTGATTTTTAGCTCGCTCTTGTCCGCAATGCATTCCTCGGAGCAGAAAACGGCAACGAAGCGGCGAAGCACGGTGGAATACACCTGCTTTTCTTTTTCGGAAAGCTTATTGACGTCGGGTATCTTATAAGTCGGAGTCAGGGCGGAGTGGGACTCTATCTTCGAGTCGTCAAAAATATATTTTGAGTCCTTAAAGCGCACGGGGTAGCCTATTTTGGCAACGTTGGCGATTATCGCGCGCATTTTGTCCTTTTCCGCCGTTGCGAGGTATTCGGAGTTCGTTCTCGGATAGGTGAGGTAGCCCGCCTCGTACAAGCCCTGTATTATTTTCAAGCTCTCGCTCATGGTCATCTTGTATTTTTTGCCGAGAACGCTTTGCAGGGTGGAAAGGGAATAGAGCTTTCCCGCGTGCACCGTGTCGCGTTTTTTCTCCGCCGACGCAACGTAGGCGCCTGTTTCGTTATACAGCCGCGCGGCTTCCTCTACCTTTTCAAGCTCTTCTTTTGCAAACTTTTGTTTGCCAATAAGCTCTATCGTTTCGCCATTCGTTTGCGCGCTCGATTGCAAAGCGTAGTATTTCTCAGGCTTGAAGTTCCTAATTTCCATATCGCGCTCGTATATGGCGCGCACTATCGGAACGATAACGCGCCCGACGCGCAAAAGCTTTCCCGTCCTTATAGTGGCATAGCGTGTCAAATTAACGCCGTAGAGCCAGTCAATATACGTTCGCGCCAAGCCCTCCGCCGCCAAAAGGTCGTATTCCGCGTCGTCCTTCATATTGGCGAGCGCGTCGCGCACGGTCTTCGGCGTCTGGTCGGGGAGCCAAAGCCGCTTCGCGGGCTTTTTCTCTTTCAGCGCGTGTTCTATGCATATCCTAACGATTATCTCGCCCTCGCGGTCCGCGTCTCCCGCGTTGATAACGGTGTCAACGTCCTTGCGGTTGCACAGCGTCTCTATTATGGAAAATTGGCGCTTAACGCCCGCGTCCGTGCTCTTCTTGTCGCTCCCCTTGCGTAGCTCGAAGCGAAATTCCTTCGGGAAGCACGGAAGATTGTCCAGCGTCCAGCCCGCCGCGGGCTCGTTCGTATAGGTCTCAACGTCGGCGAGGGAAAAAAGATGCCCGAACACCCAGCTGACAATATACTCGTCGTTGACGTAATATCCGTTCTTTTTTTCCATTTTCCCTATCCCGTCAACGATGTTGCGGGCAAGGGTCGGTTTCTCGGCGATGATAAGCTTCATGGCTTTCCTTTCTTGCTATGTTTATCGTTCCTTGCGGCGAAGCTCGGCTTCTCGGTTAGCGCTAAATACGAACGTATTAAAAACAAAAATATCGTAGCACTCGCGCTTTTTGGCTTTTAAGAGGCGGGGACGCGTATCGTGGCGCTCAATCCCAAAAGCTTAGGCTGAGCTCTTCGTCCATCACAAAAGCCGCAGCTCCCGACCAGGCTTGAAGCAGGGAGCCGTCTTTGTGCGGCGGTGCGAAAAATTCCACGGGGGTGTAGTTGCCGCGCCGAACGTTGTAATCAAACCAGCTTTCCAAGGCATAACGGTATTCCATTCCGTATTTTCTTTTAGCCGCCGCGTACATGGCGGAGAGATACGGCCAATTTCCGCCGTTGTGGTAATAGTACGGTTGATTGGATTTATTCCGAGCCTCATCGGCGCAGGAATAGAAGGGATATACGCACATAACTCCGTAGTCGCCCGCCTTTTGTTCGGCGTTGTTTCGCGTCTCCAAGATATTCTCCATGTTTTTAAGCATACGCATGGCTTTTTCGTCGTCGGCAATATTGAAGAGTGCGGTGAAGCAGGTGTCGATCGAAAGATTTTCTTCCGTAAAATTCTTTTCCTTGAAGTTAACGTAATATCCGAGCTCGTCGCTCCAAAGTATATCGTTGATCGCGCGTTTAACGGTTTCAAAACGGTGCAGATACGTCTCCGCCTTCAATCCGTCCCCCGAAATGGCAAACAGCTTTGATAAGCAAAACAGGGCGCGTGCGTAAAGCACCTCGTCGTACGTCACGTATCCGTTCCTGTTGACTTCATCTGCCCAATCGCGCTGATTGTAGGGCTCCTCTTTATAGATGAGAGAGGTCTCGTCGGCGAACGAAGAAAGCTTTTTGACGGCGTTCTCGGCTTTTTGCAAAATCGCCTCCTCGTTGATTGTATGCGAAAGAAGCTCTCTGTCTCCCGTATGCTTCACGTAATCATAAAGCATCATAGCGAAAAATGATGGACTGTCGTAATGAGTTCCCCACCATTCGGAATAATCGGATTTTACAGCGGACGGACAATCGCCGTTTTCACGGATTCCCATTGCCAAGGTGATGATCTGATTTCTCACGAGCTCGCTGTGATCTCGGTACATGGGCAGCACCGTGTAATATGAATCGCGATAATACGATCGCATAGGAAGCAAATAGTGATGTCCCGCCATAAAGGCTTTGTATTCGCCGAGGCACTTGTAGTTTTGTAAAGAGCAAAAATAAGCGCTTAAAAACAGAGCCTTCTGTTCTTCGGAAAGCTTTTCTGGAAGGTGAACGGAAGCCGTTTCGCGCCGCATTGAGCTTTCGTAAGCTTCAAACTCCGAGATGATGGGAAGTGCGCATAGGGCGGAGCGCCCGAGAGAAATGAAGGTGCACAGCTTTTTGCCCGCCTTGACCGTGAAATATATCGAACTGTTCTGGGGCACGAAATTGACGTCGGCATTGGAGCCGAAACGAAGATCTTCGCATACAATCCCCTTGTCTTCGAGGCAAACAGCATTTTTTAAGCTCTTTTGTAAGCAAAAGCTTACAGTCGCGTTGTCGCTTTTGTTAGCGCTCAATAGCTTGTAGGATGAAAAGACTCCGTTTATCGAAGCGTCTAAAAATTGCTCTATTATCAGCTCGGCGCCTTCGAGATGTACGGTTATCGTTTGGCATCGACCTATCATTTGAACGCTTTTTTTAGAATAGATATCGATGGGCATATTCTTTCGAAAGAGCGAGATAGAACTTGTGAGCATATCCGCTTCGTTTGCGGGGGCATAGCCGATTATTGCGCCCCTTCCGTCGAAGATCACGCTGATGCATTCGTTGGAAACGTGATATACGGTATCGGAGTAATATTTATCTTCAACAACGATGCTTCCATTTTCGTATCTGTAATTCATATAGACTACCTCTTTCGTGAGTGATATAGCGGCAATTTGAATAGCAATAAAATGAACGGCTTGTAAAAAGATCTTTTGCAGCTTGTGCTTCCGTACCCGCAAAAGCTTGCAAGGAAAGTTTTTCTGTATTTATTATACCAGGAAGCAAAAATGTGTGCTTGCACGGATATTTTTGCGACGCCGTCAAGGTATGCGGGCGCGCGACGCGCGCAAGCGGCGAAGCCGCAAAAGCTTGCAAGGAAAGCTTTTCCGCATTTATTATACCATAGTCGGCATAAAAAATCAAACGTTAATTGCGTATTTGCGAATCTCGTAAGTTTCGGGTGGCTTTTTTCGGAATTAAGCGCTTTTCGATTTCGGGCAACCTTTTGTAAAACAAAAGCACGAACGAGCTTCTATTCGTGCTTTGCTGTGGCTTTTGTGATATTGCGACTTCGCCGCGTCGGCTTATGCTTTATCTAAAAAGCATTGCGGTACCGACGTGCCCCTCTCGGTCACGGAGGCTAAGCTCGACGCGGCTCCAAGCCTCTCCGCTTTTCGGGAGCTCGACCTGAATCAGGGCGCCGCTTGCAAAGCCGCCGTCGCCGATGAATTCTCGCACGCGATCAATGACAAGAAGCTTGACCGCCTCGCCGTTTATCTTAACGTCGATGTCGTCCACGTCAAAATTCGGCGCTATGTTATCATCGCCCGCAAGAAATTTCGCGAGGCTCATCGGGCGGAAATAGACGCTCAGCGCGTTGCCCGCGCCTTTCACCTCGAAGGCGTTGATGCCGTAGATCTCCAAAGTGTCGATCGTGATATCCAAATCAAGGCAGCCCCACGCTGGAACGTTGTGTGCCCAGAACTCCAAGTAGCGGGTGGCGTAGTCGCGAACGGCGGTCAAAAACGGGTAGTTTCCGTCGGGCACATCCAGTGCAAAGCGCCCGTGCTCATCGCTTCGCGTCGCGTGCAGGGTTTGAAAATCTTCGCTTTTCACCTCCACGGTCACGTCTGGCATAGCATTGCCGTCGGCGCCCTTCGTTATTCCTCGAATGATAGCCATTTTGATCTCCTTCCGTGTATAAGCTTTGCCGTAGGTCGTCGCTCTGAGGTAGCACGGTTCAACATAAGTTTTTGAACGGTACTGTTCGGCACGGTATCATAAAAAACCAAACGTTGATTTCGGTACGTTAAAGCTTTGTTTTAGCGCGTTTGAGCATAGGCTTTGAGCCTCCGTCCTGCCGCTCCGAAGGAATGCGTTTAAGCCGTACCCGTTATTTTCTCGTCAGGCAAGCGGCACATTCTACGTGCCCCGTGCCTGGGAACATATCGACGGGGTACACCGTGTCGCATTTATAGCCGTGATCGCCGAAGAGGCGAACGTCGCGCGCTAAGGTCTGTGGGTTGCAGGAAACGTATACTAAGCGTCGCGGCGCAAGGCGTGCTGTGAAGCGTATCAGTTCCTCGGAGCAGCCGCCGCGCGGCGGGTCGAGAATGATGAGCGTCGGGCTTATCGCTTCGCCGCGCTCGCGCTCCGCATTTTTGAGGAGCGCTTCCGTGTCGGTGGCGTCACCCGTGTAAAATTCCGCGTTGTCGATCCCCGAAGCTTGCGCGTTGTGGCGCGCCATTTCGACGGCGCTTTCGACTATCTCGATGCCTATAACGCTCTTAACGTCTCTCGCTATCGAAAGCCCGATAGAGCCGACGCCGCAAAAAAGGTCGAGAACAACGTCACACGGGGTGGGTTGCGCGAGCTCGCGCACCTTGGCGTAAAGAAGCTCAGCACCGTCGTGGTTGACCTGATAAAACGAGGGCGCGCTAAGTTGTAGCTCAACGCCCGCCAGCGTATCGATGATATAACCGTCACCAAAGACGGTAACGTATTCGTCTCCGAGGACGACGTTCGTTTTCTCTCGGTTGACGTTGAGCATAAAAGCTTTGATTTCGGGGTGGCGAGCCTGCAAAAGTTTGCCGAGCTCCGCCGCGCACGTCAACTTGCGCCCATTTATGACGATAACGAGCATGACTTCGCCGCTGACCTCGCCGCGCCTCAGATAGACGTGGCGCAAAAGCCCCGTGGCGCTTTTCTCATCGTAGCACGAGACGTCGTTTGCTTTAAAAAAATCGGCAAGCGTTTCGAGGATTTCGGGGAAGCACTTCGGCGCAAGCGGGCAGGAGCGCGCCTCCGTCACCCTGTGCGACTTCGGTGCGAAAAAGCCTATAACGTATTCGCCGTTTTCGGTACGCGTGATCGGGTATTGCGCCTTGTTGCGATAGTGGAGCAGGGAAGGTGAGGGGAGCACTTCGCGGATTTCGACGTCGGGAAGCCCCGCTTTTTTGAATGCCGCCGCAACGTCGCCGCGCTTGCTTTTAAGCTCGCTCTCGTAGGTGACGTACTTGTAGGCACAGCTTTTGCAGGCGGAAACGGAACAGCGCTCCGCGGAGCGCTCCGACGATGGGATAAGCAGCTTTTCCAAGCGCCCTACCGCGTATGAAGGCGTGAGCTTTATTATGCGCGCCAGAACTCGGTCACCCGTGACGGCGCCCGAAATGAAAACAACGATGCCATCAAATCTTGCAACCCCGAAGCCGAGGTTTGTCATATCGGTAATATCAATTTCTATCAGTTCGTTTTTTTTCAAGATGAAGCTCCCAGTGGCTTTATTTATATAAGCACATCTTTAAACTTGTTGCGGTATTCCTTCGGCGTCACCCCGTGCGTCGCTTTGAAGCATTTCGTGAAATACGAGGCGTCGGTGAAGCCCGTTTTCTCGGCTATTTCCGCAACGCTTTTCGCCGTCAATTCAAGTAAGCTCTCCGCCGCGCGTAGCCTGTAATTTATTATGTATTGTCGGAGGGTGATGCCCTTCGCTTCTTTCAGCTTGTTGCTGACGTAGAACGGGTGATAGCCGAAGATGGCTCCTATTTCCGTGTTGGATATCTCGTCGCGTCGGTTTTCCCTTATGTAGGAGTCGAGCTCCTTCACCATGCGCGCGGGAAGCGCATGCTCGTCCGTTGCCGCCGCCAGCCGAAGAAGCGTGAGCTTCAATCTTGCCGAAAGTTCCGCGCGCCATTCGCCCTCGGCAGACACCGCGAGTGCGGACATTTCGCAAAGCGACTCACGTTCGTCGTCCGCGTCGTCGAGGCGGAGGGGCTTATCGAAGGGCGGTATTGTGCAGGTGTGGCACTTGCTCGCTTCAAATTCGCCGCTCAAAGCGGGCGGCGGCACTTCTTCGCCGCACAGGTCTGCCGTTAGGTCAAAGGCGGCGCATATCATCATAAATCGCGAGCCCTTGAATTTGTAGCTCGTTCCCGCGGGCAGATATATAATATTGCCGCCGCAAAGCTTGCCGCGCTCTCCGTTGACACTTAGGGAGAGTTCGCCCGACACCATATAGAAGAGGCGCGCGTCGTAGGCCTTTGTCTCTTCGCACCTGTATAATATTTCTCTCGTTCCGACGGAACGGATGTAGGGGTTGAGCTTAGCTAAGTTCATAGTTCCTCCGCGTGATGGGTTTAATATATTTTATCATTAAATTAGCGAAAAATCAACGATAATTTCAAAATCTTCAAAAAATGTACATTTGTCAATGATGTGAGACCAAAAAGATAAAAAAGAATTGGTTA
>CAYSUO010000030.1:0-18852 GCA_964434325.1 uncultured Ruminococcus sp.
ATTGGTGCTTTCAGGCATTCATAATATATTTTCTTGTCAGCAGATGCTTCCAAAGTTTTGTCAATTAGGGTGGTTTTGCCGACCTTTCGTTTACCGTAGATCATCGCACTGGCTGATGGCTTCTTGAGTAAGCGGTGAAGTATTTCTAATTCTTCTAAACGACCAACAAACATATCGTTACCTCCTAAAGATTTATACTGAATTTGATTTCAGTGAAACTGTATTCAGTATAATATATTTTTTGCGATTTGTCAAGAGCTTATGCGAAATTATATAAAAAACACCGATGAGAAATCGAAAAAAATCTCATCGGCTGTTTTCTTTTTCTGCCCGTTCCTCGCATACATAAGGAGGTGAGCAGGTGGATAATTCAAATCTTCATAATGCAAGAAAAATGTTTAAACACGCATGTGCATTTGCAGAATGTGCATACTTTTGTGAAACAGAGCCTACTCCAATAAAAATCAGAACCCAATGGCATACAATTCCTAACATAGTTAATTCTGTTTTTGCTTGTGAAGTATATATCAAGTCAATTTTAGTTTATTGTGGTATGACACATGCGGAAATAAAACATCTTAGCCATGTGCTTGTTGGATTGTGGAAAAAGCTGAAAGAACTAGATGCTGATTTTGCTACCATGATTGAGAATTCCATAAAAGAATGTTTTAGAACATCTAACGAATCTCTTTTTGACGAAAAACTGGAAGAGATATCCAATGCTTTCAAAGAGTGGCGTTACATATATGAAGGGTTCGATGTCAAAATAAATAGGAATTTTTTAATTATTTACGCAATTACTTAAGAGATGGATGTTGTCTTAAGTATTACGATAAAACTTGGCAGAACTTTGTTGAGTCTGGTGGCAAATGGGAAACTGCAGACGAATAGCAATCACCGCTTTAAAACTATGAAAAACCACCCGAAAATAAGCCAAAAATCTCCGCAAGTGGTCAAACATGTGGTCAAAGGCGAAAAATGAGCTTGTTCAACCCTCAAAGCAGGGAAGGACAAGCCCATTGATTATGTTATGAAAACGCGAGATTTCAAGAGATTTAGCGAGAAAATAAAAGAAAAATAGCGAGTGTTCTAACATCAGTTATAAACACTCGCTATGGTCTGAGTGACAAGACTTGAACTTGCGGCCTCTACCACCCCAAGGTAGCGCGCTACCAACTGCGCCACACCCAGAAATTAGTTTCGTTTATCGAAACCTCATATATTATACCACCAATAAAATTAAAAGTCAATATGTTTTTTGCTTTTACTCGTGCGCTTTTTTAATTTTTTTGATTTCGCAAGTTGCCAAAGTAAAATCCGTTTAGGAAAGCAGAGGTTGCGAAATAGCATTTTAGTCTGGCAAATGGTGCGGTTAAGAAGCTTCTATATAATTTGATAAGAAGTGAACGTCAAAGAAATTAAGCATTTAACACTTGCAAAGCGCCGAAAGATACAATATTTGCTCGACGGAACCAAAAGATTTAAATTCATAGTAATCATTTTGGCAAAAGACGAAAGCTTTTTGAGATAAAAACTTATGCTTGGCGTAGTGTAATTTGAACGAGAGTTAACTTCTTTGAAATAACTATTTACCTGCCAACGTGAAAAACGAGGTCGCTCATAAGTGACCTCGTTTTTCATTGTTTTTTGTAGGTTTATGTTAAAATCTATTTGAGGGTACAAAAGGCTGGTTTCGGAGACTCGTGGGGCGAAATAGGCTCAATAGCCACTGATGGGGAGCTCTTCGTTGTCCTCGCCCTTTTCCAGCGCGAGGACTCTGACGTAGTACGACCTGTTCTCGCTGACCTCGACGAGGACGCGGTCGCCGACGCGACGCCCCATTAGGGCGGCTCCGAGAGGCGACTCTTTGCTGACGTAGCCGAGGAGGGCGTTTTGCCTCAGCGTCGTAACGAGCTGAATGGTCTTTTCGGCGGCAAGGCGCTCGTTGTAGACGGTGACGCGGTCAAAGAGTCCCACGGTGTTTTCATCCTTTTTTATCTCGATGACCTTAGCGGTGCGTATCATATTTTCAAGGTAGCGTATGCGGCTCTCGTTCTTGCGCTTGGCGCGCTTCGCCTCCTTGTATTCCGCGTTTTCCGAGAGGTCGCCAAACTCGCGCGTGCGTTTCAACTCGCGTCCGAGCTCGACTGCGAGCGGCCCCGAACGGTAGCGTATCTCCTCTTCCATCTTCTTGATATCAACGTCGGTAAGTTCGTCGTACATAGATTTCCTTTCAAGTGCTTCAATGCGCTTTGCGCCAAGCGCTTGTTTCTTTCTCTCGCTTCGCGTAGTGCAAGAGAGCTTGAATATGTAACTGTTTGTTTTCTAGTTTAATGTGCACCCGTGTAGCAAAAAATGCAACGCGTAAGTATAAAATCTTTTCCTGAGTCGAAAAAGCAAAGCTCAAAGGCAACGTAGCAACGAGTTCGTTTCTGTGCCGCATTGCACTCGCTTTGAGCCGTTTAGGGCGCACTCGTGCGGCAAAATTGCTACGTGTAAGCATAAATTTTTTCTAAGCAAGTCGAAAAAACCAAACTCGAAGGCAACATAGCGACGAGTTCGTTTCTGTGCCGCATTGCACTCGCTTTGAGCCGTTTAGGGCGCACCTGTGCGGCAAAATGCGCTACGCCAAATAATCGTTAAGTGCAACGTCGAAGGCTTCGTGGGTGCGGCGACTGACTACGGAGATTTAAAAAGCGAAGATGAAGCAATATATGAGCGCTATCGCGATACCACAAAGCCCGCCGAAAAACACCTGTATCGGGCTATGCCCGACGAGGACCTTAAGATTTTCCGTTCTTATTTCCTTGCTCTTGTTAAAAAGCGAGGCGTTGATTACCTCTGCCAGCTGCTTGATCGAAACTGCCTGCTTGCCCGTTTCATAGCGGACGCCCATCGCGTCTCTCATAACGACGATGGCGAATATCGCCGCCACCGCGAAGAGGGGAGTTCCGAAGCCGTGAATGAGTCCGCACGCGGTGGCGAGCGACGAGACGGTTGCCGAATGGACGCTGGGCATTCCGCCGTCGCCGAGGAGGCGGTCAAAGGCGAAGCGCTTTTCAACAATGAGGTGAATTATAAGCTTTAATAATTGCGTTATGAGCCAAGCCGCAACGGCGGCTATGAGTACGTGATTGCTCGCTATATCCTTTAATATCTGCATTTTTCTCCGTGAATAAAAGCTGAATTAGAAATTAAAATAATTCTTTGCGTTGCGATAGCATATATCACCGACGATGGAGACAAGCGCTTCCATATCGCGCGGGTATTCGCCGTCTTCCACCCAGCCGCCAACGAGATTGCAAAGTATCCTTCTGAAATATTCGTGGCGCGGGTAGGAAACGAAGCTGCGCGAGTCCGTCAACATTCCCACGAAGCGCGAGAGCATTCCGAGATTCGCCAAGGAGCGCATCTGCGCCTCCATGCCGTCGCGCTGGTCGTTAAACCACCAGCCCGAGCCGAATTGGAGCTTGCCCGCAACTGGGCCCTCCTGGAAATTGCCCAGCATCGTGGCGATGACGTAGTTGTCCTTGGGATTAAGGGTGTAGAGTATCGTTTTGGGAAGCTTTCCCTCGTAGTCGAGGGAGTTCAAGAACGCCGCCAGCTTTTCGGCTATCGCGAGATCGTTTATCGAGTCGAAGCCCGTGTCCGCGCCAAGGCGCTCAAACATTCTTTTGTTGTTGTTGCGTAGCGCTCCTATGTGAAGCTGCATTGCCCAGCCACGCCGCGAATATTCCTCGGCACAGGCTTTGAGCACCGCCGTTTTAAAGACTTCCGCCTCGTGCGCCGTGATGGGCTCGCCCGCCATTCTTTTAGCGAATATCGCGCTCGGTTCTCCTTCGGCGTAGGGAACGGATTCGAGGGCGTGGTCTGCCAAGCGGCAGCCCTTTCCATCAAAGTACGCTATCCGATTCTTTAAAAACTCTTCAAGCTCCGAATACGAGGTGATCCCTTGCGCCTTCATATAGGCGGCGAAGCCTTCGCGCCCTATTTCAACTGCCGCGTCGGGGCGGAAGGTGGGAAGCACGCGCACCGAGAAGTCTTTCAGCGTGTCGTGATATTCGAGGCTGTCCTCGGGGGCGTCCGTCGTGCAAACGAGCTCAACGCGTGAGCGCTTGATGAGCTCCTGCGCGCGAAATTCATCCGTTGCCAAGAGCGCGTTGCACCTATCCCAGATGCTTTTCGCCGTCTTCTCGGAAAGCTCCTCTTCGATACCGAAATATCTTTTGAGCTCCAAGTGTGTCCAGTGGTAGAGCGGGTTGCCGATGAGGTGGGGAACGGTGCGAGCGAAGGCGAGAAATTTCTCGTAGTCGTCCGCGTCTCCCGTGATATAGCGTTCGTCTATTCCGTTCGTTCTCATCTGGCGCCACTTATAGTGGTCTCCGCCGAGAAAGAGCTCGTATGCGTTTTTGAATCTATGATTTTCCGCTATCATCTTCGGCGAGAGATGGCAGTGATAATCTATTATGGGCAAATCCTTGACTGCCGCGTAAAGCTCCTTGGCAGTCTCGTTTTTCAGCATAAAGTCTTCGTTTATGAAGCTCATAGGGTAACACCGTCCTTGAATATTGAAATTTCACGGTAGCCGTTCGCTTCGTTTTTCGTCTCTCGGCCTTCGGCTACGTCGATTATATACTTAAAAAGCTCATTTGTCAAGTCTTTTCCCGAAAGTGTCGGACCCGCGTCAAAATCTATCCAGGCGCGCTTTTTCTCCGCGAGCTGGGTGTTCGTTGCTATCTTGACGGTGGGAACTGGCGCACCGAGGGGCGTTCCGCGCCCCGTCGTGAAAAGTATCAGCTGAGCTCCTGCCGCCGCGAGATTGGTTATCGCGACCATATCGTTGCCTGGGCCGTTCAAGAGAGAGAGCCCGCCGAGCTTCACCGTGTCACCGTAATCTAAAATGTCGACGACGGGAACGCGCCCGCCCTTTTGGATACAGCCGAGAGATTTTTCTTCGAGCGTCGTTATTCCGCCCGCCTTGTTGCCAGGGGAGGGGTTTTCGCCGATGCCTTGACCGTGCCTCAAAAAGTAGTCCTTGAAGTTGTTGATAAGGGCGACGGTCTTTTCAAAAACAGGGCGGCTCGCCGCGCGCTTCATGAGAAGCTGCTCCGCGCCGAACATCTCGGGGACCTCGGTGAGCAGAAGGGAGGCGCCGAGCCCCGCCGCCTTGTCCGCGAGGCGACCGACGAGGGGGTTGGCGCTTATGCCGCTGTACCCGTCGCTACCGCCGCATTTAAGCCCTATCGCGAGACAGGAGAAGGGAACGGGCGTGCGCCGACAGAGTGCCGCGCGCGCTTGAAGCTGCCGCACGAGGCGTATCCCTTCGGCAACCTCGTCGCCACAGTCCTGCGCGTTCAAAAAGGCGACGCGCTCCTCGTCGTAGCTCCCGAGCGCCTTCTTGAACTCTTCGAGGTTGTTATTTTCACAGCCGAGCCCGATGACGAGGACGCCGCCCGCGTTCGGGTGCTTCACAAGCCCCGCGAGTATTTTTTGAGTTACCTCCATATCGCCGCCGAGCTGGGAGCAGCCGAAGGGGTGCGGAAAGGCGAATGCGCCCGTTGCGGCGGCTATTTTTTGCGCCGCCCCGTTGACGCACCCAACGGTGTTGATTATCCAGATGTCGTTGCGAATGCCGACGCGCCCGTCCCGCCTCACGTAGCCGAGGAAGGTGACGGAACCGTCGCATGGAGTCGCCGCCTCTTCGCCGTCGGGCTCGTATTCGTATTCGAGCTTCCCCGAAAGCTTGGTCTCCATATTATGAGTATGCACGTGCTCGCCGATTTTTATGTCCTTTGTCGCGCGGCCTATCGGGAAGCCGTATTTTATCACGTCGGAGCCACGCGCAATGTCGTGCACCGCATATTTGTGTCCGCTTTCGAGATCTATCTCCACGTTGTCACGAGCGTTTATCAGCATAGCCTTCCACCTCCTGTGCCATAAAGCTTATATCCGTGCCCCAAAGAGTTTCGTCCTTCAATATTTCGGCAACGCTGCCGCGCCGCATTCGCTGAACGACCTCGACGCCGTCGTTCACCATATCGGTCTTGTAGAATTCCAGAAGCTTTGCGAGCGAGAAGGTGAGGCGCTTGGGCAGGGTGCCGAAGCGGCGCCGATATTCGAGAATGGAGGGGAGCACGCGCACCTTGAATTTGCTGACGGAGTTTAGCGCTATCGAAGATAGGAAATGATCTATGTATGGGTTTTCAAAGCGCCGTATAACGTCATCGGCATACGCCCGAAGCTCGCTTTCGGGAAGATCGAGGGTGGGGATTATCTCGTCGAAGATGCAGCCTTCGATGTGCGCTCTCATTCTCGCGTCCAAAACGCAGCTTCGCACTGTGTCGAAGCCTTCGAGAAGGGCGTAGGGAACGAGCGAGGTGTGCGCGCCGTTGAGTATGCGCACCTTGCGCGTTCTGTAAGTTTCGAGCTTGTTCGGCGTAACTATGACGTTGAGTCCCGCCGCGGAGAAGGGGAGCTCACGTTCAATATCGAAGCCCGTCTCAATGACCCAGAGGTGGAAAAATTCGGAGGCGTTCAAGAAGGGGTCGCTCTCCGCCTCCGCTTCGCCGCGCGGGTGCCCCGTGTTTATTCGGTCAACGAGCGTCGAGGTGAAAACGTTGTCGTCGTTTATCCAGCGCTCAAAGTCCGCGCTGAGCTTCCAGAGGCGCGCATATTTCAGAACGCACGCCTTCAAGGCGTCGCCGTTGCGGTCTATCAGCTCGCAGGGGAGAAAAACGAAACCGCGAAGCCCGAGCTCGAAGCGGCGGTGCAGGAGGCGCGTCAGCTTGGCGGGAAAGGTCCTCGGGGGCGCGTCGTCGAAGCCGTCGAGCGGGGAAAATTCTATGCCTGCCTCCGTCGTGTTGGAAACGATGAAGCGGAGCTCGGGGCTTTCGGCGAGGGCGAGGTATGCCGCATAGTCGCGATAGGGGTCAACACAGCGAGAAATGCTGTCGATGAGCGTCCTGTCCACTCCTTCCGCGCCGCGCGCTATGTGCGTGTAGACGCAATTTTGTTCTTCGAGGGCGTGGCAGAGCCCTTTTTCGATGGGCTGAACTACGACGGCACTTCCGTCAAAGACGTTTGCGTCGTTCATCTTTTGGAGCATCCAATCGAAAAAACCTCTAAGGAAGCCTCCTTCTCCAAATTGAATTATCCGCTCGGGGCGTTTTTTCTTGTCTAACATAATTCTCCTTTCGCTCCGCGCCTCGCTTGCACGAAAGCGGGACTAAAATATTTTAGGTTGATAAGCTTAGAGCTTCATATATATTGTACCTTAAAACGCCGCCGCTTTCCTTGAAAAAATTGACGTAAATCCGTTTTGGAGGAAGTGAAAAATTGATACGCGCTAAAACACTTAGGCGGCATAAGCGAAAAGGGCATAAAAGAAATTCAAAAAATCTACCTCGGAATAAAGGTCAAAATTTTAGGAGCTCATAATATTTCAGAAAATGGGCTACTTCATTTAGAGATATAAACGAAAAAGAGCGAAGAAACCGTAAAAAACGGAAGCTTCGCTCTAATCTTTCGCTATTTTCGAGGTTGAAATTCTCCGAATTTCTTCCGATTTACGCGCTTTTATTTAGCTAAATCGGGGAGCAATCAATTCGACTTCGTTACCGAGATAACGTGCGGGTTTGCGCCGTTGTACCAGTAGAGGAAGCCTTCAACGTCTATAACGTCGCCAACTTTAAGAGCCTCGACGGCTTTGTAGACGTCCGTGTCGGGACCAGTGAGGTAAGCTTCAATGCAGAGCTCCAGCGTGGTGCCGTTGACCTGGACCTTGAAATAAACGTCGTCACCTCTCACGTCGCCCTTATAGGATATTGCCGAGCCGCCCTCGGTGTAAGCAATCACTGTGGCGCCCTTGACCGCGATGCGCTCGTTCTGATGATCGATGAGCCCGTCCTTGCCTATGAGTGAGGTAACGTCGGTTGCCTTCGAGGTGTAGGTGGAATTTCCCGCAAATTCAAAGGTCGCGTTCATTATTTCGACCTCGCCTGCCCATTCACCCTTGGTGCCCGTGACTCTTATCTTCGTGCCAGGGGTGAGCTTCTTTGCATTTTCCTCGGTGCATGCAAGCTCGTAGATGAAGTAGGCTCCGTCCTTATCGGCGGCGTAAACGGTTATCTTGTTGTCCCACCAGGACTGGGTAGCCTGGACGTAGACGTCCACGACGACCTCGCTGTCGATCTCGGCGGCAACGTAGTCGGAATGGCTCATCGTGCCGTTATCGCCGCAGGAGGCGAGCGAGAAGGCGAGAACTGCAAGAAGGATTACGGCAATCAGTTTTTTCATTTGTTGTTTCTCCTTTGTTTGCGCGTATCTATTGAAACGCTTATACTTATTATACATAAAATTTGGCGAAAGTCAATACGGCGGCTTAAAAAACCTTCCCAAAAAGAAAAAATTCTCCGAAGGCGCGGCATAGCTTTATCAAAGGATTGACAAAGCGCGCGGAATATAGTAAAATAGACGAAAGACTTTGATTGGCTTGGAAAGTGCGCGAGCACTCGGAAAGGACGAATATGAAAATAGTTGATATGCATTGCGATAGCCTCTTGTGCGTCAGCGGTGAGCGCGGGCTTGTGACACCGTACAATTTCTCGGAAAAGGAGCGGCACCTGCAATTTGCCGCCGCCTTCGTGCCGAACGACGATCGCGAGCCCGCGGTGCGCCGCGCCGCTCTTATGCAGTATTTGAACGTTTTCCTCTCCGAGAGGGAACGCCTCGGGATAGCTCCCGTTAAAGCCGCCGAGGACGTTCATCGCTTTGAAACGGGTGACTCGCACGCGGCGCTCTTTTCGGTGGAGGGCGGAGCAGGGCTCTTTGCCGACTCGCCCGAGCTTGAAACCTTGAAGGCGGCGGGGCTCGCCGTTGTCGGCATGGCGTGGGACACCAACGAGCTCGCCGCCTCCGCCTGGGATAAGGACGACATGGGGCTTAGCTTTCTCGGTAAGGCCTTCGTGCGGCGGTGCGACGAGCTGGGAATAATAAGCGACGTTTCTCACCTCTCCGATAAGAGCTTCTACGAGCTCACGGAAATAAGCGGCTATCCCATTTTGGCAACGCACTCCAACTTTCGCGACGTGTGCGCGTCTCCGAGGAACCTGACGCGCGATATGGCGCGTATCATTGCGGAGCGCGGCGGCGTTATCGGGATAAATATATATCCCCCGTTCCTTCGTGACGGAGGCGAAGCGGGGCTCGACGATATATTGAGGCACGTCGATTACGCTTTGGAGCATTTCGGCGACGGGTGCCTCGGCTTCGGCTTTGATATTGACGGCACGGATGGCGAATATCCGCGCGGAATAAGCACGGAGCATAGCATACATGACCAGGTGGTTGAGCTTTTGGCGGCGCGCTACCCCGCCGAGACGGTGGAGCGTATCGCGGGGGGCAACGTTATCGAATTTTTGAAAAACAACCTCGCCTGAGCATCGTCTGCCCCGTAAAGCGGAGCACTTAGGCGCGCTGCCACCGTTGGTTGCTATACGCCAAGCCAATATGTTATAAGCTCTTTGGATTGTCAGTGAGCTCTTGGCTTGCGGCGCGCCGAGCCGCCAACTTGATTTTTCGCCGCGGTTGGGCTCCTTTGAGCGTGTGGCAGTGATACGACTTACAGTCGCTATTTCTTTCTCCCGAGCTGCCAGAAGGCGACGGCGCCCGCCGCCGCAACGTTGAGCGAGTCGACCCCGTGCGACATGGGTATCTTCACTGTGTGGTCACATTCGGCGATCGTCGCGCGGGCTAAGCCGTCGCCCTCTGTGCCGAGAACGATGGCGAGCCGCTCCTCGGCGGCGAGGCGTGCGTCGTCGATACTCACGGAGTTGTCGGAGAGTGCCATTGCCGCCGTGGCAAAGCCGAGCTCGCGCAAAAGAGCGACGCCGCGTTGCGGCCAGTCGGCGGGCACATCGCCGATGCGCCCCCACGGCACTTGGAGCACCGTCCCCATGCTGACGCGAAGCGCGCGGCGGCAGAGGGGATCACAGCACGAGGGCGTCAGGAGCACCGCGTCCATATTCAAGGCGGCGGCGGAGCGGAAGAGTGCGCCGACGTTGGTTGCGTCGGCAACGTTTTCAAGGACAGCGACGCGCCGCGCGCCACGGCATAGCTCCTCGGGGGCACGGCTCCTCGGGCGGCGCATGGCGCAAAGCGCGCCGCGCGTGAGCTCGAAGCCCGTCAGCTCCTTTAAAACGTCGCGCTCCGCCGTGTAGACGGGGACGTCGCCAAGGCGCTCTATGATGTTGCTCACCGCGCCGTTCACGAGGCGCTCGTCCGTCAGGAGGGAAACGGGCTCACAGCCCGCGTTTAAGGCGACTTCGATGACCGTGGGGCTCTCCGCGATGAAAATGCCCTTCTCGGGCTCCAAGCGGCGGCGAAGCTGAGCCCCCGTCAGCCGCACGAAAACGTCGAGCTCGGGCGCGTTTATATCTTCTACTTCTATGATATTCGGCATATATATTTCTCCTTTGATATATCTATTATACTAAAAATTCGGAAAATAAGCAAGAGGCGAAAAAACAACGCGAAAGCGATGGCTTTAATAGAAAGGAATGAGAGCAAATGAAAAAACAAAGCAAACTTTTCTCTGCGGGGAACTTCTTCCTCGGTTGCAACTGGTGGGCATCGCATGCGGGAACGAACACTTGGAGCGATTGGCGCGCAGACGTGGTCGAAGCGGATATGAAGAAGCTGAAAGCCGCTGGGCTCGACGTTGTTCGCGTCTTTCCTCTGTGGTCGGATTTTCAGCCCATCAAGATACACTACGGCGGCGG
Source organism: uncultured Ruminococcus sp. (assembly GCA_964434325.1). Taxonomy (GTDB): domain Bacteria; phylum Bacillota; class Clostridia; order Oscillospirales; family CAG-272; genus UBA1740. Next base: position 10,779 of record CAYSUO010000030.1, read on the forward strand.
TAATTCGCCGCGCGAGGTGCGTATCGGCGAAATGCCGCTTCCGCATACGGAAGCAGGGCGCGCGGGTATCGATCCCGTTATGGCGGAACGCTTCGGCAAGCTTTGCAATATTGCGGAGCGCAACGGTATTCGCCTCATCGTTGCCCTTGTGACAGGGTGGATGAGCGGTCGCCTTCACGCGCCCGAGGCTTTTGCGGGGCGAAATCTGCTTCAAGATCCCTTTGTCATCAAGTGGCAGCTTCGCTTCGTTAAGTATATGGTGCGGAATTTCAAGGATAAGCCCGCCGTTGTCGCCTGGGATCTCGGCAACGAATGCAACGTTCTTTCTTCCCTCGGCGGGGCGGGGCGAAGCGGCGCCTATCTCTGGGCGTCGGCGATTACCGACGCGATTAAGAGCATTGACGGCGAGCACCCCGTTATTTCGGGTATGCACGCAACGTTCCCCGATGAGTCCGCGCATTGGAACGCGGCGGATCTCGGCGAGATACTTGACGCGCTTTGCACGCACCCGTACCCCCTGTTTACGCCTCATTGCGATACCGATCCGCTGAACGAGATGAAAACTATACTTCATTCAACGGCGGAAACCTTGCTCTATGAAGGAACGAGCGGAAAGCCCGCCTTCATCGAGGAGATAGGAACGCTGGGCCCCATGGTGGCGAGCGAAGCCGTCGCTGGTGATTACGCGCGCGTCGCTATGTTTTCAGCGTGGGCACATGATCTCCACGGCTTTCTTTGGTGGTGCGCCAACGAGCAGAGCCACCTTACGCACACCCCGTATGATTGGAACGCCGTTGAGCGCGAGCTCGGACTCTTTCATTTGGACGGAACGCCGAAGCCCGTGCTCGATTCGATGAGCGAAATGGCGCGATTTTTGTCCGCCTTCAAGTTCGGCTCTCTTCCGCCACGCATAAAAGACGCCGTTTGTATCCTGACGGAGGGGATCGACACGTGGTCGGTCGCCTACGGCAGCTTTATACTTGCTAAAAAGGCAGGGCTAGATATAAGCTTTGCCTGGTGCCGCGACGAGATACCCGAATCTCCCATCTACCTTCTCCCGTCCCTTTCTGGCGACAGCTCGATGAGCCTTCACGTATGGCGCGAGCTTATCCGCCGCGCCGAGGCGGGGGCGACGCTTTACGTCTCGATAGACGACGCGCTCCTTTCGCCGTTTTCCGAGCTCTTCGGTATGCGCGTCGTAACGCGAGAAAAGCTTGCCGCGCCCGACACCGTAACGATGGACGGGCAAAAGCTGCGCTTCGATCCTGCATATCGCCTGCTGCTTGAATCCGTCGGCGCCACCGTCGTTTTGCGGCGCGATGACGGCACCGCCGCGGCTTCCGAATATTCTCTCGGAAAAGGCCGCGTTTGCTTCGTTGCCGCTCCCATAGAAGCGAGAATGGGAACGGGCGCGGGGCTTGCAAGCGGAAAGGGTGAGCTTCCGTACCATAAGATATACGAGCTTTTTCACCTCAGGAGCCGTGAAAAGGTCGCTTCGTCAAGCTCGGCGACGGTCGCCGTCACGGAGCACGTTGTTGACGCGGACACACGCCTTTTGACGGTTATCAATTATCGCCCCGAGGAGCAAAGCGTCGAAATTACGCTTGACGGCGGATATTCGCTCTCCGAGGTCATCGAGATACACGGCAAAACGAGTGTTTCACGCACCGCGAAGGGCTTTTTGGCGAAGCCGAGCGCAAATAACGGCTTCGTTGCCGTGATAAAAAATAAAATTTACAATTAGTTCCTATTCTGTAAAAAAATCATTCACATATATAAGATAAAATGTTTATATAGAGCTATATAGACTTTAAATAATTTATCACGAACGGAGGAAAATATTATGCCAGGACCTGGTGGTGGATCAAGAGGAGGCGGCTTCGGAGGAGGCTCGCGTGGCGGCGGCGGTGGAGGACATCGCGGCGGTGGCTTTGGAGGCGGACCTCGCGGAGGAGGCCCACACGGAGGGCCGCACGGACCTCACGGACCGAGACCCCCGCACCATCACTATTACGGCGGCTGGTTTTGGCCTCGGCGGCGCTACTATGGAGGCGGCGGCTGCCTCGGGGGGCTGTTCGGGCTTATGCTCGTCCCCGTCGTATTGATAATCATTGCGGCGCTTATCATCATATCCGCCGTTTCGTCGGTCGGCTCCGCCTATTCCAACGTGGTGAACGGCGGGCAAGTCGTCTACGACGAGCCGACGTTTCAAGACTATGCGAACGAGCAGTACAGTCTCGCCTTCTCCGCGTATGACGGCTATGAGGATAACCTCCTCATAGCCTTCCTTGCCAACGAGGAGAAGGACGGCTACTATTGCATCGCCTGGGTGGGCTACAACGTTGCCGACGACATAAATAATATGCTCGGCGATGAAACGACCGCGTTTGGTAGACTCATAATTGCCAACGTGAATTCGGAATACTACGCCCATTCGCTCGACAAGAATCTCGCCACGGCAGTGACGCAGCTGTGTGGCGAAATAACGGAGCTGGGGCTTCAAAGCTCCTTCGCGAAGCCCGAGACGCACACCAACCCCGCGAAATCGCACCTCGTGAATTATACGGATATGGAAATGTCGGAGTCGACCGTCAATGATGCGCTGAATGACTTCACGGAGAAAACGGGCATTCCCGTCGTCATCGCGGTGGACTATATGGAGAAAGTCATCGGCAAGACCATATCGGGCTGGGACATCTTTTGCGTCATCTTCTCCATCGCACTCATTGCCTACGCCGTTTATCTCATCGTGCGCAACGTGCGCTCCGCTCGCGCCGAGCGCCAAAGCTCGACGAACAGCGCTAACGGCGGCACGAACAGCTCAAATAACGGCTACAATATGTTCAACGATAACGATTTTTAATCCGAAAGCAAAATTGCACTCGCCCCACGTGCTTGGCGGCGAAAGGGTTGTCGCGAGCTGAATTAAGCCGATGCGGCGACGTCGCCAAAGGCTTGCTTTCTTATGAGACTGTCGCATTTAGGCAAAGTCGAACGAAAAACGGTAGAAGCAAAGAAATATCTCTGCTTCTACCGTAATTTTTGGGGAAAACCAAGGTTAAAACCTACGTTTTCCCCGCTTTTATTGAATTTTTAGTGAGGTTACCCCTCGCCGAGAGAGATAAAGAGATAGAACATATATTGAAAGAATATGTGGCGCGCGTTGCGGCAAACGCGGCTTCCGTCACACGAGGGCTTCGCCACTTCCGTGTAATACTGCGCCCGTGCGCAAGGCTCGTAGCTCTGCCATTCGCTTCGGTCAAGCGTCGACCTCGATGGGTTTCTCCGTTTCCGTGTAATATTGCGCCTGCGCGTGCCAGAGCTCGTAGTATTTGCCGTTCGTATCCGCGACGAGGCTCGCGTGCGAGCCCTGCTGAATAACGGCGCCCTCGTGGAACACCGCGATCTCGTCACAGAATTTGCACGAGGAGAGGCGGTGCGAGATATAGATCGCGGTCTTGTCTCCCGCTATCTCGTCGAACTTGCCGTAGATATCCGCCTCCGCAACGGGATCGAGCGCCGCGGTCGGCTCGTCGAGAATGATGAAGGGCGCGTCCTTACAGAGGGCGCGGGCAATGGCTATCTTCTGCGCTTCGCCGCCCGAAACGTCGACGCCGTTTTCATCGAAGTCCTTATAGAGATAGGTGTCCGTCCCGTTCTCCATTTTGACGAGGCGATCGGAAAAGCCCGCTTTTTTAAGGCAATCAACGACGCGCTCTCTATCATAATCGCGCCTGCCCGCCACATTTTCACCGAGCTTCAAGGCGAGGAGCTTGAAGTCCTGAAAGACGACGGAAAAGATGTCCATATATTCGCGATAATTGTATTTTCTTATATCAATGCCGTTGAGTAGGATTTCACCCTCGGTCGGATCGTACAGTCGGCACAGAAGCTTGATAAAAGTCGTTTTACCGCTTCCGTTCATACCGACGACGGCGAGCCTCTTGCCTATTTCAAACTTCATATTGACGCCACGGAGCGCGTACTCCTCGCGCCCTGGGTACTTGAAGGAAACGTTGCGAAATTCTATCTGATATTTCCTATCGTTGCGTTTTTCCACGGTGAGGCTACCCTGATACATATTATCTGGAACGTCAAGGTACTCGAAGGTCAATTCGAGGAACGGGGTGTTGTTACGCATAAGTCCGATATATTCAACCAGCTCAGACATACCGCCCGAGACCTTGGCGACGGCGGCAACGTACTGTGTCACCGAGCCGAGCCCGAAGGCGCCCGCCAGGGCTTTGAGGCAAACGAAGGCGTAGACCACGCCCGTAAATACCACCGAGACGGCGGCACCCGCGGCATTGTAGAGCCCGATGGGGCCGCGCGAAAGCCGAGCAAACACTCCCTTGGAGGAGAATGTGCCCTCTTTGTCGCAATTATACCGCTCGCATATTTTATCTTGGCGATATATTCTCACGTCGGGAGCGAGGTGAGTATAGTAGCCGAGCCAGCCGAAGAAGCTGAACAGGCGGTTTGAGAGGTTATGATCGCTCGCGTGCTCCACGTAGTAGCTGCCCGCTTTATTTTTGAGCACGGGAGCCAAAAAGGTGAGCGCCAGCATAGCGGCGATGACGCCGATAACGAGCAGGGGATGATCAAGCACCGCCAGCCTGCCCGCGTCGGCAGGAGTCTTGGCGGCGAAGAGCGAAACGGTGAGAGCAATGCCGCCGAAAACGGTGAGCCCCGAGTAGCAGAGCATTTCGTAGCATTCGAGCGTGCGACCGAGCCCCCAGCCTTGACCGTTGAGGTTTTGGCGAATGGTGGATAGCATTTCCGCGGTGTGCGTATCGTCGAGATTGACGTAGTCGGTATCGAGCATCTTTTCGGAAAGGATACGCTCCACCTTCATCTCCCAGCCCGTGTTTTGAGTTTCCCTCCATTTATGCAGGAGCGCCGTTCCCAAGGCGATGAGCGCGGCGGAAGCGAGCGCGACGATGACGAGCGTTTGAAGCCGCGTTACGTTTCTTTCCCCCACGAGCTCGTTTATCACGAGGGCGGAGAGAAAAATTCCAACGTAGGGCGTGAGCGCATTCCAGGCGACGCTCACGAAGTGGGATATGACCATTTGAGGATAGCGCTTGAAAAGGAGCTTCAAGGCTCTGTTGTTCACCCGAAAGACTCTGTTCAAGCGCAGCTTGTCTTCGGCTTTCGTAGCTTTCTTAGTTTTTTTCATCTTCGTTTTCTCCCGCTCCTTCCTTGTAGTATTTGCTTTGGATTTCGAAGAGCTCGGCGTATTTGCCGCCCGCCTTCAAAAGCTTCTCGTGCGTCCCCTCTTCGCCGATGGCGCCGTCCGCGATAAGAATTATGCGGTCACAGAAGCGCGTCGAAGCGAGGCGGTGAGAAATGTAGATGGAGGATTTGCCGCGCGTCATCTCGTTGTACCTCTGGTACATTTCCGATTCCGCGATGGGGTCGAGCGCCGCGGTCGGCTCGTCGAGGACGATGAAGGGCGCGTCTTTATAGAGTGCGCGGGCAAGCATGAGGCGCTGAGTTTCGCCGCCTGAAAGGAGTATCGCATCCTCGAAGACCTCGCGATTCAAATACGTTTCATAGCCGTCCTTCAAGTTTTCTATCTTTTTGTCAAGCCCCGCCTTTTGGACGCACTCCGCGACGCGCGCCATATCGATGCCCACGCTGTCCTGCGCCACGTTGGTTGCCACCGTGCCCGCGAGGAGCGAAAATTCCTGGAACACCGCCGAGAACAGAGCGTAGTAATCTCTGCGATTATATTCCCGTATATCCCTTCCGTCAAGGAGCACGCGCCCCTCGGTGGGGTCAAGGAAGCCGCATATCAGCTTGACGAGCGTCGTTTTGCCCGCGCCGTTTAAGCCCACCACGGCGAGCTTTTCGCCCGAATGTAGGGTGAGATCTATATTGGTGAGCGTATCCTTCTCCGCCCTTGGATAGCGAAACGAAACGTTTTCCAGCCTTATCTCGTAGGCTCTGCCCGCTTCCGCCTCTATGTGCTCGCCGTCCTCAAACTTGAAGGGCTCGGGATATTCGATGCATTCGCGCACCGTTGAAATATCGAGCGACTGCTTGTGGAGCGTGTTAAACCCGCCGAGAATGCCCGAGACCCAGGCGGTGAAGCCGCCCGCGGCGCTGAAAAGCAGAAGGAAGTCCGAGACGGAAATCCCGCCCGCGATGACGAGCCCGACGAGGTAGGCGTAGGCGACCGCGTTGCGAAGGAAGGTGAGAGCGAGATCAACTATCCTGCCCCAAAAGTAAACGCCCTCGGCTTTTTTGTTAAACGCAGTGTACGCCGCCATGCTTTTTGCATATAGCTCTTTGAGCCAGGGGCGCAAGCCGAAGATGCGAATATCCTTCGCAAGCGTCAGATCGCTTGAACTGCGGTCAAGATAATAGAGCCGATTTCCGTATTCGCTCTCCTCCTCGCGGTGGCGATAGCCCCAGCCGTTAAGGTGATTGCTCACAAAATAGGAGATGAGCGTGGTGACAAGTATCACGAGAAGCAGCAACGGCTGGACCGAGGACATCAGGACAACGTAGAAAATGAAACCTACGATGTCGGTCGTCAGCTTGGTGAGCGTCGTCCATACGGCTTCCGTCGCCGAGCGGTTGTTGTTTATCGCTCTTTGCGACTTCGTCGTCAGCTCCTTAAATTTCTCGTCGAAAAGATTGGGATACGACGTCGTTGCCGATTTCTTGGCGAGCAAGGATATTATCACGGTGCGCACCGTGATCCTTCCGAATAGGGTGTTGGTATTGACGTAGGAGGCGGTCGCCGAAGCGAGCATCATAGCGGCGACGAATACCGCTATCGTCGCAATGAGCTCGCCAATCGAAGCTTTTCTCTCCACTGCGGAGAGTATCACGGGGGAAACGTAGAGCTCAATGAGATTGAGGGCGAGCGCCGAGAACGCCGAGAGGAGACTGAGCACGATGACCTTCTTCTCGCCCGAAGTCCACGCAAGCTTTATCATATACGCCGAGTTTTGCGCCATATTGTACTTCGGCTTCGGCGCCTTTTCCTTCTTCGTTTTGTTTTTTCGTTTCGTTTTTTCTTCCATAAAGCACCATCCTTTGCGAAGCAATATAAGTGAGAAGCTTGCTTGCAAGGGCTTTTTCACGCCGTCTTTCAACGAACGGCTGTTATTTGCGTTTTAGCAAATAACGAAAGCGTAAGCGACGCAAAAATCTATTTTTGCAAGCCGTGTAATGCTATAATACAAGTGAATAGATTTGCGCGCCGAATGGCGCGTCAAATCTTAGTGCGGCTATGCCACACTTCGCGCACGTTCGTGCGCCACGTACCTTGACGGCGTCGCAAAAATGCCCTTGCAAGCCGTGTATGTATGATAGCACAAAAATTCGTCCCCGCGGCATTTCGGGGACGAATTGTCATTTCAGGGTGACGAATTGCAGCTCACACCTGCGGAATGAGGATTTCCGTGGTAAATGCGCCGTCCTCGCTGTTGCGCGCGAGATATCCGTCAAGGCGCTCAACGATGCTGTCTATACGCACCAAGCCAAAGCCGTGCCCCTCCCCCTTCGTGGTGTGAAAGAGCTTGCCGACTCGGGTGAGCTTCTTCGTCGCCGTCAAATTAGTGAACGATATATATAGCTGAGTATTCTTCATATCCATATAGATGCGGATAGCGCGCTCGCCCGCGGGGAGCTTCGCGCTCGCCTCAATGGCGTTGTCAAAAAGATTGCCTATGATAACGCAAAGATCGAGCTCGCTCATTTTCAGCTTGACGGGGATATGCGCGTCCACGGTGACGGCGATGTCCTTCGCCCTTGCAAGCGATATCTTGCTATTCAATATCGCGTCCGCCATGGCATTCCCCGTTTTTACGACGGTATCCACCGTGTTGAGATCCGTATCGAGCTTATCAAGATACTCCCTTATCGCCTCCATATCGCCGTTCGCCGCGAGCACCTTCATAAGCTGTATATGGTTTCGATAGTCGTGCCGCCAGCCGCGGATCTGCTTATACATCGTTTCAACTTCGCGATAGTGCGTTTCTATCAGCTCGCGCTGATATCGTGCTATGCGCTTATCTATATGCCTTGAAAGCAGAGACATGATAATCTCCATTCCGCC
>CAYSUO010000031.1:0-18242 GCA_964434325.1 uncultured Ruminococcus sp.
GTACATATCCGTCCACTCGTAGTTTTCGCCCGCCGCTGCGGCAGCGAGATTTGCCGCGGTATCGCCGAGCCCGCCGAGAGCCTTAAACCAGAGCTTCGCGTGCTCCTTTTCGTTGTCCGCCGTCTGCAAGAAGATGGCGGCTATCTGCTCGTAGCCCTCCTTCTTCGCCACCGAGGCGAAGTAGGTGTACTTGTTGCGCGCCTCGGACTCTCCTGCGTACGCGGTCATGAGATTCTTTTCCGTCTTTGTTCCCTTTAATTCCAAAATGTTCTCCGTTCCGCCGCTTATGCGGCTTATTTATTTTTTTCACATTGGTTTACGAGCTGTGCTCGCCGCGCTATGGCGAGGCGATTGGCTCGACTTTGGGGCTCAAAAGCTACTTCCTACCGAGCCGATGGGGAAGCGAGCTCTTGGCACGGGGCTTTCTCGCCACGCCGATGAAAGGACGGGCTCGTGCTCTCTTTGAATATACGGCTTGACGCGCGCCGCTTCAATAGAGGCTTTCGTATATTCCGCCCGAGATAAATTCGCGGATCAGCGAATCGTCGGGCACGAGCTCCTTCGGCAGGGGTAAAACGGAATTTAGCGCGAGCTTCACCGTTTTCGCGTAGCCGTCTTTCGCGGCGAGCCCTTCCGAGATGAGCTTTTCCGCGAGGGGGCGCATAACGGAGAGCTCGAAGGGATGAAAGCTGTCAAAGGCGACGTCGGCATTCCCCCTGTACGGGTAAAGATATATATCCTCACCCCGCAAAACGTTCATCCACATTGAGAGCGTTCTCTCCGCGTCCGCGCCGCGATATATACTGTCGCGCACCATGCGGCGTAGGAAGCGTATCTTCCTGCCCGAGAGTATGCGCTCCCCGTCACGCACGACGTTGGTAGAAACGCTGATAAATATCTTGAAAAGCCGCTCAGCGGGAAGCAGGGAAAAGACGCGCGGGTTGAGCGCGTGCAAGCCCTCGATGATGACGACACCGCCCCCCATCGGCTCGTGGCGCGTCGGCGCTCCGCGCGCCCCCGTTTTAAAGTCGAAGCGCGGAACGGTGAAGCCCTCGCCGCGCGCTATCGCCGAAAGAACGCCGACGAGCTCGGGCAAATCCAGCGCGTCTATCGCCTCGCAGTTGCGCTCTCCGTTCTCAAATCGCGGGTATGCGGGATCGTCGGAGCTTCTGTAAAAATTATCGAGCGATATGACGGCGACGGGCTTGCCGCGGTGGCGCAGTGTGTCGGCAATTAGATTGGCGGTCGTCGTTTTCCCCGAGCCCGAGGGACCCGCGAGCAAAACTATTCGTATTTTTCCGTCCGCCGCGATGCGCGCGGCAACTCCCGCCACGAGGGCGCGATAGTGCGCCTCCGACTCGGTGACGAGCCCGACGGGGTCCGCGGATATTCTGTAATTCAGGTCCTTGACGTTGATTTCCGACATACTAACTCCTCTGTCCTCGATAATAGTATCGCCTTTTTCTTTTATTTTATCATTTTCTCGCGCCATTTTCAATAAGAAGTCCAAAATTTTACCGTGCGTTTTCCTTTCGTTAAAAATCATAAATTGTTTATAATCCGCCCGAAAACTGTTGACAAACGGGCAAATTCATTGTATAATAGAACAAGCCCTGCTACTGGCGGAACATAGGCAACTATGGGGGAACGGGGCTGTTTCAGCCGACCGTCTGGGCACCGTGGGTGCTCTTTTTATTTTTCCAAGGCAAAAGCTGGAACAATGATATTTTAATAACAAATTTACACAATGCGGCTATATAAGTAGCTACATAAGTATATGAAGAAAGGAAGATATTATGTATTGGCGTAATTTTAAAGAGGGAAATTGGAATAAAACGATAGATATTGCCGACTTCGTTAGAAGGAACTACACCCCCTACGAGGGCTCGGCGGACTTTTTGAAGGGAACAACGGCGCGCACCGACGAGGTGCGGGCGCGGCTCGATGAGCTTTTGAGAGAGGAGAACGCAAAGGGCGGCGTGCTTGACGTTGATACCGAAAACGTTTCCTCGATACTCAGCCATAAGCCTGGCTACGTGATAGAGGGGAAGGATATTATTCTCGGCTTACAGACGGACGAGCCCTTGAAGCGTGCCGTAAACCCCTTTGCGGGGCTTCGCAACGCCTTGCAGGCTTGCGAGGCTTACGGCTACGAGCTAAGCGATAAGGTCAAGGATGAGTTCAAGTATCGCACGACGCATAACACGGGCGTTTTCCGCGTCTATACCGACACGATGAAGAAGGCGCGCCACGCGGGGCTTCTCACGGGCCTGCCCGATGCGTATGCGCGCGGGAGGATAATAGGAGATTATAGGCGCATAGCGCTCTACGGAATGGACTACCTGATAAAGGAGCGCGAGGCGGACAAGCGCCGCATAGGCGAGCGCGAGATGAGCGCCGAAACGATACAGCTACTCGAAGACGTGGCGAAGCAGCTCGAATTTATGAAGCAGCTTAAAATCATGGCGGCGGAATACGGGTGCGATATATCCAAACCCGCGAGCAACGCGCGCGAGGCTATCCAATGGCTCTATTTTGGCTATCTCGGCGCCATCAAGGAGCAGAACGGGGCGGCAAACAGCATAGGGCGAATATCGTCGTTCATCGACATATACATCGAGCGCGACATCGCCGAGGGGACTTTGGACGAGTCGGGAGCGCAGGAGCTCATCGATGACCTCGTTATAAAAATGCGCCTCGTGCGCCACCTGCGCACCCCCGAATACAACGAGCTTTTCGCGGGAGACCCCGTCTGGGTGACTTGCTCGCTCGGCGGTATGTGCTCCGACGGGCGCCCCATGGTCACTAAAACCTGCTATCGCTTCCTTGAAACGCTGTACGATCTCGGTCCGAGCGCCGAGCCCAATCTCACCGTTCTCTGGGCGGAGGGACTGCCGCACGAATTTAAGAGATTTTGCGCCAAGGTGTCGATAGACACCGATTCGATACAGTATGAAAACGACGACGTTATGCGCCGCGACTTCGGCGACGATTATTCGATAGCCTGCTGCGTTTCCGCGATGAAAACGGGAAAGCAGATGCAGTTCTTCGGTGCGCGCTGCAACCTCGCCAAGGTGCTTCTTATGGCGCTCAACGGCGGGTGCGACGAGATAGAGGGCGCAAGGATCGCTCCCGAGGGGCGCGTTTTCGACGAGAAGCCCCTGGTGTACGACGAGGTCGTTGAAAGCTTCAAGCGCTACGCCGCGTGGATGGCGCACCTCTACGTCAGCACGATGAACGTTATTCACTATATGCACGACCGCTACGCCTACGAGCGCCTCATGATGGCGCTACACGATGTGGAGCCCGAGAGGCTGATGGCATTCGGCATAAGCGGGCTCAGCGTTCTCGTGGATAGCCTCAGCGCGATAAAGCACGCCGTCGTTACCCCCATCAAGGACGAGCGCGGCATAATCGTCGATTTCAAGGTGGAGGGCGATTTCCCGAAGTACGGCAACGACGATGACCGCGTCGACAGCATTGCAAGGTGGATCACAGAGTTCTTCTACGAAGAGCTCTGCAAGACCCCCGCCTATCGCGGCGCGAAGCACACCCTTTCGATACTCACGATAACCTCCAACGTGATGTACGGCAAAAAGACTGGCTCAACGCCCGACGGAAGAATGCGCGGGGAGCCCTTTGCCCCTGGCGCCAACCCGATGCACGGTAGAGACAGCGAGGGTGCGTTAGCCTCCCTCAACTCGGTGGCGAAGATAAGCTACGACTGCTGCCGCGACGGTATTTCCAACACCTTCTCGATAACGCCCGCCACCCTCGGAGCGGACGATGAAAAGCGCGTTGAAAATCTCACCGACGTGCTCGACGGATATTTTGCGCAAAATGCGCACCATTTAAACGTCAACGTCCTTAACAGGCAGAAGCTCATCGACGCGATGAACGACCCGACGCTCTATCCCTCGCTCACAATACGCGTGAGCGGCTACGCGGTCAATTTCAATAAGCTCACGCGCGATAAGCAGTTGGAGGTTATTTCGAGAACGTTCCACGAAAAAATGTGACGTTCGATAAGCATAGGAGAAAGGCTTGAAGGGGTATATACATTCTTTTGAGAGCTTGGCGGCGCTTGACGGCAGCGGGCTTCGCTTCGCCGTATTCCTCGTCGGCTGTCCGCTACGGTGCGCCTATTGTCATAATCCCGATACGTGGAGCTCGCCGCGCTTCATCCTCGAAGCCGACGAGCTTGCCGCGAAGGCGGCGCGCTACAAGCCGTATTTTAAGCACGGGGGCGGCGTTACCTTCTCGGGCGGCGAGCCGCTTATTCAGGCGGAGTTCATCGTTGAGGCGGCGGAGCACCTTGCCGCGAGGGGCATTTCCTACGTGGTGGACACCTCGGGGGCGCTTCCCCTAACTCCACCCGTCAAGGCGGCGCTCGCGGGCGCCGAGAGCGTTTTGCTCGATTTAAAATTCCCGAGCGACGAGCTCTATCGCGAATACACGGGGCACGGCATTGCCGAAACCCTCGCCACGCTCGAATACCTCGAAGCGCGGAATATAAAAACGGTGATACGCACCGTCGTCGTCCCAAGGATAAATGACGACGAGCGCACGCTCGACGAGTACGTTGCCATTTTGCGCGGCAAGCGTTGCGTTGCGGAATACGAGCTGCTTGCGTTTCACACCATGGGCTTTTTCAAATATGAAAGGCTGGGGCTCGAAAATCGCTTCAAAGACGTTCCTCCGCTCGGCACCGCCGAAAGGGAGAAACTTCAAAAATACGTTAATGAAAAGCTCCGCTCGTAGTGGAGCTTTTTCGGAAAGGTGCTTATGTCGCGAGAAATACTCTCTTTCGCTTATCCGAACGAAAACGGTGCCGTTCGCTTCGTCGTTGACGGCTACCTGCCAGACGAGCGCGAATACATCAAAAACACGGTCGAATCTTTTATCGAACAGCAGAAAGACCTGCTCGCCTTCGCTTTCACGCTTCGTGACGGCTGTTTGCTCGTTCGCACCTACGATAAAGGCGTGTATTCCTTCGTCTATCCGATAGTATGCCGCGAAGGCGCCGATGTTGCCGCCTCCGTAAAAGCCATACGCGATTATGCCTTGCGCGAGGAGCTTCCTCTCATCTTTACCGACGTTCCCGCCGAAGAGCTCGGCGCGCTCGTCTCCCTGTTTCGTCATTGCAACGTTGACGCCGATTCACCCGATGCGTCGAGCTTTCGCGTCGAAGTCAAGACCGAGTGTCGCCTCCTCGACAAGATACCGCGGCTTTCGAGCAGCGGACTTATGCTTTCGCAAATCGAAACTTTCGACAAAATGAACTATTCGCGCCTGTGCACGGACAGCAAAACGAATAAGTATTGGGGCTACGATTATCGCGATGACCACGGTATTCTCGTTCCCAGTGGCTTCTTCATCGAAGAGGCTCGCCGCGCCTTTCTGAACGGCACCGCGCTGTCGCTGGCTTTGCGTAGCGTTAAAAACACGAGAGGCTTGATCGGCGAGGTGGTCTTCTATGCCTTCGACGGAAGCGGAGCCGCCGAGCTTGCCATTCGTCTTTTGCCCGAATATCGCGGGCAAGGCTTCGGCAAAAAGGCGCTTCCGCTCTGCTTTAAATATGCGCGAAGGATAGGGCTCGTTCGTGTCAAGGCCACCGTAGATAAACGAAATGCGTCGTCTCTCGCGCTTTTTGCCGACGGTATGGAAAAATGCGATGAGGACGATGCCGCGGTGCATTTTTCAGTTTCTCTCTATTGAAAATATTAAAACAAACAAAATATTAAAATCAAGGGCGAATAAACAAAAACGAACGACCGCGATCCGTCGCGAAAGTCGTTCGTTTTTTTGCGTCAAAAGCAAATTTCCACGTGCATTTTTCGAGCCGATGTGCGCGCTATCGGCGCTTCAAAGCCTCCATCGCTTCCCGAATATCGTTGCCGAGCTCTTTTAAGATCGCGGAAAACTCCTTGGTGCTGACGCGAAGCGCTCCGTTCCCGAGGACCATTCTCTGTTCGTCCGCGTCCGCGCTGACGACGCGAACGCGATTATCCGCCGCGAGGCGCTTCGTCTCTCTTTCAACGTAGGCGTCCGCCGTCTCCCCCTCCTTCGTGTAAACGACGAGCACGTCGCCGTAGCGCTCCTCGCTTCCTTCGCCGCCGCGCCGCTTGTACGCGTCAAAAACGATGACCGCCTTTATCTTTCTGAAAGCCGAGTAGCTGCACACGAGGCGCGTCAGCGCGTCGCGCGCGAGGGAAAAGTCCTTTTCCGCGGTGCGGCGTAGCTCCTCGTCGGCAAAAATGTAATTGTACCCGTCGATGAAGATGTATTCGTCTCTCGGCGCAAGCTTTGGGCGCACCTTCTTTGGAGAAGCCTCGCTTTCCGCCGCGTTTTCGCGCCTCTCGGCCGCCGTGCGCTTCTTCACCCGTCCGTAGGTGGCTTCAAATATCCTCATGAGCTCCGTGTCCTCCTCGGCGGTCCCGCGGTACACGTAGCCGCGCGCACGCGCGGGGAGCTCTTCGGCGGGCACCTCCGCGCCCTCGGCGCTTCCTTCGAGCTCCAAGTCCATGAGCGCCTCCGCCTCATCCCAGGGGGCGACGAAGCTCGCGCCGTTCTTGCAGAAGACGGAGTGGGGCGGGTTGCGCTCGTCCTCCGTCGGCGAGTAGGCGTAGCGCGCGATGACCTCGTCCGCGTTGTGGCAGGGGACGTAGTCGCCGACGGCGAGGGTGAGCTTGCCCGTGCCGCGCGTCGAGGCGCGGAGCGCCGAGGCGTAGCTCCTCATCGTGGCAACGGGGCAATTGCCCGTAATGCTCGCCGTGTCGCCGAGCATTACGGGGGCTTCCGTGGTGCCGAACATTGCTTCAACGTCGGTCATCACGCGGCCGACGTATTCCTTGGGCACTACGGCGGTGAAATCGAAGGTGGGCTCCAGAAGGACGGAGCGCGCCTTCATCAGCCCTTGGCGCACGGCGCGATAGGCGGCTTGCCTGAAATCGCCGCCCTCGGTGTGTTTTACATGCGCCTTTCCCGAGACGAGCGTTATTTTAACGTCGGAAAGCGGTGCGCCGATGAGAACGCCGCGATGGCGCTTTTCTTCGACGTGCTTGATGGCGAGCCTTTGCCAATTGCGGGCGAGAGCGTCGGTGGAGCAATCGCTTGTGGCGACGAGTCCCGAGCCGCGCGGCAGGGGCTCGATGAGAAGATGGACCTCGGCGTAGTGTCTTAGCGGCTCAAAGTGCCCGAAGCCGTAGACGGGCTCCGCTATCGTTTCGCGGTACAGCACTTCGCCCTCGCCGAAATCGACCTCTATTCCGTAGCGCTCCGCGATGAGGCGCTTCAAGATTTCGAGCTGTATGTCGCCCATAAGGCTGACGTGGAGCTCCTTCGTCTGTTCGTAGTAGCGGAGGGAGAGGGTGGGGTCCTCCTCGGTGAGAGCTCCGAGCTTTAAATACGCCTCGTAGACGGAGACGTCGCTCGGCAGAAGCATTTTGTAGTCGATGACGGGGGTGAGGCTGGGCTCCTCACTCGCCTCGAAGCCGAGCCCTTCACCGACGAATGTGGAGCCGAGGCCGAGGAGCGCCGCCACGGTGCCCGCTTCGATCTCCTTTTTCGGCTTATATTTTTCGGCGGAATAAATTCGTATCTCGTCGACCTTTTCCTCGTGGCGCTCTCCGTTCTTGTCGAGGTAGCTTATGCTGTCCTTGGCGCGCAGAGTTCCGCCCGTCAGCTTGACGTAGGTGAGGCGCCTTCCGCTCTCGTCGCGCGCTATCTTGAAGACTCTGGCACCGAAAAGGCGCTCGGGGTATATTCGCTCGGCGGTGAAGCGATCGAAGCCGAGAAGAAATTCGGTGACGCCACTAAGCTTTAAGGCGGAGCCGAAGAAGCAGGGGAAGATCCCTCGGCGGCGCACGGCGCCGATTATCGAGGTGTCCGATAGCGCGTCGCTCTCGAAGAACTCGCGCATAAGCTCCTCGTCGGCGGAGGCGGCGTTCTCAAAGAGCTCGCCCTCGCTGGAAAAGTCCACCGCGGCGGGGGTGAGCTCCGAACGAAGGGTGCCCATCAGCTCACGGCGCGTGTATATCGAGAGATCGGTTTTGTTAACGAAGATGAAGGTGGGGACGGAGCGCGCCGCGAGCAGGCGCCACAGGGTGAGGGTGTGCGCCTGCGGTCCCTCCTGCGCGCTTATCACGAGAATGGCGTAGTCGAGCACGGAGAGCACCCTTTCCGCTTCGCACGCGAAGTCCACGTGCCCAGGCGTGTCGATGAGCGTTATTTCCGAATTGCCGAAGCTGAAAACGGCTTGCTTTGAAAAAATGGTTATTCCGCGCTCGCGCTCCAAGGAATAGCTGTCGAGGTGGGCGTTCTTTTTATCGACGCGCCCCAAGCTGTCTATCGCGCCCGCCTTGAAAAGAAGAGCCTCCGAGAGGGTCGTCTTTCCCGCGTCCACGTGTGCGAGAATGCCTACGGTTATTTTTTTCACGCTGCCTCCTTAAACGAAGCACGGGTCGCTCGCCGTGAGCGGCCCGTGTCAATTATTTCTCTATAATATGTAAAATTGGGTTTACAACCTGGTCGCACGCTCGCACGCTCGTTCTGCGGAGCTCCATAAGGCGCACCCCTATCGTCTCAACAACGTGGCGCGGGGGGAGCGGGAGCTTTTTCAGCTCCTTGGCGTTTATCTGCCCCGATTTGGAAACGATGGAGATATACCTATCGTATATTGTCGAATTGAGGAGTGCGAAAAGCCCGAAGGTGAGGCGCGGGCACATCTCCGCGGTGCGATTCTTGGTATCTATAAAGTTTATTTTATTGTGCGTGCTTATATACTTGTATTCGGGCAGCTGTGCCGCCAGATAGATGGACGCATTGACAAAGCGCTCGTCGCTCTTCGCGGGGACGCGCTTTATTATTATCATATTCTTGTTCTTCTGCATAAGCGCCTTCTTCATCGGCGCAAGATACTGCCCGCTAAGCTTCGAGGGAAATTCTATCGCCCCGTTTCTCATCGCCCCCTGCCGTATCAGCGGAACCGTCTCCGCCAATGGCTCGGAAAATATCATCCCCTTGCATTTCGATTCGATGACGAGCCCCGTCGAAACCCTTAGCCCGAGGCTCGAAAGCGTCTCGGGGAAGGCGGAGATATATCCCACTATCTTCGTGTCCTCCACGCTCTTCGGCAGCGTAAAGGCGCCGCTCTCGGGGTCGACGACGAAGGAGTACGCGAGCCGCGGCAGCTCCGTCGCCACCGCGCCGTGGTCAAGAGACGTGGTTATACGCACCGTCTCGCTCGGAGCGCACTTCGCGTAGTGGACGATGAAATTCTTTTTAAGAGGAACGGCGCGCTTCGCGTTCTTCTGCTTGGCAATAAAAAGGTGTATCCGCTTCACCGCGAGGGAGGTCAGCATCTTTTTTCGGAGGCTCGTGAGCTGCGATGCGCTCGCATAGCTCGTCGGAAGCATGATGACGAGCTGACCACCGTCCTCCAAGTGGCGCTCCGCCATGGAGAGAAAAAGAAAGGCGGAATTTATTTTGACCTGGGTAACGCCGCCCGCCGAAAGCGCCTCGCTCGACGCCTTCTCATACATTTCCTTGGGGGGATTGCATATTATCAGGTCGTACTTGTCCGCCACCGTGTCAAAAAACGTCACGGTGTAATGATTGGCTGAGTCGGTCACGTAGTTTTCCTTATAGACCGTTGCGAAGAGGCGAACGCCGTAATCGTGGCGGCATTTTTTGCGTATTCTTTCAAGATTGTCTTCAAGCATTGGAAGGAAAACGGGGTCGTTTTCATAGCAGGTGGCGAATATCTGGCGGCAGCCCTTTGCGCGCTTGCATATTTCCTCGACTATCGCCGCGGTCAATATGCCCGTCCCAGCGCCTGGGTCAAGCACGGTGTATGCCGTCTTGTTCGCGTCAAGCTCGAAGCTCTCCGCCATGAGGCGCGCGGTATCCTTTTTCGTGAAAAGCCTTCCGAGCCTTATGTTTTCGCTTTTCGATTTTTCGCGCACGAGCTTCGCCGTGTTCCTTACCGCAAGATTCAGCATACCTATCCTTTCGGAGCCTTCGCTCAATTTCTGCCTTGATTTTTCCAGAGTTATTTTAACACATTTTTTCAAAACTTGCAATAGCTTTTGAGTTTTTTGCTCAAAAAACTTGAAAAATGCGATAATAAATGCTATACTAAAAGAAAAACCTGTTGGGAGCACGCTGATGGCACAGAAAAAAACCAATAAGCTGAGATTTTTGCATTGCAGCGATATTCATCTTGATTCGCCCGTTGCGGGGCTTTCCGCCGAAAAGAGCGAGGAGCGCCGTCGCGAGGTGCGCAACTCGTTTATGCGCCTTATGCAGTACGTTCGCGAGTCCAATATCAACGTGGTCCTGATGAGCGGAGATATATTCGATACGGAGTACGTCACCAATACGACGGCGGAGGTCTTGGTGCGCGAATTTAGAAATTGCCCCGATACGGACTTCATCATATCGCCAGGCAAGCACGACCACTATACGGACAACCCGATATATACGGCGGGGAGATTGCCCTCGAATTGCTACGTTTTTAATTCGGATACGCTTTCGCGCTTCGATTTTCAGGATAGCAACGTGACGGTGTACGGGTGGGCGTTTATGGGCGACACGATGAGGACAAACCCCATAATAGATCGCCATGTAGACGACAGCTCGCGCGTCAATATCCTTTGCGCCTACGTTGACCTCAACGGGAGCCCCGATTCCGATTCCTGCCCCGTTTCAAGTCAGGACTTGAAGCGCTTCGGCGCGGACTTTTACGCTCTCGGCTCGCGCCACGAGGCGGGGCGCTTTATGTCGATTGGTGCGTCGAAGTACTCCTATTGCGGTGCCCTCGAATGCACGGGCTTTGACGAGCCAGGGCTCGGCGGCGCCAACCTCGTTACCATCGAATATTCCGACGGAGAGCTCACGATAGATAATAAAAACGTCTCCTTCGGGCACGTTCGCTTCAAGACGGAAACGCTCGATATTACGGGCGTTAATACGGGGAACGAGATAATAAATCGCATAAGCCGTATGATAAGCGATAAGAAGTACGACCACGAGACGGCGCTTTGCGTGAAGCTCGTCGGCTCCGTGGAGCCGCGCTTCTCCGTGCCGAAGAACATAGAGAGCGACGCCTTTGGGCTCTATTTCTTCCGTTTAATTGACAAAACGCTTCCGCTTTACGGAACGGAGCGCTTTAAGCGCGATATGAGCGTTGCGGGCGAGATATACCGAAAGCTTCTTCCCGATATGCAGAGTGACGACGAGGAGCGCGCACAGCGCGCGGCGCGCGCCTTCCGCGTGGCGCTCGCGGCGCTTGAAAACAGGGAAACGGAGCTGTGAGGCTTTGGCGAAGCACCCTTCGCCGCCTTCTTTCAGGAGAGCTTTTTGCGATGAGCGAATTTCGTTAGTGTTCGCTTGACTTATCTGGTGCTAAGTAAATTACAAAGGCTGTCGCATTTAGGCAAAGTCGAACGAAAAACGGTAGAAGTAAAGAAAGAACTCTGCTTCTGCCGTGTTTTTTAGGGAAAATCAAGGTTAAAACCTACGGTTTTCTCTGCTTTTATTTGGTTTTTCGTTTTATCGACGTTTCCTCCCTCGACGTACCCTTGTACGTCTATCGCTCGTCAGCCGTCGATTTCTGCTCTAAATCCGCCAAGCCTCTGTGTGCCTCATTAAAAATTCGCTTTTTATTGATTTTACCGTGGTTTTACACCCAAAACCTTGTTTTATTGAATTTTACCCCTTTTCGCTATATTGAAGGGCTTGCCCATGAAATATACCTAAGCCGCGCGGAGCTCTGGCGTTTCGGGAAGGTGCCGCCTCAACGAGCGGCGCAAAAGGAGGAGGGATATTGCCGCGGTTAATACCTCGGCTATCGGGAAGGTCCACCATATCAGCGTGGTAGCGTTTTCGCAAAGCGTAAAAAGGTATGCCACGGGTAGAACGAAGACGAGGAGACGCAGGGCGGAAATGAGGAGAGGGGCGCCCACCTCGCCGAAGCCCTGCAAGAGCCCTTGCACCGCGACGCTTATCCCCATGAAAACGTAGCCCAGCGTTGCAACGTGAAGAGCCGTTTCACAGGTGCTCACAACGTCGCCCTTGGAAACGATGGAGCTCTCGTCAAGGGTGAGCGCAAAAAGCTCGGAGAGCGGCGCGGCGAAGGCTTGGAGGAGAAGCGTCAGGACGAGGGTGACTATGGCGGAAATGATGAGCCCGTGCTTCGCCGTCTCCCTGACGCGCTCGCCGTCCCCCATTCCATAGTTGAAGGAATTTATCGATATAAGGGTGTTTGAGAGGCCGAAGGCGGCGAAAAGCGCCGTTTGCATAAGCTTATAGTATATGCCGTAGCTTCCCGAGAGCAGATCCGCCGTGTAGGCGTCGGCTATCGTGCCTATTATCAGAAGCATGCAGAACATCATAACGGAGAGCATGGCTTGCATAAGGAAGGCTGGGAAGCCTATCTTGTATATTTGCTTGATTATGCTTACACGGGGGCGTATATATTTGGGCGCGCCGCTTATCTCCTTGTTGAAGGCGTAATGGAAAACGAGAGCGAGCACGAGCGAGGCGCACTGCCCGATGACGGTGGCGTAAGCCGCGCCGCTAATGCCCATGTTCAGGGGGTAGATGAACACGTAGTCGAGAACGATGTTGACGAGGGCTCCCGTAAGCTGTGCGAGCATAGAGAGGAGCGTTTTGCCCGTCGCCATAAGGAAGCGCTCCGCGATGGCGTAGCCTATCGAGCCGATGGAGATACAGCAGCAGATCCGCAAATAGTCGCTTCCCATCTTGACGACTGCGGCGTTGTCCGACATCAGGCGCATATACGGCTCGGCGAGAAAGGCGCCGAAAAGAAAGAAGAGCACAAAGAAAACGAGGGCTAAAAATATCCCGTTCCCCGCGATGCGGTTGACGGCGCGGCGATCTCCCTCGCCGAGGCTTTTAGAAAGGAGCATGTTGATCCCCACCCCCGTGCCAACTCCGATGGCTATCATCATGATTTGAACGGGGAAGGCGGCGGAGAGCGCAAGATTGCCGAGAGCCCCGTCAGCTCCCATGTTGATGACGAACATGGTGTCAACGACGTTGTAGAGCGCTTGAAGCACCATGGAAAGTATCATGGGCAGCCCCATTGCCCATATCAGGCGGCTTATTTTTCGCGTTCCCATTTTATTTTGTTGCATTGAAGTTCTCCTTTGCTTTGAATGAAAATAAATAGCTCAAAAGCGCGTTCGCAAATAAAACAAAGGCGTAGGTCCGAAAGTCGGACTTACGCCTTTTGGCAGCTCACTTTTAAAAATATTCGATTTAAAACCTTTTAAACGGCTTTGCTCCTCGCACGTTTATCGCGAGGTACCACGCTTGCACGATATAGTATAGCACATTTCCCGAAAAAAATCAAACGGTAATTTTGACGGTTTTTCATAAAAAGCTTCGCCCATTTATGCGCAAGTTTACTCTTGCGTGCGCGGGGTAAAAATACGAGCTTTTATTTTTCAAGCTTTTTTCGCTTCCTGTGCGACAGAACGAGGTAGGCGATCAGGGCGGAGTCAGTTACCGCGATTGCCACCATGAGGCATATCGCCAAGGGCGATATGTCGGAGAGTTCAACGTCGAGGTAGTAGAGCGAGGTCATTTTGCGGAAGAGAACATCGACGTACTCCTCGTCTATCGTTTCGCCGCGGCGCGCCGATTTGCATACCTCTTCTATCATTTGCCCCGCCGCGTTCCTCAGCGAAGCCGAGCCGTTGAACACGGGGGTAACGAAGGTGTTTTCAACGTTGTCGATGACGAGGCGCGTCGCCGCGAGCTTAACGCCGTAATAGAGCGGGTCCTCGTCGTCGGTCGCGTTGATATAGCTCCGATACTCCTCCGTCTCCTGCGCCTTCGTCGTCACGGGGACGTAGCCCTCCGTCTGGCTGTACGCTATCTGCACCTCGTCCGTCAAAAGGAATTGCGCGAAGAGCCACGAGGCGAGCACCTCGCCCGAATCGCTCTTATTGAAAACACAAAGGGAGGGCCCCTGCGATATCATTTGCGGATTTTCTGTGTCATATTGCGGCACCGCCATAACGACGGTTTCAAATTCAACCAGCTCCTCCTCTGGGATGTCGATGTTCGGCGCGTCCGTTCCCATCCAGGTCGCGCCCGCTGTCGAGTCCACCGCGAAGATACATTGCCCGCGATTCAAGAAGTTGCCAGGGTAGGACGATATTTTGAAGGTGGAGAAGGAGCGCTCCGCCGCGTAGTCTGCAAGCTCCGTCAGGATCCCCTTCGTTTCGTCGTTGAAGATGAGGATATCCCCCTCGTCGTTCGAGTAGTCCGCCCCAAGCTGCTTCAACATTTGTATCATCATATTGTCCGTCGACTTGTATATGAATGGTATCATCACATTTTGCCCGTTGAGCTTATAAGTGCCGTCCTCGTTCTTTTCCATCGCCGCCGAGCTCACCTCAAAAACGAAGTCCCACGTCAGCACCTCGGGGAGCTCGTAGCCAAGAGCCTCCACGTAGGTTTTGTTGACGTAGCACGCCTCCGAGGAGCGCATAAAGGGTAGGGCGTAGAGCTCGCCGTCTATCACACATTCTTCAAGGAATTTGGAGACGAGCTCGCTCTTTTTCGGCGAATCGAATTTTAGCTCCGAGCCGCCGAGCCCGTATTTCGGATCGCTTGCCAAGGCTTCGAGGGGGACGACGACGTTTTTGCCCGTCAGATACGTTGCGATATGGTCGGGATAGCTTATGCAAACGTTCGGCGTGGTGTCCGTCGCTATATTCGTGATAACGTCCTGATATATCCTGCCGTAGTCCGTGTATATCTTCAAGTTGACGTGGATATTCGGGTACAGGCTCTCAAAGCGCTCTATCGCCGCCTTGTATATCGCGGTCTGCGTCTTGTTGCTGTCGCTCTTCGCCCAAAAGCTTATTTCGTACTGCTCGTTTTCGTCAAATTCGCTCGGCAGCTCAAAGGCGGGCAGAGAGCCCGCGCCGCCGAGATCGTCCTCGCCCGCGCGGCTTCCGTGGCAAGCCGTTGAAGTGAGGAGCAGTGCCGCGCACAGGAGAGCGGCGCATATTCTTTTCGTCTTCATCCCTTCGTGCCCCCTCTCGCAACGCCTTCCATTATCTTGTTGCGGAAGATGAGGAAGAGCACGATGAGCGGAATGGAAATGACGACGACCGCCGCCATCATGGCGGGGACGTTTTCCTTGCCGAAGCCGTTCTCGCGTATCTCCTGTATCCCGTTCGAGACGAGGTAGTAGAGCTCGTTGTCCGTGATGAGGCGGGGCCACACGTAGGAGTTCCAGCATTCTATGACCTTCAATATCGTCACGGTTATAACGGTGGGTTTACAGATGGGCACCATGACGCGGAGCATAAACTTGAAGTCGGAGGTGCCGTCCACCTTTGCCGCGAGATAGAGTTCGTCGGGAATCTGGGAGAAATTCTCTTTGAGAAGATATATGTAGAAAACGGAGGTGACGGAGGGGAGCACGAGCCCCGTGAAGCTGTTGCGAAGCCCGAGCTCCGTTATCGTCATAAAGTTGGTTATTATGACGAGCTCGTTCGGTATCATCATGAGCGACAAAAAGAGCGTGAAGACCAGATTCTTGCCCTTAAAATCGAGCCTTGCGAAGGCGAAGGCGGCGGGAATGATGACCGCGAGCATGAGCGCCGTCGTTATTGCGGTGAAAAGTATGGTGTTGAGGAAATAGCGCGCGAGAGGGACCGCCGTGAAGGCTTCGAGGTAGTTTTCGAGCGTCGGCGATAGGGTGAACAGCTTCGGCACGACCTCGGAGTTATAGTCGCCGTAGCTCTTGAACGAGGTGAGTATCATCCAGTAGAAGGGGAAGAGGACGGTCAAGCCCCAGAGCCCGAGAAGCGCGTAGACGACCGCCTTGGTGCCCGTCTTTCGCGCTCGCGCACAGGCTTCGCGCTTTTCCGTATCGGTTTTTTCGATTACCATAAGCCCTCCTTACGAGTAGTGAACGTGCTTTTTGCTCACGATGAGGTTTATCGAAGTTATCGTCAGCACGATGAGGAAGAGTATTATCGCCGCCGCGGAGGCGAACGAGGGGTAGCCGCCGCCGTCGCCGTACAGCATATCGTAGACGTAGCCGACGATGGTGTTCATCTCGGCGGCGTTGAGGTTGGTCCCAAACAGGGCGACGGCGTCGCTATACGCCTTGAAGGCGCCGATGAAGCCCGTTATAACGAGGTAGAAGAGAGAGGGCGATATCATGGGGAGCGTTATTTTGAAGAAGGTGCGCACCTTGGAGGTGCCGTCTATCTTCGCAGCACTGTAATAGTCGTCGCGAACGGAGGCTATCGCGCTCGTCAGAATGAGGATTTTAAAGGGGAGCACCACCCAGATGGTGTAGAAGCATAGAACGAACATTTTTGCCGCGTAGGGGCCGCCGATGAAGTCGATAGCGTCGATACCGAAGACGGAGAGCACCGCGTTCGCGAGCCCTGCACTATATTCCGTGGGCTTGAAGATGATCATGAAAACGAGCCCGACCGCGAGGGTGTTCGTGACGTAGGGGAGAAAATAGATGGTTTGAAACAGGCGGCGAAGCTTTTTTATCGAGCTCAGCCCGAGCGAGATGAGGAGGGCGAGCACCGTGGAGAGCGGAACGGTGATGGCGACCAGGATGAGCGTGTTTTTCAGCGCTTGGATGAAGTAGGGGTCGCGCAGGACGTAGCTGTAATTGTAGAAGCCCACGCCGAAGAAGGTCTGGGACGCGGAGTTGTAGCCCTCCTCGAAGGAGTAGACGAGAACGTCGATGAGGGGATAGACCATGAAAACGCCGAGAAACAGAATGGCGGGCAGAAGGTAGAGCCAGGCTTTAAGTTCCTTTTTCTTCATCGCTTCTCCTCCGCTTCACAGCGTATGCGTTCCTCGGTGGCGGCGTCGAAAATGAAGAGCTTATTCGGCTTGATATCGAAGCGCACCGTGCCGCCTTCGGGCTCGACGCGGTTGTCGGAGCTTATTATGGCGCGCAAAGTCTGTGCCGCGGACGGGTGCTCCGCGACGATGCTGACATCGCGCCCCATTATCTCCACGGCGGACAGCTTACAGGAGAGGGCGCCACGCGGCTTCAAAACGAAGCCCTCGGGACGTATGCCGACGAGCACGGGGCGATCCTCCACGCCCGCGAGCTTCATTATTTTTTCGTCGCCGATGAAGAGCTTTTCGTCGCGTATCTCGGCGCGGAAAACGTTTATCGGCGGCGTTCCGAGAAATTTTGCCACGAAGAGGTTTTCGGGATCGTCGTAGACGGCTTGCGGAGCTCCCGTCTGCTGTATAACACCGTCACGCATAACGACGATGACGTCGGAAATGCTCATCGCCTCCTCTTGGTCGTGCGTGACGAAGACGGTGGTTATTCCCGTCTCCCGCTGTATTCTCCGTATCTCCTCGCGCGTTTGAAGGCGAAGGCGAGCGTCAAGATTGGAAAGGGGCTCGTCCAAAAGCAGGACGCGCGGCATTTTAACGAGGGCGCGCGCTATGGCGACGCGCTGCTGCTGCCCTCCCGAAAGCTCCGAGGGCTTCCTGTCCATCAGCTCCTCAATCTGAACGAGCCGCGCCACCTCGTAGGCCTTTTCAAGGCGCTCCACCTTCGTGAGCTTCTTGTCCTTTTTCAGATTTTCGAGAGGGAAGGTTATGTTCTGCCTGACCGTGAGATGGGGGTAGAGCGCATAGCTTTGAAAAACGAGACCTATGCCGCGGCGCTCAGGGGGGACCGCCGTAACGTCGTCGTCTCCGAAGAGGACTCTGCCCTCGGTCGGCTCGGTGAGCCCCGAGATGAGGCTCAGCGTCGTGCTCTTGCCACAGCCCGAGGGGCCGAGGAGCCCGATGAGCTTCCCGTCGGGAAATTCAAAATTAAAATTCTTGACGGCGACGACGGGCTCGCCGCCCTTCTTGCTTCGGCTCGGAAACGTCTTTGTCAGGTTTTCAAGAACGATCTTCATAAAAACTCCATTCCGCCATTTTGGCGTGCTCGTGGGTTGAAGGCGGGCTCTCGCCATTGCACATCCCGCCTGTGCATTGAATAAGTTGGATTATAACACAGCCTTAAATTAGTTAGATTATAACACACTTTAAAATATTTATCAATAGCTTTAACGCGAGAAATTCTTTTTTGTCGCAAATGCTCAAAGAGCGCTTCGATTTCAAAATGCTTTTGCACCGTAAGGTTTATAATATTATTTTGCAAAACATTTGCCTGAACTTATACTATTGCCAAAATGCTTTTGCGCGCCTTT
>CAYSUO010000032.1:0-17780 GCA_964434325.1 uncultured Ruminococcus sp.
TCCACAAGGTGAGCAATTTGGCGGTATAACTACCCTTGCCAGCCTTTGACGGAACGAGGCTTTTCGTTGAAAGGCTCCCTTGTGTAAATGGAGCTGTCAGCGAAGCTGACTGAGGGATTGTTCTGTAAGGGGTTTTGATTTTTACAATCCCTCCGTCATTTTCTTGCGAAAATGCCATCTCCCTTTACACAAGGGAGGCTATGGTGGAAGTACCAACACGTGCGGCTTCCCCCGCGCCTCCTCGGTTTCCCGCCGCGTTACAAAAACAGAGGTCTTAGCTGCTCGCCGCGCCCCATCGCCGCGAACGCCTCGGGAAGGCGCTCAAACGAAGCCACGAGGGAGTGCGGCTTTCCCCGCGGGTCGTCCTGCCTCATCGGCACAAAGTAGACCCCGCGCCGCGCCAAAAGCCGCGCCAGATTGGCGAGGCTCTGGGAGAGCCCGTCGTTCGTGGCGAGCGCGATGAGTAGGGGGCGGTCGTTGCGCCAATGCGCCTTGACCGCCATCGGCACGCATCCGTCCGTCACCCCGTTTGCCAGCTTGGCGAGCGTATTCCCCGTGCACGGGGCAACGACGAGGCGATCGAGCGGCTTCATCGCCCCGAAGAGCTCCGCCTCCTCGACCGTGCGAACAGCGCTCCGCCCGCAAAGCCGCTCCGCCTCCGCCACCAGCTCTGCCCCCCTTCCAAAGCGCGTGTCCGTCGCGGCGAAGCGCTCGCTCACGATGGGGATAAGCTCCTCTCCGCTCTCCGCGAGGCGAGAAAGCGCCGCCAGCGAGGCGGCGGCGGTGCAAAAGGAGCCGCAGAGGGCGTAGCCCGTCATTCTTTTTCCTCCTCCCCTGCGCGCGCCAAGGCGCGGCGCACCGCGTCGGCATAAGCGGCGCCGCCGCTCTCGGGAAAAAGCCGCTCGGGAATGGCGGGAAGGCGCTCCACCCCGCGAACGCCCGCAAAGCTCTCACCGCTCGCCACGTCGGCGACGCGGAGCCCTTCGGGCACGTGCCCCGTCGGAAAAGCCCGCGCCAGCCGCGGGCAGGGGGCGGTGTTTATCAAAACGTCGAGCCCCGCCACGCTCGCGGCCTCTATCCCCTCTGCCCCGAGCGGAGCACTCTCAATGCCGAGCTCGCCGAGGGCGGCGCGCGTCGCCGCCTTCGAGGTGAAAACGCGCACCCGACCGCCGAGGAAGAGGAGGAGGCGCACGAGCTCCGCCCCTATCCTCCCGTAGCCGACGACACCGAAGCGAAGCTCGTCGGGCGTGCGCCCCGAGCGGGATAGCACCCAGCCCAGAACGCCGAGGGCGCTGATGTAGGCGTTCCTTTTTAGAAAAAGCTCGTCGTGCGCCACGTCGAAGTGCGCTATCCCGCGCTCGTCGAGTGCATCCGTGAAGCTCGCGGGAAGCCCGTAGCCGACGGCGAGCCCGCTCGCCTCCAAGCGCTCCGCGAGCTCCCCGAGAAGAGCTTCACTCCCCGCCACGTGCACCCCGTCTCGCGACGTGGGAATGGGGAGCAGCGTCAGCCGCCGAATGGGCGCGTCCCGCTCCCCCTCTGCCAAAAGGCGCGCCGCCGTGCCGAGGCGCGCGCCGTTACCTATGATGTCGATTTCCATATACCAAGCGCCTTGTGTGGCGCATCCTATCCATCTTTGGCGGTTTCCCGCCACTTTCATTATATGCCTCCGCCGTCCTCTCCGTTCATTATTCACTATTCACTATTCATTATTCATCATTCATTATTCACTATTCATCGTTCCCCGTTCTCTCCTCCCCGTTCACTATTCACTATTCACTATTCATTATTCATTATTCGTTAAAACAAATAAAAAGGAGCTCGCAAGCGAGCTCCACGAATATGGTCACGCTTCGCCCGCAGAGGTCTCAATTCGGCAACATTGAGACGGGCGAAGCGTTATTAACTTGTGTCTCACCGCCGTAGGCGGTTAGAGTTATCACCGCCCAACGGGCAATTGACTCTTAACGCCCTACTGAGCGGTTAGATTTCTTGCGCGCCTTTGCAAACGCGTAAGACTTTATTGTGAGCCTTGCTCACTTGCTTAAAGCTTGAAAGCCTTTCGTTCAGCTTCGGAAAGCTTTGAGAGCTTGGTTTTCCCCGCGCGCGGCAAGCGCGCGGGGCTTGCTAAGTCTTTCGTTAAACCGTGGTCGGCACGTAGGCGGTGCCCATCACGTACTCATAAGCTACCTTCGCGTAGTCATAGAGTGCTATTGCCAGCTCCACGTCCGCGTCGACAGCTCCGCCTTCAATGATACCGTTAATGTACCACTCCAAGCAATACTTGCCGCTGGCTTTGCCAGTCGTTTTATACTGTGAAGCATCGCTATCGTAACAAGTCAAGTTCACGTCGATTTGAATGTTTCTAAGCAGCTCATAGACCGCGAAGCTGTTGCCCCTGAATGTATCGTCCAACATCGTGACGTAGTAGGTAACGCTTCCGTCCGTCTTCGTATTGTCGCCCCAAACGGCATCACTATTGCTCTGCTTGGTTCCGCTTCCTATGCCGCCCGCGTAAGCGAGGTGCTTACCCTGCGTCGCCTTCGAGTTATAGCCCGTGTATGCAAATATACCAGGTTTAGCGCCGTAATCCGTCATTTCGTTGCCGTTAGGATTCTTTATTCCCTGCGCCAATGCCGCGTCCGTATACTTAAAGATGAACTTCGGCGTTCCCGTCGAGAAGTAGAGCGCGGGGCTCTCCAAGTAGTAGGCCACCTTGTTGTCGGGCGCCGTCGTATTCACATTGCCGTCCGCATCGGTTCCAAAGACGCTCTTCTTCGATGACTCTATCTTAGCGAGCACGCTCGCGTCCGTCGTGAAGTAGCTCTTCTCCGTCGTCGTCAAAAGCTCGGGGTACTTCGTAAGAAGCGCTTCGTACTTCGTGATGACTTCGTTTATCACGCCCGTCTTGGTGACGCCGCTATCCTCGTGCTCAACCACCTTGACCGCGTAATTCACCATCTGCATAACCAGGGTGCGCGGAACAGTGTTCCCGTCGTCTTTCGACGTGCTCATATACTGTCCCACATAGTCCGAAACGCCGTAGGTTATATCCTGTGTGATCACCGTCGTTCCCACCGTGTACGACAGGGTGTACGTCCTCGTTCCCAGCTCCGCAACGCCGTAGATGTCGCGGTGCTTCGTGTAGAGATCGCCATACACCGTAACCTCTTGTCCGTAGACATACGTGTTACCGCTTTGGTCTATCGTACCCGAATCAAGCTTTGTCGTTCCCTTGCTTATCATAACGTTCGACACGTTCAGTTTACTGTCGGGAACGGGAACATAGAAGTTGAGGTCAAAGTCGAGCCTCAGCGAGAGGTTAATCTTCATGCCCGAAACGCCTTTTTCAGGTGCTATCAGCTTATCGCACACCGCAGTAAACGTGTAGGTCGCGTTCTCGGCGAGAGTGTCCGTCGAAGTAAGCTCATTGTCCTCCGCGTCCGTCACCTTCCAACCGCTGAAACCATAGTCGTACCAGCCGTTGTTAAGCTCATTTCTAAGCTCATTCGCCTGTTTAAGAACGATCGCCTCGGGTGCAACGTCGCTGACCGTGGAGCCTGCAAGCGGAGTGCTCGTTCCCACCGTCTTGTCGCCTATCACCCAGCTAACGTTCGCCGTCGCCATCTCTATATTGGATGCCTTCGGCATAACGAGGAAGTCGCTCTTATAGCTCGTGAGCTTGACCGAGCTTGCGTTAGCGCTTATAGCGGTCAAAGCGTCGGTCGCCGTCCTATACGCCGAAAGACGGTTGTTGTCGATACAGGTGGAGCCAGAGTCTTCCGTGATACCGTACATCTGGAATCTAAGAGAATCATAAATAAAACTGTTATTCTGGGTTTCGGTAAAATACTTGTTTTTAAAAAGTTCTACACTTTTCGCAAAAACGCCGTCAACGTAGACGTGAGCTTTTGAGCCTTCATAGCTAACGTAGTTGGTGTCACCAATGCTCGTCGTGCTCTGCTTTATCTCGTAAACTATGCTAATGCGCGTCCAAGAGCCGTCATTGGGAAGAATAACCCTGTCATCGCCGAAAAGATCGCCGTCGTTCTGCAAGTTCAATATTCCATGATTGAAAGCGCGAGTATCAAGCATAAGAGTATCATTTTTGTAGTAGTAATAACCGCCGCCGTTGGGGCGCATCATAACGTTGCCCTTCAAGTAATAGAACTTCCCCGAGTCGGTCGCGAGGTCGAACTCGTGTACCAGATAAGCATAATCTTTTACATACATTTTGGGAGTGCCATAAAAATTTCCGTAGCTCAATCCTGTGTAAACGTCTCCGGCATCAAACAAAGCCGTTCCGCCATTATAAGCTCCTTTATAGAAATCGAGCTTTATATAACCGTTGCCGTTCTCGTCTTTGATTTCGCTGTATCTGCCGTATTTCGTCCCTTTGTTACCATCTATTTCGACTGGCGTGCCGAAACGCTTAGTTGCGGTGGCGGATTCTTCGGAAGTGCCAACGGTTTTACCGTTTTCGTCAGTCAAAGTGCCGCTTTGTGCAAAATAATATCCTTCCGCCTCGTTAAAGGTGCTGGTGTAGCCAGCGACGAGCCCGAGATCGCGCGGCGCTTCGTCGAGGAAGGCGTAGTTAGCCGTCAACACATCGCTATCTGTTATAACGGTAACTCCCGTATATTGCGTTCCAAGGTGAGACCAAGCGTTGCAACGATTATAACTATTTCCATCAAGGTAAGTGCTGTTACTGCCAATACGACCCACCACGTAGACGTTGGCATACAAAACGCCGAAGCAAGCGTCTTCGTCGCCTACCGTGAGCTTCGAATACTCGAAGCTATCTCCCGCAAGAGCGGAGTGGCTATTTATAATGCCGCCGTTCCACGTCATATTGACTCCACCCGAGATGACCCACGAAGAAGTGTACTTAGAAGTCGTATCGTAGACGTAGTTGACGTTGGTGAAGTTGAAAACGTTGCCGTTTACGTTGCCGTTCGTGCCAGCGCTACCCTTATAATAGCAAGCATTGTTTGCGCATATCGTTCTGCACGCGCCACCGAGCGTGGAGTTCTTCGCCACGACCGCGACTTTCGACGCGCCAACCGAGAAAAGCAGACCATTGCCGCCGTCTGCGGTAGTGGAGTTCCACTTCGTTGCGTCATTGCTCTGGAAAGCATACACCGTGGAGTCTTCGATATTTATCGTAACAACTTTGTCCACGGTTTGCGGGTTAAAGGCTTTTGTGCTATCCACAAATCCAGTAACGTGACCCTTACCATATCCATTTTCCTCATCTTCCTCCGTTGTGTACGTGACACTCGCGCTGATGCCCGTAGCGCTCGACGTGTCGAACGCGTTGCCGTGGATCAGGTTGATGAAGGAATTATTTTTTATGGTGACGGTTGCGCCGTCCAAAGCTTTGATAAACCAAGCCGCCTTGTAGTTGGAAGCGGCGTTGCTCGTGTCGCTCGCATAGTTGAGAGTGATGGTTGCGCCGTCAAAAGTGAGGGCGCTATTTTCAGTGGTGCTTTTTTTACCAACCGAGAACAAGTAGCACGAATAGTTAGCGTGGAAGTACTTAGACGGCGTTACCGTCACCTTGCCCGTCACCGTCATCGTGGAGCAACGGTCTTCGAGGGTGATGAGACTGAAATTGTTTGTCGCCGTGCTACTATTCATCGTGACGCTGATACCGTCGCCCGTGCCGCTCAACTTAATGGTGGCATTCGCGGCGTCACTCGTGACGAGTATAAGCTGCGAGCAATCGACGATGGAGCCCGCGCCTTGAAGCGTGAAGCTTGTGCCGCCGCCCGAAACGGGGAAGACGCACGCACTGCTATCCGTCCTCGTTTCCGTTATCGTGTGACCGCCAAGGTCAACGATGGCGTTCTCGGTTATCGAAAGATTATCCGAGATCGTGATGTCCCGATTGAGTTTGACGGCTTTGGTGCCGCCCGCCGCCGTGATGGCGTCCACGAGACTGTCGAAGCCGCCGAGCCCGTCGTCGCCCGTCACGCCTTCAACGACCCAGTTTTTCTCGCTCACCGTGCCCGTGTCGTTCGCCGCACCGATGACGACGAGCGCCGTGACGACGAGGGCGAGGGAGAGAACGAGGGTCAAGATTTTGCCGAGTTTTTTCATGTTCTTATCCTTCTTTTCATTTTTTGAGTCCATCTCCGCGCCGAGGGCGCAAGCGAGATAGAATTACTCTGCTATCATTTTAGCACAACATAATACCAAGGTCAATACTTTTTTAAAAATTCGTGGCGTTTTTTGCTAAAAAATTTTACGTAAACCATCAAAAAGCACAAAAAGTGCCTCCGCTTTTTGTGCTTTTTGCCTTATTCGCTCCACAAAGCCGCGATTTTTCCTCTCTCTTGAACGTCCGCAACGCGCACTTAGCTCGCTCCTTTTTCTCTTTCAAAGCTCTGCCTTGCTTCGTCTTTTCCTCCCGTCTATCCGAGACGCGTCCGCCGTGTTCGCCTCACTTCGCCTTTCCGCCAGCCTCCTCGCGAGCTTTCCGTTTCGCGCTTCTCCGTGCTCTGCCGTTCTTCTCCGCCAATACGACCGCTCCACGTTCCACCTTTCTCTCCTCTACCGCGCCGCGCTCGCCTCACTTCTCTTTTCCGCCAGCCTCCCTTGTGTAAAGGGAGGTGGCATTTTCGCAAGAAAATGACGGAGGGATTGTAAAAACCAAAACCCCTCACAGAACAATCCCTCAGTCAGCTTCGCTGACAGCTCCCTTTACACAAGGGAGCCTTGGCACACTTAGCTCGTTCCCTCGTTCTTCTCTCTCAATGCACGCCGTCGCGTCCGCCTTGCTTCGTCTTTCGCTCTCATCTATCCGCGCCGTGTCCGCCTTGCCACCCTTTCCGCCAGCCTCCCTTGCCACAAAAGCATTTTGCGCTAACTATTTGTTTGTATTTTGTTTTTCGGCTAAGCCTTTTTTAAACCTCGCGACTTTCAGGTGGTTTTCGTTTTACAAAAAGATGCTTCGCCCAAGAATACGGGGGAATTCGCTCTAAACGCTAAATTATGTTTTGATTTCTCCGTATTTTTTGTGGCTCGGCACCTTTTCTTCATTATTAGTTAAGTAACTACAATAGGGAAAGCGTTAACTAACAGATAAATTTTTGAAATCCTCCAAGAGTTGATTTCATTTTGATTTAATTTCTTTTTTAATTTTATTTGAACGTAGCGAATATTTTGCGGTATTAGTGTATTGCATAGCTGCTATACAATAGCTCCGCCGCGAGCACGCCAATGAGCTTAGCTTAATCCTTCAAGCACCCGATGGGAACGACCAGCACGCCGTCGTCGCGTTTATATCCGTATTGAGTTCCCGTTATAACGATTTTAAGAGTGGGTAGCGGAAGCGGAACTTGCGTTTCTGTTTCGTTCCTTTCTTTTATAAGGCGTTCTATTTCCAAGAGGTGTTTTGCGCCGTCGTCAATCTCTTTTGCCCCCAATTTAATTTCAATGAGCGCATACCGTCCGTCCTCCAAATGTAGAACGCAATCTGCCTCCAAGCCGTAGCGGTCTCTATAATGGGAAATTCTGCCGCCGCAATTAGAGGAATATATCTTTAAATCTCTTATGGCCAAGGACTCAAACAGGAAGCCCAGCGTCTTAAAATCGGCATTGAAATAATCGGGCGTGATACCGAGGGCGGCGACGGCGAGAGACGGGTCGATCAAGTTGTGCTTCACCGAGGCGCGTATCGCCGTTTTTGAGCGTATTGCAGGGCACCACGCGTCTATATCTTCAACGATATACAGTTTTTTAAGCGCGCCAATATAGTCGTCCATCGTGGCGCGAGAAATTTCGCAAGTGCTTCTAACGTCGGCTTCTATCGTTTTCTTTTCGGCAAGCGTGCAAATATTTCTTGAATACGATTTTAATATCGTTTCCGCCCACAGGGCATTTCGGGAAACGCCGTCGATGTTCGATATATCCACGTGGCAGGTCTGCCAAAACAAGTCTTTGGCTATTTCCAGCTTCGCGCGCTCCGTTTTATTGATAAAGCATTTCGGCCACCCGCCGCGGCAGATGGCAAAGATGAGCTCGTCAACAGACAGCGCGGAGACGCACCCGTCCGCCAACGCTTCGGGCTCGTCAAACAATTTTCTGATGGAAACCGCTCCGTTCGATTCTTCACTCTCGTATAAGCTCATCGGATACATTTTCAGGGTGGAAATTCTAAGCGTCCCCGTATGTGGCGTCGCCACAGTTTGCGACGATGAGCCCGTCAGCAAATACAATCCGTTCTGTTGTTCATCGTCAATAGATTTTCTTATTGCACCCCAAATTTTCGGTGCGTCCTGCCATTCGTCAAACAATCTCGGCTTTGCCCCTATCAGTAGCTTCGATGGCGCATTGTCGGCAACTGACAAATACTTTTCGCGATTATCTTCATCTTGGAACTCGACGACGCTTTTCGCCTTTTGCTTCGCCGTCGTCGTCTTTCCGCACCCCTTGGGACCCACGATAAGGGTCGCCCCGAAGGCTTCCATTTTCAGTTCAAGCAAGTCGTCCGCAATTCTCTTTTTATAATTCATATTAACCCCCATTTCACGCATAGCGGCGGCACACCGTTGTGAGTGGTGAATTTCACCGTAGCAAAGCAAGCTTTTCGCCTTGAAAACAATTGATTTTTAGACTTCATCTCGTACATGTATTATACCAGGAAGCAAAAATGCTTGCTTGCAAGGGCATTTTTGCGGCGCCGTCAAGAAGCGCACGCGAGGCGAAGCCTCAAAGCCTTGTTTAACAAGACTTTATACGCATATTATACCCCGCACGAAGCCAAAAGTCAATACAATTTAGAATATTTGTGGCATTTTGTTACGATAATTTGTGGTGTTTTGTTAGGATTATTTGCGGTGTTTTGTTACGATAATTTGCGGTGTTTTGTTACGATAATTTGCGGTGTTTTGTTACGATAATTTGCGGCGTTTTGTTACGATAATTTGCGGTGTTTTGCTACGATAATTTGTGGTGTTTTGAGTTTTCCGCCGTTCGCCATCATTATTTTGGCACTTGCTATCACCATTCGTGCGCCGTGATTTTTGTTCATTCGTCGCTCGCGTTTTTCACACACAATGGTCGCCTCATAGATCAGCAATATGAAAAGAAGCTATCGCATTTAGGCAAAGCCGAACGAAAAACGGTAGAAGCAAAGAAGAATCTCTGCTTCTACCGTGTTTTTTTAGGGAAAATCAAGGTTAAAACTTGCGTTTTTCCCGTTTTAATTATGTTTTTCGTTTGTTTCTGCCTAAATCCGCCAAGCCTCCGTGTAGGTGCCTCATTAAAAATTCTCTTTTTATTGATTTTACCGTGGTTTTATCCACAAAACTTGTTTTTATTGAATTTTTAATGAGACACCACTTGTTGCTTTGAGCGTTCGTCTCAAAATTCAATGCGTGGCTCTTGTTCGCTCGCACCGACGCGGGCATTATTTATTGAAGAGCTTCTTGAAAAAGCTCCGCTCCTTGCTCGCGTTCTTTTCCCCGAGCGATTCGGAGAAAGCCTTCAAGAGTTTTTTCTGCTCCGCGCTCAGGTTTTTCGGCGTTTCCACCGTAACGGTGATGACCATATCGCCCTTGCGCTTCGTGTTGATATCGGGGACGCCCTTTCCGTGCAGGGTGAAGCTCGTTCCCGTCTGCGTTCCTTCGGGGACGGTCAGCTTCTCCGTTCCGCCGCCGAGGGTGGGGATATCTATCTCCGCGCCGAGCGCCGCCTCCGCGAAGGAGACGGGTATCTCGCAATAAACGTTGTTGCCGCTCCGCGTAAATATCTTATCCTCGCGAACGCGCACCTCGATAACGAGATCGCCCGCGCCGCCGCCGTTCCTGCCCGCCGAGCCCTGCCCGCGCAAAACGATACGTTGCATCGAATCTATACCCGCGGGAATGGAGACTTCCAGCTTCTTGTTCACCTTGATGAACGCCTTGCCGTTACAGTTCTTGCACGGTGTCTTGATTATTTTTCCGCGCCCGCCGCAAGCGGAGCACGCGCGCTGGGTTTGCATATATCCCAGCATCGTCTGCTGTTGAACGGTGACACGCCCCGTGCCGTTACAGGTGCGGCACATTTCGGGCTTCGTTCCCTTCGCCGCCCCCGTTGCGCCGCACTCGGGGCAGCCCTCGACGCGCGCGAAGCTCACCGTCTTTTTACAGCCGAACACCGCCTCGTTAAAGTCTATCGTTATGCGCGCCAAGATATCGTCGCCCTCTATGGGTGCGTTGCGCGAGGAGCGCGAGGAGCCGCCGCCGAAGAACGAGGAGAAAATGTCGCCGAAGTCGAAGTCCGCGCCGCCGAAGCCGCCGAAGCCCGAGCCGCCGCTCGCCGACGGGTCAAAAGCCGCGTGCCCGTATCTATCGTACTTCGCGCGCTTATCCGCGTCGGACAAGACCTCGTACGCCTCGTTGACCTCCTTGAACTTCATCTCGGCTTCCTTGTCGCCAGGATTCATATCGGGGTGATACTTCTTCGCGAGGGAGCGATACGCCTTCTTTATCTCGTCGTCACTCGCCGTTTTAGAAACGCCGAGCACTTCATAGTAATCGCGTTTGTTGTCTGCCATAGTATTCCTTTCTTCAAGGCGATACCCTCACCGAGCAAGCTCGGTGAGGGATAATCATCAATTCGTCTTATCTTCAAAATCGGCGCCGTAGTAGTTGCCGTCGCCGCCCGTACCAGCGCCGCCGTTCGGGTCCGCCCCCGCCTGACCCTGTGCCTCCGCCTGCGCCTTGTAGAGCTTTTCCGCAATGGGATAGAAGGCTTTTTCAAGTGCTTCCGTGTCCGCCTTTATCGCGTCAACGTTGCCGCTCTCCACGGTCTTTTTCAGCTTCTCTATCGCCTCGGTAACAGGTGCCTTATCCTGCTCCGTCACCTTATCGCCGAGCTCCGTGAGGCTCTTCTCCGTCTGGAAGATGGCGTTCTCCGCGTGATTCTTCACCTCAACGGCTTCCTTCTGCTTCTTATCCTCCTCGGCGAATTTCTCCGCCTCGTGTACCGCCTTCTCAATGTCTTCCTTCGACATATTGGTGGACGAGGTGATGGTGATATGCTGCTCCTTGCCCGTTCCCTTGTCGCACGCGGTAACATTAACAATACCGTTTGCGTCTATATCGAACGTGACCTCAATCTGCGGAACGCCGCGCGGAGCCGCGGGAATACCGTCAAGAATAAATCTTCCCAGCGTCGTGTTGCCCGCCGCCATCTCGCGCTCGCCTTGAAGCACGTGTATCTCCACCGAGGTCTGCCCGTCTGCCGCCGTCGAATATACCTGGCTCTTCTTAACGGGTATCGTCGTGTTTCTTTCGATTATCTTATTGAAAACACCGCCGAGCGTTTCGATTCCGAGCGAAAGCGGAGTAACGTCGAGAAGGAGCACGTCCTTAACGTCGCCGCCGAGAACGCCGCCCTGAATTGCCGCGCCTATCGCAACGCACTCGTCGGGGTTGATGCCCTTGAAGGGCTCCTTGCCCATAAACTTTTTGACTGCCTCTTGAACGGCGGGTATTCTCGTCGAGCCGCCGACGAGGAGCACCTTGGAGACCTCCGATGTCGAAAGCCCCGAGTCCGCGAGCACCTTCTTCGTGGGCACCATCGTCGCCTCCACGAGGTCGCGCGTCAGCTCGTCAAACTTTGCTCTCGTGAGCGTTGCCTCAAAGTGTTTCGGGCCCGTCGCGTCCGCCGTGATGAAGGGGAGCGATATCGCCGTCGACATAACGCCCGAAAGCTCTATCTTCGCCTTCTCCGCCGCGTCCTTCAATCTCTGGTGCGCCATCTTGTCCTTGCGGAGGTCGATGCCGCCGTTCTCGCGAGCAAAGCTGTCCGCCATCCAGTTGACTATCCTCTCGTCGAAGTCGTCACCACCGAGGCGGTTGTTGCCCGCCGTCGCCAGCACCTCAAAAACTCCGTCCGAAATGTCGAGCAACGACACGTCAAAGGTACCGCCTCCGAGGTCGAACACCATTATCTTCTGCGAGTCCTCTTTGTCCATGCCGTAAGCGAGCGCCGCCGCCGTCGGCTCGTTGATTATTCTCTTAACTTCAAGGCCCGCAATCTTGCCCGCGTCCTTCGTCGCCTGGCGCTGTGCGTCCGTGAAATATGCGGGAACGGTGATGACCGCCTCGGAAACGCTCGTCCCAAGGTACGCCTCCGCGTCCGCCTTCAACTTCTGCAAAATCATCGCGGAAATCTCCTGCGGCGTGTACTTCTTGCCGTCTATCTCCACCTTCGCGTCGCTTCCCATCTCCCTCTTTATCGAGATGACCGTCCTATCAGGATTCGTGACCGCCTGGCGCTTCGCCACCTGACCGACGAGCCTTTCGCCGTTCTTCGCAAAAGCCACCACCGACGGCGTCGTCCGCGCCCCCTCGGGGTTTGTTATAACTATCGGCTCTCCGCCCTCGAAGACCGCCACGCACGAATTCGTCGTGCCCAAATCAATTCCTATAATCTTTCCCATGATATTTTCCTTTCGTAAACAAATGTTTTCAAAAATTAATAACTTGTAAATTTGCGCCGCACCATGCGGCACGGGTTACGCGAACACGCTAATTCGCCGTTTTGACCATGGCAAAGCGAATTATGCGCTCGCCCTTCTTATAGCCCTTCTGAAAGACCTCGACGATCTCGCCCTCGCCAAAGCTCTCGTCCTCAACGTGCATAACCGCGTTGTGGAGCTTCGGGTCAAACTTATCGCCCACCTTGCCGACTTCGGTAACGCCGAGCTTTTCAAACGAGGCGGCAACGCTCTTTTCTATCATCACGAGCCCTTCTTTAACCTTGTCGCCGTCCTCATAGAGGGTGGCGCGTTCAAGATTATCGACGATGCCAAGCAGCTCCGCCACCGTGTCCGCCATTGCCGACTCGTAGCAAGCCGCGTGCTCCTCGCGTGAGCGCCGACGGAAATTATCGTATTCCGCCGCCATTCGGAGGTACTTATCATCCTTCTCTTTGAGCTCCGCTTTGAGCGCCGCTATCTCTGCTTCCAGCTCCGCTCTCGCGTCCTTCTTCTTCT
Source organism: uncultured Ruminococcus sp. (assembly GCA_964434325.1). Lineage (GTDB taxonomy): Bacteria > Bacillota > Clostridia > Oscillospirales > CAG-272 > UBA1740. Next base: position 12,992 of record CAYSUO010000032.1, read on the forward strand.
TTTTTTCTTCCTTGTCGCACCCGCCGCAAGCCGCCTCGGCTTCGTTCGCCGCCGTCGGCTCCGCCTGTGCCTCGCGCGGAGTCTCCTCCTCGCGCGGAGTTCTGTTTTCTTCCATCGCTTACCTTTCCGTGTTGTGATTTTTTCCGTCCGAGAGCCGTCCTCGCCCCTCGTCCTCGTCGCCAAACATTCGGTCAAGCCCCGTGGCAAGCCTGTTCAGCATCTCGATGACCTTGGAGTAGTTCATTCGCTTCGGCCCGATAACGCCGACGGAGAGGCGCTTCCCCCCCACCGTAACGTTTTTGAATATCAGCGTCGTGTTGCTCATCGCGTCGGAGTCGTTCTCTTTTCCAATGTAGAAGTTGATCCCGTCGTCATTCACCTCGTGTGAGGTGATAACGTCAAGCAGCTGATCCTTTTCTTCCAGCATACCAATGAGGCGCTGCAATTTTGAAACGTCGGAATACTCGGGATATTGCAGGAGCTTGTTAACGCCGTCAAGCTTGATGTCCGCCGTGTCGAGCTCCATCATCGTTTCGTATATCAGCTTGACCGTGGGGTGCACCAGCGCCGCCGACTGCCCCATTATCGCTTCCAGCTTCACGATGACGGGCATACCTATCGCGTCCGCCGTCATATTGACGAGGTAGAGATTCAGCGCCTCGGTGAAGCGGGAAAGCTCCTCGCGCCCTATCGAGAATGCGAGGTGCACAGGCTTCGCCTTGACGATGTCGCCCGAGAAAACTATCGCGAGAAGGAAATCGCGCGGTCCGAGATAGACGCTCTCAAACTTTGAAATGCGCACCTTGCCCGTGCCCGCCTTGAAGGCGATCCCCGTATAATCGGTGAAGGAAGCGGCAAGGCGTGACGCCTCTTCAAGTATCTCGTCCATCTCCGTCAGCTTGTAGCGTAGCTTTTCGTTGATCTCCTCTATCTCCGTGCGCGTTTCGCTGTATTGGCGCACCAAGGCGTCAACGTAGAAGCGATAGCCCAGCTCCGAGGGAACGCGCCCCGCCGAGGTGTGAGGCTGTTCGAGATAGCCCAGCGCTTCAAGCTCCGCCATCTCGTTTCGTATCGTCGCCGAGGAGCAGGAGAGCCCTATCTCTTGCGAAAGGTACTTCGAGCCGACAGGCTCGCCGTGATTTATGTGCGCGTCAACGATAGCTTTGAGTATCTTCATCTTGCGCGGTGTCAATCGCTCGTCTTCCATTTCCTCGCCTCTTTTCGTTTTAGCACTTGACGACTTAGAGTGCTAATTTCAACACTAATAATATAATATATTTTTAGCTTTGTGTCAATAGTTTAGGTGAAAAAAGTTATGAACTTTTTGTTAACATTTAGCTGACCATAGCAATAAGTGCTAACAGAGGTGCCTCATCAAACATTCAATAAAAACAAGTTTTTTGATATAAAACCACGGTAGAAGCAGAGTTCTTTCTTTACTTCTATCGTTTTTTGTTCGGCTTTGCCTAAATGCGACAGCCTCACCTTCCGCAATACCGCCCCTCTATCGAGCCCGAAGCCGCGCCGTTTTGCCCCCGCTTCTGCTATTGCCGCCGCTCCGCGCCCGTGTAGTTTGCGGCGCTTCCACGCTCACCGCTTGCCGAATACCCGCCATTTTGCCCACGCTTCCGCTATTGCCGCCGCTCCGAGCGCGTGATGGTTTGCTGGCTTCCCCGCCCTCATACAACGACAGCTCTTTCCGAGCGGGAAAGAGCTGTCGTTGTATTATCATATATAAGTTTGTGCTTCTGCTTATTTTTATATTTTTATGCTTTTTATACTTTTACACTATTTATAATATATTATTTATAATTATAGTATTTCTAAGCTATAATACTCATTTTGCTTTTACCACGCACAAGAAAGCCCCGTTCCAAGTGCCAATGAACGGCTTGCCAGTGCGGAGATAATCCTTCCGAACATTTTTAGTACAGAGCTTTTGCGCGCCTAAAATCTGATCCTTTGTACCGACAGCGTCTTGCCCGTCGCGTCGTCCAGCGTGAAGATGGCGCCCTCGGCGCGGCATACACCAGCCGACGGCTTGAATTTGTACGGCAGCTTCGTCCTCGTCCGCAAAACGACAACGTCCGCGTCCATTCCGAGTATGCCGCCGCTCTCGCCGCACATTCCGAGGTCGGATATGTAGCCCGTCCCGCGCGGTAGGATCTGCTCGTCCGCCGTCGGAACGTGAGTATGCGTTCCAAACACCACGTTTATCCTTCCGTCGTAGGCGTAGGCAACCGCATACTTTTCCCCCGTCGCTTCCGCGTGAATATCGAGGACTGCGAAATCGAAGTTGCCCGCCTCGCGTTCCAGCACGCGGTCCACGTGGGCAAAGGGGAGGTCGAGCGTCGGATTCATATTGACGTTGCCCATCGCACAGATAACGAGGACGCGCCGCCCCGCCGCGGGAACTATCACGTACCCGTGCCCAGGTGCCCCGTCCCCAAAATTGACGGGGCGAAGTATCGCGCTCGTATCGTCAAGATAGGTGTAGGCGGCGCGGTTATGCAGGGTGTGATTGCCGCCGCTGATAACGTCCGCCCCCGCGCGAAACAGCAGCTCCGCCAGCTCCTCGGAAATGCCGCTGACGAACGAGGCGTTCTCCCCGTTGACAACGCAAAGGTCTATCGCGTTCTCGCGGCGCACCCGCCACAAATTTTTATCAAGGTGCTCAACGCCGCCCCTACTCGTGACGTCGCCTATTGCAAGAATTTTCATAAGAACTCCATTCTTTTATACGTGTGTACGTGCGCGTCTGCTTGCTCCGCGCCGCGTGTCAAAGCCTCTCGCGAAAGCGAAGGCTCCAATTGAAAGCAAAAATCACCGAAGCGAAAGCAGAGCTCACCGAAGCGAAACCGAAGCAAAAGCAAAACTCGCCGCCGTTTGCGGGATATACGATTTGTAATTTCACGTACCAATCGGTAATTTCAACGCTTGATTTCAAAAATTCAGCAGGGCAAAATGCCCTGCTTCGTTAATGACTTGAAGGACAAAATTTCACTTTTTCACGTCAATCGGTGGCTTCTTAATGGTTGACGGGTACAAATTCCAGTTTCAATCGCATACCCATGCCATCAGCCAGCCTTTGAAGCGTCCGCAAAGACGGATTTGCATTTCCGTTTTCCAATTTACTGATGTCAGCCTGAGCAATGCCCGTGCGCTCCGCCAATTCCTTTTGCGTCATTCCCGACGCTTTTCGTGCGTCGAGCATTGCCTGAATAATGGAAAATTCCGCTTCAAGCGCATCGTACTCTTTTTTAAATTCTGGATTTTTCAGTTGTTCATTCAGCGTTTCTCTAAAATTTTTCCCCATTATAAATTTCTCCTTCTACATTCATAATCGGAGCGGTATTTCTTTGCAAGCTCTATTTCACCGTCGGACGTCTTTTGCGTTTTTTTAACAAAGCCATTTGTCAATATTATTTTCTTCCCCACAACGAAGAAATACAACACGCGCGTAATATTGTTCCCTTGAATTGCACGAATTTCAAAAATTCCGTCCGAAAGAGGTTTGGAATACGGTTCGCGCAATTTGTTCCCTTTCAGTTCAAGCAATTCGATGAGCCGAAATATTTTTGCTTGCATTTTTAGATCTTGCGAAAGGATAAATTCCTCCGCTGGATATGTTCCGTCGCTTTTCTCGTAATACTCAACCTCAAACAGCTCAATCACTCCTTTGTTATATCTCACCCATATTATATGTGATAAAACACATATTGTCAATAGTTTTCCGAAATGTTTTTGAAAAAATGCGTGAATTTGCGTTTTTCTTATAAAAATAAAGCAAGGCTCACCGAAGCAAAAGCAGGACTCGCGTAAAACGAAATCAAAACTCTCCGAGCGTAAACAGGCTCATCAAAGCGAAAGCCAAACGCGCCGCAAAGCACAGTGTATGTCTCATTAAAAATTCAATAAACACAAGGGTTTGGCTAAAACTACGTTAAAATCAATAAAAAATGAACTTTAAATACAAAATACGGTAGAAGCAGAGAAATTTCTCACTTCTACCGTTTTTCGTTCGGCTCTGCCTAAATGCGGCAGCTCCGTTTTGTTCGATTTAAAAATTTGCCGCGCTTATTTTGCGTATTCCACGGTGCGGCTCTCGCGTATTACGCTGACCTTTATTTGCCCAGGGTAATCGAGCTCGCTCTCTATCTTCTTCGCGATATCGCGAGCGAGGAGCTTCATCTTGTCGTCGTTTATCATCTCAGGCTTAACCATTATGCGCACCTCGCGCCCCGCCTGAATGGCAAACGTCTTTTCAACGCCCTCAAAATCGCCCGCAACCTCTTCGAGCTTCTGCAAGCGCTTGATGTAGTTTTCCACGTCCTCGCGGCGCGCGCCAGGTCTCGCGGCGCTCAAAGCGTCCGCCGCCTGTATGATGAAGTCGAGCGCGGTCGTTGGCTCCACATCGTTGTGGTGCGCCTCTATCGCGTGAATTATCTCCTTGTTCTCGCGGAACTTCGTCGCAATCTCAACGCCCAGCTGTATGTGCGAGCCTTCCGCCTCCGCCGTCACCGCCTTGCCGATATCGTGGAGAAGTCCTGCGCGGCGCGCCATCGTCACGTCGACGCCCATCTCGTCCGCCATAACGCCCGAAAGCATCGAAACCTCGATGGAGTGGCGCAGGGCGTTCTGCCCGAACGAGGTGCGGTATTTCAGCCTTCCGAGGAGCTTGATGAGCTCGGGATTCAAGCCGTGAACGCCCGTTTCAAATATCGCCTTCTCGCCCGCCTGCTTAATGGAGTTGTCAACCTCGCGGCGCGCCTTCTCCACCATCTCTTCA
>CAYSUO010000033.1:0-16398 GCA_964434325.1 uncultured Ruminococcus sp.
TGCAGGTTATGGCCTATACCAGGAATGTAGGACGTTGCTTCCATTCCGTTGGTAAGTCTTACTCTGGCTATCTTACGAAGAGCCGAGTTAGGCTTCTTCGGCGTTACCGTCGTAACCTTCGTGCACACGCCTCTCTTCTGGGGCGCGCTAAGGTCGGTCTCCTTGTTTTTCAGGGTGTTGAAGCCCTTTTGGAGTACGGGAGTCTTAGACTTGTACGCCTTGTCGGAGCGTCCCTTCTTTACGAGCTGATTAAAGGTTGGCATGATCTTCCTCCTTCTTCTGTTATTCCGCCGATAAATGGGCATAGCTCACCCACCTCAACAGTTACAATATATTCTACCACTTCGCCGCCGCTTTGTCAAGAGCTTTTAAAGATTTTTATCGTGCTCGCCAAAAAATATTTTTCTTAGGCTTTTCCCTCTCGTTTTGCCCGAAAATGCAAGCCCGCACAGCAAACGGTCAGTAGCCGTAAGTCAGCAACGCAAACGTATAGCGAAAAGTTAGACAAAGCCGAACGAAAAATGGAAAATGAGGGTGTCTCATTAAAAATTCAACAAAACAATGATTTTTGTGTAAAATCACAGTAAAATCAATAAAAAGCGAATTTTAATGAGACACATACACGGAGGCTGTCGCATTTAGGCAAAGTCGAACGAAAAACGGCAGAAGTAAAGAAAAATCTCTGCTTCTACCGTGTTTTTCGGGAAAATCAAGGTTAAACCCTACGTTTTCCTTTTATGAATTTTTATGAGACATACCATTGGCTTTTCTTATTTCAATGCTTCGATATCAAAGCTGGAAGGTCAGGTCGCCGTACGTCGGCATCGGCCACGCCTCGCGCGCCGTAAGCTGCTCCATCTCGTCCACGTACCTCCTGAGTGACGCCATCTTGGGCTCCACCGTCTCGCGGTAGTAGAATGACGCCTCCTCGTCGTTGCTCTTGCTCATCGCCGCCTTTTCGGCGCGGTCCAGCGCGTTGTACGCTTCGTAGGTGCGCGCAAGCAGCTCGGAGAGCTTTTCCACGAGGTCGCTTTCGCAAGAAACGTTGACCGTCCTGATTGCCTCGCGCTTGCGGCAGAGCGCGTCGGAGAGCTTGCCGACGTAGCCCGAAACGGCGGGAATTATATCGCGTATCGTCATTTCAAGCATCGTGCGCGCTTCTATGTTCTTTATCTTGCGATAATTTTCAAAAAGTATCTCGCGGCGCGACGTCATCTCCGTCTTGCTCATAACGCCGAACTTCTCGAAGAGGCAAACGTTCTTCTCGTCCGTAAAGTGGGCGAAGGCCTCGGGCGCCGACTTATAATTGGAAAGGCCGCGCTCCGCCGCCTCGCGCTCCCATTCCTTGGAATAGGAGTTGCCCGCGAAGAGGATGCGCTTGTGCTCCTTAAAGGTCCTTTGCAGGAGCGCGTCAAGCGTCGCTTCAAAATTCTCCGCCGCTTCGAGCTCGTCCGCAAATTCCGCGAAGGAGTTCGCCACCGCGGTGTTCAAAACGATGTTCGCCATCGCGATATTTTGCGAAGCGCCCACCATTCTAAATTCAAACTTGTTGCCCGTGAAGGCGAAAGGCGAGGTGCGGTTTCTATCCGTCGTGTCCTGCCTTATGGCGGGAACGCTGGCAACGCCAAACGACATATAGCGCGTATCGCGGCGGCTGTAATGCGCGCCTTCTATTATGGAATCGACTATCCCTTGAAGCTCGTCCCCGAGGGAAACGGATATGACCGATGGCGGAGCCTCGTTCCCGCCAAGCCGCTCATCGTTGCCCGCGGTCGCCGCCGAAAGGCGCAAAAGGTCCTGATAGTCGTCAACGGCTTTGACGACGGCCGCCAAGATGAGCAAAAACTGCTTGTTTTCGCGCGGGTTTTTCCCAGGCTTCAAAAGATTTTTCCCGTCGTCCGTTCCTATCGCCCAGTTGTTGTGCTTTCCCGAGCCGTTTATCCCCTTGAAGGGCTTCTCGGCAAGCAGGCAAGTCATATTATATTTGGGAGCTATCTTGCGCATAAGCTCCATAATGAGGAGGTTTTGGTCAACGGCGATATTCGTCGTGCTGTATATGGGTGCGAGCTCGTGCTGTGCGGGAGCGGTCTCGTTATGCTTCGTTTTGGAAGGGATGCCGAGGCGCCATAGCTCGCGGTCCAGCTCCTGCATAAAGGCGCTCACCTTCGGGCGGAGCGCACCGAAATAGTGATCCTCCATCTCCTGCCCCTTTATCGCGGGTGCGCCAAAAAGCGTTCTGCCGCACCAAAAAAGGTCGCGCCGCGCCTTGAACTGCTCCTCATCGATGAGGAAATACTCCTGTTCCGCGCCCACCGTCGTCGTAACGCGCTCCGTGCTCACATCGCCGAAAAGGCGCAATATGCGCAAGCCCTCGCGGCTTATCGCGCTCATCGAGCGCAAGAGCGGCGTCTTGGTGTCGAGCGCCTCGCCCGTGTAGGAGCAGAAGGCGGTCGGTATGTAGAGGGACGAATCCTTTATGAAGGCGTAGGAGGCGGGGTCCCACGCGGTGTAGCCGCGCGCCTCAAAGGTCGCGCGTAAGCCGCCCGAGGGGAACGAGGAGGCGTCTGGCTCGCCCTTGATGAGCTCCTTGCCCGAAAACTCCATAATGGCTTTCCCGTGCCCGACAGGGGAAAGGAACGCTTCGTGCTTCTCCGCGGTAACGCCCGTGAGCGGCTGGAACCAGTGCGTGAAATGCGTCGCCCCGTGCTCTATCGCCCAGTCCTTCATCGCGCCCGCCACCACGTCGGCTATGCTCGCGTCTATCTCCTTGCCCGTCGCCATCGTGTTGATGAGCGATCTATAAACGTCCTTCGGAAGCCTTTCGCGCATAACGTCCTCGCTGAAAACCATCGAGGCAAATATCTCGGGAACTCTTTCGTTGCTCTCCATATAATTCTCCATTCCGCCGCCTTAACGGCGGCGCACTGTGCGTGAGCGGCGATCTCAGCCTAAGTAAAAAAGCCTTCACGCCATCTTCATTCCGCCGCCATAATTGTGGCGTACTGTACGTGAACGGTGATCTCAGCCTAAGCAAAAAGCCTTCACGCCATCTTCATTCCGCCGTGAGTGCGCTCCCTTCGGCGAGCGCGGCTTTAAAATCAAGTCTCACACTTTCTAAATACAAGGAAATTATACAACATATCTTTCGTAATGTCAAGAATTTTCGCGTTTTTGAGCGACACGCCGAGGTTTGAGCAGCACTCGGGCTTCGATTAGGGTTTGAGCGCGTAGCTTCGTTTTCGGTCTCGTAGCAATTGTAACACTACAAATTGTGTGTGAGAGCGCGCACTTTTGGTACTTGACTTTTATAGCGGCGAATGCTATAATAGGAGGGTATCATTATCGTATTTGCGCGAAGCCGCGCTTCGCGCCCGAAAAGGAAATCAAATGTACTATATAACGCTCGACCTCGAATGGAATCAGGCATACGCGCAAAAGGCACTCGCAGTTCAGCGGCAGCTCTCGGCGCGGCTTCGCGGCGAGGTCATTCAAATCGGCGCCGTCAAGCTCAACAAAAACCTCGTTCCCTGTGGCTCCTATCAGATAATAGTTAAGCCGAAATATTTCAAAAAGCTTCATCGCCACGTTTCCACGCTGACAGGGATAACACAGGAGCAGATGGATATGGGGACGCCGCTCGTCGCGGCGGCGGAGAGCTTTCGCCGCTGGTGCGGCAAGGATTTCGCCTTCCTCACCTGGGGGCCCGACGATATTCCGATGCTGAAAGAGAATTTCAACGTCAACGGCATTGAGAGCGATTGGCTCGACAACACCTACGACCTGCAAAGGATATACGCCCGCGAGCTGGGAGACGGAAACAAACAGCGCTCCCTCGAATACGCGATGGAGCACTTCGACATTCCGCAAAACCTCCCCGCGCACGACGCTTTGAACGACGCGTATTTCACCGCCCTCGTCGCCGCCAAGCTCGACGTTGCCGCGGGGATAAAAAGCTACAACGATTTTCGCGGCGACCTGCTCGCCTCCGACGTCCTTGGAGACGCGGACGCGGGAGACGACGGCTACGTCACCGTGGGTGAGCTGCTTGAAGACGAGGCGGTGGCAAAGCCGATGTGCCCCGTTTGCAAGGCGCCGCTCAAAAGCCTCGCGAAGCCGCTACACTCCAAGGGGCAGCGCTATACCTACCTCTACGCTTGCGAGAAGGAGGGGAAAATGCTACTCTCCTTGAAGCTCCACCGCAATTTCAACGAAACGTGGCGCGCGAAGCGCACCCTCACCCTTGCGAGCGAGGAAAAGCTCGCTGAATTTTACCGTCAGCTCGATATACATAACGCCAAGAGGAAGATAAAGCAGAGAAAGCCGCGCCGCCGCCCGCAAAAGGAGCGCACCGCGCCGCCACCGCCCACCGTGGAATGAGCTTGGCCGCAAACGAAAACCCAAATTTAACGAAAGCTCATCGCGAAGCTGTGAAGCTAAGACTTTAAACGAAAGGCACCGCAAAATACAGTTAAGCAAAGCTTTAACAAAATCCGCCGCAAAAGACGACGAAGCAAATCTTTAACGAAAGACAGCTAAGCAAGCCTTTGAATTAACTAAACCGACTATTAGTATTAAAAATGAAATAAACGAAAAACGGTAGAAGCAAGAAAGAACTTTGCTTCTACCGTTTTCGGTTTTTCGGGAAACATAAGGTCAAAACCTACGGTTTTCCGTTTCTGTTTGTTTGGTTATTTTGTTTTATCGAAGCTGCCTCGCTCGACGTACTCTTTACCTTTCTATAAGCCTACCACTACGTAAAGAGTAAATTCCTCTACCAAGAAGTCTAACCGTCTTGGCGGTGAGAGCTACGAAGCCTCCGCGTGAAGAGTAAGTCTCACTCGTTAAGAAGTTTAACCGCCTTGACTGCGAAAACTACGAAGCCTCCACGTGAAGAGTAGTCTCACTCGCCAAGAAGCCTAACCGCCTTGGCGGTGAGAGGCACGAAGCCCGTCGCGAAGAGTCGTCCCGCTCCCCTCGCGGCTCTTGACGAAGCGCTTTCCGAGACCCCGAAGGCGCGGTCAGCCCGCTTCCTTTTCGGCGAGGTAGGCGTTGTATTCCGATAGCGTCATAAATTTTATCGAAATGCGCCCGTCCTTGGCGGCGCTCTGCAAGAAGGCGTCGCTCGACGTCTTGAAGCCCTCCTTCAAGTCGGCCGACATATTCACGATCAAGATACTCTCGGGGAGTATCATCGGGTTAAGATTCTCATATTTCCCGTTCGCGTCGGGAGCTTCGTTCCTATCCACGAGCGCGCCCTGCTCATTCTTCACCTTGTCCGTCGACATGACCTCCACCCTATCCGTTGTAAAGTCGGTGACGGTCGAATTCTCGCCCGTCGTTGGGTCGTTGAAGAGATATATCGTCGGCTTCTTCGTGTCCGAAACGGTCAGCCCCTCGATGACGATATTCTTCGGCATATTGAGCTCGTAGCCGAAATCGTGGTTGGCATAAGTGAAGTTGATGAGCGTCACCGTCTGATTTGAGGAATTTCTCGCCTTCGCCTTGACGTCCACGTTTCTTATGATGATATCGCCGTCCCACAGGCTTCCGTAGTCACCGCGAAGCTGAACTACGTAGCTGTAATTATATATCGTCGAATTTTCTATGAGCGCCGTTCCGCCGCCTATCAGGTGTATATAAAGCACCTCGGAGTCCTTGACCGTCGCGTTGTAAACTCCCGCGTGCGCGTCAAGCCTTGAAAGCACGCACCCGTCATAGGTAATGTTCTTACAGTAGTTCGTTCCCATAATGCCCCAGAGCGTCGTATCGGGCGTGGTCTTATCCTCGTCGGTAAAGAAGTTTATTTGCGTGCAGTTCTTGAAGTACATGCCGTTCGCGTTGCCGCCACCGATGTCGTAGGAGCCCATGCCCGTGCCGTTGTCCTTGCTCGTGTAGGTCTTGTGCCCCGAGAGGGCGCAGTTCTGAACGAGGAGATTGTTGCAGTTCGACATCGAGATGAAGCCGCTGTACGGTGCACCGTCGCCGCCCGTCTTCGGGTCGGCTTCGCCCGTTATCCTGTGCGTGAGATTTTGTATCGTGACGTTGGAGCGACCGATATTGATGTTTCTGCTGTAATAGTTGTAGCGGCTGTCCGCCTGATTGGCGCGTGTTATGATGGTGCCGCCCGAGATGGTTATCGCCTTATCGTCGATACGGTAGGCGGAGACGCCCGTCACGGTCTCGTAGTCGAAGAGGAGCGGCGTGAGCTCGTCTATATTGCCGTCCCCGTCTATCACTATCAGCTCGTGCTGCTGTGAGCCCGAGCTCGCGTTCGCACCGTAGCGCACGTATTGATAGTGGTTGCTATTATACGGTATGAGCATGGTGGCGTAGCCTGGGGCGTAGTTGAGCTTCGTTATGGTCTTGTCGAGGCCGCCGTTTGCGTTGACCAGCGCCGCGATCTGCTCCTTCGTCAGGCTATATCCCGAGTAGTCCGATTTCACGACGAATATCGAGGTGGTGCGCTCCTTGCTATCCTCGCTACTATCGCTTATTATCGAATCGTCGAAGATGAAGGTCGCCCCCGTCCAAACAACGTCTGTCATAATGACGGCGGACTTTCCGCCCGTGAGCCCTATGTAGTACGTCGTGCCGCTCGTCGCGCACACGGTGTGCCCGTACTTGTTGGCATAGTCGTGCGTCTCCCATATCGCGTCGAAATCGTTCGTGACCCCGTCGCCCACCGCGCCGAAGTCCTCGTAGTATATCTTTCTAACCGCCTTCTTGTAGCTGAAATTCTTCGCAAAGTTGATCTCGCTTCCGCCCTGAATTATCTTGGCGAAGGTAAAGCCTTCAAGACATTCGCCCAGCTTGTTGACAAACTCCGTCTCAACAACGAGGCTGTCCCCGTCCACGAAGATGCGGAAGCCGTCGGTGCCCGCGTCGTCCGTCAGGCGCACGTATATCGCCTTCGCCTCCTCCGCCTCCGTCGCCTTATTCGGGGCCTTTATGGGCAGATATATGCCCGCCCTCTCGTAGAGCGTATCCTGGAAGGTGCGCGCCGCCACAGACACATCCGCATCCGACGTATCCGCGATGATGACGTAGCCCTCCCGTATCGAATTACCGTTGACGGATATCGACTTTATCTTGTAGTTGTCCTGTATCTCTATCGCACCCTCGGTGATGACCACATCGCCGATGGCGGTGGTGCTGTCCGTCAGCCCGAGGAAGTCCTTCTTGAAGCGGGCGATTACCGTGTCGAGCTTATCCGCGTCTCCCGCCACGAGGAGCACCTTGGAGTCCACCGTCGTTATCGCGTAGCCCTTTTTGCCGAGGGTGTACATATCGTAGACGTATTTTTCGCCGCGGCTCGTCACCTGACCGACCAGCACCTCACATTCGATGGCGTTCGTCGCCGTGTCGTCCACCACGGAAACGCTTATCCCGAGCTTTTCGAGCTCGGAGACGATGGAGTCGACGCTCCTTCTTATCGAAGAGCTGAGCCCCTCCGCCATAACGAACTGGAAGTTGGCTTTGCCGTTTTGAATGAGGGCAACGCCGTCGGAGGAGTTGCTAACGGACGCACCGCAGACGTCGCACAGACCGTCGCCGTTCGCGTCGGTGTGACTCGTGCAGGTGGCGTCAATTTTCGCGCCGCAGGTGTCGCACCTGCCGTTGCCGTCCCCGTCCTTGTGGTCGGCGCAGGTGAAGGCGACGCCGCAAACGTCGCAGATTCCGTCGCCGTTGGCGTCCGTGTGTTCGGTACAAACCGTGACGACGCAGGCGGAGAGCCCGAAGACGCTACTAAGAGCGAGCGCCAGCAGTGCCAATATGATTAAAAAGCGTGTTTTTTTCATACTTACCTCGTGATATTTTATTATTATGATTGTAGCATAGATAAGATATAAAATCAAGCTTTGCGGCGCTTTGTTTTCCACGCGATAAGCATTTTCGTAAAAAACGCACAAGGCGGTGGCGGCTTTTTTGTCGCTTTTGCCGACTCCTTCACCGTTAAACAAAAAGCGCGCAAAGCCCCACGCGGCGGCACTAAAATGTCGGGCGCGCTCCTTCTACTTTGGCGCACGGCGCATCCACGCTATGCCCTCTCTTGCCCGCGCGCAAGTTCCCGTGCTGGTCGAAGCTTACGCAAGCGGTAAAGGCGGCATGAAATTTCATCAACGCTTTGCTCACTCGCGCAAACAAGACGAGGCTACTCGCAAGCCTCAAAGCCGCGCAAAAAGACGTGTCATTAAAATTCAATAAAACAAGACTTTCGAGGTAAAACCAATAAAACGAATTTTTAATGACACTGCGGCAATTGATGGGTTTAGGTGAAACAACCAAAAAGCAAAAAGAAGGGGGAGTCTCATTAAAAATTCAATAAAAACAAGTTTTTGGGGGCTACGGTAAAATCAATAAAAAGCGAATTTTTAATGAGGCACACACGCGGAGGCTTGGCGGATTTAGGCAGAAACAAACGAAAAACATAATTAAAACGGGAAAACCGTATGTTTTAACCTTGATTTTCCCGAAAAAAATACGGTAGAAGCAGAGATTTCTTTGCTTCTACCGTTTTTCGTTTAGCTTTGCCTAAATGCGACGCGTTTTGTTTATGCGCCGAAAATTCATTAGGGGAGCTCATCGCGGCCTCGCGATGATGAAAGCTTATGATTTAAAACGCGCTTTTGCTTGCTCGCTTCCGCGAGCCCTTCGATAAGAAGCCTGCGCTCACGGTACTACTGAAATTTCACCTTTTCCGCGCCGTCAAGCACCGTGTTCTCGAAGAAGGGAACGTCCCACACCGTCAGTGTGTATCCGTTTGCCGCGTTGTTGATGACCTTTATCGAGGTGGGACCCATATAGGGGTTAACGTTCGCCTTTCCGTCGGAAGCCGTCGCCCCCGCAACGCTTATCGTCTCCTCGATGATGGGACGATACCACTCGCCGTCCTTATCGCCCGAGCCCGACGTCGTGCTGCAAATGCTGAGCGTGTCGCCCTTTTTGAAATTGGTGATCTTCACGTTGTCAAGAACGAGGTCGGGGAAATAGGTCGTGTAGCCGAAATAGTGGTTGGCGCTCGGCGCGTCGAAGACCGCCTTCGGCGCCGTTACCAAGCCCGTTCCCGTTATCGTGCTGTTCCGTATCGTGACGGTGCCGCGGAACGTTGCTCCGTAGTCGCTTCGGAGCTCCACGATGGCGGAACCACGCAACCAAATCGTGGAGTCTTCGATGAGGAAGTCGCCGCCGCCGATGAGGCGTATCGTTGCAACCTCGCTGCCGTTGATTATCTTACCGTTGACAACGCCGCTGTGCGCGTCGTAGCGCGTCAGGGTCGAGTGGTCGTAGACGAGGTTTTTGCAGAAGTTCGTTCCCGCAACGCCCCAGCAGAGCGACATGTTGACGGTCTTCTTGGTGTCGTCCGTCCAGAAGTTGGACTGAACGCAGTCCTTGAAAACCACGTTGTTGGCGCGCGTGGCGCTTATCTCGTAGGTGCCCTGAACGTAGTAGACTCGCGATTGCAGGGTGCAACCGACAACTTCGACGTTGCTCGTCCCCGTAACGGTAATGATACCGTTGTAGGAATGCCCTGTAAAGCCATCCCCCTTTACGCCCTCGTTGACTATCGAATGATCGAGGTACTTTATCGTCGTGTTCGGGCGATAAACACCTATGCCGCGGCTTATAACTTTATAGTCACCGTTGAGATTCGTCTCGTTCGCACGCGAGATTATCTTCGCGTTCTCCACGGTTATCGCCTCGACATCGAGGCTGTGCACCCAGACCTTTGTCAGCTTCGGATAGTCGAAGAGGAGCGGCGTCGAGGGGTCAATGTTTCCGTTCTCGTCGATGAGAACTATCTCCTGCTGATCGCTTCCCGAATTCGCGTTTCCGCCGTAGCGTATGTATATCTTGTGGTCCGAGTTAAATATCGTCAGCATGGCGGGATAGCCGAAGCCGTCGCCTATCTTCGTCGATTCCCTTGTGAGTCCGCCCGCGGCATTTATCGCGGCGAGCGTGGCTTCGGGGAAGCTATCCTCGGTAACAACATCGGTGACGATCTGGAAAATGTTTTGCGCCTTTTCCGCATCGTCGACTATCGCGTCGTCGTCAATGATGATAGTCGCGCCGTTCCAGTTCGTGTTCGTCTTTATCGTTATCGTCTGCACCTTGCCGTTGCCGTCAAGCGTGGAGCCGATGTAGTATTTCGCGCCCGACTCACCGTAGACGGCCTGCCCGCCCTCGTTCGCAAAATCGTGCGCCGCCTTCATCGCGAGGAAATCGTTCGTAACTCCGTCGCCCACGGCGCCGAAGTCCTTGTAGTAGACCTTGCTTATCTCGTATTCCGTCTTGTAGTTCTTCGCAAATTCCAACTCGCCCTTGCCGAGCTGTATCGTGTTGAGGAACTTTTCAAAGCTTTCTTCAAATTTGTTCTCGTAGGCACAGAGAATGACGAGCTTCGTGCCCTCCACCTTGACGGTGAAGCCCTTCTCCGTCTCCGCCTTTTCCGCGTGGCGTATAACTATGCTCTTATCACTCGCCTCCTCCAAGGAAACGATGGGGAGATAGTAGCCCGCCTTGGAGTAGAGCGCGCTTTGAAGCGACTTCGCCGCCTCGCGGTGCGTCGCGGTCGAATACTCGCGCGCTATCGTGTAGCCGCGAAGATCGGTGTTCGCAATGCTTATCGAGGTTATGCGATAGCTCGTTTGCGGCTTCTCCACCCATTTGTCACTCTTGACGACGACGTTCTTGATATCGTCTGCCTTCGTTTTGCTCGTCAGACCGATGAAGTCCTCGGCGAATTTCTCAAAGGCTTCAACAAGCTTGGAGTCGGACCCCGCGCTGACGATGACCTTTTTGTCAATGGCTTTAATGCAGTAGCCCTTTTCGCCGAGCGAGTAGCGGTCGTAGTCGTATTTCTCGCCGCGCGTCGTCACGGTGCCGACGAGGACCTCGCACTCCTGCTCTGCTCCGTCGCTCTCAACGAGAGAAACGCTGATGCCGAGCTTCGCCATATCGCTAACGAAGCTGTCGAGCTTGCGGCGGAGCGCCGAGTTCGCATCGCTTGCAACAACGAGCTGGAAAAGCGCCTCGCCGTCTTTGATAAGCTCAAGCTCGTCGTTTTCCACCGTCGCCATAGCTTCGCCACACTTGTCGCATTTGCCGTCGCCGTTCGCGTCCGTGTGCTCCGTGCAGGCGGTGTCGATGCTCGCACCGCAATTGTCGCACTTGCCGTCGCCGTTCGCGTCCGTATGCTCCGTGCAGGGCGGCTCCTCTTCTATCGTTACGCCGCACTTGTCGCATTTTCCGTCACCGTCCACGTCGATGTGCATGGTGCACTTCTCGTCGCCGCAGGCGCAAAGCCCGACGATGGCGCAGAGGGTGAGCAGAATTGCCAATAGTATTCTTGCTTTTTTCATTTTTTACCTTCCGTAAATATTTTATGGTTTAAATAGTATAGCACAACGAGCTATTTTATTCAAGTCGTCGGGCACACAATTTGCCGTTTGGTCATTATTTTTGTTTGTTTAGCACAAAGTCAGGTCAGCCGCCTTGTGCACCTTGCCTTAAAGGCAAACGAGCGGCTTGCTTTCTTTGATAATTCAACGAGGCGAGCACGCTGTCTTGTGCACCTTGCCTTGAAAATAAACAAGCGCTACCATTTATAATTCAGCGAGGCGAGCACGCCGCCTTCCACGCCTTACCTTAAAAGCAAACGGACGGCTTGCTTTCTTGGGTAATTCAGCGAGGCGAGCACGCGGCTCTTAGAGAAGCAAAGTGGTGCCTCAAAGGAATTTTGAAACAGAGGCATAAGCAAACTGAAAATCAAAAGCCTGTCACATTTAAACAAATCCAAATGAAAAGCGGTAGAAGTAAAGAAATATCTCTGCTTCTACCGTTTCTACCGTGTCTTTCGGAAAAATCAAGGTTAAACCTAAGGTTTTCCGTTTTATTTTGCTTTTCGTTTTATCGACGTTAGCCCGCTCGACGTCCCCTTATCGCGTATCGCTCGTCAGCCGTCGATTATGCTATAAGCCGTCAGCCGCTTCGTGTGGCTTAATATCCGTAGCCGTTACGAAACGGGGCCCGTGTAGGGCAGGACTTCCGCACCCTCTATCGTCGTATCCTTGAAGAAGAGCACGTCGCGAACGACGACGGTGTAGTCGTTGTTCGCCACCTTGACCGAGGTCGGCGGCGTGTAGACGTTCACGTTGACCTTACCGTCGGAGCATATCGCGCCCGCGGTGCAGGTGCTATCCTCGAAGACGGAGCGATAGTGATTGGTCTCCGAGGTGGGACCCGAATAGGGGAGAACGACGAGCTCTAAGCTGTCGCCCGCACCGAGCCCGACGACCTCGACGTTGTCGAAAACGAGATTGGGGAAATAGGTCGTGTAGCCGAAGTCGTGGTTGGCCGTCGGCGCCGCGAATATCCCCGTGGGGACGCCCGTTCCGTTCTTCGGCACCACCTTGCAGTTGCGTATCGTAACCGTTCCTTCAAAGGTAACGCCGTAGTCGTCGCGCAGGGAGATTATCGGCGAGCGATTCGTTATCGTGTATATCGTCGAGTCCTCGACGAGGAAGTCGCCGCCGCCCGTCAAGCGTATGGAGGCAACCTCGCTTCCGTTGATTATCGAGGCGTTGTAGACGCCGCAATGCGCGTCGAAGCGCGTCAGCTGTGAATTATCGTAGGTGAGATTCTTTGAATAGTTGGAGCCCATGAGTCCCCAGCAGAGCGTCATATTGACGTTTTGCTTCGTGTCGTCAGTCCAGAAGTTGGACTGCGTACAGTTTTTAACGGTCACATTGTTCGCCAGATTGAGACCGAGGTCGTAGGTCCCCTGCAAATAGTGGACTCGCGCCTGGAAGGTGCACTTTTCGATAACGACGTCGCTCGTGCGGCTGACCTGAACGAAGCCGCCGTAGGCGGGACCCGTAAATTCCGTTTTCGCCTTTTCGCCCTCTATCGAGTGCACGAGGTTTTTAACGGTGACGTTGGGGCGCTTTATCTCCAAGCCGCGCGCGAAGTAGTGCTCCGTGTTCTCCGCGAGCCCCAGCTTCTTGTTCGTCTGCGTCAGGTCTATCGTCGTCGCCCGCGAAATCACGTTCGCGTTCTGCACCGTTATCGCTTCGACTTCGAGGTTAAAGACCTCGAAGTAGGATATCTTCGCAAAATCGTACTGTATCGGCGTGCTCGGGTCCACGTTGCCCTCCGCGTCAATAACGATGAGCTCGCGCTGATACGCTCCGTCGCTCGCGTTTCCGCCATAGCGAATGAACATCATGTGATCGGTATCCACCGCCACGAGCATCGCCTTGAAGCCGAGCCCGTTTCCTATCTTCGTCGTCCCCTTCGCCAAGCCCCCGTTCGCATTTATCGCGTCGATAACGCTCTGGTCGAAGCCCTTGCCCGTGACATTGCTCTCTATCGAAAAGACGTTGGTTATGTAGTTCTTGTTGGCGCCGAGCTCGTACGTGATATTGCGGTCGTCTATGATGATGGTGGCTCCTCGCCAGTCCGTATCCGTCATTATAACGATGGGGCTACAAACTCCGTCCTCGTCCGCCGTCGAGCCGATGAGATATCTCGCGCCCGCCTCACCGTAGACGGTCTGCCCGCCACGATTGGCGAACTCGTGTGCCGCCTTTATCGCCGCGTAGTCGTTCGTAACTCCGTCGCCCACGGCGCCGTAGTCCTTGTAGTAGACCGAGGAGATATCCTTCACCTTGGAATAATTCTTTCCGTATTCGAGGTCTCCTGTCGCATAGAGTATGGTCTTGATAAATTCGTCCATACACTCCTCAAAGCAGTTGTCGTAGGCACAGAGAATAACGAGCCGAGTGCCCTCAACGCTTATCTTGAAGCCCTTCTCGCATTCGCTCTTCGTCGCCTGCCTTATAACGATGGAGTGCTCGCTCGCCGCGTCGAGCGAAACGATGGGAAGCCAATAGCCCGCGCGGCTATACAAGGCGTCCTGCAAGCTTCGCGCCGCGTCCGAATAGAGGGTGAGCCTGTCGGGGCGCGCTATCGTGTAGCCGCCGAGGTCGGTGCCGTTTATCGAAACGGAGTCGAGCTTATAGTCCGTTTGCGGCTTCACGCGCCACGCGTCGGAAGCGACGCTCACGTTGCGAATGCTGTTCTTATCCGCGTCGTCGAGCCCGAGATAATCGTCGGCGAATTTTTCAATGGCATCGGAAAGCTTGTCCGTGCTCCCCGCCGTCACGATGACCTTCTTGTCTATCGCGGTTATCGCGTAGCCCTTTTTGCCGAGCGAATACATGTCGTATTCGTATTTTTCGCCGCGGCTTGCGATCTGCCCGATGAGCACCTCGCATTCGATCTCCTTGCCGTCCTTCGCGTCATCGACGGTGGCAACGGTGACGCCGAGCTTTTTCAGGTCGGAAACGAGGGTGTCGATTTGGCGCCGTAGCGACGAGGTGAGCCCGTCGGGGACGACGATCTGGAAGAGGGCTTCGCCGTCCTCTATCAGAACGAGGTCGCTGACTTCCGCCTCGACGGTCGCACCGCAAACGTCGCACAAGCCGTCGCCGTCCGCGTCCGTGTGCTCCGTGCAGGGCGGAGGAACGTCGGTGGTGACGGTCGCGCCGCAGACGTCGCATTTGCCGTCGCCGTCCTTATCCACGTGGTCGGTGCAGGGCTCCTCGCAGGAAGCGAAGGCGAAGAGCAGGAGCACCGCCGCAAAAATGAGCGCTACGCGCTTTATGAGCTTCATAAAATCTCCATTCCGCCGCCATAGCGGCGGCACAAAAGTTTAATGAAATTCACCTGCGTCGCTTGCGACAAAAACGGGAGCGGATCCCGTTTTTAAGGTGAATTTATGCGTGAAATAAGGATGTTTACCGTTTTGAATCGTAAATTTTCACGCTAATCTCCTTTGACTTATTCTTAGATTATTCTAACACAGCGCTCGCAAAAAGTCAATGCCGAGGCGTGCAAAAGCGTCTCAAAACCCTTCGCTCAAAATAATTTACATCTCAAAGTTAAAATCCCAAAGTATCAATTTGACCTTTGGAATGTAGTTTCCTTCTCCGTTAAAAACCGTATAGCTTTAATATAACATTACACGGCTTGCAAAAATAAATTTTTGCGTCGCTATCGCTCTTGTTATTTGCTAAAAACGCAAATAACAGCCGTTCGTTGAAATACGGCGCTCACAAACCCTTGCAAGCAAGTTCGTTCGCTTGTATTATAACATTACACGGCTTGCAAAAATAGATTTTTGCGTCGCTATCGCTTTGTTATTTGCTAAAAAGCAAATAACAGCCGTTCGTTGAAATACGGTGCTCACAAACCCTTGCAAGCAAGTTCGTTCGCTTGTATTATAACATTACACGGCTTGCAAAAATAAATTTTTGCGTCGCTATCGCTTTGTTATTTGCTAAAAAGCAAATAACAGCCGCTCGTTGAAATACGGCGTGAAAAAGCCCTTGCAAGCAAGCTTTTTCACTTGTATTATTACATTTCAAAATTCAATTTAATCATTTTTGCAAAAATGAGCAAAATAGACTTGACGGGTGACAAAATTGGTGATATACTTTATCATAGATAAAATAATGCGAGGCTTATATGCATAATTACAATTACAAAAGCAAATGGCAGAAATTACTGACTCCCGAAGTGGTGTCATTGTTAACACAGATTCACGAGTACAAAGGGGAGCAAACCCTATTCATAGAAGCAAAAGCCGATACGCTGACTAAACTTGTCGAGATAGCTAAAATACAAAGCACCGAGGCATCAAACAAAATCGAAGGTATTTATACATCGGATGAGCGCCTCAAAAGCCTCATTTCTAACAAGACAACTCCTCGCACAAGAAACGAGCAAGAGATTGCTGGATACCGCGATGTGCTTTCTACCATACACGAAAGCCACGACTTCATCCCCGTAAAACCTTCAATTATATTGCAGCTCCATCGAGATCTGTACAAATTCAGCGGTAAGTCCATCGGCGGATCTTACAAGGGCTCTGACAATGTAATTGCCGAGGAAGATAGTGAAGGAAATCAGTTCGTTCGCTTCCAACCCGTCCCTGCATGGGAAACTCCTGCGGCGATTGATGCAATCTGCGAAGCATTTGACGAAATTCCGGCACAGACGGATGCCGATCCGCTTCTCATCATTCCGATGTTTATACTTGACTTCCTTTGCATTCACCCATTCAATGATGGTAACGGCAGAATGAGCCGATTGCTCACATTACTCCTCTTATATCGCGCTGGCTATATCGTTGGTAAATATATCAGTATCGAAAAAATGATCGAGCTGACAAAAGAAACTTACTATGAGGCTCTGCAAAACAGTTCCGCGTATTGGCATGAAGACAAAAACGATTATATCCCCTTTGTGCAGTATACGCTCGGAGTGATAGTTGCCGCATATCGTGAGTTTTCGTCAAGAGTAAAGCTTATTGCTACAAGTGATATGTCTAAGCCC
>CAYSUO010000034.1:0-16217 GCA_964434325.1 uncultured Ruminococcus sp.
TGCTTGATGATGATTTTAGATGAAACTCATATCCTTCATTTATATATTTTAATCCGCGTTCCGCTTTCTATCGCTTCGCTCACGCGGTGGCTCGGCTTAAAAAGTGCACAAATTTGCGCCTTGAAAAGCGCGAAAATTCCGCTTTTTGCGCCTTGAATTTATCTCTCTTTTGTGCTACAATAGCTTCGTGAAAAAACACCCTCGGCGAAAAGACTTGGGTGTGCCTCATTAAAATTCAATGAACAAAATTTTCAAAGTAAAACCTCGGCAAGAGCAATAAAACCGAATTTTTAGTGAGACACACACGCTGAGACGTATATACTTGCCGCCGTAAGGCGGCGGAACGGAGATCAAACAAAATGCAAGCACTTTTAAGCCTATCCGTTGCCCTTTTGGCAGGGCTCCTCTTATCTCGCGCGGCGAAGCTCGCCAAGCTCCCCGCCGTTACCGCCTACCTCGTGGCGGGCGTTCTCATCGGCCCCTACTGCCTCGGAGCGCTCGGCGTTCCTGGGCTCGGCTTCATCAGCATGGCCGACGTTGAAGGCTATTCGATAATTTGCGACGTGGCACTCGGCTTCATCGCCTTTTCGATAGGCAACGAATTTCGCCTTTCCCAGCTCAAAAAGATAGGCAAGCAGGCAACCGTCATCGGCATCGCGCAAGCCCTCGTCACCACCGTCGTGGTCGACGTTTTTCTCATCTGCCTCCACTTCATCATTCCCGATAAGCTCTCCCTCAGCGCCGCCATCGTTCTCGGCGCGGTCGCGACGGCGACAGCACCCGCGGCAACGCTCATGGTCGTTCGCCAATACAAGGCGAAGGGCGCACTCACCGACATTCTGCTCCCCGTCGTCGCCTTGGACGACGCGGTGGGGCTCGTCGTTTTCGCCGTCTCCTTCGGTATCGCCAAAGCCGTGGCGCTGGGGCACGCCGATCTCGTCTCCATCATCGTCAACCCGCTTCTTGAAGTCGTGCTCTCGCTCCTGCTCGGCGCACTCATGGGCTTCGCCTTCAACTTCTTAGAGCGCTTCTTCCATTCCAACACGAAGCGCACCGCGCTCTCCGTCGCCTTCGTGCTTTTGACGGTCGCCCTCTCCATGCTCGAATTTGACATAGGGCGCGTCCACGTGGCATTTTCCTCGCTCCTCGTCTGCATGATGCTCGGCACGGTCTTTTGCAATATATGCGACTTCTCCGAGGAGCTTATGGGGCGCGTTGAGAAGTGGTCTCAGCCCATTCTCATTCTCTTCTTCGTCATCAGCGGCTCCGAGTTTGAGCTCTCCGTCTTTGCCGACGTCGCCGTCGTCATCATTGGAATCGTCTATATCATTGCCCGCTCGCTTGGAAAATACTCGGGCGCCTACGCAAGCGCTTCGCTTATGAAGTGCGACAAGAAGATAGTCCACTACCTCGGAATAACGCTCCTGCCCCAGGCGGGCGTCGCCCTCGGAATGGCGATAAAGGCACAGCAGCTCGGCGCGGACGGAATGATAGTCGCCAACATAACGCTCTTCGCAGTCCTTATCTATGAGCTCGTCGGTCCTATGCTGACGAAGATCTCGCTCACGCGCACGGGCGATATTCAGCCCGAGGGAGCGCGTAGCGTCCGCGAAGATTTGAAGCGGGCGCGCGAAGCGGAGAACGCGAAATGAGACGCGTGACGCTTTCTCCCCGAATACGGCTCGCTTTTTAGTGAGCACCCATTCAAAGCGCCGCAATACTGCGGCAACGAGGCTGTTGCATTGGCATAAACAATCAAAAGAGGCTGTCGCATTTAGGCAGAGCCAAACGGAAACGGTAGAAGTAAAGAATATCTCTGCTTCTACCGTATTTTTGTAATTTTTCAAAGCCTTCACACGTTGCCGCGGGTGCGGCTTGACAAGTGCTCCCCCTTGTGCTATCATTATATTCGTAAAAGCTTAAAAGAAAAAGCCACAGCGAAAGGAAAAGCTATGTCCGTTGCAATAATAACGGGTGCGTCCAGCGGGATAGGCAGCGAATTTGCGCGCCAGCTCAGCCGCCGCCCCGACGTCACCGAATTTTGGTTTATCGCGCGCCGTGCGGCGCGCATGGAGGCTCTTGCCGCGGAGCTCGGCGTTAGCGCACGCATCATCTCCGCAGACCTTTCAACAAGTGAAGGCATTGAGAGCGTTCGCTCCGCGCTCGCCGAGGCGCGCCCCGAGGTCGGCTATCTGATAAACGCGGCAGGCTTCGGCACGTTCGGCACCTATTCGGAGCTTGACGACGGCGAGGCGGAGCGCATGATAGATCTCAACGTCAAGGCGCTCGTCCTCATCACCAATGCCGTCATTCCCTATATGAAGCGCGGCGGCAGGATAATTGAGCTCGGAAGCGGCTCCTGCTTCACCCCGCTCCCCGCCTTCAACGTCTACGCCGCCTCGAAAAGCTTCGTTTTGCACTACACCAAGGCGCTAAACTACGAGCTTCGCGAGCGCGGACTTCGCGCCTGCTGCTTCTGCCCAGGCTGGGTCGGCACCGACTTCATCGATAAGGCGCTCTCCAACAGCTCCGCCACGCACCCGCGCCGCGAGGCAATGAAGCCCCTCTTGAACGTCGAGCGCGCCGTGCGCGGCTGTATCCGTGCAGTCGACCGAGGGCGGCGCATGTACGTCACGAATGCGTACACGAAGCTCCAACACCTGCTCTTCAAGCTCCTGCCTGACCGTTTGCTGACGCGCGCCTGGCTCGGAATGTTGGAAGCGCCAAACGAAGAACAAGGCGAAGAGCCGCGCGGAGAATAGCGTGAAAATTCACTGATTTGAAACGATAAGCATCCTTATTTCACGCATAAATTCACCTTAAAAACGGGACCCGCCCCCGTTTTTGTCGCAAGCGACGCAGGTGAATTTCATTAAACTTTTATGCCGCCGCTATGGCGGCGGAATGGAGATTAATATGGAAGGCTCCGAAAGAAAGAATTTCAAGGCGGGTGCGCTCCTCGCGCCTCTTCCCGCCGTTTTAGTCACCGTGGGGAACGCGAGCAAAAAGAACGTTTTGACGGTTGCCTGGTGCGGCATACTTTCAACGGATCCGCCGCGCGCCTACATCTCCGTGCGCCCCTCGCGCCACTCGCACCGCTATCTCAAAGAGGGCGGCGAGTTCGTCATAAATCTTACCTCGGATAAGCTCGCCCTCGCCGCCGACTATGCGGGGATCTACACGGGGGCAAAGGTAGACAAGTTCGCCACCTGTGCCCTGACCGCGCTTCCCAGCCAATGCGTTGTTCCGCCCACCATAGCGGAATCGCCCTTGGCGCTCGAATGTCGCGTTTTCAATGTGATAGAAAGCGGAACGCACGATATTTTTATGGCGGACGTGCTAAACGTTTCCTGTGACCCCGCCCTCGTTGACTCGGCGGGAAGAATATGCTACGAGCGCGCTGGGCTCATCGCCTACGCGCACGGAGAATACTACGCCCTCGGGCGCAAAATAGGGAAATTCGGGTTTAGCACGGACAAGGCGAATCGCGCCAACGTTGCGGAGCGAAAAGCACCACCCGTGCAAAAAACACCGAAGCGAAGCGCGCCCCCGAAGCAAGGCGCACCGAAGAGGAAGGACGAGAGCCAATGGACAAAAGCACGGAAAAAATGAGAGAGCGCCTTCTCGCGCTCATCGAGGCGGACTTTGAGAGCGACGCCGCCTTTGAGCGCGCCGCAGAGCTACCGCCCAAAACGGTTAACAATTGGCGGCGCAACGCCTCCGCCTCATTTATGAAGCTTTTGCCGCGCCTCGCAGAAGCGCTCGGCATGAGCCTCGGCGAACTCTACGAACTTCCGCCGAGCGACGAGGCGAGCCCCCGTCTCTCAGACGACGAGGTGGAGCTTCTGCGCGCCTATCGCGAGGCGCGCACCCTGCCGCAAGCCGAAAGGCAGCGGCTCTTAAAAGCGCTCGTCGCCGTAACGGAGCTTTGCGTCTCGGCGGCAAAGTCCACGCAAACGCGCACCAGGTCATCGAGCACAAAGAAAACAGAAAAATGAAAACAAATATTTGCATTTAGTCGGAGTGAAATATTATGAAAATAGTTGAAAAAATAAAGGCGAAGCAGAGCGACCGAATGGCGAACGCCCCCATCACGATAGCCTTCATAGGCGATAGCGTTACCCAGGGCTGCTTCGAGTGCTACGAGCTTCCGAGTGGCGGCATTGAAACGGAGTTCGACGTGGGGAGCGCGTACAGCACGCGCGTTCGCGAGCTTTTAAACCTTATTTATCCTACCGTGCAGTTCAACATCGTCAACAGCGGAATAAGCGGCGACAACGCGCAGGGTGGGCTCTCCCGCCTCGCGCGCGACGTGCTCCGCTATTCACCCGACTTGGTTGTCGTCTCCTTCGGGCTCAACGACAGCACGAGGGGCTTGCAGGGCTTACAGAGCTACGTTGATGCTCTATCCGCCATCTTCGAGCAGCTGAAAGCGGCAAGGTGCGAGGTCATATTTTTAACTCAAAATTATATGAACACCGAAACGAGCCCGCGCCTCACTGAGAACGCGCTCAAAGCGGCGGCGGAAAGCTTCGCGGCGATACAGAACAGCGGAGTTTTGACCGAATATTTTCGCGCGGCGACGGCGCTTGCGGAAAAAGAGGGGATACCCGTGTGCGATATTTACCGCCAATGGCAGCTTATGAACGCGGCGGGAGTAAACACGACGGAGCTCTTGGCAAACAAGCTCAATCACCCCCGCCGCGAGCTTCATCGCTACATTGCGATAAAGCTTGTGGAGCTTATGCTCTCTTAACGCGCCGAGCGAGCTAAGCCTTGCGTTTGTATGGCTGTTTTTTAACACGCCCTGCGCCAGCCCACAAATAGAGCTCGTTTTGTCACTCACCCACAGGCTTTGACTCTACTGTAAGGCGCGTTTTCTTAACACGCCATGCGCCAGCCCACAAATAGAGCTCGTTTTGTCACCGCCCCACAGGCTTTGGCTCTACTGTAAGACGCGTTTTCGTGCGCTTTTATTCCCAATCAAATCGAACTGCTTCAATCACAGTGCGTTTTAATGCTCAAATAACGGTTTAAAGCAATACATCGCATAAATTTTAAGAATATTAACAATTAAAGCTTGCAAGCGAGCTTTCGCTATGCTAAAATGGCTACGTGAGCCGCGCCACGACGGCGAAGCGCGCCTCGCTCCAATACGCGGCGGCTTCCCGCAAGCGAAGCCACGGCTCAGCCGAGAAGGGATAAGGTATGGAAGAAAACGCACAGCAAACGACGGAGCTCACGGCGGACGCGCCGAAAAAAAATAAGCTCCTCCGCTGGCTCGATAATTTTTGGTATCACTATAAATGGCACAGCCTTATCGCGCTCTTCCTTGTTTTCACCGTAACGATATGCACGGTGCAAACGTGTAGCCGCCAGAGCTACGATATCCACATTGTTTACGCGGGCTCAAAGAATATATCGCGCACCGCCAAGGATGGCGACGTCGCCGAGTACGTGACGATGCTCTCGTCCTTCAAGCAGGTTGTCAACGACTACGACGGGGACGGCGAAATAAACATTGAGCTCTTAGACAGCTTTATGCTGACGAACGAGGAGATCGCCGAAATAGAACGCGCGGGCGGCGACGAAAGCGTCAACTACACCCTGATAAACAACAACAAGGAAAACCTCGAATACACGATGATGTACAGCTCCAACTACCTTTGCTTTCTCTCGGACTCGCTGTATCGTCAATTTTCAAATTTAAAGATAAACGGTGAGCGTTTTTCGGTTTTCACGAGCATAGCGCCCTACGTGAGCGGCGGCACGCCCGAATATCTTGACGAGGGGGCTATCTATCTCCGCTCCACCGCCTTCGCGGCGCTTCCAGGGATATGCGACCTGCCCGACAACACCGTTATTTGCATCAGAGCTCTAAACGCCTACGCGGGCAACGCCAACAAAAGCGACAATGAGGAAGCCTTCAAACGGAGCGAGGAAACTCTCAAAAAGATACTAAGCTATGGCAACTAAAACCGCTATCTACGATTAAGCCGCCGCTTCATTTAGGTATAAATGAAAAAGCGAACTCCGCCCCATTACGTTGTAGGTGATTTTATTACTTATAGCCTGTTGAGTCAGACAAATAACCGAAAAAGGGGGGTCTCATTAAAAATTCAATAAAGACAATGTTTTTGCGGATAAAACCACAGTAAAACCATAAAAAACAAATTTTTAATGAGACACACACGCGAAGGCTTAACGGATTTAGAGCAAAAATCGACGACTGACAAGCGATAAACGTACAAGGATAATTGAGCTTTGAAACGTCGATAAAACGAAACCTCAAATCAAAACAAACGTAGGTTTTAACCTTGATTTTCCACAAAAACGGTAGAAGCAGAGATATTTCTTTACTTCTACCGTTTTTCATTCGGCTTTGCCTAAATGCGACAGTCTCTAACTTTTGTCTTTTTGTTTTCGAGCTTGAAATCCTTTGAATTTATTCTAATTTATTTTATTCTAATTTATGCTTTTTCGTTTATCGGCTCGCTCATCAAAGTTTGCGCCAAAGGTGAGGCAGGCAAGGATTGACGCTCAAACACCAAAAGCAAAGCGAAAACCAAATACCCCCTTAAAGCAGACACTTGAAAGCGCAAAAGGTTTTCAAGGCACTTTAAGGGGGTATTTATATTGAGCGGGGACATTTTGGCGGTGCCTTAGGTGGCGCGTTGAGGCGTTCGCCTCTTCATATCGCGAGCTCGCGTATACGCGGCATTGCGCCATTCGGCGCTTACGGCGGAGAGGGCGACGCCTTGGTCGCCCTCTACATGGATTACTCTCGTCAGTATCTTTGCTTTGAAGCTATCGAGTCGCCCGCTGGCGACTTATCGCGTGGCGGCACCGCTCGCAAGGCACTCGGTTTATTTAGGCGCCATTCAAAGTTGCCCGTCAGGGCTCACCCATTCCCTTTCTGGTCGCCTTTTCCGTCGGGCTTCCCAGCTTCGTTGGGATCTCCCATTCCGTCGGGTTTCCCCGTTCCGTTGGGGCCGCCCATTCCGTCGGGCCTTTCCATTCCATTGGGAGCGCCCATCGTTCCCGAAAGTTGGAAGCCCGCCGTCACCGTATGGGTTTCACCGCCTACAATAAGCGAATAGCTTTCGCCGTCAACGAGCGCGGGGAGGCTTATTATCACGGAGCTGTATTTTTTCGCGGGGGTTGCCCGAAACAGCTCGTTGCCGTCCCCGTCCTTGACGATGATGGTCATATTCGCCGACTGGGACTCGTTGAGCCGCAAGCCGAGGTAGCACTGCTCCGACTTGTCCGAAGGAAATTCAAGCATGCCCGAGGAGCCGACGGCGCAGACGGTGCCGCCGTTGATGATGATGCCGCTGTCCGCGTCGAGCGCGGAGTTATCGTTGGTGACGGGGCCGCAAACGTTGAGCACGCCGCCCGTAATCTTCAAGGTGCCGTTGCTGTCCAAGCCGTCGCCGTCCGCGTTCACCGCGACGTTGCCGCCCGCAACGAGGATATAGTAGAAATAGTCTTTGAGGTCCGCGTTGGCGGCATTAATTCCGTCGTCCAGCGCCGTAACGTCGAGGGTGCCGCCGAGTATTTCGACCCTTGCCCCTTCGATCCCCTCGTACGATTTACGCACCGTGATATCTCCGCCGAGTATTTTCGTGAGATATTCGGCGTGTATCCCGTCGTCGCCGCTCGCGATATCGAAGTCGCCGTCCACTATCAAGACGCTCCCCTTCGATGAGATGGCGTCGTCGTTGGAATTTATCTCGAAGCTTCCCCCCGTGATAACGAGACCGTATCCGACCGCGTAGCTCGCCTCGTACAAAACGTCGCCGTATTCGACGCCGTCGGTCTTTATCCCCTTCCCGTCTGCGCTATCCGACGAAGCCTCCGTCACCGTTTGCGGTGCGCCGCCGTTCGTCACTATCTTTATCTTGTTGTTGGCGGAATTGGCGATATAAATACAATTGTTCGCGGAAATTCCGTCGTCTCCCGCGCTCACGTCGATGTCCGAGTTTTCAATGTACAAATAGCCGTATCTGCTCTCCGACGCGTAGAGCCTCGCCTCATCGTCGCTCTCGGGCTCCATATCCGTCTTTATCCCGTCGTTGCCCGCCGAGACCGTGAGGCTCGCGTTTCTGATAACGATGAGCTCATCCGCCTTTATCCCGTTCTTTGCCGCCGACGAAACGGTCAATTTAACCCCGTCGATGACCAACGCCTTTTTCACCTTGATTCCGCTCGTCTCATCGCCCTTACATTCGAGCCGAAGCTCGCCGCCGCCGTTTATCGTGAGAGAGCGTTTTTTCGCCTGTATGACCGCGCCGTCTCCATCCGCGTCGTCTCCCGTGCTGTCGGCAAGGACGTTGATCGTCCCCTCGCACACGGTGATGATGCGTGCCGCCGCCGAATCGCCGCTCGGCTTTTTAAAGACTATCGCGGCGCAATTTTGCGCGCTCGTCGTGGCGATATTGACTCCGTTCAGAACGAGCGTTACCGCCTCGTCCGTATCGGCAACGCTGACACAGCCCGAAAGTGTTCCGCTCAAAACGAAGATACCGCCCGCGCTTATCTTCAATTCATCGTTTTTATAGGAATAGGCATCGCTTTTCGCCTCTCCCAAGGCGTCGAGATCTATCTCGTAGCGCGTGGCGCTTTCCGTGGCTCCCGTGTTGAGCGCCGCATTTATTACGCCCTCGGCGAGGAAATCGCTCGCCGCCACGGTCGAGTAGTCGGTAAAATCCACGGCGGCGCTACCGAAGGGAGATAGGCCGCCGAAGCCGCCCGTCGGTATCTCGGGGGGCTTCTCCTCGTCGTTGCAAGCGCACGTCACCGCCACCGTTACCGAAAGCAAGAGCAAAAGCGCGATAAGTCTTTTCTTCATATTATAACCACACCTTTCATTATAATAATTATATATTGCATTTATTACCCAGCCTTTAACGTTTGGTGCCATATTTGTAAATTGTACTTAACAAAAGTGCAGTCTCACGACGCAATGAATTAGGAACGTGCGCACATCTAACATACCTGTGTATCTCATTAAAAATTCAATGAAAACACGTTTTTGGGGCAAACTCACAGCAAAAATAAAAGGCG
This sequence comes from uncultured Ruminococcus sp., assembly GCA_964434325.1. GTDB lineage: Bacteria > Bacillota > Clostridia > Oscillospirales > CAG-272 > UBA1740. The sequence goes on from CAYSUO010000034.1 coordinate 9,067, forward strand.
AGCTTTCAATGAGCCACGCGCTGGTGGCTGACGGTTTAGGCAGAAACAAACGAAAACAAAACAAAGCATTTGTTTTCAAAAAACACGGTAGGAGCAGAGACCGTTCTTTACTTCTACCGTGTTTCGTTTGATTCTGACTAAGCGCCGTCACGCATCTATCTTGGGATTCTGCGCCGCAAATTCCTTCATAAATTCGACGAGCGCCGCAACGCCCTCGTAGGGCATCGAATTGTATATCGACGCACGCATACCGCCAACGGCGCGGTCTCCCGCGAGATTTGCGAGCCCGCGCTCCTCCGCCTCGGCGACGAACTTTTTGTCGAGCGCGGCATCCCCCGTGACGAAGACGACGTTTATCATCGAGCGGCATTTTTTATCCACGGACGCCGTGTAATACTTCTGCGAGTCGAGATAGTCATAGATGAGGCTCGCCTTTCTTTCGTTGCGGCGCTTTATCTCGTCGAGCCCGCCGAGCGAGGCGATCCAATCGAGAACGAGCCCCGCGATGTATATCGACCACACGGGCGGCGTGCTGTATCGCGACTTGGTCTCCGCCAATATCTTGTAGTCGAGCACGGACGGCGTTCCCGCCGCGGCGCCGCCTATAATATCGTCACGCACAATGACGACGCTCATCCCCGCCGTCCCGAGATTTTGTTGCGACGAGGCATAAATGAGGGCGAACTTCGACACGTTGACGGGCTCCGACAAAAGGTACGACGACATATCCGCAACGAGCGGAATATTTCCCGTATCGGGCACCGACGGGAACGTCGTCCCGTAGACGCTGTTATTGTAGCATATATGCACGTAGTCCGCGTCGGGGCGGAAATCGCTACGCCTCGTTTCAGGCACGGTGGAAAACGCGGGCATCGCCCCCGCGCTCGACGCGGCAATGGCAATATCTCCGTGCTTCTTCGCTTCAAGCACCGCCTTCTTTGAATGTATCCCCGAGACCACGTAGTCCGCGCACTTATGCGACGAGAGCAGATTCATAGGTACCGCGGCAAACTGCGTCGAAGCGCCCCCAGGCATAAACAGCACCTTGTAGTTGGCGGGTATCCCGAGAAGCTTGCGGAGCGACTTCTCCGTTTTGTCCATAAGGCGCTCTATCTCCTTGGACGAGGAGGCGAGCTCCAACACCGACGCACCCGTGCGCTTATAATTCAGCATTTCGCTCTTCGCCTTTTCAAGCACCTCGTCGGGCAGCATGGTGGGCCCCGATGAAAAATTGTAAATCTTAGACATTTTGGTCTCCCTTCGCCTGTGCCTTGCGCGATCGCGCCGACAAGCCACGAAAGCCGCGCGCGTCTCACGCATCGGCTTCTTATATCGTCTATATTATACAACTATTGAAGGAAAAAGTCAATAACTTGATAGGAGGGCGCTCCGTGCCGTGCGCGGCAAAATGAAAAACTTTGAAAAGCCTCTTTATTTTTGCGAAAAAATATGTTATACTTAATTAAAAGACGCACGGAGATAGAAATGGCGAAGCTTTACTTCAAGTACGGAGCTATGGGCTCCTCCAAAACGGCGCAAGCTCTCATAACGAAGTTCAACTACGAGGAGCGTGGAATGAAGGTCTGGCTCATTAAGCCCGCCGTCGACGTGCGCGACGGGGACGAGTTGAGATCGCGCATAGGTCTTTCCGCCGCTTGTACGCGAATCGAAACGGACGACGACGTATTCGCGCTTTTTGAACGTAAGCACTCGACCGCCGACGTCGTTATCGGCGACGAATGTCAGTTCTTCACGGAGAAGCAGATAGACGAGCTGAGAAGGATAGTGGATGAGAGGAACGTCCCCGTTCTCTGCTTCGGACTGAGAACGGATTTCCTGACGCGCCTCTTTTCGGGAAGCCGCCGCCTCTTCGAGGTTGCGGACTCGATAGCCGAAATAAAAACGATATGCGAATGTGGAAGAAAGGCGACCGTGAATGCGCGGCTCGACGGGGGCGGCAACGTTATCACCGAGGGCGAGCAGGTCTTTCTCGGAGGGAACGAGCGCTACACTGCCGTTTGCCACAAATGCTGGCTCGAAAAAATAAAAGCGAACAACAAAAAATAAAAGCAAGGAGAAACCGAATGGAGCTTAGAGAAATTCTTTCAAAATGTGACCACACGCTTCTTCTTCAAACAGCGACCCCCGAGGATATTCGCCTCCTGTGTGACGACGGAATAAAGTACGGTGCCGCCTCGGTATGTCTGCCCCCGTGTTACGTTGGGCTTGCAAAAGAATACGTGGGAGACAGGATCCCCGTGTGCACCGTTATCGGCTTCCCGAACGGATACGCGACCACTGCGGTCAAGGTCTTTGAGACTGAGGACGCGGTAAAGAACGGGGCGGACGAAATCGACATGGTGATAAACGTCGGGCTTTTCAAGGCGCGCGCCTATGACGCGGTCCTTTCCGAGATGAAGGCGGTGCGCGCGGCATGCCGCGGGAAGGTGTTGAAGGTCATCATAGAGACCTGCCTTTTGACGGACGAGGAAAAGGAAAAGGCTTGCGAGCTCGTTGCCGAGGCGGAAGCCGACTTCGTTAAGACCTCGACGGGCTTCTCCCTTTCGGGGGCGACCGCGAGCGACGTTGAGCTTTTGCACGAGCACGCAAAGCCGCCGCTCAAAGTGAAGGCGGCGGGCGGCATCGCAACGCTGGCGGATGCGGAAGACTTCATAAACCGCGGCGCGGAGCGCCTCGGGACGAGCCGAATAATCAAGCTGGCGAAATGCACTGAGCAAAAGGGCGACAGGTGACGCTTGCACATTTTGCAGAAGAGAGCGCACAAAGCAGTTTCGATTTTCGAGTTGTTTCAGCTTTTGCAAAGTGTTGTTTACAAATTGCGGCGCCGAAATTTCACGGCTTCATAATATGCAAAACGCACCCCGCGCGAAAATTCGCACGGGGTGCTATGTTTTATTAAGCCTCAACTTCTATTTTAGCAACGCGAACAACCATGCTGATGCCGTAGCGCTGCTTGGAGGGCATAAGCTTAACGTCGCTGCCGTTTTGCTCAAAGTAAACATCAATGTCCTCGTCGAGCCACTTGACGGACTTTATCTTCTTATCCAGTTTGAAGTTGTATCGGAAGCCCGCAAGCTCGGGCGAAGAAAGGACGACGTTGGGCGAGCCGCCATTGGGCAGGTCGTAGGCGAAGAAATAGTAGTCGTCGCCGTTTTGAAGAATGAAGTCGTGCTCCCTTCCTTCGAGCTCTATGCCCGAAGGGCGCGGAAGATACAGGGCTTCGGAGTTAAGCTTTATCCATTCGCCGACGGTCAAGAGCATTGCCTCTTCGATCGGGCGAAGATAGCCGTTGCCCATGGGGCCTACGTTGATGAGATAGTTCGCACCGTAGCGACGGCAGAAACAAAGATCCTTTATTATCTCGCCAGTCGATTTGAAGCTGAAATCGTGCTTCGCGTAGCCCCAGTGATTGGCGAACACCTGGCTCATCTCGTTGGCAACGTACTTTTCTTTTCCGTTGTACTCGACCTCGTCGGGCTTTTCTCTCTCGAAGGTGATGGCGTCTATCTCGGGGTGGCGCTCATTGGGTCTATGGTCATTGTTGATGATGATTGCCTCGGGCTGATTGCTTCTTATAACGCCGTAGAGCTTATCGAGCTCCCAGTCCGAATCGGGCTGGCTCCACATTCCGTCAAACCAGAGTCCGCCTATTTTGCCGTAGTTCGTGCAGAGGATTTCGACGCTCCTTCTCAGATAGGCGAGATAGTCGGGCCAATATTCGCGGCAGCTCGGTATGTACCAGTCCAGCATCGTGTGATAGAAGAAGGGGATGATGTCTTGCGCGCGGCAAGCGTCAACGAACTCGCGAACGAGGTCGCGCCCCGCGAGCGAGTGCGGTGCGTCGTAGTCGTTGAGCCCGCAGGTATCGTAGAGGGAGAAGCCGTCGTGGTGGCGCGTGGTGAGGACGATGTATTTGCAGCCGCTCTCTTTGGCGGTGGCAACGAGCCTTTCCGCCCAGTCGCGCTCGGGGTTGAATTTTTCGTAGAGGGCATCGTACTTTTTATGGAAGAAGCTACCCGAGAGGCGTATCCATTCCCCTTCGCCGAGCAGACTGTAAACTCCGAAGTGGACGAACATTCCTATTCCGAGCTTTTCAAACGCTTTTATGTAATCTTTAACTATCATAGCTTGTTTTGACCTCGCTTATTCTTCGACGGTTATTTTAGCAACGCGCACCACAAGGCTGATGCCGTAGCGCTGCTTGGCGGGAAGAAGAACAACCTCGTCACCGTTCTGCTCAAAGGAGACCTCGTCGTCCTCGTCGAGCCACTTGACGGACTTTATCTTCTTGGAGAATTTGAATTTAAACTTGAAGCCCTCCAATCCAGGGGAGAAGAGGACGACGCTTGCACACCCGCCGTTCGGCAGGTCGTAGGCGAAGAAGTAGTAGTCGTCACCGTTTTGGAGAATGAACTCGTTCTCCTTGCCCTCAATTTCGATGCCAGAGGGGCGCGGGAGGCGAAGCGCCTCTTCGTTGAGCTCCACCCATTTGCCGAGCTCGCGAAGCATTTGCTCGTCAAGATTTCTCAAATAACCGTTGCCCATGGGGCCGACGTTGATGAGGAAATTCGAGCCGTAGCGGCGACAGGTGCAAAGATCCTTTATTATATCGGAAAGTGACTTGAAGTTGTAATCGCGCTTCGCATAGCCCCAGTGATCCGCAAAGACTTGGCACATTTCGCTTGCAATATATTTCGGCGAAGCTTCAAGATTTATCGGTTGCGGCTTGCCGCGCTCGAACGTCACGGAGTCAAGCTCTATATGTCCGAGCTCTCCCATGTGCTCCATGCCCGTGTTGTTTATTATCATCGCCTCGGGCTGATAGCTTCTGATGAGAGAGTACAGAGCGTCCTCTTCCCAGTCGCAGCCCGCCTTCGAGCCGTCCCACATTCCGTCGAACCAGAGGCCGCCTATTTTACCGTAATTCTTGCAAAGGAGCTCGATGCTTTGGCGGAGATATACGAGGTATTCTTTGAAGTTATCGTTGTAGCTGGGCTCGTGCCAATCGAGGAGCGTGTGGTAGAAGAAGGGAATTATGCCTTCGGCGCGGCAGGCGTCAACGAACTCGCGAACGAGGTCGCGCCCCGCGAGCGCGTGTGGGGCGTCGTATTCATTGAGCCCGCAGGTGTCGTAGAGGGAGAAGCCGTCGTGGTGGCGCGTCGTCAGGGTTATGTATTTGCACCCCGCCGCCTTCGCCGTTGCAACGAGCTTTTCCGCCCAGTCGCGCTCGGGATTGAATTTCTTGTAGAGCGCGTCGTATTCTTCGTTGGAATGAATGCCGAGATGGCGCGACCATTCGCCCTCGCCGAGCAGGCTGTAAACGCCGAAGTGGACGAACATTCCGAGCCCGTGCTTTTCAAATGCTTTAATGTAATCCTTGACTATCATCAAGTCTCTCCGTTCCGCCGCAAAGCGGCATTTTTTCCGAGCAAGCTCGGCACGCCTTCATTATACAGGAAAGCGCGAACGTTGTCAACCGCTTTTTTAAAAATGCTCATTATAACTTAAAAAAACGCGAGAGCTCGCAGCTTAGGGGCAAAATTTAGAGCGAAGCACCGATTGCGGTATCCTCGCTCTTTTTCGTTATATGAGAATGTAAGAAGCTCCGCTATTCGCGAGGCTCGCCGTCGTGCTCCGCTTTGGGCACGGCGCGCTCCCCGAAGGCTTGAAGCCTTATCCGCGTCAGCTTTCCCGCGAGGAAGCGAAAGATGAGGGGAAAGAGCACCGCGTTGCAGACGATTTGCACCACGTAGAAAACTATGCCGCGCGCATAGTAGACGGCGAATCTATAAAAGAAATCGTCGAAAAAACCCGAGAGAAGCCCTATGTCCACGAGCGAGGTCAAAACGCCGAAATACGCGGTCAGCACCACGGCGAAGGCGGTGAGAACGAAGCGATTTTTCACCCCGAGGCGCCCGAGAAGCATAAAGACGAGGGAAACGAGCGGCCAATAGAGATAATAGGAAACGACCCAGGTGCCAAAGCCCCAGATGAGCGGCTCTATGCTGACGAAGACGAAGGCGGCGACAACGCCGAGCCAGCCGAAAACGTAGCCGTAGAGTGCGAGGAGCAGAGTGACGACCTCGACGTTGGGAATGAACGAGAGAGCAAGCTTCCCACACTCGACGGTAGCAGCCATTATACCGACGAGCGCGAGGGAGCGTGCAACGCTATTGTTGCGTTTCCGCCCCTTTAAGCTCATATATCAGAAGCCCTCGACCCTAAAAAGTATCACGGTGCCGTCCTCGACGGTCATCGAGCTGATACCGACGCCTGAATAGGTAAGCGTTGCGTCGCCGTATTTCACGGTGGCAACGGTGGGAGCCCACTCGCTCGGCACTGCAAAATCCTTCTCAACCGAGGTATAAACAGCAATATACTCTTTTGAAGCGTCAGGATAAAGCGAGCCTATCGAATTGAGGTATGCCCCGTATCCGCCGCCCCACGTCGCGGAATAATAGAGAGCACTTCCCTCTTGACCTGCCAAATATTCGAGCAGAGAAAGCGCGCCCTCATCGCGATCTTCGAGCTTCGCAAGGTCAACGCTGTAAACAACGTACTTGTCGTTTCCTTCCGAGCTCGTTTCAATAACCAGCGTTGCGGTGCCTTTCTCCGCAACGTTTCCGCCCGCACACGAGGTGAGCGCAAGGAGCGCCATCACCAGCGCCAATGCGAGCGCCACTATTCTTTTAGTTTTCATTAGTTTTCTCCCTTCGTTATTACTATTACGACGCACGGGATAGCCCCGACACTTGGAGCTTTAAGAAATTTTCGTGCTTCGTAGGCAAAACCAAAAACGCCTCACGCGGAGCGTGAGACGAAAAGCGCGCGAAAAACTCCCCGCGCGCTTTGGCCCACTCCTTCAATTGCCCAAGGAGAGTACACCAGCAAGCGTTCGGCAGGCCTTCCGACTCAGAGTGGCTGCTCTCATTACGGCAATGGCTGTTGCGGCAGATTTGCACTGCACTTTCCCTGCTTGACCGAGAAGCTCGGTATCGAACGCCTAAGGGGATAAGCTATTATATATCAAAAAGCGGCAAAAGTCAAGCCCTGCGGATAGGAAGAGCTCGTCGCGATGTAATGTTACAATTGATGTGAGACTGAAAAGGGAAAAAGAGAATAGAAAAAGT
>CAYSUO010000035.1:0-15064 GCA_964434325.1 uncultured Ruminococcus sp.
GAGTGAGACTCCTTGATTAAAAAAGGCTGTCGCATTTAGGCAAAGCCGAACGAAACACGGTAGAAGTAAAGAAAGAACTTTGCTTCTACCGTGTTTTTTTAAGAAAAATCAAGGTTAAAACCTACGGTTTTCTCGTTTTAATTATGTTTTTCGTTTTATCGACGTTTCACAGCATGAGTACCCTTACTCGTCTATCTCTCGTCAGCCGTCGATTTCGCTCTAAATCCGCCAAGCCTCCGCGTGTGCGTCTCATTAAAAACTCGCTTTTTATATTACCGTAGTTTTATCCACAAAACCTTGTTTTTATTGAATTTATAATGAGACACCCTTCTTTTGTTTGCGAGCGGCGCGAGGCGCGGCATTATTCGCAAACGCGCGGAATATACTTAAAGAAAGCGACGCCCTTCCCCGCTTATCGAAAAGATTGCATTTTTTCGCATTTTTTTGAAAAAGCTCTTGACAGCGTAACAATGTTATGCTATACTATTATCGTAACAATGTTACGCAAGGATTCGGTGCGGATAGCCCGTGCCGAAAGCCGCCGTGCGATCTTCAAGCCTTCGACGGGATATGCGGGGATAGCGGGGCGGCGGAAAGGATAACGAATGGAAGAGGAAGGGCTCATATCGAAAAAGGCGCTGCTTGAAAGATACGGCATATCTTACGGTGCGCTTTACAGGTGGAAGCGGAAGGGGCTGATACCCGACGAATGGTTTATCAAGAAATCCACCGTGACGGGGCAGGAGACGTTTTTCCCCGAAGCACTTGTGACGGAGAGGATAGAGACGATAATCAGCAAAAAAGACGACGTTGTTCTCGACGAGCTGGCAGAGGAGCTACACGGCGAGGAGAAAAAGAACGAGCTCATCGCCATCAGCACGGCTTACGGCGAAAAGAGCTTCAAGCTTGACGACATTCGCGGGATATTTTTCGTGCGCGACGGAAAGCGGAGCGGCAACGTTTTAAACACTTTAAAAGAAATTATGAAGATAGGAGACTCACGAAAATGAAAATTGCAGGGTGCGGACACGTTTCCGCGGGAGAATATGTTGACGGAATATACGTCAGCGGTACGGCGACGATAGACGGCAACGTTGCGTGCAAGGAATTTAAATGCTCGGGGACGGGGAAGGCGCTCGGTACGCTCACCGTTGCCGAGGGGGTAAGCGTTTCGGGCTCATTCAAGGCGGACGGCTCGATGAAGGCGAAGAGCGTTCACGTTAGTGGCTCGCTCAAATCCGCGGGCGACGTTATAGCGGAGGATGAGATGAAGGTTTCGGGAAGCATCAAGGCGGCGGGGCTCATAAAATGCTCTTCCCTCTCCGTTAGCGGCGGGATAAGCGCCGATGTCGGAATAGAGGCGGAGAACGTTAAGATAAGCGGAAGCGTTCATTCCGCGGGGCTTTTGAACGCGGAGAACATTGAAATTGTTTTACAGGGCTCGCCCGACAGCAGACTCGGAAGCATTGGCGGAAGCAACATCCACATATACCCGTGGCGGCGGGGGATCGACGTTCGCGTCCCGCTTTTCTCGAAGCTTTTGGGCAAGGGGCTTTTGACCGTTGACGACGCGATAGAGGGAGACGAGGTCGCGCTCGAATACGTCAAGGCGAAGCAGGTCGTCGGCAGGAACGTCAAGATAGGGGCGGGCTGTGAGATAGAGCACGTGCAATACAGCGAAACGGTGGACATTGACCCCGAAGCCAAAGTAGGAAGCTACGAAAAGCTTTAAGCTACCTTCGGCATACGTCGCCGCATTTAGGCGGGAACAAACGAAAACTTAAATCAAAACAGAAAAACCGTAGGTTTTAACCTTGGTTTTCCCGAAAAAACACGGTAGAAGCAGAGAAATTTCTTTACTTCTACCGTTTTTCATTTGTTTCTGCCTAATTGGAAAAATCAAGCTTAAAGCACTTGATGAGCTTATTTTAACGAGCCTCTGATTTTTAAATTTGCTTTGGCGCTGAAATATTGCGAGAAAAGCGGCGAGCATAGCCGCAACGGCGGCAAAGCGCCTCGGAAGCGCGGCGGCACTTGAAGCCCTCGCGCATTTTGACGGCGCGCTCGCCTTGCAGGGCGGCGGCGATATCGCCATCGAAGGCGTTGCCGAGGGGGATCACTCCGTCCGCGTCAAGACAGCACGGGACTATCGTTCCGTTCACAAGTATGCCGAAGTGATCCAAGAGTCCGTAGCAAAAAACGTCGCTTCCCATATCGGGGGCGCTCATATCGGGCCATGCGAAGCGTTCACCGTACTCGACATGGAGCTTATGGCGAATACGCGCGCCGCGAGGACCGAAGCGCCACTCACCTGTGGCGAAGCGCTCGCGAAGGCGAGCGATGAGCTCGGCGTTTTCCCCGCCATTCCCTGCCCCGTTCCAAAGGCGAAGCACGGTGAGCACTCCCGCCTCGGAGGCTCTATCGGCAAAATCGAAGCACTTTTCAAGATAGGCTACCGTTTCCGCTTCTTCGGCGAAGCGATGCAACGAGACGTTGACTTTATATACTCCCGCGGCGATGAGCTCATCGCCGCGCGAATCGAGGAGAGAGCCGTTCGTCGTTACAGCGCAGCGGAAGCCCAAGGACGACGCATATCTAATAAAGCGCGGAAGCTCGGGGTGGCAAAGCGGCTCGCCCATAAGATGAAAATAGAGATAGCCCGTCAGCGGGCGAAGCTTCTCGGCGACGAGGGAAAACTCGGCGAAACTCATCATTCGCGGCGAGCGCTTCGTTCCGTGGCAGAAGGAGCAGCTTTTATTACAAACGTTAGTCACTTCGACGTAGACTCTTGAATACATAGGCACCTGCATACATTTTGTTTTAACTATTCTACCACATACGTGCGGATAAATCAAGATAATGGCGGCAAGTTTGAAAAGTTTTAAAAAAGGCTTGACAACGAAGCCGTTTTATGGCATTATGGTAGTGGCTTAAATTGAAAACTCATTCATCGAAAGGAATTTTCCGAATGAACGAGACCATAGTATTTGAAAACGAACTGTGCCGACTGACGGTGGGGGCGGATTGCCTCGTCAAGAGCCTCGTCATCAAGAAGAATGGCACCGAATGCGTGCGCGGCGACGAGGAGACGGCGCTTTTCTCGGCGACGCAGGAAAGGCCTTTTAAAAACGAGACGAAGCAGACTTACCCGAACAAAAAGACCGAGTATCGAGCAAACGCAGTTGTTCGCAAAGGCGACGTGCTGACGGTGGGCTTTGAAAATGCGCCGTACAAGGCGACGGTGCGCGTTAAGGAAGCTCGCTCATACATAGCATTTACGCTCGAAGGCTTTATCGCTTCGATAGACGATGATTACGGCGGGCTTACGATGGACGTTCCGCCCGTGACGGAATTCAGGCTGATACAGCTCCCCGTTATTGATCGCGAGCATTTCGGCGAATGGCTCAACGCTTCCTGGGACGATGCGGCGGCGATAAACGTTCTCGCGACGTCACCGCATGCGAGGATAGACGCGGAAAGGCGACACGGGTACCGCGTTATGACGGCGGACGCGGTGCGCGGGATAAAGCTCGCGGGCTGTTCTGCGGCGCTCATCGCGGCTCCTGGCAAAGACGCGCTTCTTCAAGCGATAGCGGAGCTCGAAGAGGACTACGGACTTCCGCGCGGCGTTGAGAGCCGAAAAAACAAGGCGCTTCTCAACCGCTCGGCATATTGGACATACGACATAAACCCCGAAAACGTTGACGAGCATATAGAATACGCGAAACGCGGCGGCTTCCGCATGATGCTGATATACTTTTCCGCTTTATATAGAGACTGCGAGGGCGGCGGCTACGACTATTGCGGCGATTACGTTTACTCGGACAAATATCCCGAGGGCGGCGCAAGCCTCGAAAAAATGCTCGACAAGATAAAGGCGGCAGGTATAACGCCAGGCTTCCACGTTTTGCATACGCACATCGGCTTAAAAAGCGCCTACGTGCGCCCGAGGCTCGACAAGCGCATAAATCTGACGCGGCACTTTACCCTGGCGCGCCCGCTCTCGAAGTCGGACGACGTTATCTACGTTGACCAAAACCCCGACGGCTGTGTTATGCACCCGAAGTGCCGCTATTTGAATTTTGGCGGCGAGATGATAGGCTACGAGGGCTACACGACGGAGAGGCCGTATCGCTTCTTCGGCTGTACGCGCGGCGCGAACGGTGAGGCGCGCGAGCACGCGGAGGGGGCTTACGGAGGACTCGTTGACATAACGGAATTCGGAGCTACGAGCGCCTATATCGATCAAAATACCGACTTACAGGACGAAATCGCGAAAAAGCTTGCTGACGCTTACGACCGAGGCTTTGAATATCTCTATTTCGACGGGGCGGAAGGAACGAACGCGCCCTTCGATTTTCACGTTCCGAACGCGGAATACCGCATTTTGAAGCATTTGAAGACGGAGCCGCTTTTCAACGAGGGGGCGGCGAAGGCGCATTTCAGCTGGCACTTCCTCGCGGGAGGCAACGCATTTGACGCTTATGCGCCGAACATCTTCAAAAAATCCATCGACGAATTTCCCGCCAAAGCCGCAGAGCGAATGAAGAACGACTTCACGAGGACGAACTTCGGCTGGTGGAGATACAACGGCTCGTATCAGCCAGACATGTACGAATACGGCACGGCGAAGGCGGCGGCGTGGGATTGCCCTGGGACGCTTATGGCATACGTTTCCGAATTTAAAAAGGCGCCGCGCACGGGCGACACGCTCGAAATAATGCGCCGCTGGGAGGACGTGCGGGCTCGCGAGCTCTTGACCGAAGAAGATAAGCTCGCGCTTCGCGAGCCTGGGCGGGAATATCACCTTCTTATAAACGAGGAAGGCGAATACGAGCTCGTTCCCTACACCGAGATAACCTGCCGCGAGAGCGAGATCTCCGCATTCTCGTTCACACGGCGAGGCAATAGCTACGTCGTTTTCTGGCACAAGAGCGGAGAGGCAAAAGCGGAGCTTCCGCTTGCGGCGGACAAGATAAAGCTCTTTAAAAGCTTCGGCGGCGATGGGCAAGAGGTAACGGCGACGAAGGGCGGCGCCACCATTGCAGTGGGAGACCGAGCGTACATCGAAGCGGCACTTGACGAGAGCGCTTTGAGAGCGATGTTTGAGAACGCAAAGCTCGTCTGAACGCGACTTGAAAGCTTGAAAAGCAATAATAAATATCATTGGACGAAAGGAATTTCCAAAATGAACGAGAACATAGTATTTGAAAACGAGCTCTGCCGACTGACGGTGGGGGCGGATTGCCTTGTCAAGAGCCTCATCATCAAGAAGAACGGCACAGAATGCGTGCGCGGCGACGAGGAAATATCCCTCTTCTCGGTGACGCAAGAGAGGCCCTTCAACAACGAGGTCAAGCTCATGCACCCGAACAAGCGGACGACGTATCAGGCGAACAGCCTCGTGCGCGAAGGCGACAGGCTCATCGTCGGCTTTGAGACGGCGCCCTATAAGGTGGCGGTGCGCGTCAAGGAGGCGCCCTCCTACATTGCCTTCACGCTCGAAGAGCTCCTGGCGACTCACGAGGAGCACTATGCGGGGCTCACGATGGACGTTCCGCCGACGGCGGAATTTAGGCTCGCCCAGCTCCCCGTTATAAACCGCGAGCATTTCGGCGAATGGCTCAACGTCGTTTGGGACGAGGAGGCGGCGGTATGCGTTCTCGCAACGTCGCCACACGCGCGAATAGACTCGGAAAGGCGACACGGGTACCGCGTTCTGACGGCGGACGCCGTTCGCGGGATAAAGCTCGTTGGTTGCTCCGCGGCGCTCATTGCTGCACCTGGAAGCGAGGCGCTTCTCTCCTCAATAGCGGCGCTCGAAGAGGACTACGACCTGCCGCGCGGCGTTGAAAACCGAAAAAACAAGAAGGCGCTGAACTCCTCCGCCTATTGGACCTACGACATCAACCCCGAAAACGTTGACGAGCACATAAAGTACGCGAAGCTCGGCGGCTTCCGCCTGATGCTCATCTACTATCGCGCCCTCTTTAAAAACAGCGAGGTGGGCTACGTTTCCTGCGGCGACTACGAATACTCGAAAAAATATCCGAAGGGGCGCGCGAGCCTCAAAGAAATGCTCGACAAGATAAAGGCGGCGGGGATAACCCCTGGCATCCACTTCCTGCAAACGCACATCGGGCTTGAAAGCCAATATATGCGCCCCACGGTGGATAGGCGCATTCACCTGACGCGCCACTTCACCCTGGCGCGCCCGCTCTTGAAAACGGACACCGTTATCTACGTCGACCAGAATCCCGAGGGGAGCGTTATGTTCGACCTGTGCCGCCGCCTCAATTTCGGCGGCGAGATGATAAGCTACGAGGCTTACACGACGGAGCCGCCCTACTGCTTCACGGGCTGTGTGCGCGGCTTCAACGAGACCATTATCAAGGAGCACCCGCTCGGCGAGATAGGCGGAATTATCGACCTGACGGAATTTAGTGCGACGAGCGCCTACATTGACCAGAACACCGACCTGCAAGACGAGATCGCCGAAAAGCTCGCCGACGCTTACAATCAGGGCTTCGAGTTCATCTATTTCGACGGCTCGGAGGGAACGAATGCGCCCTACGAATACCACGTGCCCAACGCGCAATACCGCGTTTGGAAGAAGCTGAAAACCAAGCCGATCCTCACCGAGGGGGCGGCGAAGGCGCACTTCGGCTGGCATTTCCTTACGGGGGGCAACGCCTTCGACGTTTTCCCGCCCGCGATTTTCAAAGCTTCGATAGACCGCTTCCCGCTCACCGAGGCGCCGAAAATGCGCGACGATTTCACGAGGATCAACTTCGGCTGGTGGCGATTCCACAGGACATATCAGCCCGATATGTACGAATACGGCACCTCGAAAGCCGCCGCTTGGGACTGCCCGACGTCGCTCATGGCGTACCTTGACGAATATCGCAACGGCGCGAGGGCGGGCGACTGCCTTGAAGTTATGCGCCGCTGGGAGGATGCTCGCGTGCGCGACCTTTTGACTGAGGAGCAGAAGCTTGCACTAAGAGTGCCCAAGAGCGAATTTCACCTTATCATCAACGAGGCGGGCGAATACGAACTCCTTCCCTACACCGAGATAGCTTGCCGCGAGGCGGAGCTTTCAGCCTTCTCCTTCACGCGCGGAGGAAAAAGCTACGTGGTCTTTTGGCACAAGAGCGGAGCGGCGCGCTTGAAGCTGGCGCTTCCCGCAAGCGAGATAAGGCTCTTCAAGAGCTTTGGCGGCGCCACGGAGACGGTGGAAGCCACCGAGGGCGGAGCGCTCCTCGGCGTTGGCGACAGGCTCTATCTTGAAGCGAAGCTCGACGAGGGGGCATTGAGAGCCGCCTTTGAGAACGCTGAGATAATACAATAAATATACAATAAACAGGACGGTACACTATGAGCTGTGAGAGCTACAAGAAAATATACGAGGATCACGCGGAGGGCGCGATACTGCGCCCGCGTGGGCGCAGCAGGAGCTTTCGCTTCAAGCTGACGGGCGAGGAGGACAAAAGCTATCGCCTTTTCGCGACGGGGGAGACGGGGCTCTTCTACCAATGGAAGAACGAGCCCGACAATCATTTGCAATACAGGACGATATGCGACGCACTTGACCCGAACGCCGCCGAACGCGGCACCTACGCCCTGAAGCTCTCGTCCAAAAAGCCCGAAGGTTACGTGCGGCGCGCATATAAAAAGATATTGTGGCCGCCGAAGCTCTCCTACATCAATATGAACCCCGTCCCCGACGAGTGGGAGCTCGGCTTCTACGTCAAGACCACGGGGCTCACGATAGAGTCGGGCGGCTATCTGCGTATGCGCGCGGATATTCGCTATGAGCACGAGGGGGTGAGCGTCGAGGTTAACACGCTCCCCGCCGACGAGAGCGTTACCATCGACGTTCCCGCGGGGAGCACCGTGGGCTACGTTAAGCACTCGAAGCCTTTGCGGCTTCCTGCGGGGCGGGTCGCCTCGGTGGGGATATTCATCGAAGGCGTGCGCTACTCGGGCGAGGTCTACTTCGACAAGCCCTACCTCGTTTCCCCCGAAATTCCCGACAAGGGCGTGCTTCCCGACTTTTCGATGCCTGTTCCCGACAGGGAGTACTACGACTGGACGGGGCAAAATCTGAGTCGCAAGGAGTGGCCCGAATTTCGGCTCACGCTAAACGGCACGGTGTTCTTCGACGGCGAGGTCTTTGAAAGGTGCCACCGCGAGTCGGAATGGAGCGTTGATATTCCGCGCGAGCTTTTGCGCGGCGAATGCGAGCTTTCAATCGAGCTCACCTCCGACTATCACGACGCGCTCCCCTACACGCTGACGGAGCTTGGAATAGTTGAAACCCCCGCGGGCGAATTTGCGCTTTTGTCCACGAGTGAGACGGCGCCCTCGGGCGGCGTGGCACACGCCCTGATACGCACGGAGCGTGACGGCGTTACCGTTTCGGCACGCTATTTTGGGGAGCTCTCTGGTAAAGAAACATTTACATTTGACAAAAAAGGCTTACACGGCATAAGCTTTCGCTGCGGTGCGCCCTCGCAAAACGCCGCCTTTGAGCTTTCGAGCGGCGAAAAAAAGGAGCGCGGCACCGTCAAGCGCATAGTCCTTAAAGACGACGATTTTGTTTACACGGGTACGGGGGATCTGATATATATTCAAGAGGAGCGCGCGAGCTTTGAGGAATATCTTATATGGTATCTCTCCTCGGGAATAGGCAATCTTCTAACGATACGCCCGACGTACCGCTGGGGCGGCTCGCGCATTTTAAACGAGGAAACCTTTCGCGAGCTCGTTCGCGTTTTGAACGAATGGGGCGTCAAGTATTCACACATGCTGGACGGACGCGAGCTCCCTGGAATATGCGCCAACCCCGACGAGGCGCTTCTCGCGGGAGAGGGCTTTCTCGGGCGGCAAATGCACGAGCGCGACGGCGCTTGCTTCTATTGGCGGCGATACGCCGTCCCGAACAGCGACACGGAGAGGCAGGCGCGCGACCTGCGCTGCGAGGCGTTTCGCGAGGATCCGACGCACTACAATGCGGCGGAGGGCGACGCACGCTACATATTCGGCGAAAAGGCGACGAAGGAGCTAAGCACGGCGCCGACGTTTGACGGCGATGCGGTCGCCTCGGACAGCTTCTATCAATATCGAGACCCGACGCTTCCGAAGGACGCGCGCGTGGCACACGACGAGGCGGTGCGCCGATTGGCGCTTGAAAGCTACGGCAACCCGCGCCACACGGGACCCTCCACCATGTTCAAATACCTATTTGAGGGCGGCTACAAATGGCTTGGAGCCGAAACGATGTACGGGACCATGGAGCCCCTTTTGGCATTCCTGCGCGGGGCGGGGGACGAGCGCGGAGTTAGCTCGCGCGGGGTGCACCACGCTTTACAGTGGTCCTCTTCCCCCGAGGACGCGCCCGAGCACGTGAGACGATACAGGCTGGCGCTCTACGTTTCCTACTTACAGGGAGCGACGGAGATAAACACGGAGGAGGGGCTATGGCGGCTTGAAGAATACTACTCGCATTTTCACCGTTTCTCCGCGGCTTGCCGCGAGCACTTGAAGCAGCAGACGGACTTTTATCGCTACGTGGCGACGCACACGAGGCGCGGAAAATTCTACACGCCGATGGGCTTGATACAGGGAAGATATGACGGCTGGCACGGCTTCGGCAAAAATTCCGCCTGGGGTTGGCAGGGCTTTACGGACACGGACGCGGAAAAGAGCTGGGAGCTTTTATCCGTTTTCTATCCCGAAGGGAATCTCGGCGAATCACTCTATTTTCACGGCTTCCCCGCCGACAAGCCGCTCGGCTTCTATTCTTCGACGCCGCACGGCAACGTTGACGTTATCCCCGCGGAGCAGAGGCGCGACACATACGAAAACTACAAGGCGATAGCCTTTATGGGCTACAACTGCCTCGAAGAGGGAGACGCGGAAAAGCTCGCGCGCTACGTGGCGGCGGGCGGACATCTGCTTATGACGCGCGCGCACCTGACGCGGACGACGAATTACGCCGACGTTGCGGCGGGGCGGCTCGAATACTTCGCAAATCCTCTATCCTTTACAGACGGCGAGGCGCATTTTGAGACGCGGCGCGTTTCGGGCGTTGAGCTCTCCGTTTGCACGAACACGGTAAAGCCCGACGAAGTGATAGCCGCTTGCGACGACGGAACTCCACTCGTTTGCCGCTACAAGCTGGGGCACGGCACCGTGACGCTCTTCAATGCGAGCGCTTATCCCGCGCACCCCGCAATACGGGCGCTTTACGAGAAAGAGCTCGAAGAGCACGCGCGCTACGCGGCGAAGGACGAGCCCACCTGGGCTATCGCGAAGGACGGTACGGAATTTGCCGTTTATAAATGCGGAGACGAGACGGACGTTTACTTCTTGGCGGTCGATTGGTATCGCACCGAGGTGGACGCACGGCACACGACGCTCACGGTGGGCGGAACAGAGCACGACGTTTCCCTCCCCTTCGGCGTGATGATAAAAGCCGCTACTTGGCAGAGCTTTGCCGCATACCCGCACAGCGAGGACGGCGAGGCGATAAGCGTCAAGGGCGGAATTGCCAAGCTACAAGGGTGCGGCAAGGTCAAATTCACGCTCATAAACGGAGAGGCGGAGCGCGAGATAGAGCTCGATTTCTCCGAAGCGAGCATCGCCGAGGTCAAAATATAATTCGTTAAAGCATTTCGGGGCGGTCGATTTGACCACCGAGAAAAAACGGAGACGGGCACACCGCCTCCGTTTTTCTTAGCCAAAGCTTTATTTTGCAATTAAACGCGGTTTAGTTTTAGACGAGCCGTAGCTTTCACTATCTACAAATGAATTTACATTTAGTTAAGTTAGAATGAAGCTTTTTGGTCAGTGTTTAGTTTCATTTTATAAAATATCATTTTTCTTCATTTCCTCTTATTTTTCTTTGTTTTTTACCATAATGAGCCCCGAAGCGGCAAAAATTCCGCCAAGGTCTGCAAGGTCGATATTCTACGACAATTTGCGTTCCTTGACGGAATTTTTCTTTGATTTATACCATTTTGCGCATCTTAGGTAAAGACGTCAAACCATTGCACCTTCGAGATACCAAAACCTTCAAGCACACAAAGCCGAACGTTTAGGAAGCACGTTTGGATTTGAGGCTTAGGCAAAGACGTTAAACTATTGCGCATTCGAGATGCCAAGACCTTCAAGCACACAAGCCGAACGTTTAGGAAGCACGCTTGGTTTTGAGACTTAGGTAAAGACGTTAAACTATTGCGCCTTCGAGATATTCAAGCGACTTTGCCACCATCTCGTCGCCGAGCTCCTTATTGGCGCCGCGGGCGCTTTCGGTAAACCAATGCTTAACGTCGTCAATACGGGTGAGATCCACACAGTCGGGATAGAGGGACATCAAGATGGAGCTCTCATACTTGCCCGCGTGGTCATAGCCCGTTGCGTTTTGAACTGCGGTGCTCATCGTGGGAATAACTTTAATCCAATTGAAGGGGTTGTTGTCGCCTTCGAGCTGGTCATAGTAGTTGGCGTAGCTCTCGCTGCCCCACCAGCCCTGACCGAGCGTCTGTTCAAGGTATGCCATCGTGGCGCGCTTTGCCGCCATACGATAGCAAAGCGTCATCGGCATTTCGCTCTCCTGCTCAAACTGGTGGTGAATAACGACGTAGATATTACGATAGCCCGCCGAAAGGAGGCTCATAAACACGTAGTAGACGTAGTTTTCAAAGGCTTTTTCCTCGACGTGCACCGTGCCGCTTTTGGAATCGCCTACGGCATAGCTTGAAGGGCTATAACTTATCGTGGGCGCGAGCATAAGCTCCTTTTTCTCCATGAGCTTTTTGACGAGCCCTTCGGCGACGAGGGTGTCACACCCGTAGGAGCAGTGGGGACCGTGGTATTCCACGGTGCCCGCGGGAATAACGAGGGGAATATTGTTTTTCTGAACGTAGTCCCGTTCTCTCGGGAAGGAATGATCGAGTATCATATTTTCTCCATTCTGCCACACGGGCTTCAAAATCCAAGCGTTGTGTAGTAGGCGAGGTTGGTCTGCCTATTATCGAGCCTACCGTACTGAACGACTATCTTCGTTGAGCTTTCCAACTTCATTGCATACTGCGTTTCCTTTTCGACGACGTAGCCGCACATATCGCTCGTATTATTCATACGGAAGCAACGAACGCGTCCAGGCGCGACGCGCCAAACGATGCCGCTCTTAGGCTCCTTATCCGTGAAGAAGAGCTTGACGTTGATTATCGCTTCCCTGTCGCTGTCATTAACAACGATGACGCTCTCGTGCCCTTTGAGCTCACCTTCGCCCTCGGGCGGGAGCTCACAATCGGGGATTATCCAATTTTTCTTTCCGCAAACACTCATTGTTTTTCCTTTCAAGGCGCGCCGCTAAGCGTTTCGCATAACCGAAAGCTGGCGGCGCGCATATAGCTTATAGCTCTCGGCTGTCTCAAATGCTTTTTAGGTAAGCGCAGGCAAAGCAGAAAGCAGGCTCTTGATAGAGCGAACGCGCTCGCCACGCTATCGCCCCAAGGTAGCATTTGAGACAAGCCTTTGAGGCTTTAAAGCTTAAAACTCCAATTCTATAATGCCTTTTTTAAGATAATCGGTGTAGGACTCTATGCCGTTCTTCTTGATGGCAACGCCCTTTTCCCAGCGGCAACCGAAGGTGGGGCCCGAGATGAAGGTATCCACCTGGAAGGTCATATTCTCTTCGAGCGGATAGTCCGTGCTCGTTTCCATCCAGGGAGCTTCAACCTCTATCATACCCGTTCCGTGGCAGGGGCCGTAAACGTAGTTCTTCTCGTAGCCCGCGTCCTTAAAGTTCTGCAAGAACTTCTTGGCTACGTCGCTCGCGACGACGCCCGCTTTAAGCTGATCACAGGTCCAGTCGTGCATTTTGAGGCAGAAATCGACCAATTCGCGGCGCTCGCCTTCAAGCTTGCCCATAACGACGGGCAGACCGATGGCGGGAGAATATCCGTCTATCTTGGCGGAAAGATTGAGCTGAACGATGTCGCCCTTCTTTATCTCGCGGTAGCAGGAGCGGCTTATCGCGTGGCGCGTGCTCTCCTCGCTGAAAACGTACATGGGAAGCCCTTCGTACTCGGCGCCGTTCTCATAGATGACGCGCTGAGCGATACCGACCATTTGGAGCTCGGTGACGCCTGGCTTCAAAGCCTTTATCACTTCGTCCGTTGCTATCTCGATGATACGGAAGCCCTCTTTGATACATGCGAGCTCGTTTTCGCTCTTTATCTTGCGGAGCTCAACCATAATATCGTTGCACTTAACTATCTCCGCCTTGGGATAGGAGTCCTTCAAGCCCTCGTAGATGGGGAGGGTGCACTCAACGTAGCTGCCGAGGCCTATTTTGATATTCTGCCCCGTTACACCGATTGCCTTGAAAACGTCCGAAAACGTGCTTGCTTGAAGCTCGGGATAGGACGGGTCTGCCGACTCGCGGAACTCGCGAAGAACGAAGACCTTATCTATCTTGCTTCTGTCCTTACCGAAAACGGCGGACTCGGGACCGACGAGGAGCGCCGCGTCACCGCTTGCGCTTATCGCAACTCCCGCTCTCTCGAAGAGAGGCCAGAAGCCCGAAAAATATCTCGCGTTGGCGTAGTCACTCTCCGTGGAAGCGACGACCATAACGTCGAGCCCTTTTTCGCGAATGAGCTTTGCCGCCTTCTTGATTCTTTCCGCGTATTCCCAATCGGGTATGCATATTCTACTCATAATGTTCTCCTTTTTTAAAATTTGTTTTATATACACATTATACAGGCAATTTTGCGATTTGTATTTACAAAATCGTTAATTTTTTTTGCACTTTCGTAAATGTTTTTATTGACAGAATGATGAGTGCGTGGTAAAATATAAATATTAAGAAATCGAGGGGCGCTATATGGAATACGTTATCAAGAAGCTGAACAACGCGATAAACGTTACGGGGATCGTCAACCTGCATTTTTTTGAATTTGGCAACGATTTTATGACGGTGGAGGAGAGGCACCCGTTCTACGAGCTCGTTTTCGTCAATTCGGGGAAGCTCTTCATCGAGTCCGAGGATTATACGGGCTATCTTACAAAAAATCAAATGATAATACACCGCGAGAACTCGGGGCACGCGCTTAAATGCACCTCGGAAAATGCGCCGACGGTGATAATCATCGGCTTCGGCTGTGACTCGCACCTCGTTGATAAATTTTCGCGCGAGCCCTTTGAGCTAAGCGACTCGATGATAAAGAAGCTCGCGGAAATCGTTAAAGAGGGGCGCAACGTTTTTATGCCGCCCTACAATATCCCCGTCTACGATATGAAGAAAAAAAGAAACCAGCTTTTCGGCTCGGAGCAAATGCTCCGCCTTATGCTGGAATACTTCCTCGTTAAGCTGATACGCGAATATCGCTTCAACGAAAATGCGGACGAGACGGGCGAGGCGACGGCGGCGATAAACGAAATCATCAAATACGTCAGCGACAACTATCTTGAAAAGATAACGATAGACGAGCTCGCCTTTCTTTTTAAAACGAATCGGGCGACGCTCTGCAAGCAGTTCAAGGCGGCGACGGGGAAAACGCTGATAGAATTTATCAACGAGCGCAAGCTGGAAAGCGCAAAAAGGAAGATACTCGCCTCGCAAGATACCTTTACGCGCATAGCCGACGAGCTGAATTTTGAAAGCATCCACTATTTCACGAGGTTTTTCAAAAAGATGACGGGCGAATCCCCCAAAGAGTTTAGAAAGCGTAACACGGCGCAAAGGTAGGCACGTGCCAAGCTTACACGGGGAATGGGCATTAGCACCTTTTCAAAAGTGACACGGAGGCAACAAGAGCTCGAAAAGAGTAAGTGGCGCAAAGGTAGGCACGCGCCATTTTACACGGGTAGCTCCGAATTGGAAGCACAGCGTTTCACACGGCTTTCAAAGTCAATTTTTAGAGCGAGGATATCGAATGTGATCCTCGCTCTTTTTCGTTTATTTTAATGAAGCAAAACCTTCACTTGCCTAAATAATTATCTCAAAGCGCTTACAAAAATGTACGCCTAATAACATATTAGGCGTACA
>CAYSUO010000036.1:0-13949 GCA_964434325.1 uncultured Ruminococcus sp.
CGTTTTGTATAAATACTAAGCTTGATAGGTAATTTTAAGCTCTCTCGATGATTGAAGAGAGGGGGAAGATGAAAAAAACTATTGACTTTGGTATGAAATCGTACTATAATAGTAGCACTATCGCGGGAAACGCGAAAACGGCGCGAGCGTGGCGTATCTGCCGCGCCTTGCCGCACAGTGTGGTGCGTTGCACACGCAAAGGAGAGGTATGAAGCAAAGCCTTGAAAGAGTTCACAGAATAAACTATGTGACAGCGAAGCTCGATGCGCTTTACCACAAGGCGGCGAAGGCGCTTGGTCTTGCGGATAGCACCATGTTTGCGCTCTACACGCTCTATGATCGAGGCGGGAGCTGTTCCCTCGCCGAGATAAATGCGGCTGGGATCTGCAAGCAGACCGCAAATTCGGCGATGAGAAGGCTTGAAGCGGAGGGCGTGATACGCCTTGAAGCGCAAGGGGGAAAAGCGAAAAAAGTCATTTTGACAGAACGCGGAAAAGCCCTCGCCGAGCGCACGGTGGCACGCCTTTTTGAAGCCGAGGCGGCGGTGCTCGCGCTTTGGAGTGACGAGGAGCTGGAAAGCTATACGCGCCTCGGGCAAAGATACGTCGAGGGGTTCCAAGAAAAGCTCGCCTCCCTCTCGGGGGAGAAAACGCCGCCACTCGTGGCGAACAACGAAAGGAACGACGAGGAGAAAAAATGAACGTGATAACGATAAGCCGCCAATTCGGAAGCGGCGGGCGCGAGCTCGGCAAAAGGCTTGCCGACGAGCTTGGCTACGACTACTACGACCGTGAGATAATAAGCGCGATAGCGGCGCGGCGCGGGCTCGACGAGGGCTTCGTTGAAGCGGCGCTCGAAGGGCAGGGCTGGCGAAGCTTTCCTCTGACTTATGGGCATACGCTCACCCTCGGCGATTATGGAAGCGCACAGGCGCGCCTTCTCGCGGAGGAGAGCAAGGTCATCAAGGCAATTGCCGAAAGGGGTAGAGACTGCGTCATCGTCGGGCGCAACGCCGACGTTTTGCTCGCGGAGCATGAGCCCTTCAACATTTTCGTTTGCGCCGATATGCCTTCGCGCCTTCGCCGCTGCGAGGAGCGCGGTGCGGCGGGAGAGGCGGCGCGCGGCGAAAGGCAACTGACAGCGGAGATATTGCGCATTGATAGGGCTCGCGCAAAAACGAGAAGCCTTATCACGGATAAACGCCGTGGCGACCCTGAAAACTATCACCTCACCGTTAACACCTCGGGCTGGGAGATAAAGGAGCTCGTTCCCCTTGTCAAGCAGTTCGTATTAAAATACTCGGAAAAGCGGGACTAAGAAGCGTGGCGGTTTTCAAGCCACGCGACTTGTGCTTCGCGCCAAATGCGGCGCGGATTTTTGCATGGCTAACACAGCTCTCGGCTTCCAAAATCGAAAGGTACAACACAAAATGAAGATAAAACTTTCGGAGCATTTCACGTATAAAAAGCTCCTCGCATTCACACTGCCGTCGATACTTATGATGATATTCACCTCCGTTTACAGCGTCGTCGATGGTTTTTTCGTTTCCAACTTCGCGGGCGATATCCCCTTTAAGGCGGTCAATCTAATTATGCCCTACATAACGATAGTTTCCACCGTCGGCTTTATGTTCGGCTCGGGTGGGACCGCCATCGTCGCCAACGTTTGGGGGGAAGGAGACAGCAAGCGGGCGAACAACTACTTCTCGCTTTTCGTTTATATCACCTTCGGGCTCGGTGCGCTTCTTGCCGTCCTCTCCTTTATTTTTATTCGCCCCATCGCCGCCCTGCTTGGCGCGGAGGGCGAGATACTTGAAAATTGCGTCGTTTACGCGCGCGTCCTCTTTTGTTCACTGCCGTTTTCTGTTTTGCAATACTTTTTCCAGAGCTTTTTCGTTGCGGCGGAAAAGCCGCGCGTGGGGCTCGCCGTTATCATCGCGGCGGGAGTCACCAATATGGTGCTCGACGCGGTGCTCGTTACGCTGCTCCCCATGCAATACAAGCTTTTCGGCGCCGCCATCGCGACCGCGATGAGCCAGGTTATCGGCGGCGGCTTCCCCCTCATCTACTTTTTCCGCAAGAACGGAAGCGTTTTCAGGCTCGGACGGGCACACCTTGACGGACGCGCGATATTCAAGGCGTGCACGAACGGCTCCTCGGAGTTTATGAGCAACGTTTCGATGAGCATTGTCGGAATGCTCTACAATATACAGCTAATTAACTATGCGGGAGACGACGGGATCGCGGCTTACGGCGTTATGATGTACGTCAGCATGATATTCTCCGCTATTTTTATCGGCTATTCGATGGGCGTTGCCCCCGTTATCAGCTATAACGACGGGGCGGGCAACGACGAGGAGAAGCGAGCCGTTTTCAAGAAGAGCGTCGTCATAATAGCGATAAGCAGCGCGCTTATGCTGATAGCTTCGGAGCTTTTTGCAAGCCCGCTGGCTATGATATTTGTAAGCTATGACGAAGAGCTTCTTAATATGACGGTGCATGGCTTCCGAATTTTTGCGGTGTCCTTCCTGCTTATGGGAATGTCGATATTCGCCTCCTCGTTCTTCACGGCGCTGAACGACGGCTTGACCTCGGCACTCATATCCTTTTTGAGAACGCTCGTTTTCCAGCTGGGCGCGGTGCTCCTGCTCCCTCTCATCTTCGAGCTTGACGGAATATGGCTCTCCGTGGTCATCGCCGAGGCGATGGCGATAGTCCTCTCCGTTCTCTTCCTCATTTTCAAACGAAGGAAGTACAGATATTGAAGTTTAACGGCGGTGCGGCTCCAATAAGCGGTGTGAGGCGCGGTATCGGCTTTCACGAGCGCACTCTTTTGCGCGAGGCGCATACACTGTAACAGGCGCAAGCGTGCGCCAGCGCCGCAGTGCGGCGCGAGAAAGGATACAAGTGAAGATCGTTATCTTACGTTCGCCGAAATTCATCTCGCCGATACTTGCGAGAATATTCAAAATAAAGCGCGCCCCGAGATAGCTCGAAGCGCATACGTAGAACGCATCTCGATGAGTGAGAGGCGTAAAAACGAAGCGCTCGCCCGAGTTGAAATTGAGGCGAGCCGCATACAATAAGATGAGGTCATCGTTGAAGTGCACGCTCCGAGTGCATTCACGGTGACCTTGATCTTTTTGGTGATATTCATTTGAAAAGCCTTTTTCCGAGCCGCAAATTCAAGACGCCAGCTACCGTGCCGACGGCGATACCCGCGAGGACGCCTGAAACGAGGAGCGGGCCGAGATAAACGGCGATGGCGGCACTTTCCAATATCACCATGGCGGCGAGCGTTTGCCCCACGTTGTGGGCAACGCCGCCGACGATGCTGACGCCGATGGAGGAAAAGAGGCGCGTCCTTTTGGCAAGCGACATGAGCAAAAGGGAGAGGGCGGCGCCCGAGAGGCTATACCAGAAGCTGACGGCGCTACCGAAGAGGAGCGCTGATAGAAGGACGCGCACGAGGGAAACGAGGGCGGCGCTCGGCGCGCCGAGCGTGTAGAGGATAAAGACGGTGACTACGTTGGCAAGCCCGATCTTGACTCCTGGGACGGCGACGAGCGGTGGGATGAGGCTTTCGAGGAACGAAAGCACGAGGGAAAGGCTGACGGAGACCGACAAAACGCAAAGCTTTTTAATTCGACTCATTTCTCCCCCTCATTGCACGAAATCGAGCTCGCTGTCGCCTACAATCTCGACCATTACGCGATTGGGCAGACAGACTATCCGCTCACCGACGCGGCTGATCGCGCCCGTGCGAACGCAGACGTGGTCGGGGCATTCGGCGCGTGTTACCGCCGCCGTGCCGCCGCTTATCGTGAGGACGTTCGTTCCGCCGTTCAAAACGTACTCGCCGTCATCCGAGAGGGAGTGCTCCGAGGCAAGCTCGCCGTCGATGTAGACGCGGACGACTGCGCCATCGCCCGCCTTGGGGCGAAGGAGAAGGAAGCAGAGGAGCGCCATACCTAAAAGAACGAGGGCGAGGAGCGCGTCGAAGGCGAGACGCCTTTTATTGACGTTGCCGTGGAATATCATTGAACTTTTATTCAAAGTGCGCGCCGCAGATGAAGCTACCCTCGTGGATACAGCCGACGGGGCAGGCACTTTTGCAGGCGCCACAACCGACGCATTTGTCGTAGTCGATGGTGGCGAGGTTGTCGACGAGCGTTATCGCGCCCTCGGGGCAGGCTTTGACGCATTTGCCGCAGGCGATACAGCCGTTGACGCAGTATTTGCGGACCGCCGCGCCTTTGTAATGATTGCTACACTTGACGGCGACGCGCGCCGTGTCGCGGACGAGGTGGATGATGTCGTTGGGGCACGCCGCGACGCAGAGCCCGCAGCCGATACAGCGGCGCGGGTCAACGTTGGCGACGCCGCGCTCGTCGACGCAGATGGCGGAGCGCGGGCAAACGGCGACGCAGTCGCCGTAGCCGAGGCAGGCGAAGGTGCAGAAGCGATCGCCCGAATAGTTCATGTTGGCGGCGCGGCAGGTGCGCGGTCCGTCGTAGTCGTATTTACGCTCCTCGGGGCGGCACGAGCCGTTGCATGCGACGTAGGCGACCATTTCGACGACGTCGGCGGGGGAAAGCCCCATTATCGCGGCGATATCGCTCGCGGTGCCGTCGCCCCCTGGGATGCAGAGGTTGACCTTGTCGGTCTCACCCGAGGCGAGCGCCTTGGCGTAGCCGTCACAGCCTGAGAAGCCGCAAGCGCCGCAATTAGCCCCTGGGAGGCAGTCGCGCAGGGGCTCGAAGCGCTCGTCTTCCTTGACGGAGAAGCGAGCCGAGGCGACGGTGAGGAGGAGGGCGCAGAGCGCGCCAGCCGCGAAGAGAACGAGGATGGGAATTAAAATTTGCATATCAATCTCTATTCCGCCGCCATGCGGCGGCACAAATGTTTTTGAAATTCGGTGTTAAAATGGGTGCTCCCATTTATTGAATTTCATTGCGTGAGCAGTTGATTTCACTATCGAAAAAGCAAGCTTCATGCTACCGAGCTCGCACGCTTTGCCTCGTGCGGCATAAGCCTTTCCGAGGGCTTTATGCGAGCAGATTTTCGACGATGCCCGCGAAGCCGTAGAACGCCAGCGAAACGATGGAGGCGGCGACGAGCGTTACGGGGAGCCCTTTGAAGCTCTCGGGGGCGGGGCAATTCTCGATGCGGGAGCGCACCCCCGCGAAGAGCACCATGGCGAGGAGAAAGCCGAGCCCGACGCCGAGAGACGAGACGAGCGATTCGATGAAATTGTACCCGTCGCTTATGTTGTTGATGGTGACACCGAGAACGGCGCAGTTGGTGGTTATCAGGGGGAGATAGACGCCGAGCGCCTTGTGGAGCGCGGGGATGAATTTTTTGAGCACGAGCTCGACGAACTGGACGAGGGCGGCAATGACGAGAATGAAAACTATCGTTTGCAAATAGCCGAGCTCAAAGCGGTCGAGAACGTAGTGCTGTATCGGCCAAGTGACGGCGGTTGCGCAAAGCATAACGAAGGTGACGGCGATACCCATGCCACTCGCCTGGTCCAGCTTTTTGGAAACGCCGAGGAAGGGGCATATTCCGAGAAAGCGCTGTAAAACGTAGTTGTTGATGAGAACTCCGCCCATAAGAATGAGGATGAGGCTCTTGATGTCCATCAGTTTGTTTCCTCCTTTTTATCTTCGGTCTTTTCTTCGGCGGGATAGGCGAGATCGGCGGTGATTTCTTCGTTTTCGCTACACGCGGTGCGTCCGCAGAGTGCCGCCGAGGGGCAACCCTCACAGCTGAACTCCTTGCGCTTCTCGCTCCCCTGTTTAACGCCCGTCTTGTTGACGATGGCGATGAGAATGCCGAAAATGAGGAAGCCGCCTGGCGCTTGCGTCAGAAGAGATATTTTGTACGGTTCAAGAAAGGGAATGGCGATCCCCGCAAAGGAGGCGGCGCCGAGCACTTCGCGTATGCTCGCCATCGCGAGGAGCGCCAAGAGGAAGCCGCAGCCCATGCCGAGCCCGTCGAGCGCGGAGTCGAGGACGCCGTTTTTACGAGCGTACATTTCCGCCCTGCCGAGAATGATACAGTTGACGACGATGAGAGCGAGATAGACGCCCATCATCTCGTAGATGGCGGGGAGATACGCGTGCATAAGGAGCTGGACCACCGTGACGAAGCCCGCAATGATGACGATGTAGCATGGGATACGCACCGCGTCGGGAATGAGCTTGCGAAGCAGAGAGATGGCGGAATTGGAGCAAACGAGGACTAGCGTTGCCGCGATACCCATGCCGAGCGCGGCTATCACGCTCGTTGTTTGCGCGAGCGTCGGGCACGTGCCGAGCACGAGGACGAGCACGGGGTTTTCGAGAATGAGACCTTTGAGAAAAACGGAAAGCTTGTTATTTTTCATCTCATTTTTCTCCTTTTTAATATGAGTACGGTGGTGAAGCCGCAAACCGAGATCACCAGGGCGACGATGGCGACGGTGCGAACGCGCCCGCGCGAGGGAAGCGCCTCGGCGGCTGAACGCACCGCGTCACGGAAGTCGGACGAGGTGCCCGTCGCTCCCGAAACGAGCTCTGCCGCGCCGAGCTCCGCCGCCGTTTTGCCGACGAAGCCCTCTAAAAATTCTTCGGTGTAGTTGACGCCGTGCCCCACCGTCCACGTAAAGAGCTTAACGCCCGTTATTTTGCCGTGCGCGTCAAAGGTGACGAGCCCTTCGGTGGCGACGGAGACGTACTGCGTCCCCGTTATGATATACGCCGCGTAGCCCTTGCCGCTCTTCGACTTGTAGAGTCTTTTGAGCGTCGCGGGCGCGTTACTCGGGGTAACGTCTTCGAGCGCGCCGAAATCGGGAGCAAGCTCCCGCGCTGCCGCGGCAAGCTCCTCGGCCGAGCGGAGCGTGGGCTCCTCGGGCTTATATTCGCCGCCCGCCGCTTCTCCGTAGCCGAGAGCCGCCAAGGCGTCCTTTATCGCATTCCTTATCGCCGTCGAGCTAACGGTTGCATTCGAGACCATATCAACGCCGTCGAGCTCCGAGGCGCCGAGCCCCGAAAAGGAGCCCACGTACTCGTCAATGCCGCTCCTGCCGTGCGTTTCTGCCTGCTTGGTTATAACGGCTTTCGTCACACGCCCCTCGGTATCTATCCCGACGGTGATGGCGATGGTGCTCGCGTAGCCCTGCCGCTCCACGGTGACGACGTAGCCGCGTCCGCTCTTTTCGCGGTATATCGCGGTAACGCTCTCGGGAGCGCCCTCGCGCTCCTCCTTCTCAAACTCGCCCTCCATGACGGCTTCGAGCGATTTGGAAACTGCCTCTCGCTCCGCCTCCTCGATGACGGGCGCCGTCAGCATATTGGCGACGGCGAGCACCGCCGCGACGACGACGCATATCGCGGTCAGCACCACGACAGGCAAAACGTTTTTCTTTGTCATACGCGCTTACCTCCCAGAGGACGCGGTGCCGTCCATTTTTCTATATAGGGCGAGATTATATTCATAAACAGAATGGCGAAGGAAACGCCTTCGGAATAGCTTCCGAAATAGCGAATCAAA
This sequence comes from uncultured Ruminococcus sp., assembly GCA_964434325.1. Lineage (GTDB taxonomy): Bacteria > Bacillota > Clostridia > Oscillospirales > CAG-272 > UBA1740. The sequence continues at coordinate 7,536 of CAYSUO010000036.1, forward strand.
AAGGTGATGACGCCGCACCCGAAGGCGAATATCACCTTGCCCGAGCGCGTTATCGGCGTCGTCACATAGTCGGTCGCCATAAAGACGGCGCCGAAGGCGAGCCCGCCACCGAGCAACTGATAGAGGGCGGCGACGAGGCTTCCGTCCGCAATGAGGGCGAGCAGAAACACAGTTCCGACGAAAACGATGGGGACCTCGGCGTGAATGACGCGCCGCGCCACCAGATATACGAAGCCTATGAGAATGGCGACGGTGCACGTTTCACCTATCGCGCCCGCATAATCGCCGAGAAGCATCGTGGAAAGGCTCGGGAGCGCTTCGCCCCCTTTTATAAGTTCAAGCGGCGTCGCCGACGTGACGAGCTCCGTCGCTCCGTCCGCGCCCTCGACGAGAGCCGCCCCCTTGCCCACCGTGGCGGCGAAGCACATCATCATAAATATGCGCCCCGTTATGGCGGGGTTGGCAAAATTGCACCCGAGCCCGCCAAATAGACATTTGACGACGATTATGGCGAACACGGCGCCGAGAACGCATTGCCACACGGGAACGTCGGCGCGCAAGTTCAAGCCGAGGATGAGCCCCGTTACCACGGCGGAAAGGTCTCCCACCGTTTGCGGCTTTTTAACTATCAAATTAAATATGAGCTCCGCGAGGACCGCCGCGGCAACACAGGTCGCCACCACGAGAAGTGCGCGGAAGCCGAATATGACGACACCAGCGACGAGCGCGGGGATCAAAGCGATTATCACGTCGAGCATAACGCGGTCGGTGCGGGCCGACGAGCGTATATGCGGCGACGAGGAAACGGAAAGTCTTGTCATTTTCCTCTCCCTTCGTTTTTTGCTTTTTCCGCGTTCATCTCGCGGAGGAACGCCTTGGATAGGCGGTTGTTTTCAACGAGCGGTCGCTTCGCGGGACAAACGTAGGAGCAGGAGCCGCATTCGATGCAGAGCGCCACGTGCGCCGCTTCAAGCCGCGCGGCACGCTCCGCCTTGTCGCTAATGCCCATGCTCTTCGCGAAGGCCGTCGGATTGAGCGACATGGGGCACGTCGCAACGCAACGGCCGCAGTGGATGCACGGCGCCGTTTTCGGCAGACGCGCCTCTCGCTCGGCGAGCGCTATGACCGCGTTCGTATTCTTCATTACGGGGGTCGCCACGTCACAGGCGGCGGAGCCCATCATTGGACCTCCGAAAAGAAGCTTGCCTATTGACTCCGCCTCCGTGCCGCAAGTGGCGAGTAGCTCCGCCGCCGCCGTCCCGACGGGGGCGATGAGATTTTTCGGTGACTTGACCGCCGAGCCGTCAACGGTGACGCACTTTTCGACGAGCGGCATGCCCGTCGCCACGTAGCGTGCGAGAAATGCCACCGTGGTGACGTTCATTAGAAGAACGCCCACGTCGGACGGGAGCTTCCCTTCGGGGACGACGCGCCCCGTCACGTTGTATATTAGTATCTTTTCTCCCCCCTGTGGGTACGTCGCGGGCAGTGCCTCCACGCGAACGCGCGCGTCGCCCTCAAAGACCTTGCGCATCGCGGCGATGCACTTCGGCTTGTTTCGCTCTATGCCGATAATCGCCGAAGCAATACCCGAAAGCGATAGCAAGAGCTCGACACCTTCGCGAACTCGCTCCGCCTCGTCCAGCATCGTGCGCGTGTCGCTCGTTATATATGGCTCGCACTCGGCGGCGTTCACTATCAGTGTGTCCAATTCGTCCCGCTTTGCGGGGTCGAGCTTTATCGAGGTCGGGAAGCCTGCGCCGCCAAGCCCCACGAGCCCCGAGGCGCGCGCCGCTTCGGCGAGGTCGGCAAAGCTTTCTACGCGCGGCGGGCAAAGCGCGGGATCGGGCGCCATCTCCCCGTCTGACTCTATGCGGACCGCGGGGCACACCCTGCCGTTCGGTAATAAATAATTCTCCACGCCCTTCACCGTTCCCGAAACGGAGGAATGTATAGGCGCGCTGACGCGTCCGCCCGCCTCGGCAATGAGGGTGCCGACGAAAACGCGGTCTCCCGCCTTCACGGTGAGCGTCGCGGGCGCACCTATGTGTTGCACCGTCGGAATAAGTACCTCCTTCGGAGGCGCCATTCTTACGGGCGGCATATCCGCGGTGTTCTTCGCATGAGGAACGTGCGTTTTTCCTATCTTAAAGAATGATAGCATTTTTTGCCCTTTCTGTCGTGCACCGAGCGCACGTAGATATTATCTCCACTTATTTTAGCACAAATACCCATTCAAGTCAACGGAAATGCCGTTTTTTCAAATTTTCAGCGAATTGTACAAAATTGACAAATTTGTAACGATAAAACAAAAATGCGCTTTGCCTTTTAAAAGAAGCACAAAAGCTTTGTGCGTTCATCGCTAAATCGCAAAAAGCGATGGCAAGACGATTTTGAAAAAGTTAAAAGCTCACTTGCTTCCGTCGTTCTGATATTCCGCCTTAACCCCTTGAAGGCGGAGGCGGACTTAAAATGTAAAAAGCTTCACAAAAAGCAATATAACAGCGGATATATACCTTAGAACTTAAAAGAAAAGTAAAGAAACGGCAATAGAGACCTAAATTAACGCTTTAATATTATCGTTGCACGCTTGAAAGCAAAGAGAGAATAAAGAACGGCGACGAAAGCGGCAATAAGGATTGACTTTTGAGTTCGGCTGTGCTATAATCCACAAAGAACTATCGCGGCGATGCGCCGCTCGAACATCGGAGAAAATATGGATTTTTTAAAGACCAACGTCAATAAGCTCTACTTCACCTTCCTCGCTTCCGCCCTCGGAAGCACGCTCATCTCGTCCATCTATTCCACGGTCGATATAATCGCCATGGGTCACTACGTGGGCCCCGTCGGCTCCGCCGCCATCTCGTGCGTTAGCCCCCTGTGGCCCTGCATGCTCGTCCTCGGCGTTCTCGCGGGCATGGGCGGCTCCGTTATGCTCAACAATCGGCGCGGCGCGCGTGACGAGCGCTCCGCCAACGAGTTTTTCACCATCGCCATGTGCCTCTCCGCCGTTGCCGCCACCGTCATCTGCATAGCGTGCAATTTCTTTATGGAAGAAATACTCTATTTGTTCGGCGCTCGCGGCGAGGTCCTTGACGCGGCGCTCGACTACGCGCGTCCCATCGCGGTCTCTGTTCCCACCTTCACCTTGTGCTCCACCGCAGCCACCTTCGTTCGCAACGATGGTGAGCCCGTCCTCCCCACCGTTGCCACCTTTATTGGCGGAGCCTTCAACGTGTTCGGCGATATCTTCTTTGTCTTCGATTTCGGGCTCGGGCTCGGTGCCTTCGGAGCGGGGCTTGCAACGGCGCTCGGTCAGGTCATCGCCTTCTTCATCGTAATCTCCTATTTCTTTCGTAAAAAATGTAAGCTTAAATTTACAGTACCGACTCACACGGGCTCAAAGCTCTTGTCTATCGCCACCGTTGGCGCGTCCGCCGCAATAACGGAAGCCGCCTTCGGTGTTACCACCGTAATATTCAATAACCTCATCTCGGAGAACCTGACGGACGCGCACCTCGCCGTCTACGGCACCGCCTCCTCCGTCCTCGTCACCCTCTACTGCCTCTACTATGCGCTCGGCTCCGCCGCGCAACCCATCGTGTCGGCAAATTTCGGAGCTAACGAGCAGCACCGTGTTAAGAAAACGCTAAAAATAGCGCTCATCTCCGCCGTCGTTATGGCGAGCGTTTTGACCCTCGTTACCCAGCTATTTCCCGAGGCGATATTGCGGCTCTATATGGAGGTCGACGACGAGGTGATTGCCATAGGTCCGCGCATTATGCGCCTCTACAACGCCGCGCTCCCCTTCGCCGCCGTTGGCGTCGTCATCATCTACTACATGCAGTCCATTCTTAAACGCACCGCGGCGACGGTGCTCTCACTTTTGCGCGCCATGGTGCTCCCCGTCCTCTTCTGCCTCGTGATTCCCGCCGTCGCGGGCTACGACGCGGTGTGGATCGCGGTCCCGTGCGCCGAATTTGTGACCATGGCGGTGGCGATCGGCGTGCTCGTCTTTTTCGAGAAAAAGGGTACCGCCGCCTCGTCCGTCGGCGATCCGTGATCGCCTTTGTAGCCGACCGAGCCCCGTGGCGTTGAAGTATAGGATCGCGGCGCGCCAAATTCGTCCACGCGCGCTTTTGGTAAAACTCAAAAAAGAGGATTTGCCGATAAGCAAAATACAAATAAATAGTTAGCGCAGAACGTTTATGTGGCAAGGCTCCCTTGTATAAAGGGAGCTGTCAGCGAAGCTGACTGAGGGATTGTTCTGTAAGGGGTTTTGGTTTTTACAATCCCTCCGTCATTTTCTTGCGAAAATGCCACCTCCCTTTACACAAGGGAGGCTATGGTGGAAGCCGTTTACGGGTAGCAAGTAGCAATTGCAAGGCTGGCACGCCAATAAAAGCCACTTGTGCGCAGCAAGTAGTTTAGGGCTATGCCAGAAATTGAAATACCACCCGCGGGTGGATTTTATTCGCGTTAGCGAGCTTCGTTTTCAATTCAGCCGATGAACGAGTATTCGTCGCAAACGCTTTTAACGCGCGTGCGCGAGAAGTCGCAAAATCGTAGCACCGAAAAGCTTTGTGCTTTTATCCCAAAGTCAAAATTACAGAAAAAACAAAATAGTACAACGGACGCGGCGCCGCCTCAAATGCAGGTTTTGCATTTGAGGCGGCGCTTTTTGTTACGTTGTACACTGAAGGCGCGTAGGTGTAAAATATTATCGGCAAAATCGCAATTTTCGCTAATAAAGTACAGGGAAACAACGCAAGGAGAATTCAAATGAAATATCAAGAATGGCTTAACGCTTGGCTGAAAAACTACATTCAGCTGTCATCGAAGCAACGAACGTATACGCGGTATCAAGAAATCGTACATCAGCACATTATCCCGAAGCTCGGAGAGCTTGACATCGGTGAGCTTACGCCGTTTGTGCTCCAATGCTTCGTGACGGAGCTTATGAGCGGCGGTAATTTGCGGACGGGCAAGGGGCTATCCCCGAACTCCGTCAACGCAATCATCACGGTGGTGCAAAATTCGCTGAAAACCGCATACACGTTCGGATATACGACCGAGTACACGGCGGATAGGATAAAGCGACCGAAATCGAACGAAAAGAAAATCGAGTGCTTTTCTGCTGCCGAGCAAAAGAAGATGGAGAAATACATTAAGACCCGAGATAAACCGAAGCTTTTCGGAATTTTTCTATGCCTCTATACAGGGCTCCGAATAGGGGAATTGCTCGCGCTTGAATGGAGGGATATCGACCTTGCAAAATGTGAGCTACAAGTGAACAAGAGCTGCTATGACGGAAAGGATGGGAACGGCATTTTTGCGAGAATCACGAGCGCTCCGAAAACGCGTTCTTCTATTCGCACGATACCGCTTCCGAAACAGCTGATGCCTATGATACGTGACGCAAAAAAGAAAAGCCAATCGATATATGTCGTATCGAATGGCGATAAACCTATTTCGGTCAGGTCTTACCAACGCACCTTTGCCGCAATGCAACAAACGCTCAAAATTTCGCATCGGGGCTTTCATTCTTTGCGCCATACATTTGCAACGCGCGCGTTGGAATGCGGAATGGACGTAAAAACGCTGTCCGAGCTTCTCGGGCATAAGAATCCGAGCGTAACTCTCAATCGCTACGTTCACTCGCTTATGGAGCACAAAAAGGAGATGATGAACAGGCTGGGGGAGCTGCTGTAAGTGGTAGAAAAAGACCGCCTATTAGTGTAATAGGCGTTCATTTTTACGATTTAAGTCACTAATAATTAAAGCTATAAGAATTTATAAAGGGAATTTGCGGAAAATTTGAACATTACATACACGGGCTCCGCGCGTTCAATAATAAGATTTTACAATATAGTTAAAAGCTCGCGTTATGACAACGCAATGCTCGGCGACATCGTGGTGTACGGAAAAGCCGACTGTATCGAAGAGATAATTTTTGAATGACGAAGCGTAACAGACCAAAAGCGTGCTCACCAAGCTCGGGCATAAACGAACAAAAATCAAAATCGGACGCGCCTATTTGCACAAGAGTAGTACAGAGGCACGAACGGAAGGATTTAAAATAATTAAGCTCAATAAATATACGGTTAAAATTTTAGGTAGTGTCTCATAAAAATTCAATAAAAACAAGGTTTTTGTGGATAAAACCACGGTAAAATCAATAAAAAGTGAAATTTAATGAGGCACACACGCGGAGGCTTGACGGATTTAGAGCAGAAATCGACGGCTGACGAGCGATAGACGTACAAGGGTACGTCGAGCGAGGAAACGTCGATAAAACGAAAAACATAATTAAAACGGGAAAACCGTAGGTTTTAACCTTGATTTTTCCGAAAAGAATTACGGTAGAAGCAGAGATGATTCTTTACTTCTACCGTTTTTCGTTCGGCTTTGCCT
>CAYSUO010000037.1:0-13774 GCA_964434325.1 uncultured Ruminococcus sp.
TGAAAGTTGCAGATGAACTAAATGACAAGACACGTCTTGATTTTGAACATTTAGTCTTGCAGAGCTTTGGAATAGATAATTACTTTGAAAAAATTAAAACTTCATTATTGTCTATGCAAAAGACAAGAGCAACAGCAAGAGGATAAAGCGTTTTCTTATAAAAAGCACCGTAGAAATACGGTGCTTTTTGTTACACAAAACCTACAATCTCATACATAACCACAGGTTAGTACATAAGTGCACGTCGAGCGATGGAACTTCGATAAACGAAGAAAAAAGTTTTTAACATTGCTTTCCGCCTCAAATTTTGCGGTAGAAGCAGAGAGCTTTCAAGAGACTTTAACGGAATTATATCACCCTTGCGCCGCTTTCGATAGCCTCCCTCCTTCGTTTCCGCCGCCCATCAGGAATTTTGAATTAGAAGCTCCTCCAATGCACGCTCTATCTCGGCGTAGCCCTCGGCACGGTTGACTGCGGCACGGAGCGCCGCGGCGCCGCGAAAGGCGGTAAAGTATCTCGCTATCTGCCCACGCGCTTCACGCACGGCAACCGCTTCCCCCTTATCCTCTATCGCGCGGCGAAGCTGACGAAGCGCGGTTTCGGTGCGCGTTGCCAGCGTCGGCGGCGGAAGCGCCACTCCGCCGATGGCGGCGGCGATCTCCGCAAATATAAACGGGTTTCCTATCGCACCGCGCCCTATCATAACGCCGTCCGCCCCCGTTTCTTCAAGGACGTGAAGCGCCTTTTCCGCGCTACATATATCGCCGTTAGCAACGACAGGAATTTGTAAAGTTTGCTTTACCTTCACTATCTCTTCATACGCGGCGCTACCCGTATACATTTGCGCACGGGTCCTACCGTGTATCGTGACGAGCGCCGCGCCGCCCGCTTCCACCGCGCGTGCACAGTCAAGGACGTTTAAGTGGCTCGCGTCCGTTCCGAGGCGGAGCTTCACCGTTATCGGTATTCGCACCCTTTTTGAGATAGCATAAACGATGCGCTCCGCCTCGCGCGGCGAACGCATAAGGGCGCACCCCTCGCCGTTGTTGAATATTTTCGGGACGGGGCAGCCCATATTAACGTCTATCGCGGTCGGCATAGCGCCGCCGACGGCTCCCCCCTCGATGAGCTCCGCCGCCTCCGCCATAATGTCGGGCTCGGAGCCGAAAAGCTGTATTGCGGCGGGAAGCTCGTCCGCTTCGAGGCGCGCAAGGCGCGCCGTCTTTTTATCGCGAAACGCGAGCGCGCGAGCGCTGACCATCTCGCTTATCGCATATTCCGCTCCGTATTCTCTGCACGTTCTGCGCATGGCGCGATCGGAAAAGCCCGCCATGGGCGCAAGCATCAAGCCGTATTTTAGCGTCTGTGAGCCTATTTTTATCGACATAGCCTTCCCCCTTCGTGTTCGCTCTATTTTAGCACATCGCGGGTAAATATACAAGAGATATTTATAAAACTTTTAATTTGCTCTTTACAATCGCCCGCTTTTCTGCTACAATAGAAGCACGATATCCGCCGAGGCGGTCAAACGAAAGGATCTATATGCTGAAAGGTATACCGAAAATACTCTCGCCCGAGCTTTTGAAGGTGCTCGCAGAAATGGGGCATAGCGACAGGATAGTTATAGGAGACGGCAATTTCCCCGCCGAAACGATGGGAAAGAACGCCATCGTCGTTCGTTGCGACGGGCACGGGATCCCCGAGCTCCTCGACGCGATACTCACCGTTTTCCCTCTCGACACCTACGTGGAAAAGCCCGTGACGCTCATGGCGCTCATGGAGCGCGACGTGGGGCAGGTGGCGACGCCGATATGGGACGAATACAAGGCGATAGTCGCCAAGCACGACGCGCGCGGCGCGGACGCGGTGGGCGAGATAGATCGCTTCGATTTCTACGACGAGGCGAAAAAATGCTACGCGATAATATCCACGGGTGAAGGCGCGATATATGCGAACGTTATCCTTCAAAAGGGCGTTGTCACCGAGTAACGACCTTTGAGGGCTCCGCCGAGGCCGAACAAAGGGCGCTTCATTAGGCATAAACGAAAAAGAGCGAAGATACTGTAAAACGGAAGCTTCGCTCTAACTTTTCACATTTTTATATTTTCGAGCTTGAAATTCCTTGAATTCCTTCCAATTTATGTTGTTTTTTCGTTTATGCCTAAATTGGGAGAGTCCCAGAGGCGCTTTGTGCTAAGAATACAGAAACGCTTAAAATCGCATTTATTATGGTGAAAACCACTGTTCACGCACCGAAATATTTATGCCGACGCTATGCGGCAGGGAGATCAGTATGAAGCTTATTTTTTGCATTGACGACCGAGGCGGTATGATGTTCAATCGGCGCCGCGTCAGTCGCGATAAACTTTTGATAAAAAATCTTGCGGAGCTGGTGGGAGACGCGGTGCTCTACGTTGAGCCCTACTCCGCCGAGCTTTTCGGAGAAGTTTCTCTCAACGTGATATGCACCGACGCGCCGATGCGCGCGGCAGAGGCGGACGACTACGTTTTCGTTGAAACTTTTTCACCGAAGCCCTATCTTGCGGCGGCGCACGAGCTCGTCGTTTACAAATGGAACAGGCGCTACCCCTACGACGTTAGTCTGGGCTTCGAGCCCGCCGCCGAGGGCTTCCGCCTCGCGGAAAGCGTCGACTTCGTCGGCAACTCACACGATAAAATAACAAGGGAGATATACACGCTATGAATATGAAAAAGAGACTAACGGCAATCATCGCGCTCCTTTTGGCGCTCGTGCTCTGCCTCTCCTCCTGCCTCGACGAACTCAGCGGCCTTTTCGGCAATGAAACGGGCGGCGGCAACGGAGACACGGGCAACAACGAGCCGACGGGCGGCGAAAGCAGCTATCTTTTAGAAAACCTTCCCGCCTTTGACGGGAAAACGCCCTACGTCAGTATCAACGGCGGCGAGCCCTTCTTCACGAAGGACGAGATAGTCACCACCTCCTACGAAAGCTACTCGGAGCTCGACGCGCTCGGCCGCTGCGGCGTCGCCGTCTCCTGCATAGGGCGCGACCTTATGCCCACCGATGACAGGGGCAGCATCGGTAGCGTCAAGCCGAGCGGCTGGCAAAGCGTCAAATACGACATCGTGGACGGCAAATATCTCTACAACCGCTGCCACCTCATCGGCTTCCAGCTGACAGGCGAAAACGCCAACGAGAAAAACCTGATAACGGGAACGCGCTATTTGAACATCGACGGAATGCTCGCCTTTGAAAACATGGTCGCCGACTATATCAAGGAGACCGACAACCACGTTATGTACCGCGTTACGCCGATATTTGAAGGCAACAACCTCGTCGCGTCAGGCGTGCTCATCGAGGCGCTCTCCGTCGAAGACGACGGCGCGGGAATAAAATTCTGCGTCTACTCCTACAACGCCCAGCCAGGCATAACCATCGACTATTCCAACGGCAACAGCGCCCTCTCGGGCACCACGCTCCCCGACACCGACAAGAGCGACGAAAGCGGCACGGCGGATGAAAACGAGAGCACCTACGTTTTAAACACCTCCTCGAAGAAATTCCACAGGGAAGGCTGCTCAGGCGCCTCCTCGATAAAAGAAGAAAACAAGAAGACCTATACGGGCTCGCGCGACGAGCTGATAGAAGCGGGCTACACGCCGTGCGGCTCCTGCAAGCCCTGACTGTGACTTTCCCTTGCGCGTTCGCGAGGGGAAGCGCGCTTTCGTTAAAGCCGTCGGCACGCCTATTAGAACTTTTCCCTAACACCTATACGGAACGGAGATAGTATAGCAATGGCTTTTGAAGCTTCCAAGTGGATATGGATAGACGAGATGGGCGACGACGTGCACGCCGAGTTCTACTCGGAGCTCGTGGCGAAGTCCGACGGAGCTCTATGCCGCCTCTCGTGCGACGGAGACTACACGCTCTTCATCAACGGCACCTACGTCGCCTCCAATCAATACGGCGACTTTGAGCACTACAAGATATACGACGAGCTCGATCTGACCCCCTATTTGAGGAGCGGCAGCAACAATTTTGCACTCTCGGTCTGGCATTTCGGCGTTCCCTCATCGCGCTACAAGCCCTATCGCGCGGGCGCCCTATTTGAAGTTATCGGCGCAGGGGGCGAGCTCCTATTGGCGAGCTCCGAAGCCGTCCTCGCCCGCAAGAGCCGCACCTACGCCTCGGGGCGCTGTAAATCAATAACACCCCAGCTCGGGCTAAGCTTCGCCTACGACGCAACGCAAGCGGACGGCTGGCAAACGGGCGGCAGTACAGGCTTCGCCCCCTCCACGGTGGTGAATAAAAATTGCACCCTTTTCCCGCGCCCCACGGAGCGGCATCGGCTCCTCCACGAGCACCGCGCGCACCTCATCGGGGAAACGAAGGAGAGCCAGCTCTTCGACCTCGGCGCGGAGACCGTCGGCTACCTTTCGCTCGCCGTCGAAGCGGAAGAAGAAGCAACACTCACCATCGCCTACGGCGAGCACCTGGCGGATGGCGCGGTGCGCCGCAAAATAGATATTCGCGATTTCAGCGTTGAATACCGCGCCCCGTCGGGTAGCTCCTCCTTCACCCACTATATGCTCCGCCTCGCCTGCCACTACCTCGAAGTCTCCTCCACGGCACCCGTTCGGGTGAAGAAGCTCGGCATAATCCCCGTCGAATACCCGACGGAGCGCACGCGCTTCGATAAACTCCCCACGGAGCGCGACAGGGCGATATACGAGCTCTGCCTCAACACGCTAGAGCTCTGTATGATGGAGCACTACGTGGACTGCCCCTGGCGCGAGCAATGCCTCTACGCCTTCGATTCGCGCAATCAAATGCTGGCGGGCTACTACGCCTTTCGTGGCGGAAACCGCCGCTACGCACGCGCCAACCTCTACCTCATAAGCCGCGATAGGCGGAGCGACGGGCTCACCTCGATCTGCTACCCCTGCGGCATCGACCTCACCATTCCCGCTTTCTCGCTCTACTACGTTATCGCCGTCGATGAATACGTTGCGCATACGGGCGACGCCACGCTTTTTGCCGAGGTCTCTGAAAAGCTCCGCGAGCTCATAGCGGTCTTCCTCGCCAATCGCGAGGACGGGCTCGTCTGCCGCTTCACGGGGAAAAACCACTGGAATTTCTACGACTGGCCCGAGGGCTCGGACGGTACTCTCGGCGGCTCCGAAGCGAAAAAGCCCGACGCCGCGATAAATATGCTCACCCTCGCGGCGCTCGACAGCTATGAAAGGCTTTGTGCCGCGTGCGGCATAGTAAGCGAGTTTTCAGGCGTGCGCCGCGAGCTCGCCTCGCTCGTTCGCGAAAGCTTCTTTGACGCCGAAGAAGGGCTCTTCTTTATGGAAGCCGAAGAGCATAAATTCACAGAGCTCGTCAACTCGCTCGCGGTGCGCGTTGGGCTCGTGAGCCCCGAGGAAACCGTGCGTATATGCCGAAAAATGAGCACGGGGCAGCTCGTTCCCTGCTCCCTTGCAATGAAATGCTTTAAATATGACGCCTATCTCGCCTGCCGCGAGGATATGCGCGCCGCCGTGCTTGACGAGCTCCGCTCCGACTACGGCAAAATGCTCGACGCGGGCTCAACCTGTGCCTGGGAGACCATCGACGGCGAAAGCGCCTTCAACAAGGCGGGAAGCCTCTGCCACGGTTGGAGCGCTATGCCCGTCTACTACTATCACAAAATATTTGACACGTGACGCACGTTTTAAAGCATGGTGCAACGCTTTTGCAAATAATAATTTGCATTTGATGTATTGTGAAACCAAATAACGAGAGCTCGTCTAACGACGAAGCACAAAGCAAGACACAGGTATAGAAGCGTCTCGGATAAACGAATAGCCATAAAGCAACACTTTGCCATTCACGGCTTGACCACGATAGATAAGAAAGGAAGGTACACCATGAACCCTTGGCACATTTTCCCCGACGAGAGGATAAGCGCGAAAAACTTCGTTGCTGTCATCGAAATCCCGAAGGGGAGCAAAAACAAGTACGAGCTCGATAAGGAGAGCGGTATGCTCCGCCTCGACCGAATACTCTACACCTCGACGCACTACCCCGCCAACTACGGCTTCATTCCGCGCACCCTCTCCGAGGACGGAGACCCGCTCGACGTCCTCGTGATATGCCAGGAGGAGCTTGCCCCCATGTCCATCGTCGAATGCTTCCCGATAGGCATGATAAATATGATAGACGATGACGAGGCGGACGAGAAGATAATCGCGATACCGCTGAACGACCCCTTTCTCAACACGTATCGCGACATCGCCGAATTGCCACAGCACCAATTTCAAGAGATAAAGCACTTCTTCGAGGTCTACAAGTTCCTTGAAAACAAGGTGACGCACGTTGATCGCATATCTTCGAGAGAAGAAGCGGAAAAGTGTATCACGCGCTGCAAGGCGGCGTACCGCGAGCGCTTCGGCGAAAGGAAGCCGCGCATTTCACCCCTTTAAATTCACACGGGTGCTCCGTGAAGCGACATAAAGCGAGGCTCACGCCTCAAAATTGCAAAATGTTTTAATGCCTTATTCACCACTTGGTAATCGCTATTCTAAAAAACAGTCCGCATTTAGGCATATCAACCGAAAAGTGGCTGTCGCATTAGGCAAAGCCGAACGAAAAACGGTAGAAGCAAAAAGATCTCTGCTTCTACCGTGTTTTTTTCGAGAAAATAAGCTTAAAGCTTGCGTTTCCCCGCTTCGACTTGGTTTATAGGCTTCTTTTGAAGCTCATTTTTGAAACTCGCGCGTAGCGCTCTCAAAGCGTACTAAACGCCTCTACCCATCTCGTAGGCTTCCTTCATCGCGGGGCTCCCTTCTATTGCCCCCTTTTCATAGGCGCCCATTCCCAGGATAACGCCCATCTCCCTTGCGCCCTCAACGCAATCCGCATAACCACGGAAGCAGGCGAGCGTGGTCTCCGCGGAAGCGGCTTCCTCGTCCGCCGCCGTAACCACGTAGTAGAACTCCTTGTTCTTCACTTCGAGCCAGCGCGCCACCGTCCTGTCGATGAGCGCTTTGAGCTGTGCGTCCACGGAATAAAAATACACGGGGCTCGCGAGCACGATAACGTCCGCGTCTATCATCTTTTGCAAAACCTCCGCCATATCGTCCTCAATGACGCAAGCGCCGCTTTCACGGCAAGCATAGCAGCCGCGGCAGAAGCCTATCTTCTTTTCGGCAACGCGTATTTTTTCAACCTCGTTGCCCGCCTCGGCGGCACCTTTTGCGAACTCGTCACAAAGCATGTCAGAATTTCCGCCCCTCCTCGGGCTCCCCGATAGTATCAACACCTTTTTCATAAAGCTTCTTCTCCTCATCGTTATTATTTATATTGTTTTGCACGTGCACGCCTCGCGCCGCACGTTGCTTAAAGCTCCTGGCTCGTGCTTTCGCGCACGTTGGCGAGGGAAATGAGAGTTTGAATTTGAAAAGCTTGCTCGTGCGCGTTTCGCTTAAAGCTTCACGCGCCGCCTTTCTCAAAGGCTAAGCTCGCAACGCGCAAGCTACCACGCCTTTTTCTCCTTCCTGTGGTCGTCGTTCTTTTTTCTCTCCTCCACCATGCGGCAAAACCACTCCACCATTTGCGGGTCGGTATGCGAGAAGAACGACGAACGCCCCGTATCCAGCGCGGCAACGGCTCCCATATCCGCCTCATCCAATTCAAAATCGAAAACGTTGAAATTTTCCCTCATGCGTTCGATATGCGTCGATTTCGGTATCACCGCGATTCCACGCTGAACGTGCCAGCGAAGGATCACCTGCGCGGGCGTTTTCCCATATTTATCGCCGATGGCTTTCAGCACAGGGAGCTCAAACATACCGCCGCGTCCCTCGCCGAAGGGTGCCCACGCTTCAAGGCGAACGCCGTAGCGCTCGTGCCATTCAAGTGCCTCTCTTTGCTGATGGTGCGGGTGAATTTCAATCTGGTTGACGGCGGGCTTAACGCGAGCAAAATTTGCAATATCGACCATACGGTCAACGTAGAAGTTGGAAATGCCTATCGCCCGAAGTCTGCCCTCCGTCATAAGGTCCTCGAGCGCGCGGTATGCGCCGTACACGTCGGAAAAGGGCTGATGAAGCAGGCAAAGATCAATATAGTCAGTTTTCAATTTGCGAAGCGACTCGATGACCGAAGCGCGGCACTCGTCGTACCCGTAATGCTCTATCCACACCTTCGTCGTCAAAAATATCTCCTCGCGCGGAATACCGCTTTTGGCAATGGCATTGCCCACCTCCTCCTCGTTGAAGTAGCTTTGCGCCGTGTCTATCAGTCGGTAGCCGACGTTCAAAGCGTCGAGCACGCACCGCTCGCACTCCTCCTTGGAGACCTGATAAACTCCGTAGCCGAGCATGGGCATTCTAACGCCGTTATTCAGGGTAATGTATTGCATATCCCCTCCTTCTCCGCGCCGAGCGGCAATGAATTTAATTTTATCTTTGATTGGCTCAATTTCATTTATTTCCTATTTCTTGTACTTATTGTAGCACAGGTTTCGCTATCCGTCAAGCCCCGCCATTTAACGACCACCTTGTTTTGCGAAGCCAGCTTTTGCCGTAAGCAAGCCCAAAAGTTTGATCAAACCCTTGAAAAGCTTCGCTTTTTATGCTACAATATGTATGAAACACAGTCTTTGGCGCGGCACGGTGAAGGGAGACCGATTCCCTCTCGGCAAGCGTGAGCTACGGCAAGGCTTAGCGATTAAACCAAGCCGCGTGGGCGGCGGAAGGAGAAATTTATGTTTGACGTGATTATAATAGGCGGCGGCGTTGTCGGCGGCTTTGTGGCACGTGAGCTCTCACGATACAAGCTTAACATTTGTATCGTCGAAAAGAACAGCGACGTTGCCATGGGAGCAACGCGCGCGAACAGCGCCATCGTGCACGCGGGCTTCGACGCCAAGGAGGGCTCCCTCAAAGCCCTGCTCAACGTGTGCGGCTCGGAAATGATGGAGGACGTGGCTCGCGAGCTCGGCGTCAAGTACCGCCGTTGCGGCTCCCTCGTCGTCGGCTTCGGCGAAGATGACGAGAAAACGCTCCGCGCACTCAAAGAGCGCGGTGAAAAAAACGGAGTGCGCGAGCTCTCCCTGATAGGGCGCGACGAGCTTTTGCGCATTGAGCCCAATATCGGCGACGGAGTTACCGCCGCTCTCCTCGCGCCGACGGGCGCGATAATCTGCCCCTACGAGCTCTGCATGGCGGCAATAGGAAACGCCATGGACAACGGCGTCTCCTTGAAGCTCGGCTTCGCCGTCAACAAGATAGATAAAACGGCGGCGGGCTACATCGTCGCCTCGGACAAGGAAGCCATCGAAGCGCGCTTCGTCATCAACTGTGCGGGTCTCTATTCCGACGCGATAGCGCGCCTCGTCGGCGACGACAGCTTCACGATAGCTCCGCGCCGCGGCGAATATATGCTTCTCGACAAGGAGTGCGGCACGCACGTTACGCACACGGTGTTCCGTTGTCCCTCCGCCATGGGCAAGGGCATCCTCGTAACCCCCACGGTGGACGGAAATCTTCTCCTCGGTCCCACGGCGGAGAACATCGACGATAAGGAAGACACCGCCACGACGCAAGCGGGCTTCGACAGCATTCGCCGCCAGGCGAGCGAGCAGGTCAAGGGCTTGGCATTCGCCAAGGTGATAACCTCGTTTGCAGGGCTCCGAAGCACGGGAAGCACGGGCGACTTCATAATAAATTCTCCGAGGCCTGGCTTCGTCAACGTTGCTGGTATCGAAAGCCCAGGGCTCACCTCCGCCCCCGCCATTGGCGAATACGTCGCGGAGCTCCTCGCAAAGCTCGGCGTTACGCTTGAAAAGAAGGACGACTTCGTGGCAACGCGCCGCCCCGCACACTATTTCCGCGAGCTCTCCATCGATGAAAAGAACGAGATAATCAAAGAGCACCCCGAATACGCCCACGTTATATGCCGTTGCGAAACGGTGACGGAGGGCGAAATACGCGAAGCGATACGCACCAACCCGCGCCCCACCGACGTTGACGGCGTGAAGCGCCGCACCCGCGCCACGATGGGAAGGTGCCAAGGCGGCTTCTGCACACCGTATATCATCGACGTTTTAGCCGAAGAGCTCGGTTGCCGCTACGACGAGGTAACGAAATTTGGCGGCGCATCCTATATCAATGACGGACGCACGAAAGGACGCAAAAATGGCTGAAAATATGACGAAGGATCTCGTGATAATAGGTGGCGGCCCCGCGGGAATGGCAGCCGCCGTCGCCGCCCACGAAGAGGGAATCGACGATATTCTCATACTTGAAAGAGACGTTGCTCTCGGCGGCATATTGCGCCAGTGCATACATAACGGCTTCGGCTTGCACCGCTTCGGCGAGGAGCTGACGGGCCCCGAGTACGCGTACAGATACGAAAAGGCCGTCCGCGAGTACGGTATTCCCTATATGCTCGATACCATGGTCATCGACGTCGACTCTGAAAAGCGCGTCACCGCGATGAACAAGGAGCACGGCATATTCACGATACAGGCGAAGGCGATAATTCTCGCCATGGGCTGCCGCGAAAGGCCGAAGGGCGCGCTCAACATTGCGGGCGCACGCCCCTCGGGTATGTTCACGGCGGGGACGGCGCAAAAATTCGTCAATATGAAGGGCTATATGCCAGGGAAAAGCGTCGTCATCTTCGGCTCGGGCGACATCGGGCTCATCATGGCGCGCCGAATGACGCTCGAAGGAGCGCACGTCAAGGCGGTCTGCGAGCTTCTTCCCTATTCGGGCGGCTTGGCGCGCAACATAGAGCAGTGCCTCAACGATTTCGACATCCCCCTACTCCTCTCGCATACCGCGGTCGAAGTCCACGGCAAAGAGCGCGTCACGGGAGTCACCATCGCCAAGGTGGATGAAAATCGCCGCCCCATCAAGGGCACCGAGAAGTACATCCCCTGCGATACGCTTCTGTTCTCGTGCGGCCTCATTCCCGAGAACGAGCTCACCAAGGGCGCGGGAGTAACGCTCGACCGAATGACCAACGGTGCCGTCGTTGACGGCGGCAGAGAAACGGACGTCGCGGGCATCTTCGCTTGCGGCAACGTTCTCCACGTTCACGACCTCGTGGACTACGTTTCCGAGGAATCCGTTATCGCGGGAAAGGCCGCCGCCGCATATATACGCGGCAAAAACTCCGAAAAGCGCGCACCTGTCACCGTAAAAACTGACGGAAGGGTACGCTACACCGTTCCCCAGCGCCTAACGGAACTTGCAGATACCACTCTCTACTTCCGCGTCAGTGACGTTTTCCGCAACAAAAAAATCGTCGTGCGTAACGGGAAGAGAGTTCTTCTCGAAAAGAAAAAGCAAAAGCTCGCCCCAGGCGAGATGGAAACGGTCAAGCTCACCAAGGACGCCATCGCATCGATAAGCGGAAACACGATAAGCATCTCGCTTGACGACGCGAAGTAATGCCACCGTGTAGCCAAAACCACTGCATTTTTAACCCGCCCGAGCCTTGGGCATAAATTTCAAAGGCTTGTGCCGCCCTGCGGCGAATGGAGATCACAAGGAGATTACAAAATGAAAGAAAGAGAGCTTACATGCATAGTGTGCCCGCGCGGATGCCAGCTCACCGTCGCACTTTCCGATAGCGGCGCCGTGCTTGAAGTTAAAGGGAACGCTTGCCCACGAGGCAAGCTCTATGCGGAAAGCGAATGTACGCACCCCGTGAGAACGGTCACATCTACCGTGTTCACCGAAGACGGCGCGATAGTTTCGGTCAAAACGATAGCCCCCGTCCCCAAGGAGTCGGTGTTCCGCGTTATGGAAGAGATAAACAAAACAACCGCACCCCGTGCAACGAAAATAGGCGACGTCGTAGTTGAAAACGTTGCCGAAACGGGCGTCAACGTCGTCGCCACCTCCAACGCCTGAGCCGTGGAAAGACTTCTGCGAAAGGTCTACTCGTCAAAGTGGGCGAAGGCGTGCCTCATCGCCGCCTCGGAGCTTTCCGCCGCCGCGTCCGTCGCCGCGTATTGCGCCATGCTCTTTTTGGCGTTCAGAAGCTCCGTCCCCGAAGGGCTCGTCGTGCTTTTCTCCGCGGCGCTCCCCTTCCTCCTCGTCACGCTTATTCGGCGTCTGATAAATGCACCGCGTCCCTACGAGCTCTACGATTTTTACGAACGCCCGCCTAAATCGCGCACGGGTGTCTCCTTTCCGAGCCGCCACGCCTACTCCGCCTTTGCAATAGCGAGCCTCACCTTCGCTTTTAGCGTTCCCATCGCCATCGTGCTTTCGGCTCTTGCACTCTGCCTCGCGGTAGCTCGCGTGCTCCTCGGAATACACTTCGTTCGCGACGTCTTGTGCGGTGGTATCATCGGAATAATTTCTGGCGTCTTCGGCATACTTATGTTGACGGTGCTGTAACACACTTACGCAAGCACTTAAAAAAACGCTCGCTCATCATAGCCGCACGTGGCGCGACCTCGCAAACCCGCACGTTTAATGAGCAGTATCGGAACAATTTTAAAAGTTCTCGGCATATCTTGCCGACGAGCTGTAAGCCGCAACACCACTTGTGCGCTCTCTCACCACGCGCTCACAAAGCTTCGCCCACGCGTTTAGCGGACAATAGCTAAATATTTCAAAAGCGCCCGAAAGCTTTGAAAAGCTTTTGGTGCGTCAATTTTAAAACTCTTATCAATCAGGTCACAAATAAATACGTTCGCGACGGCGACGAAAAACAGGAGGATATATGAAGGTAACTTGGTTAACACAGGCAGGGCTTCTCTTTGAAAACGAGAATATCAAGATCATGGTAGACCCCTATCTTTCCGACTCGTTGTCGGCGCGCGGCGACGCCTATCAGCGTAAGGTCGCCGTCAACGAAGACTTCCTCGCGGTGCGCCCCCACGTCGTTCTAATAACGCACGAGCACGGCGATCACCTCGACATGGCGACGCTCTCCGCGCTTTGCGCAAACTCGACCGAGCCGATAACGTTCCTTGCGCCCTACAACGCCTACAAGCGCTTAAAGGAGCTCGGTGGCACGCATAACTACGTCATGCTCAATCGCCACTCCGTGTGGAGCGAGCGCGGCATCACCTTCTACGCGGTACACGCCGAGCACAGCGATCGCACCGCGATAGGCTTCATCATCGACGACGGCAACAAAACCTACTACGCGAGCGGCGACACGCTCTACAACTACGACGTCATCGACGACGTTTTGGAGCTCGTCGAGGACGGCGTCGACTACGCCTTTCTCCCGATAAACGGTCGCGGCAACAATATGAACGCCAAAGACGCCGCCGATTTCGCCTACGAGCTCGGCGCCAAAGCGGCAGCCCCCCTGCACTACGGGCTTTTCGACGACGTGGACCCCGCCGCCTTCGACTTCGAGGACTCCATCATCATTCCGCCCTACGAAGCCGTTACGCTTTAAGCAAGCCGCTTAGACTAAAAACCCAAGCACAATAGCCCCTCGATAGTAAGCGCGCCGCGCTTCCCGCGGCTTTGAAGCGGTCACATTAAATTCAACAAAAGCTTTGACGCAAAAGCAACAAAAAGCTTTGGCGCAAAAGCAACAAGATACTTGCAATTCCACCGAATATGTGCTAATCAGGGGGTGTCTCATTAAAAATTCAATAAAAACAAGGTTTTTGTGTAAAACCACGGTAAAATCAATAAAAAGCGAATTTTTAATGAGGCACACACGCGGAGGCTTGGCGGATTTAGGCAGAAACAAACGAAAAACATAATTAAAACGGGAAAACCGTAGGTTTTAACCTTGATTTTCCCGAAAAACGCACGG
>CAYSUO010000038.1:0-12553 GCA_964434325.1 uncultured Ruminococcus sp.
TACCCTTAAACTTTGCAACTTTAATAGAAAAACTATTATTGTCGGCAAGAATGTTTGCCATCAAATTGTATTTGCCGCTTGGTGTCAGCAGATTCAAATTATCTTTAAAGGTTTCATCGTACAAAGTCAATCCTTTTTCGGCATAAAGCAGACGCAATTGCGTAAAAGTCAAGTTTTGATTGTGTGACTCAATGCTGACAAGAGCACTATTGCCTGAAAACATCATTTCGCGGAGCAAAGAAGGAGAAATTTCTCTGTCCTCGTCAGCAGAGCGAAGGTAATATTTGCCGTATGCGGAATACGGTCTTTCGTTACCCGATACATTAACCTTGATGATATTGTTTGTGCCTATAAGTTCAAATGAGATTGAAGGTATTATTTGCGGTTTTATAAAATTGGCAATTGCTTGTGATATTTCACGGAGCGTGTCGTTTCCAATCTGCTGACCGATGGCTTCGCCGTCATTTTTAACTCCGAAATATAGCTCACAGCTACCATGCTTATTCAGCATTGAAGCTATTGATATAACACCTTCTTTCAGCTCTCCTGTGGACTTTTTAAATTCTATTTGTTCTGTTTCTTTTCCAATGTTCATAATAACACCTCCAACTTGACGCTTTTATTATACACATTTTTAATTTTATTGTCAAGTTTATATCAAGTTTATATCAAGTTTTTATAAAGTTATTATCAAGTTTATATCAAGTTTATATCAAGTTTTTATACACTTATCGACGGTAGAAGCAAGAAAAGCTTTCTGCTTATGCTGTGATTTCCCGAAAAAACAAGGTCATTCAAGCGAGTGACCTTGTTTTTTGTAGGTTTTATTAAAAACTTTAAGTAAAATGAAACGGTGTTTAAGCGACAAAGCAAGCTGAAAACAGCTTCGGGGCGGCTATCTCGGGTTTCCCTCGGAAACTGAGCTGATGTCGTAGGGCGTCGTTTGGTAGACGAAATAGTTCAGCCAATTGGAGAAGAGAAGATTGGCGTGGGAGCGCCAGCTCACGAGGGGCGGCATTTTCGGGTCGTCACCTGGGAAGTAGTTTTCGGGGAGCTCTATGGGCTTTCCGAGTGCCACGTCTCTTAAATATTCGCCCTTCAAGGTGTCGGGGTCGTATTCGCTGTGCCCCGTGATAAATATTTGCCGCCCCCCGTGCGTCGCTATCGCGTAAACGCCCGCCTTATCCGAGGAGGCGAGTATTCGCAATTCGGGAATCGCCTCCACGTCATCGCGCAGGACGGTGGTGTGGCGCGAATGGGGGACGTAAAATTCATCGTCGAAGCCGCGAAAGAGGATGGAGCGCTTATAGTCCGCCTTGTGCTTAAATACGCCGAAGAGCTTCTTTTCGAGCGGCTGTTTTTTTATGCCGTAGTGATAGTAGAGCCCCGCCTGTGCGCCCCAGCAGATGTGTAACGTGCTGTGGACGTGCGTTTTAGACCACTCCATGATCTCCGTGAGCTCCTGCCAATATTCAACCTCTTCAAACTCCATCTGCTCAACGGGCGCCCCTGTTATTATGAAGCCGTCGTAGTTGTTTTCCCGTATCTGGTCGAAGGTCTTGTAGAAGGAGAGCAGGTGCTCCTCGGTGACATTTTTTGAGCGGTGGCTCTCGGTGTGAATGAGCTCTAACTCCACCTGCAAGGGCGAGTTGCCGAGCAGGCGCGAAAACTGGGTCTCGGTCTCTATCTTTTTCGGCATGAGATTGAGCAGCAGTATCTTCAAGGGGCGAATGTCCTGGGTTATCGCCCGCGTTTCCGTCATCACGAAGATGTTTTCGTCCGCCAGGGTTTTAACGGCGGGCAGGTCGTTGGGGATTTTGATGGGCATTATTTCACCCCTTTAACGCAGTCGAGCGCGCGGGAAATATCCGCGATGAGGTCGTTGTAGTTTTCCAAGCCGCACGAGAAGCGAACGAGGTCGGCGGGGACGCCTGCCGCGGCGAGCTCCGCGTCGTTCATCTGCCTATGCGTCGTGCTCGCGGGGTGGAGACAGCAGGAACGTGCGTCCGCAACGTGGGTCTCTATCGCGGCAATGCGAAGCCCGCGCATGAATGCTTCGGCGGCGTCTCTTCCGCCGCGAACTCCGAAGCTAACGACGCCGCAGGTGCCGTTCGGCATATATTTCTCAACGAGGGTGTGATATTTGTTCGATTTGAGCCCAGGGTAGTTGACCCAGGCGATGCGCTCGTCGCCTTCAAGAAACTCCGCCACCTTTTGGGCGTTCAGGCAGTGGCGCTCCATGCGCACGTGCAAGCTTTCGAGCCCGAGATTGAGCAGGTAGGCGCTCTGGGGCGACTGCGCGCTTCCGAAGTCGCGCATAAGCTGTGCCGTCGCCTTATAGATGAAAGCTCCCTCTTTTCCGAAGCGCTCGGCGTAGGTAACGCCGTGATAGCTCTCGTCGGGCGTGCAGAGCCCAGGGAACTTTTCCTTGCGTGCCATCCAGTCGAATTTCCCCGAGTCGACGATACAGCCGCCGACCGCGGAGCCGTGCCCGTCCATATACTTCGTCGTCGAATGGGTAACGATGTCCGCGCCAAATTCAAAGGGGCGGCACATAACGGGCGTCGCAAAGGTGTTGTCTATCATCAGCGGGACGCCGTGCGCGTGTGCCGCCTTCGCGAACTTTTCTATGTCGAGCACCGTGAGTGCGGGGTTGGCTATCGTTTCGCCGAAGACCGCCTTCGTGTTCGGGCGGAAGGCGGCGTTCAGCTCCTCCTCGGAGCAGTCGGGATCGACGAAGGTGAAGTCTATCCCCATCTTCTTCATCGTCACGGCGAAGAGGTTGTACGTTCCTCCGTATATGCTCGACGAGGAAATAACGTGATCTCCCGCGTTCGCCACGTTGAAAACGGCGAAAAACGACGCCGCCTGGCCCGAAGAAAGGAGCATTGCCGCGCTTCCGCCTTCCAGCTCGCATATCTTCGCCGCCACGGTGTCACAGGTCGGGTTTTGAAGGCGCGAATAAAAATATCCCGAGGCTTCAAGGTCAAAAAGCTTCGCCATGTCGTCCCCCGTGTCGTATTTATACGTCGTGCTCTGTATTATCGGTATCTGGCGCGGCTCCCCGTTGCCTGGGGTGTAGCCCCCCTGAACACATTTTGTTTCAATTGCATATTCTTTCATTTTTGTCTCCCTTCCGCCGCCCGAGCGGCGGCACAAAATTTCGGTGCGCTAAGGTGATTTCACTATGAGAGAAACCCTTCGCGCGTGTCACATTTTCAGCTGTCGTAAATTTGCGCGCTTGGCTCTGCTTCGTCTCATTTCCGCTTTGTTGCGGAAAGAGCTTTGCGCGTCACTTTTTCGCGCTTATATATTCGTGGATAGCTTTTGCGGCTGTCTTTCCCGCGCCCATCGCGGAAATGACGGTTGCCGCCCCCGTCACCGCGTCTCCGCCCGCGTAAACACCTTCGAGGCTCGTCGCTCCCGTTTCTGCCTCCACGATGATTCCGCCGCGCTTGTTGACCGCGAGCCCCTCCGTCGTCGATTTTATCAAGGGGTTGGGCGAGGTTCCTATCGCCATAACCACGGTGTCCACGTCGAGCGTGAGCTCGGAGCCCTCTATCGGAACGGGCGCTCTCCGCCCGCGCTCGTCGGGCTCGCCGAGGCGCATTTGGATGCAGCGCATACCGACGACGAAGCCGTTTCTCGGGTCTCGCCTGTCGCTCGCGTTTTCATAGCCGAGTATTTCGGTGGGGTTGTGCAAAAGCTTAAATTCAATCCCCTCCTCCATCGCGTGCTCTATTTCCTCGCGGCGCGCGGGGAGCTCATCCATGGAGCGGCGATAGACGATGTAGACCTTCTCCGCGCCGAGGCGAAGCGCGGTGCGCGCCGCGTCCATTGCCACGTTGCCGCCGCCGACCACGGCGACGCGCCCCCCCTTCATAACAGGAGTGTCGGAGCTCTCGCGGAATGCCTTCATAAGGTTGGTGCGCGTTAAAAATTCGTTCGCGGAATAAACGCCCTTGTAGGCTTCGCCTGGGATACCCATAAAGTTCGGAAGCCCCGCACCCGTGGCGATAAATACCGCCTCGTTGCCCATCTCGAAAAGCTCCTTCACCGTGAGCGTTTTTCCTATTATCATATTGGTGCGTAGTTCGACGCCCATTGCCACGAGGCTTTCCACTTCGCGCTCCACGATGCTTTTGGGAAGCCTAAATTCGGGAATGCCGTAAACGAGAACGCCGCCCGCACTATGTAGCGCCTCAAAAACGCTGACGTGGTAGCCGAGGCGCGCAAGATCTCCCGCGCAGGTGAGCCCTGCGGGGCCCGAGCCCACGATGGCGACGCTGTGTCCGTTCGGCTCTATGGCGGCGGGGGCTTTGCGGCTGTGCGCGTTATGCCAGTCGGCAACGAAGCGCTCCAAGCGCCCGATCCCGACAGGCTCGCCCTTAATGCCTCGAACGCAACGCGATTCGCATTGCGTTTCCTGGGGGCAGACCCTGCCGCAAACGGCGGGCAGAGACGAGGAGCGCGCTATCACCTCGTAGGCGGCTTCAAAATCGCCTTCTTTTATCTTGGAAATAAATTCGGGAATACGAACGTTGACGGGGCAGGCGCCGACGCACGGCATATTTTTGCAGGAGAGGCAGCGAAGCGCCTCGTCCATCGCGGTGGCTTCATCGTAACCCGTCGCCACCTCGGAGAAATTGTGCGCGCGCACCTTGGGTGCTTGCGTCGGCATAGGGTTTTTGAAGGGAGTCATATTCGGCATCATTTCGCTTCCTTTCCGAAAAGATTGCATAATTCATCGTATTTGCGGCGCTCAAAATCGCGATAGGCACTCCCGCGCGACATCGCCTCGTCGAAGTCCACCTCGTAGCCGTTGAAATCCGGTCCGTCCACGCAGGCAAATTTCGTTATCCTTTGTCCGTCTCGAACGAGGGTCAAGCGGCAGCCGCCGCACATTCCCGTTCCGTCTATCATAATGGGGTTCATCGAAACGTCGCAGGGGATTTTGTACGGTCTCACCGCTTCAACGACGAATTTCATCATTATCAGGGGGCCTATCGTTATCACCTTGTCGAAGCGCTCGCCCGCTCCGAGGAGCTCGCCTACGGGAAGGCAAACGTTGCCCTGCCTTCCGTAGGAGCCGTCGTCGGTAACGACGTGGAGCACGTCGGAGGCGGCGCGAAATTCATCTTCGAGAATGAGCAGGTCGCGGCTTCGGAAGCCTATCACGGAGGTGACGGAGGCGCCGAGGGCGTGAAGTTTTTCGGCTATCGGAAGCGCTATGGCACAGCCAACTCCGCCGCCGACGATGAGGACCTTTTCCAATCCCGCCGTCTCGGTGGGAACGCCGAGCGGACCCGCAAAATCGGAAATGGAGTCTCCCGCGGCGAGGCGCGCCAACTTCGCCGTCGTTGCGCCGACGGTTTGGAAAATTATCCTGACGGTGCCCGCCGCGCGGTCGTAGCCCGCTATTGTCAGCGGGATCCTTTCCCCCTCGGAATCGACGCGCAATATGATGAATTGCCCAGGCTCCGCCTTGCGAGCGACGAAGGGCGCTTCTATCTCCATCAGGATGACGGTGGGGTTTAGCTGTTTTTTGAAAGCTATCTTGAACATAATTTCTCCGTTCCGTAAACGCCAGCACGGCTTTACCATTTCAAAATCAAAGTAGTAACTTATATTTTAGCACACGCGGGTGCGTTTGTAAAGAATTTTGAAGAAATTTGTGCGCCTTATTTTTTAGTAAATTCCTTCCGAAGCGAGGCTGTCATAAAATCGTTTCTTCGGAATATAATTGAATGATGAACAGGAGGATACCGTATGAACAAAAAAATAAAAAGAGAATGTGAAAGCTCTTGCGAATACGTTTTGCCAGACTATCTCGGCGACGTTAAGCGGCTCTTATGTACGTCCGCGCTTGCAGTCCCCGCGGGGCAGTTTACCTCGGACGGCGTTTGCGAATGTACGGGGCTCGTGGTGTTCGGAGTGATGTATATCGACGCGGAAAACAAGCTGAGCTCCGCCGAATTTACCGCGGACTACGGCTTCACTCTAAGTCTTGACGACGACGCAGCGAGCTCCGCCTTCGTCACCGCCTCTGTCGCCACCTACTCGGTGCGGCTGACGGGTCCGCGCAAAATGAGCGCACGCGCAGGGGTTTGCGCCGAGGCGACGGTCGCCGCGCCTCCTCCGAGCGCCGCCGCTGGAAGCGCCTTCGAGGAGCCGCATAAGCCCGAGCTGCTGAGCAAGACCGTGCGCACCGCGTGCATACTCACGGGTGAGCTCAACGAGCGCGAATACGCCGAGGAGGCGATAACGCTGGAAGGGGTCGCGGCGGACGAGATCGAGATAATAGCCAGCAACGCCGTCGTCAAGATCTCCGAGGCTACCCCCGTCGATGGCGGGGTCAATATCAAGGGCACCCTTATAGTCACCGCCATCATTCGCACGCCCGAGGCGGGTAGCTTCGCCATTCGCCGCGAGATCCCCTTCGACGAGACGGTCTCCATTCTCGGCGCCGAGCCCGACATGGGGGCGATAGCGGACGCCACCGTAAGCTCCGTCACCTGCGGGGTGAGCGAAAATGAGAGCGCGGCGACGATAAGCGCCAACGCGATACTCGAGCTCAAAGCGATGGTGTGCTACAATGTCGAGTCCGAGATAGTGGCAGACGGTTATTTGAAGGAGAGCGAGACCGAGGCAAAATACGAGCGCCTTTCCTATCGCGAGCACGTGGCGTCGCTTATGCGCGAGGAAAGCGTATCCCTTAAATTCCCGCGCTCCGAGGTCGGCTTGGAGCACGCGCGCGACGTCCTGTGCCTCGCTTGCAGCTTTAAAAACGTGCGCGTCGAAGCTGGGGAGAAAGACTCGCGGATAACAGCGGAAGCGGCGCTAAGCGGGGTGGCGTGTGAAATTAACGAAGACGGTAGTCGCTCCTGCGTCCCCGTAAAGGCAAGCGCGCCTGTATCACTAAATGTAAATGTTGGTTGTCAAATTCCCGACGGCGCCGAGCTTTCGGTGCGCCTTTCCTCGGCAGACTGTGAATGGAGCATCGATCCCGAAAGCCTCACCGTCAAATGCTCGTTCACCGAGAGCCTTTCCGCGGAGCTCGACAAGAGCTGCGAGCGGCTTGCGCTCCTGAACGCAACGGGCTCCGACGAAGAAATGCGCCGCCCCGCCCACATTCGCGTCTACTATCCCGATAAGGACGAAAGCCTGTTTGCAATAGCAAAAAAGTTCCGCACCACGGTCGCCGAGCTGGCGCGCGATAACAGTATCGCCGAAGCGACTTCCACCGCGCCCGAGCTCGCGGCGGGCTTCACGAAGCTGATGATACGCTGAGGAGCGGACTCCAAAAGCTCTCAAAGTGCGCACAGCTTGAAAGCTTTGAAATACTTTGAAGAAAAAACAAAAGCGAACTAAAAGGGAACAGAAAGCAAAAAGCAGAAATCGAAGCAGAAAAGGCTAAGAAGAAAAGTGTAAAGCTTATTTAAATACCGTTTCAACTAAAATGATGGACTCAATAAAGCAAGT
Source organism: uncultured Ruminococcus sp. (assembly GCA_964434325.1). Lineage (GTDB taxonomy): Bacteria > Bacillota > Clostridia > Oscillospirales > CAG-272 > UBA1740. The sequence continues at coordinate 7,483 of CAYSUO010000038.1, forward strand.
TTTTAACCTTGATTTTCCCTAAAAAAAACACGGTAGAAGCAGAGATCTTTCTTTGCTTCTACCGTTTTTCGTTTGTTCCTGACTAAATGCGACCGCCGAGCATAAATCTACGCCTGTTCCAGCCAGTTTTCTCCCCGCGTCACGTCCACGGTGAGCGGAACGGAAAGCGTCGCCGCATTTTCCATCGCGTCCTTGACTATGCGCATGCATTTCTCCGCGTCCTCGCACTTCACCTCGATGACGAGCTCGTCGTGCACCTGCATAACGAGGCGCGCGTCAAGCCCCGCCTCTTTCAGCGCCCCGTGCGTCCTTATCATCGCGAGCTTCATGATATCCGCCGCGGCGCCCTGTATCGGCGCATTCATCGCCACGCGCTTTCCAAAGGCACGGAGCATTCCGTTTGCCGCGTTGAGCTCGGGAATATATCTGCGCCGCCCCATCGGCGTCACCGTATAGCCGCGCTCCTTCGCCTCTGCCACGACCTTTTCAAGATATTCGCCTATCGCGTGGTAGCTCGTCAGGTAGTTCTTTATGTAGCGCGTCGCCTCCGCGTTGCTCGTTCCTATATCCTTCGCCAGCGAAAAGCCGCTTATGCCGTATATTATACCAAAGTTGACCGCCTTCGCGCGCTTGCGCATCTCGTCGCTCACTTCGTCCTCGGGAAGCCCGAAGACCGCCGCCGCCGTCTTACGGTGTATATCCGCCCCCTCGTGAAATGCCGCCTTCATCGCCGCGTCGCCCGCAATGTGTGCCAAAAGCCTAAGCTCTATTTGAGAGTAGTCCGCGTCCACGAGCACGTAGCCCTCGTCCGCCACGAAGGAGCGCCGCAGCTCGCGCCCCAGCTTCGTGCGTATCGGTATGTTTTGCAGATTGGGGTCAGCGCTGGACAGTCTGCCCGTCGCCGTTAGCGCCTGCTTGAAATCGGTGTGTATTCTCCCGTTCTCGTCCGCAAGGCGCGGCAACGCCGCGGCATAAGTCCCCCGTAACTTCGCCACCTGCCTGTATTCGAGTATATCGTCGATTATCGGCGCAAAGGGGCGCAGGGATTCGAGCGTTTCCGCGTCGGTCGTGTAGCCCGTTTTCCCCTTCTTCTTCGTGTGCGGCAGTCCCAGCTCCTCGTAGAGCACTTCACCGAGCTGCTTCGGCGAATTGACGTTAAATTCTCGCCCCGCCTGAACGTAGATGCGTTCGGTGAGCTCACCCTCCAAGACTCCAAGCGCCTCGGAAAATTCGTTCAGCGCTTCGGCGTTTATCTTGAAGCCGTTCTTCTCAGTTTCCGCCAGCACATTTATCAGCGGTATTTCGAGCTTTTCGAGAACGTCCGCGAGCCCGTCCTCCGTTATTTTCTTGTAGAGCTCTTCTTCGAGGCGGAGCATAAGCTCGGGGCAGGGCTCGTCCGTCGGCATCGTGCCGAGAAAGCTCGCCGCGAGCGAAGCGAGGCTCGTCGCGCCGCTTCCAGGGTTTAAAATGTAGGCGTAGAGCGCAAGATCGAGAAATTTCGTATCGTCCGCGGGAGTCGCCCCGTGCTCGTCCAAGAAGTGCCAAAGCGCCTTCCCGTCAAAGCAGATTATCTCCTTCCCATCAAGCGCCGCTTTGAGCTCCGCTATCTCCCCCGCATAATGAAGATTTCCTTCATTCTTATTATATATATACAGCTCCTCGCCTTTTCTGAAAAGTGCAAGTCGCTTTTCGGGAGAGCCCGCAAGCTCCTCCACACTCGCGTCCTTGAAGCTCACCACCTCCGCAGAAGTGAGCCGCGCCTCTTGCGTAGTCGGCTCTTCCTCCGAAAGTCCCAGCCTCGCAATGAAGGAGTTGAGTTCGAGCTCCGTGAGCTTTTCGTAGAGCCCGCGCCTGTCGGGCCCCGCGTAGCGTATATCGCAAAGCGTCACGCCTATCGGCGCGTTGGTCTCTATCGTCGCAAGCATTTTGGAGAGGTAGGCGCTGTCGCGGTCGCGAAGGAGCTTTTCGCGCGCCCCCTTCTTTATCCGTGCGTCGTCGATATTATCGTAAACGCCGTCCAGCGAGCCGAAGGCGGCAATGAGCCCCTGCGCCGTTTTTTCTCCTATCCCCGCCACCCCTGGGATATTATCCGAAGCGTCTCCCATAAGCGCCTTCATATCCACAAAGACCTCGGGCTCTATCCCGTACTTCTCAAAAAATTCGTCGCGCCCCATCAAACGCGTGTCGCCGTTCGTCGCAAGCAAAACGCGCGTCTTCTCATCTATCAGCTGTAAAAGGTCGCGGTCCCCCGTGAGAATGTAGCTCTCCGTCGGATCCTCCGCTCCGTGCGCCATTCGCGCCACCGTCCCCTGTATGTCGTCCGCCTCGTAGCCAGGAAGCTCCAAAACGTGTATCCCCATAAGCGTCAAGCACTCCTTCGCGTCGGGGAACTGCGAAAGTAGCTCAGGCGGCGTCGGATGCCGCCCCGCCTTGTATTCTGGATAGCGCTCGTGCCTAAACGTCGGCGCCTTAACGTCGAAGGCTACCGCCGCAAAATCGGGCTTTATCGCGTCCAACTGCCTCATTATTATATTGAGCATTCCAAATATCGCATTTGTATGCTTCCCGCTCTTCGTCGTCAAGGGGCGAACGCCGAAAAAGGCGCGGTTTATTATGCTGTTTCCGTCGATAACGAGTATCTTTTTCATTGCGTCTCCGTTCCGCCGTGTGGCGTTTCTTAAAAAGCTCTCAGCTCTCTGAATTGTGTGCGCTCATTCCGTCGCTTGTGTCAAGCTCCGCGTCGGTGCGGGCTTCAAAATCAAGCTCGTAGTATTCGTCGGGCTCCTCGGCGGCGGGCAGCTCCACGGGCTCGCTTGCTTCCTCCTCGCGTGGAGTCAGCTCCTCGGCGCGGATCTGCGCCGCCGCGCGCAAAATGGAAACGGTCCTGTGCTCTCGGTCCTCGGTCAGTCGCGCGGTCAAAAGCAGACGCGCGCCAACGAAGAGAAATACGGAGAGCGTGAGCAGGGTCTCGTAGATGCTGTCCGAGATGGTTTGCCCGCCCTTGAAGATATAAACGAGGAGCGAGGGGATTGCCGAATAGGCGGTCAAGAGCAGGGCGATCATGCCGAAGGCGCAGTAGCGCCGCCATTTTTCGCGCCCTATCGAAATGCGTGTCTCATAGAGAAAGAATATCGCCGCGGCGAGAAACGCGGTCTCGTCGGTTATCTTGCACGGTGAATTTATCGGGAGCGTCCTGCTGAAATAGAGGTAGGCGGCGTAGAGGGCGAAGAAGAGAACGGTGACGAGCCCGAAATCCGCGCGCCGCGTGCTCCGCAGCTTCTCGCCGAGTGCGGCGGAGGCGAAGTGAAAAACGGAGCAGAGCGCGAGAATGGCGGCAATGAGGGAGACCACCATGACGATACGCTCGGACGAGACCTCGCTCGCATAGTAGTAGAGATTTTTGTAGGCGTTCACGAAGTCGCGAGCCTCTTTAAAAACGGTGAAGGAGCGATAAGCGGCAAAAACGAGCGCCGCTCCGAGTGTTCCCGCAAAAACGTAGTTGAGGGAGGAGGTGAAATCGAATATCAGCTTCCTTCCGCCGCGCTCCGCAAAAATGTAGCTCACGGCTAAAACGGCGCCGCCGAATGCGAGCCCCGCTGAAATGTGGATGAGGAGCTTGTCGGTAAAATACCCCGTCGAATAGTCGAGATATTTGAAGCAGGCGATGGTGCGTAGCGTGACTGCCGCCGCGGTTATCATCGCCAGAGCGACAAGGTACAGCCTGTAAATAACGCTGGTGTTGCGCATTCGTCGTTCTTCCTTTCTGTGCGTCGCACACTCGTTTTCAAATGGAGAACGAGGCGGAGCTTTTGTCGTAGCTTGGCGGGCTCGGGCTTTGCCGAGCTTTCGCGTAGCGCTATAAGTAAGATGAGGCTTTAAGCTATGTAAAACGATAGTTAAAACTTATATAACTATTATTTTACTATAAAATTGTTAACAAAATGTATACAAAACGCGCTCGCGCGAAAAATTTACGCTCCCGTACAGAAAAATCGCGCGAAAGCGCGAAGCGCCTTTGTGGCTCGCTTGATTTAGAGCGGGAATTTTCGTTCTTCGCAAATGTACGTCGAGGCGGTAAAACGGAGATGGAAAAAAGCATAGATTGGAAGAAATTCGGAAGGCTTCAATCTCAAAAAAATTAAAAAGTCAAAGGTTAGAGCGAAGCTATCATTTTTGCGGTTTATTCGCTCTCGTTCGTTTATCCATAAACCCGCCAAGCCTCCGTGTATGTGTCTCATTAAAATATTGATTTTACCGCAGTTTTACCACAAAGCCTTGTTTTATTGAATTTTTAATGAGGCAACCCCAAGGAGAGCTTTTAGCCGCTTTTCGCACTTTTTATCGTCTCTCGCTTTGCCTTACACTCTGAGCTTGGCGGTACACAAAAGCGTTTTTGTGCAACGTGCACAAAATACACCGTAAAAAACGGGCAAAAATTCTAATTAGTTTTTTTGTTTTTTTTTGTAAAGGACTTGCTTTTTGAGGTTTATTAATGTATAATATAAAAGCTTGATATGCGATGAAGCGGGAGGTGGCTGCCCACGAGGCAGGGAATTTCCGTGGAGTATGTCCGATATTTAACCGGGCGAAGCAAGAGTTGCCGTATGGCAGCTGTGTTCTTTTTCGGTTCGTCGTAGCCGCTGCGGTCGGCTTCCGAATCGATTTTGTTAGGGTGCGTAAGAAACGCCTGGCACAGTGTGAAACCTCATCGCCCTTCTTAAAACGGTTGAGCAATACGTAAAAAGGAGGACACCCAAATGGCACAGGGAAAGATCAGAGTCAGACTCAAAAGCTACGATTCGACGATAATCGACGCCGCAGCGCAGAAAATCGTTGAGGTGGCTAAGAGAAACGGAAGCAAGGTCAGCGGTCCTATTCCGCTTCCTACCGACAAAGAGGTCGTTACGATACTCAGAGCGGTGCACAAGTACAAGGACAGCCGTGAGCAGTTCGAAATGCGCACGCACAAGAGACTTATCGATATCCTTGACCCTCAGCAGAAGACCATCGAGGCTCTTATGAGCATCGAGCTTCCCGCAGGCGTTGAGATAGAGATAAAGGCTTGACCCCG
>CAYSUO010000039.1:0-3284 GCA_964434325.1 uncultured Ruminococcus sp.
TGAACACCGTGCTTATTGCCGAAAAGCGTGCGCAGGCAAATGTCATTACGCGCCGCGAAGAGGTTGCATCCACCCGCTCTCTTTTGAATACGGCGAAGCTGATGGATGAAAATCATACCTTATACAAGCTCAAAGAGCTGGAATACGTTGAGCGCATTTGCGAGAACGTAGGCAACATTTCCTTGAACGGTAATGGCAATATTCTGGGGCAGCTTACAGCGATATTAAACGGTAACAACGTCTAAATCTTTTGTACGGGCGGGTACGTTGTTACCATCTGACTACAATATACCCGACCGTACAATGAAAGGAGATCGACATGATAGAAATAATTGGACAATTTAACACCGCAAGGTGCTTTGCAACCACAATTGATGATGGCGCGCGTGAGCAGATCAAGGCGGTATGCGATACCGAAGCGTTTGCTTCCTCGAAAATCAGGATTATGCCCGACGTTCACGCGGGCAAGGGGTGTACTATCGGTACGACCATGACCGTCACCGACAAGATCGTTCCCTCAATGGTCGGCGTAGATATCGGTTGTGGCATGTACACCGTGTACCTTGGCAATATCGACATTGATTTTGAGAAGATGGACGAGGCGGCGCACTTTATCCCCAGCGGCAGAAACGTTTGGGAGGGCAGGCAGGAGCGATTTGACCTCACGCAGCTCCGTTGTTACAGAGCTCTCAAAGACGCCAAGAGACTCGAGCGCTCGCTTGGAACTCTTGGCGGAGGCAACCACTTTATAGAGATAGATGCAGACGAGAACGGCGGCAAGTATCTTGTTATTCACTCTGGTAGCCGTAATCTTGGTACGCAGGTGGCGGAGTTCTATCAGCAGATCGCCGTTGACCTCAACGTGGGCAAGGAGGAGTATTTCAAGCAGCGCGAGGAGATCATTCGCACCTACAAGGAGCAAGGCAGGAGAGCTGAAATTCAGGCGACCATCAAGGCGCTTGAAAAGGAGTTCAATGCCAAGGAGCCGACGCTTCCTCGCGACCTTTGCTTCCTCTACGGTCCATTTATGGACGACTACCTCCACGACGTGGATATCTGTCAAAGGTTCGCCGAGAGAAATCGCGCGAAGATGGCGGAGATAATCCTTGATCGTCTTGGCTGGGCGGCAGTTGAGACCTTCCAGACCATTCATAACTACATAGACGTGAATGAGATGATCCTCCGCAAGGGCGCGGTGTCCGCTAAGGCGAACGAGAAGCTGCTCATTCCTATCAATATGCGTGACGGCTCTCTTATCTGTATCGGCAAGGGTAACGAGGACTGGAACTGCTCAGCACCTCACGGTGCGGGACGTCTAATGTCCCGTTCCGCCGCCTTCGAGCGCCTCACCATGGCAGAGTATGAGGCCGAGATGGCGGGTGTCTACTCCACTTGCGTCGTTCCCGATACGCTTGACGAGTCGCCTATGGCGTATAAAAGCATGGATGAGATCGTTGAGAACATCGAGCCTACCGCCGAGATCATTTGCAGAATCAAGCCCATCTACAATTTTAAGGCAGCGGAATAGCGCAAAATCGGGGCTGTCGCATTTAAGCAGAAACAAACGAAAAACGGTAGAAGTAAGAACAATCTCTGCTTCTACCGTGTTTTTTAGGGGAAATCAAGGTTAAAACCTACGGTTTTCCCATTTTAATTTTATTTTTCGTTTTATCGACGTTTCCTCATTCGATGTACCAAGACTTGGGGTTAACGGATATATCGTTTCGCTTTGTCGACGTTCCCTCGCTTGATATACCCTTGTACGTCTATCGCTCGTCAGCCGTCGATTTCTGCTCTAAATCCGCCAAGCCTCCGTGTAGGCGTCTCATTAAAAATTCGCTTTTATTGATTTTACCGTGGTTTTATCCACAAAAGCCTTGTTTTTATTGAATTTTTAATGAGCCCCCCTTTCTTGTCCAATCCTGCTTGCGGTTGCCGATTTCGTATTTTTCTCAAATTACTGCCTTATCAGCACACAGCTATTCTCCTGTCAGTTTATTTGGAGCGGATTACGGGTAAGCGAGAGGCTGTCGCATTTAAGCAGAAACAAACGAAAAACGGTAGAAGTAAGACCAATCTCTGCTTCTACCGTGTTTTTTAGGGAAAATCAAGGTTAAAACCTATGGTTTTCCCGTTTTAATTATGTTTTTCGTTTTATCGACGTTTCCTCGCTCGACGTACCCTTGTACGTCTATCGCTCGTCAGCCGTCGATTTCTGCTCTAAATCCGCCAAGCCTCCGCGTGTGTGCCTCATTAAAAATTCGCTTTTATTGATTTTACCGTAGTTTTACCACAAAGCCTTGTTTTATTGAATTTTTAATGAGACGCCCCGTTTAACCTTGCGAAGCAAGTTTTCATCGCATAGCGATTTCGTCCGCGTTAGCGGATTTATCCCGCTGACGGCAGATTTAATAAAAAACGACAAGCCGAAGCCTGTCGTTTTTATGGCGCAGGAAGAGGGATTCGAACCCCCGTGCCTTTTGGGCAAACGGTTTTCAAGACCGCCTCGTTGTGACCGCTTCGATATTCCTGCATTAAAATCTTGAATAAAATTCGGCGCACCGCATAAAATAATATGAACGAACGCTTGCAACGCTGAAACCCGAACTTTGCGCCAAGATCTACACTTATAAGTATACCATATTTTTTATTCGGTGTCAATATTAAAAAAGGCTTTTCAAATATTTTGCGTGATTTTCAAACAAATTTAAACCTAAAATAGTAAAAATTCAACAAAACACCTTGCAAATAATATTATAAACTTTTCGATTTGAATGATTTTTTCAAAAACTATTGACTTTTATCCAAACGAGTGTTATAATTAAATAGCATTGTGGAAGTTCACAAGTCGTAATGCCGGAATGGCGGAATAGGCAGACGCCCGGGACTTAAAATCCCGTGAGATTTTATCTCGTACCGGTTCGACCCCGGCTTCCGGCACCATATCGCGGAGTGGAGCAGTCTGGTAGCTCGCTGGGCTCATAACCCAGAGGTCATGAGGTTCAAATCCCATCTCCGCAACCAATAAAAGAAGCACAACCGAGTGTTGTGCTTCTTTTATTGACTACGAAGGATTTTGACCTCCATGACCGATGGAAGAGGTCATGGGTGACGAGGTGAAAACAGTTGATAACTGTTTTCGCCGACGGAAGTCAACAAAGCAAGGAGTCTCGGGAACGAGGTTATGCTCTCGTGCCCGAGACGACTATGCGACTTGACAGGGCAAAGGAATCCCATCTCCGCAACCAAAAAACAAAACCAGCCCTCGTGGCTGGTTTTGTTTT
>CAYSUO010000039.1:3384-11785 GCA_964434325.1 uncultured Ruminococcus sp.
GACGGGGATATGTTTGCAAGAAGATTTCCACACCAACATTTCAAATCCCATCTCCGCAACCAAAAAACAAAACCAGCCCTCGTGGCTGGTTTTGTTTTTTATTTGCTAAGCGGTCTGCTCCCCGCGCCTTCGGGTTATGAGAACAGCGAGCGAGCTCGCTGGGTGACGAGCGAAAAACAACTAATCGTTGTTTTTCTCGACGGAAGTCCACAAAGCAAGGCGTTGAAGGAGCGAGTATACCGAGCGACGCGCAACAACTATGCGACTGGACGGGGATATGTTTGCAAGAAGATTTCCACACCAACATTTCAAATCCCATCTCCTCAACCAAAAACCTTCTCGGACGAAGTTCAGAAAGGTTTTGCTTTTTCACTCTTCGCTTTTCACTAACTCCATCCGAGAAGGTTTTTGTAAAGTAATAGGTAATAGTGAATAGTTAAAAAGCATTTTATATAGAGTTTCACCACGTGAAGCTCATTTTTATTCTAAGGTGGAAAAATAATAGGTTTTACATGCGAAAAAGCTTGCGTTGCAAGCCTTTGCGGCTTCGCTCCCGTGCGCTGTCGCGCGCCCGCCTAATTGACGGCGTCGCAAAAAAGTCCTGAGCAAGCACACATTTTTGCTTCCTGGTATAATAAATACGGAAGTAGCGCCGAGGCTTAATTGACCTCAACGGCTGACGCATAATGCAATGGCACGGCACTATTTCTTCTTTTTTGCAATAAATACTTAGATTTATCGCGGCTTCGATACTTTAAGCCGCGCTATGAGCTTTGGAGATTGAGTACCCTTGCTTGCAAATGACGCATAATCATATTTAGGCGCTACCGTCAGCTTTTTCCTTTATACTCCGATGGAAGCCTGCCGATATATTTTTTAAACGTTTTGGTAAAAAACGATAAATTGGCAAAGCCGCACAGAGCGGCAGTTTGGGCAACGGTATAGCCGACCGACAGAAATTCAGTCGCCTTAACGGATCGATAATTGTTGAGGTTTTCAACAATCGTTTGCCCCGTAAGCCTTTTAAATTCTCTGCATAAGGCGTATTTATCGTATAAAACGACTTTGGAAATTTCATCTATCGTGAGCCTTCGGTCATAGTTTTCTCGAAGGTATGAGATGGCTTTTTTCACGATTTCAAACTTTCTCGTGTCGCGGCACGTTGCCGTTTTCAACGCAATATGACGCTCGGCAAGCTCGATTAGTATTTCAAGCGCTATCTTATTCAATTTTGCCAAACGGCAGGGGATGGCAATATCCGAATAAACGGTTACTAAATCTTCAAACAGTTTTACAAGAACGGTGTTTTTAATAAGCGGCTCAAAAACTATGAAGCTCGGATCCAGCCCAATCTGCTTGCAAAAAGCCGTACTTATGATGAGGCAGCTGTACGTAAGTCCCGTGTCGCTTCCAGTATAATGAATAACGTTTGAATTTACCACAACAATATCGTTTTTATTGAATGGAATCCTTTCCCCGTTCAGCAAAACTGTTCCGCTTCCTTCGGTGCAGAGCTCTATTTCAAGATTTTCATGCCAATTATTCTCCTTGCTTCGCATAACGCGGCTTCTTTTTAAATCAGTATGCAACACAAAGGGCAAGCCGTCGATAGATCGCTCATATTCTTCGTGACGTGTTCCTATCATTTATTTTCCTTTCAGCTGTTTTCATCCGCAAGATAGTGCTAATTAAGTCCAATATAAATAGTTGATTTAATCTCGTTTATCCAATATAATAATGATATCATATTTCTTAATGCTTTTCAACAAGGAATTTTAATAAATGAAAACCGCTTCATTGATTTTTGGCATCGGGGCAATGATAGCTCTCTTCTTCGTATACCAGCAAAAAACGCGAAAAGGGATCATCGGTGCCAAGCTTACCGCGGACGTTTGCTGGGTGGCGCACTATTTATGCATTGGCGGCGTGGCGGGCGCCATCCCCAACTTCGTCGGTATATTCAGAGAGCTGCTTTTCGTTCAACGAAAAAAGCACAGGTGGGCAAATTGGAATCTATGGCCCGTTTTGTTTATCGCCATTAACTTCGGGCTCGGGGTGCAAACATTTTATTCGACATTCAACATACTCCCCATCGCCGCATCCGCTCTCGTAACGATTTTGCTTTGGATCGACAATCCGTTTTTCACAAAGCTTTTATCAATTCCCGTTTGCGCATCATTTCTCATATATGACATTTACGCGGGCTCTCACATAGGTATCGTGAACGAGGCGATCTCAATACTTTCCATCTTGATATTTTTATTTAAATTTTTGATTGAAGGGAGAAATAAAAAAATGACGAAAAATATGTTTTCCGCCGATCACCCTACCGAAAAAGAATTGATAATAGTGAAGGGCGCGCCTATCACAGAAGCCGCAGGAACGATAACCGATGACGTTGCAGAGGAAAAAATCAAAAAAGGCGATGATTTTGCACAAGAAATAAGCGCCCGCTTTGTTGCCGATTTTGAAAAAGCGGGCGACAAAATGGCGCACGTATCCACCTTTAAGGTGATCGACGATACGGTTTATATGACATATTACGCCAACACCAAGGAGCCGTCGGAGGATCCCCGAAATCAAACGGCTCGATTCGTTTATGCTGATATAAACAATGTCGACGACAAGGTGTTTTTCGACCTTCAAACCACGGGTGACAAGGTGGGCGAAAAGACCGTGGATATGGTTTACGACAGCATTTTCATGCAAAAAGACGATGACACGCTTTTCATTCTTTGGACCGCGCGTACAGACGACCAAAACTACTATCGCTTCTACTGCCCGTTCACCATTTCAACGAAAACGATGGGGGAGATCGGCGTAAACAAATTTAAAGTTGGAAAAACCATCAACGACCTTTCGGTCAGCGGCATTCGCTCGGCTCTTGCCGAAAACGGTATCCCCTGTAAAAAAATGTATTCCGATATCGGTATCATGCAAAAGCAATCATATCGCACGGAAAACGGAGAGAATTATTGCTATTCGGGGCTTTACAGCGGCGATTTCAACTGTATTATCAAAAGCCGTGACCTTATAACGTGGGAATACGTATCGCAACCCGAGTTTATCAACGATTCAAAATGGGAAAACGCTACATACGTGCTCGGCGACAAGGTTTATTACTTTGTCCGCCAGCAGGATACCAATAAATGCGGCTTTTTAACCGCCTACGACCTTAACGAACAAACCTGGGAAGCGCCCGTTGAAATTCAAGACTGCCAATCCAGAGGCGACTTCATTCTCTACAATGGCTGCCTCTATCTATTCCACGCCCCCATTGACCGCGAGCATATCGGAATCGTTAAGATTGCCACCGATGACCTTGACAAAAGCGAGATCGTCCTGCAAGCAAAAATGCACACAAGCTGTTTTTATCCCTTCGTTCAGTTTTTTGGCGACGGTGAGCTTGCCATGTCCTACACCGTGGCGCGAAAGCACATCAGGCTCGCACGCTTTACTTTAAGCAAATACTTATAATTGACGTTCGAAGCGACCACGGCATTGCCGCAAAAGCGTAATTTTTCATCATCGTGGTGACTAAATATAAGACCGTTTGAATCATTAATAATGCAAAAAAAGCAAGGTGTCGATATCGGAATATAATTGCTATATCGTAACACACAGCCCCGCGGCTCGAATTTCGAGCCGCGGGGCTGATTTTACAGATAGATCGCAGAATAATTATTCGGCAACGTAGACGGTTTCGTCCGCTTCCGCGATGAGCTGTTCGGAGTCGGGTGAGAACGACGCTTCCGCGGGAATCTCGTCCTCCTCTTCGTTCTCCACCTCGATGGAGCGATACTTCGCAAGTCCCGTTCCCGCAGGAATGAGCTTACCGATGATAACGTTCTCTTTGAGCCCGAGGAGCTTATCCTGCTTGCCCTTGATGGCGGCATCGGTGAGCACCTTCGTCGTTTCCTGGAAGGAAGCGGCGGAAAGGAAGGACTCCGTCATAAGCGACGCCTTGGTTATACCGAGCAACAGAGGAGCGCCCTCCGCGTTTCTCAGCGAGATCTCGCCCGCCTTGCGTCTTTCTTCAAGCTTCTCGTTCTCCTCGCGGAATTCGAGAATGTCCACCGTCGTTCCGAGAAGGAGCTCGGTGTCGCCAGGATCTTCGATCTTGACCTTGCGCGTCATCTGGCGCGTGATACACTCCACGTGCTTATCGTTTATCTCAACGTCCTCGCCGCGGTACACCTTCTGCACCTCGCGAATGATATAGTCGTAGACCGCGTCTATACCGCTCATGTGCAAAACGTCTGCGGGGTTAAGGAAGCCCTCGGTGAGCTGCTGACCGCGAACGACGGGCTGACCGTCCTCGATGCAAAGGCGCATACCGAACGGTATCTCGTAGACCACCTCGTCCTCCGTCGGCTCAACGGGATTCTGTATAATCACCTTGGAAAGCTTCTTATCGGACTGTATGCGCGCCGTCCCCGTAAACTCGGTGACTATCGCCGTCTTCTTCGGCTTACGCGCCTCGAAGAGCTCTTCGACTCTCGGAAGACCTTGCGTGATGTCCGAGCCCGCGACGCCGCCCGTGTGGAACGTTCTCATCGTCAGCTGAGTTCCAGGCTCACCTATCGACTGTGCCGCGATAACGCCGACCGCCTCGCCGATATTGACGGGAGTTCCGTGCGCAAGATCGGCGCCGTAGCAGTGGACGCAAACGCCGCGCTTAGCGAGGCAACGAAGTATGGTACGTACCTCGACATGCGTTATTCCCGCCGCAATGATATCGTTTGCCATATTTTCGTCTATCATCGTATTCGCGGGAACGATGAGCTCACCCGTGCGCTCGTCAACGACGTCGTTCACGGTGTATCTTCCCACCAATCTGTCAAACAGCTTTTCGACAACGTTGGAGCCGCTCACAATGTCGGAAACGACGATACCGCTCTTCGCGCCGCAATCCTCCTCGCGAACGATGACGTCCTGCGAAACGTCGACGAGACGTCTCGTCAAATATCCCGAGTCCGCGGTACGGAGCGCCGTATCGGACAGCGACTTACGCGAGCCCTTCGCGCCCATGAAATATTCCAGCATCGTCAAGCCTTCACGGAAGTTGGACTTGATGGGTATCTCTATCGTTTTACCGTTGGTCGCAAACATAAGTCCGCGCATACCCGCGAGCTGGCGCATCTGCTTCATCGAACCGCGGGCTCCCGAGGTACATATCATGTTAAGCGAGTTGTACTTATCGAGGTTTTTGATAAGAGCGTCGGTAACGTCGTTGGTCGTTTTCTCCCACACGTCGATGACCTGCTTATATCTCTCGTCGTCTGAAAGCTCGCCCCACTCGTAGAGCTCGGTTATCTCGTCCACCTTTTTCGCCGCGTCGTCGAGCAGCTGCTTCTTCGACGGGGGTATCGTCATATCGTAGACCGATATTGAGAGCGCCGAGCGCGTGGAATACTTATATCCCATCGCCTTAATATTATCGAGGACTTCCGCCGCCTCGGCGAAGCCGTGATACTTGATCGTCAGGTCGACTATTTCTTTCAGCTTCTTCGATGTCGTTGCGAAATTGACTTCGAGAGCGAAAGGATCCTTCGCGCGATCGACGTAGCCGAGGTCCTGCGGGATCTTCGAGTTGAATATCAGGCGTCCGTACGTTGCATCTATGAGCGCACTCTTCTCAACGCCGTCTATCATCTTCTTCACGCGCACTTTTATTGCCGCGTGCATTTCAAGCTCTTTGTTCTCGTACGCCATCTCAACCTCGTTGAAATCGCGGAATATCTTCCCCTCTCCCTTTTCGCCAGGGTGATCGATGGTCAGATAATACGAGCCCAACACCATATCCTGCGACGGCACCGTGACCGCCTTACCAGAAACGGGTTTCAAAAGGTTGTTCGCGGAGAGCATCAGGAAGCGCGCCTCCGCCTGCGCCTCGCTCGTCAGCGGCACGTGGACGGGCATCTGGTCTCCGTCGAAGTCCGCGTTGAATGCGGGGCAAACGAGAGGGTGAAGCTTTATCGCTCTGCCCTCGACGAGTATCGGTTCGAACGCCTGTATCGAAAGTCTGTGTAGCGTGGGAGCACGGTTAAGAAGCACGGGGTGCTCCTTGATGACGTATTCAAGCGCGTCCCACACCTCGGGCGCAACCTTATCCACCTTCTTCTTTGCGTCCTTTATCGAATTTGCCTTTTGGGTTTCGATGAGGCGCTTCATCACGAAGGGGCGGAAGAGCTCGAGCGCCATCTCCTTGGGAAGTCCGCACTGATATATTTTGAGGTCGGGGCCGACAACGATAACGGAACGGCCCGAATAGTCAACACGCTTACCGAGCAGGTTTTGGCGGAAACGCCCCTGCTTACCGCGAAGCATCTCGGAGAGCGATTTAAGCGGGCGATTCGACGCCCCCGTGACAGCTTTTCCGCGCCTTCCGTTGTCTATGAGCGCATCCACAAACTCTTGAAGCATACGCTTCTCGTTTCTTATAATGATATCGGGAGCATTCATTTGAAGGAAGCGCTTCAAGCGATCGTTTCTGTTGATAACGCGCCTGTACAGCTCGTTGATATCCGACGTTGCAAATCTTCCGCCGTCCAGCTGCACCATCGGGCGAATGTCGGGGGGAAGCACGGGTATCGTGTCCAGTATCATCCACTCGGGTCTGTTGCCCGACTTTCTGAACGCCTCGACCACCTCGAGCCTCTTGATTATTTTAAGCTTCTTCTGCCCCGAAGCAAGCGCCAGCTTCTCTTTGAGCTCGCGTGAAAGCTCGTCAAGGTCTATCTCCTTCAAGAGCTCGCGTATCGCCTCGGCACCCATGCCCGCCTTGAAGTCGTCCTCATACTTCATTCTCGCGTCGTTATACTCCGCGTCGGTGAGGAGCTGCTTCTTTTCAAGCGGCGTGTTGCCAGGATCGATGACCACGTAGCGCACGAAGTAGAGTACCCTTTCAAGAAGCCGCGGCGGCATATCGAGGATAAGGCCCATTCTTGAAGGAATCGCTTTAAAGTACCAAATATGCGACACGGGTGCGGCGAGCTCAATGTTGCCCATGCGTTCGCGGCGCACCTTTTTGGTGGTCACCTCAACTCCGCACTTCTCGCACACCTTGCCCTTGTAGCGGACTCTCTTATACTTGCCACATATACATTCCCAGTCCTTGGTCGGACCGAAGATCCTTTCACAGAAAAGACCGTCGCGCTCGGCTTTGAGAGTACGATAGTTTATGGTTTCCGCCTTCGTTACCTCGCCGTGTGACCACGAACGTATCATATCGGATGAGGCAAGACCTATCTTTATCGAATCAAACTCATTTCTTTCCATATTTATCTACCGACGCTCCCCGCAAAAGCGGGGAGCTTCGTCCCTTCCGTAAAATTATTCCTCGTTGCCTTCGTAGTCGCCGTCTTCAAACTCAGCTTCGTCATACGCGTACTCTTCTTCCGCGTCCGCCTCGTCGTCGTACTCCTCGTCGCCGACAAGCTCTTCGTCGTCAAGGCTCACATCGTCGATAGCCAGCTCCTCGTCTCCCGTCGGCTCAGCGTCCGCCTGACGGCGGCGGCTCTCAACGTCGCGATAAGGCGGCGCATCGTCCTCGTAAACGTTGGCAAGCTCTATCTCCTTACCCGCCTCGTCAAGCACCTTGATGTCAAGGCAGAGAGCTTGAAGCTCCTTGACGAGCACCTTGAAGGATTCGGGAATGCCAGGTGTCGGAATATTCTGACCTTTGATTATCGCCTCGTAGGTCTTGGTACGGCCGACCACGTCGTCCGACTTGACCGTAAGTATCTCTTGAAGGGTGTACGCCGCGCCGTATGCTTCCAGCGCCCAGACCTCCATCTCGCCGAAGCGCTGGCCCCCGAACTGCGCTTTGCCTCCTAATGGCTGCTGCGTCACGAGGGAGTACGGACCTATCGAGCGGGCGTGTATCTTATCGTCGACCAAGTGGTGGAGCTTCAAGTAGTACATTATTCCGACGGTAACGGGGTTGTCAAATGCCTCGCCCGTTCTGCCGTCGTAAAGCGTCACCTTACCGTCGATGACTTTGAGGCTTTCCGTCTTCATAAGCTCGTGAAGCTTCTCATCGTCGTCCACGATTTCCTGTTCTATTCTTTGAAGATCGGGCTTTCCGTCCTCGCGGACAACCTCCTTGAACACCGCCTTGCCGCGCACACTCTCGTCGGGGCGCACGTCGCGCGTGTAGCGCGCGAGTTGGAGAAGTTCAAGTATATCGGACTCTTTAGCTCCGTCGAAAACAGGCGTCATTATCTTAATGCCGAGCTTGCGGCAAGCGATACCGAGGTGCACCTCGAGGACCTGTCCTATATTCATACGCGAAGGAACGCCGAGCGGGTTAAGAACTATATCAAGAGGAGTTCCGTCCGCCAAGAAGGGCATATCCTCGGGAGGAAGTATGCGGGAAACGACGCCCTTGTTACCGTGA
>CAYSUO010000040.1:0-6682 GCA_964434325.1 uncultured Ruminococcus sp.
TAATTATCTCAAAGCGCTTACAAAAATGTACGCCTAATAACATATTAGGCGTACATTTTTATTCTTAATTTATTCAATTATAATCCAAAGCTTGCAATTTGTCAATACTTTTTGCTAATATATAGCGCATTTTATAACAAATTTTAGAATTTAATGCCGATTTTTGTATAATTTTGCGTTTTTTTAACAGACGCCCTGTCGAATTTTGTACGCCTAATATGTTATTAGGCGAACAAAATTTAGCGAAATGGCGCTCGCTTTATCGCATCGTTTGAGCACGTTAACGTTGCTTTAAGCTTACGCTGTACGCTTTCGGTAACATTTACGTTGCTATAAAGCTACGCTAACACTCTTTTATACTACGTTTGACACCGCTTTAAGGCTACGCTATGTGCTTTTGGTAACGTTTACGTTGCTATAAAGCTACGCTAACACTCTTTTTGCGCTACGTTTAACGTTGCTTTGAGCTACGCTATGTGCTTTCGGTAACGTTTACTTTGCATAACGCTATGCTTTGAGCACAATCTTACACCTGACTTTACAATTTTGCGTTTTTCTTAACTTTACATTTCAGTTTAACTATCCATCGCACGGGAAGGGGTGAGCCGCGATGAACAGAAAAATAATGATAGCTCTGACGCTGGTATGCGTTGCTTTAAGCTTCACGGGTATAGGGCTACGCTTCGCCCTGCTCGCGGAGACGAAGCTCGAAGAGCACACGGAGATCTCCCTGCACGGGGAGACGAGCACGACGCTTTCGGCGGAGCTTTCAGGCTTCTACCCTGGGAGCGAGCAGGAATACGAGATAGCTCTCACGGGTGAGGGCGCTGGGAGCTACTACGTTTCCCTCTGCTTTCGCGCCGACGCAAAGAGCGGCGGCCTTGAAGAATACCTCGACGTTCGTATACTTGCGGGCGATTTCACTACCCAAAAAAAATTAAAGGAATTGCTTGACGGAGAAGCGCTCGATCTGGGGCGCGGCGCTGAGGAGATACGAATCGTTTACGCTATGCCCGCCAACACGGGCAACGAGGCGCAAGGCACGGTTACAGAATTTCTCATCGACGTTACCGCGAGCAATGCGGAAAGATGATGAATGAAAAAAACAACGCTTCCCCGCAGGGAAGCAACAGTGCGGGCGGCGCTAAGCCCGTGGAACTCTCGCGAGTGCTTAAAGCCCTCGGCGACGCTCTGCTCCTCGTTGTCATCGTTTTCGCCGTCTTTGTGCTCATCGTCAGCATTGCGGCGAAGCGCGACGAGGACGGAACGGCGACGGTATTCGGGCGGCAGCTCCGCTTCGTTCAATCGGACTCGATGGCGAAATGCGAGCTCACCGACGTCAGCGGCTATAAGATAAAGAGTATCCCTGTCAAGTCGTGCGTTTTTGTCGAGGTGGTTCCCACGGGGGAAGCCGAGGCGGAGGCGTGGTACGCGAGCATTGAGGTGGGCGACGTTATCACCTTCAAATACGTCTACACGAAGCAGGAGACGATAACGCACCGCGTCGTCGATATAACTAAAAAAGAAACGGGCGGCTACATTTTCACCTTGGAGGGGGACAACAAGAACTCGGACAGCAAGCTTTTAAAGCAGACGATAGACACCTCGCTGACGGACAGCCCGAACTACGTTGTCGGTCGGGTGACGGGGCAAAGCTACCTGCTCGGGCTTCTGGTCTATGCGCTCAAAATGCCTGTCGGTATCGTTTGCCTCATCATCATTCCCTGCCTCATCATCATCATTTTTGAAATATTACGTCTCGTTCGCGTTTTTGGACGCGAGAAGCGAGAAAAGCTCATCGCGGAGCGCGACCGACAGGAGAGCGAGCTCGAAGAACTCCGCCGAAGGCTGGCACAGTTGGAAGGCAATACGGAGAAGAACGAAAGCGCGACGGAAGCAAGCACCGCGGCGAAACTAAGTGTCGCGGCGAAAACAAGTGTCGCGGCGGAAGCAAATGACGCAAGTGAAAGCTCCGAAGAAGAGGGCTCGAACGAAGAAAATACCGAGATTATTCATAGCGAGGCTATCAAATAAGAGAGGAGATAAGATATGTACGTACTTACTTTCATCTTTATTATTCTGGCACTTATAACGGGGATTTTCAGCACGGCACTCGTGGGGCGCGAGGTCGCCCTCGAAGAGATAGAGCGGCGAAGGAAAAAGAAGCTCGCGCAAGAGGCGGCTTTGGAGACGACGACACCCACCCCCGTGTTAACGGAGGAGCCCACACCCGCGCCCGTCTACGAGGAGAACAGCGTGACGGTGGAGCCAGCGGAGGAGACCGCACCCGCGATGCCCGAAGCCCTTCCCGAGGAGGTGGCGAGCGAGGACACGGTGGCGTTCTCGCGCGGCTCGCAAAGCATTGATGAGAAATATATGGAGCTTTCGCCCGAATACAGGGGCTACTACGACGAGATAGTGCGCTGTGCGATGGCGGTGGAAGGCAGCAAGCGCTTCAAGAACGCCGCCTACGAGGAATACAAGGTGGGCAAGAGCCGCCTCGTTCGCTTAAAAATAAAGCGCGGCGAGGTGCTTTGTGAGCTCGTTATCCAGAATCTCGCCTTCAAGAACTATGTGAGCGACAACAAGGTGGCGGTGCGACAGGCGCCCGCCACGATACGCGTTGTTGACGAGGCGGCTCTCGCCGCCGTTAAGGACAGCGTGGGCATTGCCGTTCAAGCCTTGGAGGAGGAACGCGCCTACAAGAAGGAGCAGGCGAAGCTACGCCGCAGACAGAACAGGGCGGCGGCTCGCGAAGCGGCGCTTGCAGCCGCGAGCGACAATAACTAACGTATACTTTTCGTTCTTCGGAACGTTGAGCATAAATAACAAGAAAGGAGAGGCAGATGGGAAAAAGCAAAATCAGAACGCTGCTTATGGCGAGCGTGACGATAATGTTGTGTGCGGCGATGATAGTCGGCGGCAGCTATGCGCTTTGGAGCGATTCGGTGACGGTGAGCAGCCACCTGGAAGCGGGAACGCTGAAAGTGGGGCTTAACAGAATGTCCTACTCAAAAACGTTTCTCGATCCCGAGACGGGCTACCTGACAACCAAATCGGTTACCGACAGCGGAGAAGGTGTCGACTTGACAGCGTCCTCCACCACCTCGAACGTGTTCGGGATAGAAAGCGGCGAGCTCGTTGTTCCTGGCTCGGTTTACGAGGCAAGGCTTAAACTCACTAATGCTGGCAACGTCGCGTTTGACTACAAGATCGCCATAGAGCTGACGACGGAAGCGAACGCGCTCGCGGAGCAGATGAACGTCTTCGTTAAAGAAGGAAACGGGGACTTCATCCTAAAAGGCACTCTCGCCGACTTCAAGATCGACGACGGGAAAGTGATCATCGACACGCAGACAATGGCGAAGGACACCGCGGAGAAAGAATTCACGGTGCGGATCGAATTTGACGACAAGGGCGCGGATAACAATGCCGCCAAGGCACAGAAGCTTGACTTCGATCTTTTGGTGATCGCACACCAGAAAACGGGCGAATAACTCAACCTACAAAAGCATTTCAAAAACACTTAATTTTAAGGAGAATTACAATGAACGCAAACACAAAAAGAAACGTCGTCGTTTCCGCGGTGCTGGTCATCATGCTTTGCGTGAGCCTCATCTCGGGTGCAACGTTTGCTCTCTTTACTTCGGAGAGCAGTGTTAACGTTGCCGTTAAATCGGGTAACGTTGACGTGACGGCGACGGCGAGCGAGCCGAAGCTTTCTTCGACGCTTAGCGAGGGAAACCTCACAGAGACGAGCGTGAGCTCGGACGGCAACACCGTGACCCTCAACAAAATAGTTGCGGGCGACGTTGTTAAGTTCACAATAACGATACATAACGCGAGCGACGTCAGCGTGAAGTACAGAACTGTTATCACCAAGGTGACGGACGACGGACTCTGGGACGGCCTCGTTGTTAAGTTTGACGACGAGAAGTTTGAGGGCGACTCCGCGAAGAAGAGCGAGTGGACGCTTATAGCTCCCGACTCGAAGGACGTTACCGTGAACGTTGAGGTTTCGCTTCCCAAGGAAGCGACGAAAGAGTATGCGGGCAAGTCCTGCTCCTTCGCCTACACCGTGGAGGCCGTTCAGGGCAATGCCGACGTTGTTAGCGAGTGGGACGGCGAGACCATTGATGAGCCGACGAAGGACAACGATAACGTTTATCACATCACCTCGGCGGCGGAGTTCGTCGAATACATAACGACGCTCAACTGCAGCAATGCGAGCAAGTACACGAGCGCACACGCCGTTCTCGATACGAACGTTGACCTTGGAGGTCAGGTTTTCGAGGTTTCGGGCGAGAGCTATGTATTTGCGGGTATCTTTGACGGACAGGGACACACCGTCAGCAACTACACGATAAAGCGCACCGATAGCAATATGTACACCGGTCTCTTCTGCGTATATCCCGACAAGCTTGAAAGCGACGAAGCTACCATCAAGAATCTGACTGTGGAGAACGGAACGGTTATCGGCGCTGCGCAGGTTGCCGCAATCGTGCCCAGCCTTTATAACGGCGCTCTCGTTGACAACTGCCACGCGGTGGGTTGCACCGTTATTGGCGAAAAGAAGGTGGGCGCGGTTACTGGCTACGTTCAGACGAACGGAACCGTTAGCAACTGCTCCGCGAAGGACTGCGTAGTGTACGCTTCCGACGCGCGCGCTGATCAGGCAAGCGTTTACGGCTACGACAACGGCGGTACTTTCACGAACAACGCGAATCCTGAAAACTGCACCGTTAAGTGTGGCGTTACCGTTGTTGCCGACGGTCTTATGCTCGTAAACGGCGTTTACGAGATATCCAATGCGAACGGCTTGGTTTGGTGCCACGATAATTTTAATGACTCCTCGACAACTAACGGAAAAAGCTTCAAGCTTACCGCCGACATCGATATGACGGGCGTTGAATGGACTCCTTGGTGCAACGAAACCCAATACTTCAACGCAAGCTTTGACGGTCAAAATCACACCATCAGCAACTTGACCATTAACGATACTACCGACGCTTCTGGTCACGCAACAGGCTTCATCGGCCGTCTCGGTGGCGGCGGAACCGATAATTCGGGGTCAAAAACTCTTCAAAACGTGATCTTCGATAATGCGAAGGTCACTGGTTATCACTGGGTTGGCGTCGCCGTCGGCTACAACGAGTACGGCTCGATGCAAAACGTTACGGTCAAGAATTCCGCTGTTACCGCGACGTGCAACACGACCGATCCCAATCTCGCTCCCTGCGGCGACAAGGCGGGCGCCGTTGTCGGAATGATAGGTTCTTCGTGCACTGGCGCAAATAAAAATCTTAACGCCGAGTATTGCACCGTTACCGCGGCACGCGACGCGGCAAAGGTCATAGGCTACGGATATGCGAACAACGACATTACTAACGTTTCTGCCACGAGCGTTACAGTTACAGCTCAAAAAGGTATTTGCACGCATAGTCGTGCTGGTATCGTAAGTGTCGACGCACTTGTCGGAAACGGCACGAAAGATGGCTTAACGCTCAACTGAGCAATTAAGCATTAAGATTAATAACCAATAAAACGCGAGTGCGCGGCGAATTTCGCCGCGCACTTTTTATTTACAAAATATTTTAAGATATTTACTTTTTAAGCGCCGTCGTAAGCCTTCAAACACTTTCAAAGCTCGTTAGGGGCTCTTCCCTGCCGCTTTTCATAGAGCGGGCAACGGCTTCCATGAGAAGCATGGGAGCCATAAACTCGTCATAGCTTTCGGCTTGCGGCTCGCCGCGAAGAATCGAATAGAAGTTTTTGAACTCGGTTTCAAAGCAGGGCTCGCCCACCTCGATGACGCCACTCTTGACGCATTTTTCGGCGGAGAGGGCGGCGTAGTAGAGGTAGTTATGCTCCACGTAGTCTGCCGAGACGATGAAATCGCCATAAGAGACGCGAAGGTTAACGACGTCACCCTTGACAGTGGCGAGGACGCTCTCGGGGTATAAGCCAAAGATGGCTTGCACCGTTTGCACGAGGTGAGGAGCGTAGAAGATGAATCCGCCGTACTCATTATGCATATTGAGGGGAGCTCGAAGGTAGCCGCCGAGAGTTTTACCGTATTTATTCGTTTTAACGGCTTCGCGAAGCTCGTGCACCCAGGGATCGTGAACAACCGAGGAGCCGCCCGAGATGCGAACGCCACACGCTTTCAGCTCCCGCATAAATTCAAAAGCTTCCCTCTCGGTGGCGGCGATGGGCTTATCGATAAACATCGGTATGCCGCTTTTTATATAGGGCTTGGCAAAGCGATAGTGGTCTTTGCCGTGGCGCGCTGTTATTATCAAGCCGTCCACCGCGCCGACGAGCTCGGAAAAAGACTTCATAACGGGAACTCCGAACTCGGCGCGGAGCTTTTCCGCGGCGCCCTCATATTCGCTGAAAACGCCTACCGCCTCAACGTCGGGTGCGGCTTTGATATATTTGAGAAAGGAGTTAGCGTGGGAGCTTTCGCCCCCGAGAATGGCTACTTTATACATACGTGAGTTCCTTTCGTTTTAATTTTGATGATTAGAAATCAAGGCGCAAGGCAGGCTTGCGCGAATTTGTGCAAAGCTTTTGGCGCAAGGCGGACTTCGCGAGGCTTAGGCTTGGCATTTGTGCGAAGCTTGCGGCGCAAGGCAGGCTTGCGCGAATTTGTGCAAAGCTTTTGGCGCAAGGCGGACTT
>CAYSUO010000040.1:6782-11202 GCA_964434325.1 uncultured Ruminococcus sp.
CGCGGGGCTTAGGCTTGGCATTTGTGTGAAGCTTTTGGCGCAAGGCGACTTGCGCGAGGCTTAGGCTCGGCTTTGGCTACTTCAAGAGTAGCATAGCATAGCCCTCAATCTCGGGGAGGGTTATTTCGGTGTAGCCATTAGCGACGCTGAACGGAACGGGAGTTTTCTCGGGGAGCAGGAGCACCTTTTGGCACGCGCCCTTGACAGAAAGTTTTTTGCCTGCCGCGAGGACGTTATGCTCCTCGACGATACCGAGCTTGCCGCGCATTTCGGGATATGTGACCTTAACGTGGAGAAGGCGATAGTCGCTTGCTCCCGTCAGGGTGACGCGCGACGTTACGGGGAGCTCATCAGCCACTATGAGCTTATCGGGGATAAAGCGCGCGAGGAGCTCGCCCATCGCGAGGCGAAAGACCTTGGCGAAGGAGGTCATATAGGCGCGGAAGAGCTCAAACGCGACGTGGGCGACGTTACCCTCCGCATTTATCGCTATCGCGGAGGTGCCCGCTTTTTCCATCGCGGGCGGCGTGTAGTATATATAGTGCCTTCCGTCATAGCCGCTCTTATCGAAGACGGCGGGATACTCGTCCGCAAGAGAGATGCCGCCTTCGCCTTCTTTTATCAGGACGGCGGGCTCATATTCGGCGTAGCGCATATCGGCGATACCCGCGGGGGCTTTTTTGAATTTGAAATAGCGAAGGAACCCGCCGTCCTGAATATAATCGCGGTGAGCTCCCGCGTCGGGCGCTTTACCGAGATATTCAAAGCTCCACTCGGGGAGGGCGAATCCCGTTTCCTCCCTATTGAGCCCTGAGGTACCGCTGGAAATTATCTTACCGCCGCCGTCAAGAAAGGCGCGGAGCTTTTCCGCGAGGGGCTTATCCACGGTGATATTATCGGGCATTATGATGAGCTTATAAGGGGAGATGTCGCCCTCGACGTGAACGACGTCGTAGCAATATTTGAGCTCTGACAAAATGCGTGCGGCGCCGTAGGTGGAGTCGTCCAGCTCCAAGCTATTCGCGAGGACGGCGAGCTCGGGGATATAGCGCGCTCCCACGGTGTATTTTTCATAGCGCATAAGGCGGGCATAGATATCGCCGAGGTCGGCATAGACATCTTTTTCGGGCAATTCGGCGGGGTGAAGATGGTCGCCGAGCATGGGGCGCGCCCCTTGTGTCAGGGCGTCGTAGAAATCGTTTTCCACGGCGGCTTTTCCCTTATAGCCGCCGAAGTCGCCCCAGCTCATTTGGAAGCGCCCGTTCATATAGACGAGCTCTTTATAGAGGGGGCGGGCGAAGGCGGCGTGTGCCGCGAAATAGTCGTAGCCCCAGACGGCGGGGAGACAGACGACCTCGAAGTGGCTGTTTATATCTCTGCCGTACCACTCGCTGTTGCCTTTGAAGAAGAGGCGCTTATCCTGCGGGACGATGGCGCGCACCGCTTCCATGACCTTGCGGCGCACGGAATGGGCAAAGGAGAGGACGGCGCTTTTATCGTTGACGTTCACGCCGCGGGCGAGCATATCGCGAGTGCAGGCGGAGCAATAGCAGGGGCGAAGGAGGAAGCAATCGAGGAAGATGCCGTCAACGCCGAGGGCGAGCACTTCCCTGACCTCCTCTAAGAGGTGGTCGAAGTAGCCCGTGTTATAGCAAACGGTGCGGAAGAAGTTGCCGCCTTCGGCGAAGTTATATATCTGCCCGTTTTCATTCATTTGAAGCCACTCGGGATGGCGAATCGAAAGCTCGTGATTGAGACCTGCGTTGATGTAGCCTGTGACGCTGATCCCCTGCTTATGGCACTCGCGAACAACGTCGCCCAGCATATTGCCGCGCATGGTGGGATACGGAATACCGACGCGGGTTGGATAATACGAAAAACCGATGTTACAGCGTGCGAACATATCGACGTAGTCGACGTGCGCCGCTTTCAGCATAAGAGCGAACTTCTCGGCGCTGAAATCCTCGCCGAAGTTATTTATGTCGGGCATGGTATGAAAATCGAAATGGACGGCGCGATTTATAGGCTTCATGGCGTTCCTTTCTATGAGCTCCGAGAGCCGACGCTTAGAGCGTTGGCGCGAGGAGCTTAAAATAAAGCTTAGCGCCGCGCGGGCTTGGCTTGCGAAAGCAGGCGGCTACGCGCGGCGCGATGGGCGCGAGCTTAAAGCTTCTCGCGTGTGCCTATCAGAAATTTTCAGGGTAAACGCCCTCTGCCTTCAAGCGGCAAAAGGCTTCGACGACGTTCTTCTTATCTTCCTTATAAGTAACGCCGTACCATTTATCGCAATTATCGAGGACGCGGACGTCGGCTTTGCCCTCCGCGATAAGCTCGGAGACGACGGCGGGAAGGAAGAACTCGCATTTTTCAGGGTTTTTCGGAAGATTTTCATCGAGGAATTTCGGGAAGCGCGCCTCGCACTCTTTGAGGTAGGCGGGCGTAAATCCCCAGAGATTCATAGAGACGAGGGCTTCGGGATCAAGCTCTGTATCGACGCCGTTTTCGGTGTAA
Source organism: uncultured Ruminococcus sp. (assembly GCA_964434325.1). Classification (GTDB taxonomy): domain Bacteria; phylum Bacillota; class Clostridia; order Oscillospirales; family CAG-272; genus UBA1740. The sequence continues at coordinate 9,294 of CAYSUO010000040.1, forward strand.
TATATCCTATCGCCCGTGGTGCTTATCTTGGTGCGCTCAACTATCTCGGTAAGCATTCCGCGCTCGTCGGACGAGCATATTCCGCGCGAAACGGAGCCCTGCTCGGTGACGGTGTTTTTAATGCGATAGCCGACCATGGCGAAGTGATATTTTTCGTCGTCCTGTGTGTTTTTAAGAAAGTCGTATATTTTTTCAAAGGCGTGCGCGCCGTAATAGTCATCGGCGTTTATGACGGCGAAGGGGGCGTTCACCGTGCCGAGGCAACAGAGGAGCGCGTGCGCCGTGCCCCACGGCTTATGCCTTCCCTCGGGGACGGAGTAGCCCTTCGGGAGCTTGTCTACCTCCTGATAGACGTATTTGACGTTGATGTTCTTTCCTGCGAGGTGCTTATCCATAACGTCGCGGAAGTCCTTTTCTATCTCCTTTTTGATGATAAAGGTCACGTCGCAGAAGCCTGCCTTAACGGCATCGTAAATAGAATAATCTATTATTATATGCCCCTCGGCGTCAACGCTGTCGATCTGCTTCAAGCCACCGTAACGGCTGCCCATTCCTGCCGCCATTATAACGAGTTCGGGATTTTTCATTTTCTTCTCCATTCTGCCGCAAAAGCGACTTAAAAATCAGAGCGCGCGCAAATAAGAGGGCGCAACATTCTCTATGCATATTATAGAATACTTTGCGGAAAATTTCAAGGTAAATATGACCAATATTTTGTAAAATAGCATATTTTGTTCAATATTTTACAAAAATAATTTTTGCGCCGTTCCAGCGAAACGGCGAAGCGGGTGCTTCGGCTTGTGACGGATAAAAAACGCAAAAAAATCAACAAATTTGATAAAATCTATTGACAAAAGCAAGCTAATGTGATATTATATTTAAGCGTGGTCATAAGCCCCTGTAGCTCAGCTGGTAGAGCACTTGACTTTTAATCAAGGTGTCCGGAGTTCGATTCTCCGCAGGAGCACCAAAAACCTTCTCGACGAAGCTCGGGAAGGTTTTTTATTTTTCATTATTATTCAATTCATTATTCATTGAAATCTCGAAGGAGCGGCATTATGCTCAAAGGCAAAAAGCTTTCTATACTTGGCGACAGCATATTCGATACACTTTCAACTATTATCTATATTTTCAAAAGTTTTTAGAAGTTTTATTGAATACAAAAGAGTGGCTTTGAGCGTGATAGGTATAGACGTAAACTTACGCGCTATATTTAAATAGCGCTTTTCGACCGAGGGGAGAAAAGCACCATTAGAACTTCTTCACTATTCACTATTACTTATTACCTCCAAAAACCTTTTCGAAAGTGGTGAATAGTGAATAATGAATGATGAATAATGAAGAACGAAGGATATAAGTCGGTGCCCGTGTAAGCTTTTCGCTACCGCAACTCATTCTTTTGGTTTGCAAAAGAGAGGCTTCGAGCGCGATAGGTATAGACGTAAACTTACGCGCTATATTTAAATAACGCTTTTCGACCGAGGGGAGAAAAGCACCATTAGAACTTCTTCACTATTCACTATTACTTATTACCTCCAAAAACCTTTTCGAAAGTGGTGAATACTGAATAATGAAGAGTGAAGAATGAAGAATGAAAACGTCCTCAGGGACTCTGAACACCGAGTTGCGGATAAGTCAGTGCTATGTTAAGCTTTACACTGCCGCAACTCATTCTTTTGCTTCGCAAAAGAGAGGCTTCGAGTGCGATAGGCATAGACGTAAACTTACTCGCTATATTTAAATAACGCTTTTCGACGTAGGGGAGAAAAGCACCATTAGAACTTCTTCACTATTCACTATTACTTATTACCTCCAAAAACCTTTTCGAAAGTGGTGAATAGTGAATAATGAATGATGAATAATGAAGAACGAAGGATATAAGTCGGTGCCCGTGTAAGCTTTTCGCTAC
>CAYSUO010000041.1:0-10941 GCA_964434325.1 uncultured Ruminococcus sp.
GTATATTATACCAGGAAGCAAAAATGCTTGCTTGCAAGGGCATTTTTGCGACGCCGTCAATATACGTGGCGCACGAACGTGCGCGAAGGGGCGAAGCCCCTAAAACTTATGCGCGTATGCGCACATAAGTTTTGACACGTATATTATACCATTATTTCTCCCCTTTGTCAATGACCGCGTGCGTTTTTTTCGGCTTTTTTGTAAATAAAACGAAAACGTGAAAAATTTATCAAAATAAGGCTTGCAAAAATAAAATAAATATAGTATAATACCCTCGTTAAGATACGGAAAGGACACGAAAAATGAAAAATTTTAGAAGAATAGGCGTTCTCACCTCGGGCGGCGACGCGCCAGGCATGAATGCGGCGATACGCGCCGTCGTGCGCACCGCGATTGCAAACGGCGTCGAGGTGATGGGAATATACCGCGGCTACTCGGGGCTCATCAAGGGCGATATCAAGCCGCTCGCGATAAGAGACGTTTCCAACATCATCAACCGCGGCGGCACCGTTCTCTACTCGGACAGGTGCCCCGAATTTAAAACCGAGGAAGGCATGCGCGCCGCCATAGAGACCTGCGAGCGCCTCGGCATCGACGGCATCGTCGCCATAGGTGGTGACGGTACTTTCAGAGGCGCTACCGACCTGACGCGTCACGGAATCCCCTGCGTCGGTCTGCCAGGCACGATAGACAACGATATAACATCCACGGACAGCACGATAGGCTTCGACACGGCGATGAACACCGTCGTCGAGCTCGTCGATAAGCTTCGCGACACCTGTGAGTCGCACGCGCGTTGCAGCGTCGTCGAGGTAATGGGGCGCGGCGCGGGCGACATCGCGATGAGCTCCGCGATAGCATCGGGCGCAACCGCCGTCGTCATTCCCGAGGTCCCCTTCGACCGTGACGAGCTTTGTGAAAAGATAGAGAAGGCGCGCAAGCTCGGCAAGCGCAACTTCATCATTCTCGTCTCCGAAGGGATGGGGCTTGAATACGCTCCCGCCCTCACCGAAAAGATAGAGCACGACACGGGCATCGAAGCCCGCTTCGCGCGCTTAGCCCACATCGTGCGCGGCGGCTCCCCCACCCTGCGTGACCGCGTTTTGGCTTCCGAGATGGGCGTTTTCGCCGTTGAAAAGCTTCTCGCGAGCGAGTCCAACCTCGTTATATGCGAAAGAGACTCCAAGATAGTGGCAACGGATATCAACTACGCGCTGACGCTTGACCGCATGTACAAGGGCAAGTTGAAGGAGGGCGAGCTCGACGCGTACACCGAGGAGCAGATCGCGTCGATGAAGGAGCTTTCCGACAAGCGCCGCCGCAACATCGAGGAGCTGTATCGCATTTCCCGAGTGATAAATCTTTAATTTCCACAAAGCCGCGTGCCGCAAAGGCATATAGGGAGCGGCGTTGCCATAATGAAAAAGGCTGTCGCATTTAAGCAAAGCCGAACTAAAACGGTAGAAGCAAGAAATATCTCTGCTTCTACCGTCTTTTGTATTAGAAATTCGCTTTCATTGATTTTACCGTGACTCTACTTTGAAAGCCTTGTTTTATTGAAATTTTAATGCGCCTCTTAAATTTCAGCTCAATGTATCGCTCTTCTGCTTTCTTCTCTCTAACTAACGAAGGCTTTAAGCCTCACCGAAAGTCGCGCCTTCGGCGAGGGGAAACTGTGCGTTTTTTCACACGCCCTCGGGCAAAGAGCTGTCAACGTACTCGATGAAGCGAAGAAAGGCGGCTCGCCCCTCGGGCGTCGTTTTGTAAACGCCCGCGTCGCAAAGGACGCGTGCAAACGTTCTTCCTATCTCGCGTTTGAGTATATCCTCGCAGTTGTCCTCGGTGAAGGTGTAGTCGTCCTTGAAAGCGAGAAACCAGCTCTTGTGCTTGGCGATGGCGGCAGACTCCGCAAAGTCGCGCCCGCCGAGTATCGCCTCGCGCATCTCGCGCATTTCGGCTTTCAGCCGCGCGGGAAGAACGGCGAGCCCCATGACCTCGATGAGCCCGATGTTCTCCTTCTTGATATTGTGGTGCTTCTCGTGCGGGTGGAAGATGCCGAGGGGGTGCTCCGCGCTCGTCCTGTTGTTGCGAAGCACGAGGTCGAGCTGATAGTCTTCGCCGCGGCGGCGCGCAATGGGCGTTATCGTGTTGTGCGGCTCGCCCCGCGTCGACGCGTAGATATCCGCCGCCTCGTCCGAATAGGAGCGCCAAGCTCTCAGTATCGCGTCCGCCAGCTCCACGAGGCGTTCAGGGGCGCTCGCCGTCAGCCTTATCACGGAGAGCGGCCACTTGACTATCCCCGCGCGCACGTCACGGAAGCCGCGAAATTCAATCTTTCTTTCAAGCTCCGCGCGCTCCATCGCAAAGCTATACCTGCCGCCCTGCATGTGGTCGTGCGCCAATATCGAGCCGCCCACGATGGGGAGATCCGCATTCGAGCCTATGAAATAGTGTGGGAAGTGCCCCACGAAGCCGAGAAGCTTCGCAAAGGTGGAGCGGTTTATGCACATCGGCGTGTGCCGCGCGGAAAGCGCTATGCAGTGCTCGTTGTAGTAGACGTAGGGCGAATATTGCAGATACCACCCTTCCCCGTCCATCTCGAAGGGGATCTGCCTGAGATTTTGGCGCGCGGGCTTCGCGAGATTGCCCGCAAAGCCCTCGTTATCGTGGCAGAGCAAGCACTTCGGGAAGCCCGAGGGCGGCAAAAGCTTCGCCGCCGCTATCGCCTTCGGGTCCTTCTCGGGCTTTGAAAGATTTATCGTGATATCCAGCTCTCCGAACTCCGAGGCATAGCGCCACTTCACGTCGCGCGCGATACGGTCGCGCCTGATATAGTTGGAGTCGCACGCGAGTGCGTAAAACCAATCCGTCGCCGCCTCGGGGCTCTTTTCGTAGAGCTCGCGAAAGCGCCTGTTTACCTCGGAGGGTCGCGCCGTCACAACGCCCATCAGCCTCGTGTCGAAAAGGTCGCGCGCCGCGACTCCCTCGCCCGCGAGAAGCCCGCGCTCCGCCGCAAAGTCCGTCAAGCGGTCAAGTATCTCCGTCAAAGACGGTGCTCCCACCGCCTCCTCGCGCTCGTAGTCCGAAAGCCCGAGTGCATCCAAAATGCCCGCCGTGGCATACGCCTCGTCGTCTTTTTCTATAAGGCCCGCCGCAAGTGCATACTTGACGAGCTCCGTTATCGCTTGATTTACGTTCATTTTCGTTTTCCGTTTTTCCGTTTCGTTTTGCGTAAGGCTCACCCGAGCCTTTTATTTTCATTGTGTCTCCCGCGCGAGGGCTTTTCTTGCTTCAAAGCCCCAAGAAAGCCTTGAAGCGTCGCTTCTCAAAGCCCTCGCGTCGAAGCCTTCGAACTTCGTTATTTCCTATATTCCTTGAAGGGCAGTATGTTGCCCGTGAAAACGGGCTTGACGAAGAAGCGGAAGCTGATGTCCTCTTCCGTTATCCTGTACCGCGCGTCGAGCGCGGGGCCGCAGGAGTTGGAGCCGATGCCCGCGTTGCGATAGTCGATGATGATGAAGGTCTCCCGCTCGGGGGTGAGCTCAAAGTCGTGCGCCACGCCCGTCAGCCCCTTCGGGGTGAAGTGCGACGCGGAAAGCGAAAAGCTCTCGGCGGAGAAATAGAGCCCGTGTCCTTCAACGCCCGTCACGTCTGCCCACTTACAGCCGAAGTGCGCCGAATTTTCTTGCGGGCGCACGTAGTGCTCGAAGTTGTCCGTCGCCGTCGTTCTGAAAAGGGCGATATGCGAGGCGAGACGCTTGTCCTCGTAGGACTCGTAGGGCCCGTAGCCGAAGTAGCGAACGTCCTCCGCGCCCTCGGGCATTGCCAGCATGAATCCGAAGCGCGGGAGTGGCGGCATTCCCTGCCGAAGCTTCGCCTCGCAGGAGATTTCCACGCGGTCGTCGAAGGAATAGCGTAGCGTCATCTCCATGAGCGGTTTCAAGGCGGGCGCCGCCATTATCACGTCGGCGACTATGCACACGCGCTCTCCCTCGCGCTCCACGCGCGTCCCGCGGCAGTAGGGGCGCACCTCGTCGTAGTTCGCGCCCCAGCGTACCCACTCGCGGCGCACGTGGCGGTCGTTGTCCGTTGGAGCTCTCCATATCGTCGGCGTTATCGGCGCCGCCAAAAGCTCCTTCTCGTTGGAGCTAAGGCTCTCAATCAATCCGCTGTCAAGCCCTATCCGCGCAACGCTCTCTCCGAAGCGGACGACGTGCGCCGCACCGTCCCGTGTCACCGTAACGGGCGTTTTGCGCGGTGTGCGAACGCTTATCGCGTCGGAAAGCACCGTTTGCCAAGAGCCGACTTCATACCCTTCGTCTGCCCAAGCGGTCTTCACAGCCTGCCTCAATGAAACGCTAAGCGTCATAAATTCCTCGGCGGGCACGTCCACGGGGAAGCTCCGCGTCTCCCCAGGGGCAATGTCTGCCGCCCCGAGGCAAACGGAGGAGACGACGGCGCCGTTCTTCTCCACCGTATAATAAATGCACAGGTCGGAAAGGCTCGTAAAGTGGCGCAAATTCTTTATCTTCAACTCGCCACCCTCGTAGCTGACGGAAAACGGCTTGTACGCCTCTTTCGCTTCGAGAAGCCCCGTATGCGGCGTGCGATCGGGATAAACGAGCCCGTCCACGCAGAATTCGCCGAAATGCGGGAACTCGCCCGAGTCGCCGCCGTATATATATTTCGGCTCCGTGTACGGGTGCTCCCCCGTCACCGCCGCGTGGTCGGTAAATTCCCATATACAGCCGCCGAAGAAGTTGTCGTTGTTCAGCATAAGCTCGCGATAGGCGGCGAGATCTCCAGGGCCGTTGCCCATGGCGTGGCTGTATTCGCAAAGGAATAAGGGCTTATCCTGTTTAAGCCAATAGTTCCGTATCTCGGCGGGCGAAGAATACATGCGGCTGTTGAGGTCGCAATAGGCGCGAAGCTCCTCCGTGGTGTAGGGCGCGTCGTCTCCCGTCAGCTCTCCGAGCTCTATGCGGCGCGAAGCCCTCGTTTCGTCCTCGGCGTGCACGAGGCGCGAGGGATCGCGCCTCTTATAGTATTCGCACATCTTGCGGTGGTTTACGCCTGCTCCGCTCTCGTTCCCCACCGACCACATAATGATCGACGGGTGGTTTTTGTCGCGCTCCAGCATACGCTCCGCGCGGTCAAGATAGGCGCCCTCCCACGCGGGCGAGTTGGTGAACATATTGTTCGCCGTACCGCTGTTCGAGCCGTGGCACTCCGCGTCCGCCTCGTCGCACACGTAGAGCCCGTATCGGTCACAAAGCTCCAAGAAGCGCGGATCGTTCGGATAGTGGCTCGTTCGCACCATGTTGACGTTGTGGCGCTTCATTATCATCACGTCGCGAAGTATATGTTCCATAGGCGTTGCGTGCCCGAGAAGGGGGTGGCTGTCGTGGCGGTTAACGCCGCACGCCTTCACCTTTGCGCCGTTTATGTAAATAACGCCGCCTTTTATCTCTATGCGCTTCACGCCGAAAGGAATAACGATGTGCTCATCTCCCGCGGCGATCTCCAAGTAGTAGAGCGTCGGCTCCTCCGCGCTCCAAAGCCGCGGCGCTTTCAGCTCCCCGACTTCAACGAGCTCCGTCCCATTGGCGGTGGCATTCGCCGAAAGCAGTTCCCGCTCCCCGTCCGTCACCTTCAAGAAAACGGGAAGCGCGCCGTTCGTCGTAAGCTCCACGCGCGCCGCGGCGCTCGCAAAATCCTCGCTCGGCTCGCACCGAACGAAAACGTCGTCAACGCGCACGCGGTCGCGAAGCAAAAGATAGACCTCGCGGAAAATGCCCGACGAGCGGAACATATCCTGGTCTTCGAGGTACGAGCCGTCGCACCATTTGAGCACCAGAACGCGAATAAGATTCTCGCCCGCCCTCACGAAGCGCGTCACGTTAAATTCGCTCGTCGTGTGGCTCACCTGGCTGTACCCCACGAATTCGCCGTTGATGAAAAGATAGAAGCAGGAGTCAACGCCCTCAAAATTCAGCATAACATCGCGCCCGCGAAGCTCGTCATCTCCGAGGAAAAAGCTCCGCGAGTAGAGTCCAGCGGGATTCTCGGCGGGCACGTTCGGCGGATCGAGCGGGAAGGGGTAATCAACGTTCGTGTACTGTATCTTGTCGTAGGAGCGCCCCACGGCGTGTTGCCAATTCATAGGGACGTCCAGCTTCTCCGAAAACTCTATGGCGGGTGCAGTCGGGCACGGCGCGTCCGTCACCGAACGATAAAAGCTGAAATCCCAGCTCCCGCAAAGCGTGATAAAGCGGTCCGAATAATCGCGCGTGCATTCGCGCGCGTCCCCCGCGTCCGAAAAAGGAATGAAATAGGCGCGCGGCTTCTCACAGCCGACGTGAAGCGTCTCCTGATTTTTGTGGTATTCGGGTATTCCGTATAGCATAGCGTCCCTCCGTAAATATCTTATTTTATTCTAAAAATCGCTTATTGTTTTGAGCTTCGGCTCTTGCTTTATGCTTTAAAGTCCGCCGCAAGTAGCCATCTGTCCTGTGTTTACGCCTTGTCAAGCTCGGATTTCGAGCTTCTATCGTTTTCTGCTTTGCGAACGCTCACCTCGCCGCTCGAAAGCGCCTCACGCTTCCCCCCGTGCTCAACGATGAGCTCGCCGCCGTCTCCCACGTCCAGAACGCGCGCCTCGTAGCTCGCGCCGTCGAAGCGGTGCACCGTGACGCGGGCTCCGATGAGAAGGGAATGTGCCCGATATTCCTCGGCAAGCTCCGCTTTTCCCAAGCGGTGAAGCCCCGAAAGCAGCTTTTTCGTGACACGGGCGGCAAGCTCCGCGCGAGAAACGCGCACTCCGAAGGAACTCTCCAAGTCGCCCGCAAGCCCGCCGAGCTCCCCGTGAAATTCGGCGCGATGAACGTTGATTCCGAAGCCCACGACCGCGTAGGCGAGCCCGCCGCCCGTCGGCAGAAAAGCCCCCTCGCAGAGAATACCCGCCAGCTTGCGTCCGCCGTAATATACGTCGTTCACCCACTTTATCTCGGCTTCGCCGCCCGTCAGCTCCGCGATGGCGGCGCGTATTGCAACCGCGGCATACACCGTGAGCCCCGTCGCGCTCGCGGCGCCCTCGGGGTAGAAAAGAAGCGACGCGAAAAGCCCCGCGCCCGCCTTGGAAACGAAGCTACGCCCGTGCCTCCCGCGCCCCGCGCTCTGCTCGTTCGCCACGAAGAGAACGGGCGCCCGCTCGGAGGCGCCGCGCGCCTCGGCGAAAAGCTTCGCCCGCGTGTTCGTCGAGTCCGTCACGTCGAAGAAGCGAAGCTCCACGTCGGAAAGCCCCGCCGCCGCCAGCGCGGATCTCAGTTCGCTCTCGTAAAGATCTCCCATGCGCCCTCCTTGCTTTTATAATATTTTATCATACGGCGCGCGAAAGGTCAAGCAAAAACGAGCGAAAATAAATAAATAAATAAAAGCGAATTTTAATGAGGCACACACGCGGAGGCTTGACGGATTTAGGCAGAAACAAACAAAAAACAAAATTAAAACGGTAAAACCGTAGGTTTTAACCTTGATTTTTTCCGAAAACACACGGTAGAAGCAAAGCTCTTTCTTTACTTCTACCGTTTTTCGTTCGGCTTTGCCTAAATGTGACAGTCTCAAACAATAAAGCGAATTCAATGAGCCAGCCTCCACCATTTCCGTTCAGCTTTTCCTAAATGCGCCCCTCTTCTTTTTCAAGCCGAGCAGGAGAAACGGCAAAGCCCGAATAACGCGGCGTAGAACGGAGATAATAACGAAGAAACAAAGGGGGTGCCACGTGATTTCAGAAGATTATCGGGCGGCACGCGCCGCCCTCGCCGCGCGCCTCGCCGTCGATGAAAGCTTCGACGTTATAGAGCGGCGGCTCGTGCTCGGAGGGAGCGAAGCCTCCTTCTTCTACGTTGACGGCTTCGTCAAGGACAGTGTTATGCAAAAAATAATGCAGGAGCTCGTGAGTGGGGGCGAGCTCGGCGGCGCCGAGGAAGTGCTCCGTCGCCTCCCCTACGTCGAGGTCGAGCTCACGGAGAGCGAGAGCGCCGCCACCTCCGCCGTCCTCGCGGGGCAGACCGCCTTCCTCGCCGAGGGCTTCGCGGGGCGCGCCCTCCTCATCGACGCGCGCACCTACCCCGCCCGCCCCACGGGCGAGCCCGACAGTGATCGCGTTATGCGCGGCGCGCACGATGGCTTCGTCGAAACCCTGATAACCAACACCGCCCTCATTCGCCGCCGTGTGCGCGACGAACGCCTCCGCATGCGCCACTTCAACCTCGGTGGCGCATCAAAAACCGACGTCGTCGTCTGCTACCTCGAAGGCGTTGCCGACGATGAGCTCGTTCGCCGCCTTTGCGAGAAGCTGGGCGCGCTTCGCCCCCGCTCGCTCACCCTCGGCTTTCAAAGCCTCGCCGAAAGCCTGATACGGAGCGGCTGGTATAATCCCTTCCCCAAAATACGAAGCACGGAGCGCCCCGACACCGCCGCCGCCCAGCTCGTCGAGGGGAGCGTCCTCGTCTTGTGTGACACGTCGCCCCAGGCGATGATATTCCCCACCTCGCTCTTCGATTTCCTCCAACAGGCGGACGATTTCTGCTTCCCCCCGCTGACGGGCACCTACCTCCGCCTCCTCCGAACGCTCATCCTCTTGGCGTCCGTCGTTCTCACCCCGCTCTGGTATCTCGCCATCGAATACGCGCACCTCCTCCCCGAGAGCTTGACCTTCCTCGTCCCGCGCGAGGCGGGCGCGCTCCCCATCATCGCCCAGCTCTTTCTCGTTGAGCTCGCCATCGACGGCTTGAAGATAGCCTCGATGAATACCCCCGATATGCTGACGAGCTCGCTCTCCGTCATCGGGGCGCTCATCCTCGGCGATTTCGCCGTCACCGTCGGCTGGCTCTGCGCCGACGTCATTCTCTATATGGCTTTCGTCGCCGTCGCGGGCTTCGCCCAGCAGAATAGCGAGCTCGGCTACGCCTTCAAGTTTATGCGCCTCCTGCTCCTCGCCGCCACCGCCCTTGGCGGGCTCATCGGCTTCCTCGTGGGGCTTTTCCTCATATTTCTCTTCGCCGCCACCAACCGCACCCTCGGCGGCCGCCGCTACCTCTACCCCCTCATCCCCTTCGACGCGCGCGCCCTCCGCCGCATCCTCATTCGCGAAAAAAAGGGCGACGTCGACCGCGGAAGCGAAAAGCCGTAACGAACTTTTGTTAAATCTACATTAGTAGAATTTCAGCAAAACACCTTGCAAATAATATTATAAGCTTTTCGCTTTTGTTAAATTTGTGAAATTTTCAAATAACTATTGCAAAAGGCGCGAAAATGTAGTAGAATATAGTGTACAACGCTATGAAAGGTGGTGCCGCGATGAAGAAGAAGCTCAATTATAACTTTCTCGAAGTCTATAAGGAGCTTGACCGCGATTGCTCCGAAAAGTTCGGCGTCGCCACTGGCGGCGTTACGGAATATATAAATCGCTTGAACAATGCGCGCTTCGCACCAGAGCGAGACGATGTTTTGCCCCGCCTCGTTCGCTACCGCAACATTCGCAATAAATTTGCGCACGATATAAGCTCGATAAGAAAGAGCGACGAGCTCTCCAAGGCGGACGTTAAATGGATTCGCGCCTTCAATCGTGACGTGGTGCGCCGCAAGGACCCGCTCTCCGTCTATCTCCGCAAGGCGCGGCGCTTCGCCCGCCGAAGAAAAATGTATCGCTCCCTCATCGTCTGCTTTATTTTGCTGGTTTTGGCGCTCGGAGCCGCGCTCTGGTACACGCTGACGCATTGATGATATGAAAGCCAATTATCACACTCACACCTTCCGCTGTATGCACGCCGACGGAACGGATGAAGACTACGTGCAAAAAGCGATAGCCGAGGGCGTTCAGCTCCTCGGCTTTTCTGACCACGCCCCCTACCCCTATCGCGAGGGCTACGTCTCCTACTACAAGATGAAGTCCTCCGAAATAGAGGGCTACTTCGCCTCGGTGCGCTCCCTCGCGGAGAAATACGCGGGAAAAATCGAGCTTCGCGTCGGCTACGAGGCGGAGCTCTACCCCGAGCTGTGGAGCGACGCGCTCGCCCTTTGGAAGTCGTCCCCACCCGACTATCTCATTCTCGGTCAGCATTTCACCGACTTTGAGTTTCGCGGCGGACAGCTGGGAGACTCCTCGTATCGCCCCACCACCCCCGCGGGAAGCACCGAGCGGAGCGAGCGCGAGCGCCTTGCTCGCTACGTTGACACCATGATGGAAGCTCTCGCCACGGAGCGCTTCTCCTGTATCGCCCATCCCGATATCATCAGCTTCGCGGGCGACGTCGACTTCTATCGCGAGCAAATGCTCCGCCTCATCGAGGCGGCGCGCCGCGCCGCTGTCCCCCTCGAATTTAACCTGCTCGGTTTTTCGACGGGGCGCCTCTATCCGCGCCGCGAGTTCTGGGAGCTCGCCGCCTCCGTCGGCGCAAGCGCCGTCCTCGGGTGTGACGCACATTCCCCCGCCCGCGTCGCGGACCCCGCCGAGCTCGCCGCGGCGCACGCATTTTTGTCGTCGCTCGGCGTTCCCATTTTGGAGGAAATAGAGCTCCGAAAGCCGTTTTAATAGTTTTTTGCAAATAAAACTTGTCATTTACGCTTTATATTTTAAAGTGAGGGGGTGTCTCATTAAAAATTCAATAAAAACAAGGTTTTGTGGATAAACCACGGTAAAATCAACAAAAAGTGAATTTTTAATGAGGCACACACGCGGAAGCTTGACGGATTTAGAGCAAAAATTGACGGCTGACGAGCGATAGACGTACAAAGGTACGTCGAGTGAGGGAACGTCGATAAAACGAAAAAAACAAATAAAAAGAGAAAACCGTAGGTTTTAACCTTGATTTTCCCGAAAAAAGCACGGTAGAAGCAGAGATGATTCTTTACTTCTACCGTTTTTCGTTCGGCTTTGCC
>CAYSUO010000042.1:0-10874 GCA_964434325.1 uncultured Ruminococcus sp.
CTATTTGTTTGTATTTTGTTTTTCGGCTAAGCCTTTTTTAAACCTCGCGACTTTCGCGTGGTTTTCGTTTTACAAAAAGCCGTGCCCTTGCGGGCACGGCACGAATATGGTCACGCCGCTCGGGAAGAAGGATTACTTGTCTCGGCAAAAACAAGGACCCGAGCGGCGTTATTAACTTTCGTCTCATCACAGTAGGTGATTAGACCCCTCACCGCCGTAGGCGGTTAGAGTTATCACCGCCCAACGGGCAATTGACTCTTAACGCCCTACTGAGCGGTTAGATTTCTTGCGCGCCTTTGCAAACGCGTAAGACTTTATTGTGAGCCTTGCTCACTTGCTTAAAGCTTGAAAGCCTTTCGTTCAGCTTCGGAAAGCTTTGAGAGCTTGGTTTTCCCCGCGCGCGGCAAGCGCGCGGGGCTTGCTAAGTCTTTCGTTAAACCGTGGTCGGCACGTAGGCGGTGCCCATCACGTACTCATAAGCTACCTTCGCGTAGTCATAGAGTGCTATTGCCAGCTCCACGTCCGCGTCGACAGCTCCGCCTTCAATGATACCGTTAATGTACCACTCCAAGCAATACTTGCCGCTGGCTTTGCCAGTCGTTTTATACTGTGAAGCATCGCTATCGTAACAAGTCAAGTTCACGTCGATTTGAATGTTTCTAAGCAGCTCATAGACCGCGAAGCTGTTGCCCCTGAATGTATCGTCCAACATCGTGACGTAGTAGGTAACGCTTCCGTCCGTCTTCGTATTGTCGCCCCAAACGGCATCACTATTGCTCTGCTTGGTTCCGCTTCCTATGCCGCCCGCGTAAGCGAGGTGCTTACCCTGCGTCGCCTTCGAGTTATAGCCCGTGTATGCAAATATACCAGGTTTAGCGCCGTAATCCGTCATTTCGTTGCCGTTAGGATTCTTTATTCCCTGCGCCAATGCCGCGTCCGTATACTTAAAGATGAACTTCGGCGTTCCCGTCGAGAAGTAGAGCGCGGGGCTCTCCAAGTAGTAGGCCACCTTGTTGTCGGGCGCCGTCGTATTCACATTGCCGTCCGCATCGGTTCCAAAGACGCTCTTCTTCGATGACTCTATCTTAGCGAGCACGCTCGCGTCCGTCGTGAAGTAGCTCTTCTCCGTCGTCGTCAAAAGCTCGGGGTACTTCGTAAGAAGCGCTTCGTACTTCGTGATGACTTCGTTTATCTCGTCCGTCACGGTGACGCCGCTATCCTCGTGCTTAACCACCTTGACCGCGTAGTTCACCATCTGCATAACGAGGGTGCGCGGAACAGTGTTCCCGTCATCTTTCGACGTGCTCATATACTGTCCCACATAGTCCGAAACGCCGTAGACGATATCCTGAGTAATCACCGTCGTGCCCACCGTGTACGACAGGGTGTAGGTCTCGCTCGTCAGCTCCGCAACGCCGTAGATGTCGCGGTGCTTCGTGTAGAGGTCGCCGTATATCGTAACTTCCGTTCCGTAGACGACGGTACCAGCGTCATTCGTGCCCGCATTGAGCTTCGTGCTTCCGTTACTTATCATAACGTTCGACACGTTCAGTTCCTCGTTGGGAACGGGAACGTAGAAGTTGAGGTCGAAGTTGAGCCTCAGCGAGAGGTTTATCTTAATGCCCGAAACGCCTTTTTCAGGTGCTATCGGCTTATCGCACACCGCAGTAAACGTGTAGGTCGCGTTCTCGGCGAGAGTGTCCGTCGAAGTAAGCTCATTGTCCTCCGCGTCCGTCACCTTCCAACCGCTGAAACCATAGTCGTACCAGCCGTTGTTAAGCTCATTTCTAAGCTCATTCGCCTGTTTAAGAACGATCGCCTCGGGTGCAACGTCGCTGACCGTGGAGCCTGCAAGCGGAGTGCTCGTTCCCACCGTCTTGTCGCCTATCACCCAGCTAACGTTCGCCGTCGCCATCTCTATATTGGATGCCTTCGGCATAACGAGGAAGTCGCTCTTATAGTCGTTGAGCTTGACCGTGCTTGCGTTAGCGCTTATGGCGGTGAGCGCCTTGGTCGCCTGTGTTGCACTGTACGCGGAAACGCGGTTGTTATCGAAGCAGGTCGTCCCCTCTTCGTTGTACTGGTTGCAACGAAGCTGATCGACGAAGAATTTATCGTTTTCCTCTTCGGTCATGTAGATGTAGTTGAAGATGTTGACGCTCTTCGCATAGGCGCCGTCAACGTAGATGTGCGCCTTCGAGCCCGTGTAATCGTAGAGCGAAGTCGTTCCCGTCTTTTCGGAGTCCGTATAAACTTCGATGAGCTCCGCCTTCATCTCGTAAACGACGGTGATGCGCGTCCATGAGCCGTCATTCGGTAAAATCACGCTGTCGTCGTTGAACAGATCGCCGTCCGTCTGTAAGTTGAATATCTGATACGACCAAGGACCGCTGAGGCTGCTCTTGTTGATATACTTATCGCCGTCGGCATCCACTTTGACCTCGGTGCGCGTCGAGCCGCGCGTCAGGAATGAGCCCACTAAGCGATAGAACGTACCACTCTCCGTTGCGATATCGAACTCGTGAACGAGGTAGTTGTAGTTCTTAACATAGAGATTCCATTTTCCATAGTTCAAGCCAGTGTATACGTTCGCGCCCGACAAATCGGAGGCAACCTTGTATTTATCAAGCCTTACGTAGCCGTTGCCGTTCGAGCCTTTAACTTCGCTATATCTGCCCCACCATTTGTTCTTGTTGCCGTTAGCTTCAAAAATATCGCCGAACAAAGCTGTAGTGCCCGAGGTCTCTTCGCCCCCGCTTCCGTTCTGGGCATAATAATAGCCATTCGCGGTGTCAAGCGTATCGGTATTCGAAGCGATGAGCGTCGGTGCCTCGTCGAGATAAGCAACGGGGTAGGTCTTTATCTCGCCGTTCTTTATATACTTAACGTTCGTGTAGCGCGTTCCCGCGGTGCTATATGTGGCCGCGGTATCCCACATTTTATCGGTATCGGTGATGCAAACGTTCTTGAAGAGAGTTCCACACCACTTCGTTCCATCCGTGCTCTCGCTGTAACGGAAGCCCAAAATGGAAAAGCTGTTAGAGCTCGTCGAGCCGAACGACCAATAGTTATTCTCTGTCTGAACGCTACCAGTGAGTACACGTCCCTCTTTTGCATAGAAGAGCTGCTTAAAGTCGTCGTACGAGCCCGTGTAGCCCTTGGCTTGTGCTGCGGCAAAAGCTTCCGTTCCAAACGGATCGGAGCTATAATCAACGTCGGTGCCGAGAGCCACCTCGCATTTTTGCGCACCCGCCAACAGGGTGATCGTTCCGCCGTTCCACTTCGCGTTGAAGTTACCACTGAATAGACGGCAATCGGTGTACGTCGTGAACGCAGGTGAAGTGAAATTAACGTTCGTGAAGGTGAAATACGCAGGATATATCTTCGAGGCGTTGCTTTCGCTGCCGCCCAGCGATATGGTGCGGTTTGTGCCGACAAGATCGGTGTCTTCAACGTTGACCGTCACTGCCGCCGTTCCAAGATCGAAAAGGTATCCGCCAGGAGTCGAGTTGCCCCAGTTTGTGAGGAACTTGGAATAACCCGAGTTAAGGGCGCTTATTTTACTGCCCTTTATATCTATCTTCATATTGTCGCCCGCGGGCAATGTGAGCCCGTCAAGCGTCGCCGCGTCTATCGACGTGTCTGTAAGACCCGTATCCAGAACGGTCCCCGCCGTGTAGCTGCTTGCACGAAGGAAATCGCCGTGCTCCATCGTCACGGTGCTATTCTTTATGACAACGTTTGCGCCGTCGTTCAAATAGCCGAACGTCATACCGCCAGCACTTGAAAGCCTCGTTCCCGTCGTCGGCTCGGTGACGATGACGGTAGCTCCGTCAAGCGTCAGCGTTGCGGGGCTCGTCGCGCTCTTAATGCCGATACCGAACAGTCTCGCAAAGCCAAGGCTGTGCGGCTTCACGGTAAGCTTACCGACAAGCTTCGCATTGGCATTCGCCGCTTGCAGGTTAAAAACGGGGTTGTTTGAAAGTTGCGTTTGCTCCACGGTGATATCGCCGTCGAGAACGAGCGTTCCCCCAGCATTTACCGTTGCAATTGTGTTTGCGACCTTTATCGTACCGTTACCAGTAATGGTAAGAGTCCAGCCATCGTTAATGGCGAAAACGTCATTCGCCGTAAAAACGTGACCGTTAAGGTCTAAAATCGCGTTCTTGCCGTTGACAACCACGTACTTCTCCAAGGTGTAATCCTTGTTAAGCTTGATGGTCTTTTCTCCATTTGCGGCCGTCATCGCATCTGCGAGCACGTCATATCCGCCGAGTCCGTCTTCGCCCGTCACTCCTTCGACGACGAAAGACTTTTCGCTCTTCGCGTCGTCCGCCGCACCGATGACGACGAGCGCCGTGACGGCGAGGACTAGGGAAAGAAGAACTGCAAGAATTTTGCCGAATTTCTTCATAGACTTTACCTCTGCTTTCAAATTTAAATATCTCTGGTGAGAGTTATTCTGTTACCATTTTAACGCAATATAATACCGTTGTCAATAGTTTTTTAAAAATTTGCGCACTTTTTTCCAAAGATTTTTTACGCAAACAAGCAAAAAGCACAAAAAACGCTCCCGCTTTTTGTGCTTTTTGACTATTTCGACTTTTCGCTCCGCGCGTTCGGGGCGGCACGCTTCCTAAGCGACCATACCACGAACTATGTTTGTTTCGTCCGTTCAGCCCGCCTCGCTTTCCGCGCTTTTCGTTTCTCCTCTCATTGCCACGCCCACAGTGCCCGCACCGCGCGTTTGTGCTCTGCTGTTCCCTCTCGCTTCTGTCGGCTCATCTCACCGTGCGTCGTCTGTTCAGGCTTCGCATTTGCGCTTGCCCGTTCTTTGCGCTATGTGCGCCCCCTCGCGCCGCGCCTTTCTTGCTTCTTTTGGGGCACGCGGCTTCCCCTCGCTTCCCTTGCCTCATCTCACCGTGCGTCGTCTGTTCAGGCTTCGCATTTGCGCTTGCCTACTCTTGCGCTATGTGCACCCCCTCGCGCCGCGCCTTTCTTGCTTCTTTTGGGGCACGTGGCTTTTCCCTCTCGCTTCTGTCGGCTCATCTCACCTCGCGCCGCCCGTTCGGGCTTCGCATTTGCGCTTGCCCGTTCTTTGCGCTATGTGCGCCCCCTCGCGCCGCGCCTTTCTTGCTTCTTTTGGGCATGTGGCTTTCCCCTCGCTTCCCTTGCCTCATCTCGCGGCATGTCCGCTTTACTTTACCTTTTTCGCCAGCCTCCCTTGTGTAAAGGGAGGTGGCATTTTCGCAAGAAAATGACGGAGGGATTGTAAAAACCAAAACCCCTCACAGAACAATCCCTCAGTCAGCTTCGCTGACAGCTCCCTTTACACAAGGGAGCCTTGGCACACTTAGCTCGCTTTCTCTTTTTTCTTCTCTCAATGCACCGCCGTGCCGCCCGCCTCGTGTCCTCTTTCCCCTCGCTTCCGTCGGCTCATCTCGCGGTGCGTCGTCCGTTCGGGCTTCGCATTTGCGCTTGCCTACTCTTGCGCTATGTGCACCCCCTCGCGCCTTTTTCTACAAAATATTACAATATAATTTACATCTTATATATTGTGCTATCTGTGCTACCTTCTTATATTGTTTGAATTTGTTGCGTTTTTAAAGCAAAAAGAAAGGAAGAGGCTTCCTATAACCTCTTCCTGCTTTTCAGCTACATTCAGTTTTGGTACTGAACAAACCGAAGCTTGGCTCCTATCGCCAAATTTATTGTACGCACATTTTATCATAAAAATCGCTGTATGTCAATAGCTTTTTAAAATATTTTTGATTTTTTCACTTTTAATAGTCCAAAATTCCATATAAATTGCCGTAAATTTTGCGCGCATAACCGTCGGTCATATTGGCTATGTAATACGCCACGTGCTTCAATAATATATTATGCATTTTTTGTGTCATTCGTCCTATGCAACAGCTATCAACTGCTTTTACGAAATTAATAAAGACATACACCTCGCTTAGATTAATGTTTTTTTCATCGTTCTTCTTTTTGAGCAACGAAACCGAATTATAAAAATTTGTATTAAAGTTTTTAAGATATTTTCTCAATTCTTCTTCAAAATCTTTTGAAAAATCGAGCTTATTTTTAAGAGGAGAATACAGTTTATTTTTCAACTCGGAATCCAAATCGAGCCTTTCACCTATCTCTTCAACGATTTTATTTATATTGCCTTTGTTCAAAAATGATTCGTAGTCGGCTATCATTTTTAATATTTGATTATTCTCCATTTGACCTATATCGTTGTACAAAGCTTTGAATATCTGCCGTATAATGTATTTAGAGCTCGAATCGAAAGAACGTATACGATATTCGCGAGTAATCACTCCTGCAAGATCGTTCAGTTTATCATCCAGACGTTTAGTTCTAATAATCTCAAATCGCGCGGAGAAAGAATTAAATTCGCATTCGGTAAAATAAGGCTTCAACGAAGCAGTATAATCGAGTTTTTCACCGTTCTGTAAGCTTTGGAAAATCATTTTTTCCTTGCTTTTCAAAAATTCGTAGTTTTGTGCATCCTTTCTGCTTTCTTCGGAGAGCTCTCGCCTTTGCGACTTAAACTCATCGCTTAAATACGGATAGCTAACTACTTCTTTACCGTAATAATTAACAATGCTGGAAGTTAAATTAGAAAAATCATAATGCTTAGCCGCTATAATATTATCGAATGACTTTTTCAATCCGTATATCAAATGCTCTTTTATAGACACCACCAGTCTTTCATATACGTTAGTGCCATCTTTAATTTTCTTAGTGCCATCTTTAATTTTCATCCCTCTTACGTCCAAATCGTCAATACCAACTTGTGCTTTTATATTATTCACATATCTTGAACGGAAAGTATCATCAAAATCAGCACACCTTTGAGCTATTTCATCGGAAACAGCAACTATCTGCCCCTCTATCGTATATGGAGTGAGAATCTGGCTGTAAAACTTTTTAGAATCTAAGTCGCTACCTTTCTTTACTATATTTTTCAAATCATTGTCACGGTTTATATCAACGTATACTTTGGTATGCTTGATCGCGCCATCAACAACTCTATCATCGATGCCTTTAAAATCCTTCAACAAAACGTAGCCGCTGTATATATTGTGCTTAAATACTTGATAATTAAACTCATTTGCCTCGGATATTAATCCACCAAGCGTATCTTTATGAGAGACTATTTCGTTTATTGTCCTTTCTCCAACGTGCCCGAAAGGCGTATGCCCAATGTCGTGGCAAAGTGCGATTGCTTCAACTAAATCCTCATTAACGTATGAAAATTTCTCAACGAGCTCTGGCGATGCATTGCGAGCTTCAATTATTTCATTAAATTCTTTCGCAATTCGTTTCCCTATCGCCAAAACTTCCAACGTGTGCGTTAATCTGTTCCTGAAATGATCTCCATCAACAGTAGGAAAAAGCTGCGTCTTATCCTCCAATCTGCGAAACTGCTTAGAAAACAAAATTTTCTCGATATTAGACTGTAATCTATTCATATCACGGTCATTCCTTCCTTGAACAATCGCTTGTTTTATCTATCACAGAACTTTTACACTTGCGAACGCACGTCAAGCTTTAAATTTGTCTACGGCTTGCCTCGCCGTCAATTTATCTTTTCAACGTTGATAAGGTTGGAATTTCCGCTCTTGCCGTTCGGCGAGCCGCCCGTGAGCACTATCGTGTCGCCCGCCTTAACGAGCCCGCTCTCCTTGGCTATCTTTTTCGCGAAGTAGAAGAGGATATCAACGGAGCTATACTCCTCGGTCAAGGCGGGGAGGACGCCCCAGCTGAGCCCCAGCTTGCGATAGGCGTGAATATCCGTGGTGATACCTATGATATTTATTGAGGGGCGGAAGCGCGAGACCATACGCGCCGTGCCTCCCGTCTTGGTGCAAACGACGATGGCTTGCGCGTCCAAATCCTTGGCGAGGGTGCTCGCCGAGTGAGACAGCGCCTCGGAATCGCTCTTTATTTTGAAGTCCTCTATCTTCTGTATATATTCCGTATGATTTTCGGCGCGCTCCACTATCTTCGCCATAGCGCGAACGGACTCGACGGGATAAGAGCCCGCCGCCGTTTCTCCCGAGAGCATCACCGCCGAGGTACCGTCATAGACCGCGTTCGCCACGTCGGATATCTCCGCGCGCGTGGGGCGCGGGTTGTGTATCATCGATTCCAGCATCTCCGTCGCCGTGATAACGCGCTTCCCGAAGATACGGCATTCGCTGATGATATATTTCTGTATATCGGGCAGCTCCTCAAAGGGTATCTCAACGCCGAGGTCGCCGCGCGCCACCATTATCCCGTCAGACACCTGCATTATCTCGTGCAGATTTTGAACGCCCGCGCGGTTTTCTATCTTCGCGATAACGTCGATGTGCCCGCCGCCGTGCTCGCGGAGGAACGCCTTCGCGTCCATCACGTTTTGCGCGCACGAAACGAAGGAAAGCGCCACGAAGTCCACGTCGTTCTCTATTCCGAAAAGCAGGTCGCTCTTATCCTGCTCCGACAAAAACGTCAGGTTTAAGAGCTTATCGGGGAAGAACATCGACTTCCTGTCCGAGAGAACGCCGCCCTCTTCCACGACGGTCGTCAGATACTTATCGAACACCTCGGTGACGCGAAAAACCATGAGCCCGTTATTGAGCAGTATCTTATCGCCCACCTTCAAGTCGTCGCAAAGCCCCGCGTAGCTGACCGCGACGCGGCTCTCGTCACCCACGATATCTTCGGTGGTGAACGAAAAGCTATCGCCCGCGGCAAGCTTTATTTCGCCGTTCTTAAACGTCTTTATCCTGACCTCGGGCCCCTTGGTGTCAAGGAGAATGGGGAGCGGTATCCGCTTCTCGTCGCGCACCTCTTTTATCATATCTATCTTCTTCTTGTGGTCCTCGTAGGTCCCGTGCGAAAAGTTGAGGCGCGCCACGTTCATGCCCGCGTCCGCCATTTTTGCGAGTATGGCTTTCGTCCCGCTGGCGGGTCCTATCGTACAAACTATCTTGGTTTTTTTCATAACTCCTCCGTCTCCGATGGCTCGGCAAAAATTAATCCATTATTATTGTAGCACACTGCTTTTCGGAAATCAATAGCGGCGCGAAATTTTATGGCTATCCGTTATGCGTCAAGGCTGTTCGGATCCAATAAAAAGTCGAAGAGTCCTATCGTCAGCACGCCGCGTTCGTCGCGATACGGCTTTATATCATCACGCACGACAATTATCTTTTTAAACGAATCGTTGACCTTGATGAGCGATCGCTCCTCCTGCTCCCTTTTTTCGGGGAGAGAAGCGCTAAAAGCTGACTGAACGTAATACTTATTATTGCCCTTATTAGCGATAAAATCAATTTCCAACTTCTTTTTAATATAAGTGCCGTCCGCTTGCTTCTCCTTAGCCTCAACGAGCCCAACGTCAACATTGAAGCCGCGCATACGAAGTTCTATATAAATGGCGTTCTCCATAATGTGCGTTTCCTCGGTTTGGCGGAAATTAACGACGGCGTTTCTGATTCCCAAATCCGTGAAATAGTGCTTTGCGGGCGTCGCCATATACTTTTTGCCCTTAACGTCGTAGCGCTTCGATCTCTCAATGATGAACGCGTCCTGCAAATACTGCAAATACCTGCCAATAGTTCTGCCCGTTATAGAAGAATCCGAAACGCTCTTAAAGGTGTTTGAAAGCTTCAAGGGATTAACGAGCGAGCCAATGGAAGAAGAAACCACCTCCAACAACACGCCGAGCTCGGCTTGATTGACAATGCCGTTGCGCTCCACCACGTCATTGATATAAACGTTGTTCAGCTGCCCCGCAAGGTAGTTCATTTTCGCCTCGTCGCTTTTCTGCAACAAGACGAGGGGCAAGCCGCCAAAGGTGTAATACTCCTTCCACGCTTTTTCAACCCTTCCGTCATACGCGGAGCAAAATTCCGAAAAGGAGAGCGGATACATTCTTATTTCGTCGCCGCGCCCGCGAAACTCGGTTACAATGTCCGAGGAGAGAAACTTAGAATTGCTTCCCGTCACGTAGATATCCACGTTAGGCAGTCTCAAAAAGCCATTGAGTATTGCAACAAAATTTGCCGCCTTTTGAATTTCATCAAGAATGATATAATGCATTTTATCGTCCGCGATACGCGTCTTGACGTAGTTCGTAAGCGCCAAGGGCTCCAAAAGCGGAAGGCTTTCCTCCGAGTCAAGTGCCACCTTTATTATGTGGTCGTCGTCAACGCCTTTTTCGTTGAGGTATTTGCAAAAAAGCGTGTTTAGCAAATAGGATTTGCCCGAGCGCCTAATTCCTGTAACGATCTTAATCAAGCCGTTGTTTTCTCTGTCGATAAGCTTTTGTAGATAAAAATCTCTTTTGATTTCCATTTCGGCTCCATTTCATTTTTCGGGGAAATTTCCCCGTTTTTTGCACTCATATTATACTTCATACAAAACTAAAAGTCAAGCGCAAGACGCTAAAAACAACTTTTGTTCCGTCAAAATCATTCAAGCACCTACTCGCACCCGTTGCTTTTACGCCGATGTGATGAGGGAAACCGCTTTCGCCATCCGAAACAAACCATTTCATTTTTCGGGGAATTTTCCCCGTTTTTTGCACTCAATTATAGTCACCCTGTTCCAAGTTCAAGCGCAGGGGTAAAAACAATCAACGAGGCAGGCAAAAAGAATCAAGCGCCGAGCGACTTGCGCGGTTAATTGTTGAACGAAAGCGCCCTCGTCAGCGCTCATTGTTATTGTTGCCCATGTAAAAATTTGCTTTTCAACTCTCTTTCGGTTTTTGGAGTTTTGTAGCTTTTTGACGATAGGAAAACCGTATTTTCGCGAGCAATGCTTGATGATGATTTTAGATGAAACTCATATCCTTCATTTATATATTTTAATCC
>CAYSUO010000043.1:0-10829 GCA_964434325.1 uncultured Ruminococcus sp.
GCTTTGAGCTCGTTTATCTTGGCGATGAGCCCTTCAAGCTTCTCCGCGTCGGTAGCCCCCGTAACTCCGAGATAGTCGGCAACCTCGGCGTAGCGCGCCAGGGTGTGCGGGTGATCGTACTGCGAGAACGTTCCCATCTTCGCGGGAGCTTCGCTCGCGTTGAAGCGAAGGACCTCTTCTATCATAAGCGCGTTGGCAACGCCGTGCGGCAGGTGGTGGAAGGCGCCGAGCTTGTGCGCCATCGAGTGGCAAACTCCGAGGAAGGCGTTTGCGAACGCCATGCCCGCCATCGTTGCGGCATTCGCCATTTTTTCGCGAGCCACCACGTCCGTTTGCCCGTTGTCGTAGGCTCTCGGGAGATATTCAAATATGGTTTTGAGCGCTTTGAGCGCA
Organism: uncultured Ruminococcus sp.; assembly: GCA_964434325.1. Taxonomy (GTDB): domain Bacteria; phylum Bacillota; class Clostridia; order Oscillospirales; family CAG-272; genus UBA1740. The sequence goes on from CAYSUO010000043.1 coordinate 394, forward strand.
AGCCCGTCGGTATAGTCCGTCGCCATCATCGAGGCGTAGGCTTCGAGCGCGTGGGTAACGGCGTCGATACCCGAGGCGGCGGTGAGCCCGCGAGGAGCTGACATGTGGAAGTCCGTGTCGATTATTGCCATATCGGGCAGGAGCTCGTAGTCTGCCAATGGATATTTAACGCCGCTTCTCTCGTCGGTGATAACCGCGAAGGGCGTAACCTCGGAGCCCGTTCCCGCCGAGGTGGGGATAGCGACGAAGTATGCCTTTTCTCCCATCTTCGGGAAGGTGTAAACTCTCTTTCTTATATCGATGAAGCGCATCGCCATATCCATGAAGTCAGCTTCGGGGTGCTCGTACATGACCCACATGATTTTTGCCGCGTCCATCGCGGAGCCGCCGCCGAGCGCGATTATCGCGTCAGGCTTGAAGCCGCGCATTTGAGCCGCGCCCTCCTTGGCGGAGGCGAGAGTCGGGTCGGGAGCAACGCCCGAGAAGGTGGTGTGCGCTATGCCCATCTCGTCGAGCTTATCCTCTATCGGCTTCGTGTAGCCGTTCTCGTAGAGGAAGCCGTCGGTAACGATGAAGGCTCTCTTTTTGCCCATGACGCGCCCGAGCTCGTCGAGAGCAACGGGGAGGCAACCCTTCTTGATGTAGACCTTTTCGGGAGCGCGGAACCAGAGCATATTTTCCCTTCTTTCTGCAAGCGTTTTTATGTTGAGCAGGTGCTTAACGCCTACGTTTTCGCTGACGCTGTTGCCGCCCCAGGAGCCGCAACCGAGGGTGAGCGAGGGGGCGAGCTTAAAGTTGTAGAGATCGCCGATGCCGCCGTGCGATGACGGGGTGTTAACGAGGACGCGGCAGGTCTTCATACGCGAAGCAAATTCGGCGAGCTTGTCTTTTTCCGTGATCTCGTTGAGGTAGATGGACGAGGTGTGACCGTAGCCGCCGTCGGCAACGAGGCGTTCCGCCTTATTCAGCGCGTCGCCAAAGTCCTTGGCGCGATACATGGCGAGAACGGGGGAGAGCTTTTCGTGCGCGAACTCTTCGCTAAGCTCAACGCTTTCAACCTCGCCTATCAGTATCTTTGTTCCCGCGGGAACGGTAACGCCCGAGAGCTCTGCTATCTTCGCCGCTCTCTGACCGACTATCTTTGCATTGAGCGCGCCGTTGATGATGATGGTCTTTCTGACCTTTTCGGTTTCGTTCTTATCGAGGAAGTAGCAGCCGCGCGTCGCAAATTCTTCTTTAACCGCGTCATATATCTCGTCAAGCACGATGACAGACTGCTCCGAGGCGCATATCATTCCGTTGTCAAAGGTCTTGGAATGTATTATCGAGTTGACCGCGAGAATAACGTCTGCCGACGAATCGATTATCGCGGGCGTGTTTCCCGCGCCGACTCCGAGAGCGGGCTTTCCGCTCGAATAAGCCGCCTTGACCATTCCAGGGCCGCCCGTCGCGAGAATTATGTCCGCTTCCTTCATGACCGTCGTCGTCATATCAAGGGAGGGAACGTCTATCCAGTCTATTATTCCTTCGGGTGCTCCCGCCGCCACCGCCGCTTCAAGCACCAGCTTCGCCGCCGCTATCGTGGAGGCCTTTGCTCTCGGGTGAGGCGAGATGATTATCGCGTTTCTCGTTTTCAGGGCGATGAGGCACTTGAATATCGCCGTCGAGGTCGGATTCGTCGTCGGTATGACCGCCGCGATAACGCCTATCGGCTCGGCAATCTTCTTTATTCCGTACGCCTTATCCTCTTCGATAACGCCGCACGTCTTCGTGTCCTTATAGGCGTTGTAGATATATTCCGCCGCATAGTTGTTCTTTATCACCTTGTCCTCAACTATGCCCATCCCCGTCTCTTCAACCGCCATCTTGGCGAGCGGAATGCGTGCCTTGTTCGCCGCCGAAGCCGCCGCGAGGAATATCCTGTCAACCTCCTCCTGCGTGTAATGCGAATAGAGCTCCTGCGCCTTCCTTATGCGCACGAGCGCTTCTTCAAGCTTTTCAACGCTGTCCACGATCTCGTAATCCTTGTTCTCCATCTTATGCCTTCCTTTCCTGTAAGAGGTGTTTTTTCAAAAATGTTTCGCACCGCGGGCTTGCGCCCAAAAAGAGGTTCATTTTCCTCTTGCGGAACGTGTATTTCAAAGTTCGTTATTATTTTAACAAACTTTTTGTCGATTGTAAATAATCAGTTTAGTATAAGGTATTATCATTTTTGATATACCCGCGATTAAAGCGTGAGAGCTATGCGTTCAAGAGAAGGGGAGCGTCAACTAACTATGCATTGCCGAAGCAAAGCGCGGAGCACGAGCTTGCGAGGGCGCTCGAAGGAATTGCGGCGCGCCGAAGGCGGCGGGCTCTTTTACGTAAGCTACATTTATTAAATAGTATGTATGAGGTTATACGAACGCTTCACGGCGGAGCGAGCTTGCGCGACTCCGAAATGACTACTTGCTCCGCAAGAGCAGAACGCACGCTAAGCGAAAAGGCGGAGCTCAAAAGTTCCGCCTCTTGGAATTGCAGAGTGCGGTTATGAAGCTTTTATCAAGCTCCGTGAGTCTGTAATTCTTCTTGTATATCAAAACGTCCTTGTAGAGCTTTGTGTTCTCGGCGCAGTCCCTTTGAACGAGCCCGTACCTTTTGAGCGTCAGCTCGGGGACGGGGGAGACCCACATAAAGCTATTCTCGTTTTCCGAGAGAATATCGAATTGGCTCGCCCTCTCGAAAATAAATATTCTTTGGCGCACGTTGTCCGCAAGCTCCTCCTTGACCACCCTGGAAAGGGGCAGAGAAGGAACGTAGGGGTCCGCGTGCGCTATCTCGATGCGGTCGGAAAGCTCCGCGAGGCTTATCTCGTCTCTTTTCGCAAGTGGGCTCCTCTCGCTCATAAGGAGCTTGTAGGTGAACTCGGTGACCGTTTCGTAGGCGAGCTCCTTCTCTTCCAGCATCGCCTTGAAATAGTGGTCGTAGCCTTCCGCGTAGCGTATTATTCCGAGAGAATACTCGCCGCCCAAAACGTTGTTTATCGTGCGCTGCGAGTTGGTCTCCTTGTAGAATATCTCCACCGTTCCGTCGCCCAGCTCCTTGGAGAATGTCGCCATTGCTTCGGATATGTACGAGGCGCGCGGCACCGAGACGCTAAACCGCCTCTTGCGTACCGTTTTCTGCTTGTACATAAGCTCGACTTGATCTATCTCTTTCAGTATCAGGGTAGCGTACGAGATAAATTCCTCGCCGTCTGGCGTTAGCACCATGCCCTTCGGCGTTCTCTCAAATATCTGTATCCCGAGGTCGCCTTCCAGCTCCTTAACGGAGCGGCTTATGTTCGGTTGCGCCGTCAGAAGCGTTTCCGAAGCCTTGCTGAGGGAGCCGTGCTTCGCCACCTCAACGGCGTATTTCAAATGTAAAATGTTCATATTTCTCGTTATTCGGCGCTCGCGTATTCCGCATAGACCGCCGCGAGTCTGTGCGGATAGTCCGTCATGATACCGTCAGCTCCTATGCTCACGAGGTAACGCATATCCTCCTCGTCGTTTATAGTCCAATAGTGGACGGCGACGTTGTGCTCGTGCGCGTTATTAACGAGGGAGCGCGTTGCGAGCGAGATGCCCACCTCCTCCATGGGGAGCTGGAAAACGCAAATTCCGTCCGTGAAGAAAACGTCGAGCCCCACGGTCTTTAAAATAAAGTACTTGATAACGCCGCTCGTTCCTGGGGAATACATAACGCCCTTCGGTAGGCTCCCGTCCTTTTGGAGCCTTCTAAACTCGTTGTATATCTCGCTGTGGAAGCTCGCGAGAACAACGCGGTCAAAGGCGTCGTACTTTTCAAGCAGGTCGATGACGGCGGAGAGCGCCTTTTTGCCAAGCTCGCCCGATTGCTTTATCTCAACGTTTATGCGGTTTTCGGGGAAGGCGACAAGAAGCTCTTCCAGCGTCGTCGCCAAAAAAACGGTCTCGTCTCGCGCCGTAACCCCCTCGGGGTATTCAACGTCGGTCGGAGTGACCTCGCGCCCCGCCTCGTTCTTGAACTTAACGCGCTCGCTCCCCGCAACAAGAGCCTCGTCCTCCGTCGTTTCATTCGTGTAGCTGAAATCGACGCGCTCTGCGATGAGGTCGCTGTATTTCCAATCGGCAATGTTGCCCGTCCTGTTCGTCTTCCTGTCTATCGTCGTGTCGTGCGAAAGAATGACGACGCCGTCCGCCGTTATGCTAACGTCGGTCTCCATCATAACGTTTTTGTCAACGCTGTACGCATTGTAAAAGGCTTCGAGCGTGTTGTCGGGGAACTCCTTGTTCCCGCCGCCGTGCGCGATGAGGAGCGGAAGCTCGCCCTCCTTCATCATTCCGTTGACGTAGCGGTAACTTTGCGGCTTGGTGACGAGGGCGAGCACCGCGTATATGACCATCACCGTCAAAAGCACGGTGGCGGTTATCGTCAGCCGCTTCTTCGTTGTTTCTTTCATTCCGTTTATCTCCGTTTTGCCGCCGTGGCGGCACGTTATGCGTTATCTCGCGAGAGGGAAGTTCGCTTCCATCTCCGACGCGGTGCTTTTGCGGCACCGAGCTTCGCGACGTTTCAATATATTCATTATACAATATCGCGCTTTTAATGTCAAGATGAGGCGGGATTTTAAAGAGGGAAAAAAGTGAATTTTTAAAGAACTAAAATTGTCTGCGAACAAGTTTCGGAACACCGCAAACGGTATACCGTGCCGTCCTTTCGGAGAGCGGCGCATAGAAAGAGGGTGCCGCCGAAGCGGCACCCCGTTGCCTGTATGACTTTACCATTTATCGTCGACCGATAAACCGCCTCGCCGCCGAGTCACTCCGTTTCGCCGACGTGGAACGTCAAGGTGCCGTTCATATACGCTTCAATATCCTCGTCCGCCAAAACGATGACGCCGTTCGGCAATATGTAGCTGCCGTTTTCCGTATGCGGCAATTCGTCTATCGCGTCCTTTTCGTAAACGCCTCTGAATGCTATTCCACCGCACAGCATACAAATTCCGTACTCACTCGTGGAAGAGGCGTTTTGCGAAATAACATGGGCGGCGGTCGTTGTACCGCAAGTGCACGTCTTTTGGTGCTGAGATTCAGATAGCCAAGTGTAAGTATAGGAATGCTTATGGATCGATATATCAACGTAATGTGAGCCTGTATAAGAATCAAAATTCATTCTCAGATAATACGTTGTTCCAGCATTTTCGACGTTCAGCGAAGAACTATTAGATGTACTTGTGCCGCTTCTTATAACGTTGAAATCCTCGTCGTAAACTTCATAATCGACGGCGTAGGTCGAAGTTAAATCAATTTTATAGCTACCCGCGCTTGTAAAATTAAGCTCATAAAATATGTCCTTCCCCGCTTGAATAGTTTTTCGCGCCGTAGTATCGGTAGCTATGTTTAATTGGTTTTTGGAATATTTAATAAATATTATATCGCTATCATAAGGATAAGCTCCCAAAAATTCAACACCATAACTGCTACGTTCTTTATACCAAAGATTAGAGTTAGATGGAACTGAATTATACTTTAAAATAGCAGTATTTCCTGGTTTATGGTACCAAGCATTTGTTTCAATATCATAATACATAAAATGGTAATCTTCGCTGTTTTCACGCACACATATAAGTCGCTGGGATGAATTAATTGTAGGAATCGTTTCCGAGAGTGAAATATTGGAATAGCCCATAGCTTCAAGGTCGGCTTTTACAAGCACGGCGAGCTCATTAATCGTGGCGCAATCCCCAAAGCTTCCAGTGCCACTCATATCACCAGGCTGATATTGAATATACGGGTACGATGAATAGTATTGAGGTTGCTCGGCTCTATTAATTGCATACGCATAACAATTGTAATACAACCATTTAGTATCAAAGTATCCTCCGCTTGTTACCCAATTACCATTGGCATCCATCACTGTATTATACTGTAATTGATATGTTTCCGTAGATGCTACTGATGAGACAGTAGTCAAATTCGCATATAATGCTACCGTATCGCGAATACTTTCCGCGTATCTTTGGGTTTCACCATAGTTGAAACAAAATTCAATGTCTGGATTATAATACGATTGAAGTATAAGGCTTAATGTAAATTCACCTAAATCATTCGAGCGAGACAATTTTATCGGAATGTCAATATTGTGATTTTCTACAAAAGTCAAGGCGTCTTCTTCCGTAAAGTCGGGAAAGTCGTAATTTTCTGTTGGAAGAGCGGTTGCGGAAAGCGAAAATACACTTATTAATAAAATTGTAATTAAAATTGAGCCGAACGTTATTTAAAATTCTTATATAATTTCATTGCTGTCCTCCTGCTTATTTATTTAATAATGAATCCTAATTAGCTCGTTGTTGTCGTAGTTTGAGTAACTAACAAAATAATATTTTCCGTCGATTATATAAACCGCTATTTTTTGCGCTTTTGCATGTGGAGTGGCGCTTTCGGTTTCTAAGACATAGCAGGATTCGCTGCTTTGTATTTTTTGCATGACCGTAGCAACCTCGTCATTCGTTATCGAAGGGTTTGTGCCGATTAAAAGCCGCTCGTCATAGCTTATCTCGGGAGAGGTGATGAGCTTGATACTGTCGTATAGGGTGCCATTGAGGTAAACGCGATTTTCACGAAGGGAGACATCAATGGAAAACATAGCGGATAAATCGGCTAATTGAGCAAAGGGGTCAGCGGTAAATTCTATTGCTTCGTCGTTTTCGGAAGTGGCGAAGTCGCGTTTGAGCTGATCGATGAATGCCTCCTTGCCGTCGGTCTCGCTGGGCTCGTTTTTGCAAGCGACAAATAAAGCGGCTACGCAGGGAATTACTAAGAGAAAGCTTATGACTTTTACTAATTTATTAACTCTCATGATTGCGTTACCTTTCCAGATATTTTGAATTCTTGCAAAAAGCGCACAGATAGCCCGCGAAAGCGGCGCCGTCTATGCGCTGCTATATTACGATTTTCAGTTGCTCCCTCAAACGCCCGAAACGCAAGTCGGGGGAGCTTTGCGATAAAAAAAGTTGCTTTTTGACGATACGTTTCATCGTGTACTCCTTCTCTAAGCCGATATGCTTTTGGCTTAGCGTAATTTATTTCGCTCCGCGTTTATTTTACCACGTTTTATGCGTTTTGTCAATATAAAACAGAAGAGTATGTGCTACTTCGCTTATGCCTAAATCAGGCGAGCTCCAAGGGCACTTCGCACAGGAAAAGCTACGCAAAAAATCTTTTTTAAAACCGATAAAAAATCCGAAAAAAGCCCTTGACAAATCAAAAAAATGTGTTATAATAATATACTGCATTATAATCGTTTTTATTATGGGGGAATTTTGCGCTTTTTTAAGGGACGCATCGTCAAAACGCACCAAAAACCCTTATTTTACAAGCGTTTTTTGTATTTTTCGCTGAACTGTTCCGCGGGCGAAAATGGCAAAATTGTAAATTTTAAAGAATGGAGTGATTCTATTATGCTTAAACCCCAAAAGCTTGGCACGACGGTACGACAGAGCTTTTCAAAGATTGAAGCGGCAACCGAGATGCCAAATCTTATTGAGGTGCAGAAGGATTCCTACAAGTGGTTTCTCGACGAGGGACTCAACGAGGTCCTTCGCGACGTGTCACCGATAAAGGACTATACGGGTAATCTTTCCATCGAATTTACCGACTATACGATTGATCCGACGCCGAGATATTCGGTCGAGGAATGTAAGGATAGGACGGTGACTTACGACGCTCACATGAAGGTCGGCGTGCGCCTCATCAACAAGGCGACGGGCGAATTGAAGACCGCACAGGTCTACATGTGCGATTTCCCCTTGATGACCGACAACGGCACCTTCGTGATAAACGGAGCGGAGCGTGTAATAGTATCACAGCTCGTTCGTTCCCCTGGGATATACTACGGTGACGACGTTGATAAGCAGGGAAAGCATAATTTCACCGCCACCGTTATACCGTATCGCGGCGCATGGCTCGAATACGAGACGGACGCGGCGGGCGTTTTCTACGTCAAGATAGACAAGACGAGAAAAATTCCGATAAGCGTGCTCGTTCGCGCCCTTCTCCCCGAGGAGGCATCGTCGGACGAGGATATACTTCGCCTTTTCGGCAACGAGGAAATGCTCATCGCCACCATGGCGAAGGACGAGAGCGTTATGCTCGCCGAGGAGAACAACACTTCCTTCCGCGACGAGGCTTTGAAGGAGATCTATAAGAAGCTTCGCCCTGGTGAGCCGCCGCTCGTCGAGAGCGCGATGACGCTCATCAACAACCTCTTCTTTGACCCGAAGCGCTACGATCTCGCTCCCGTCGGAAGATACAAGTACAATAAAAAGCTGGCTCTCGGCGCGAGAATTTTCGGCGTGGACAGAACGATAGCTTCCCCCGTCGTCAACCCCTTCACGGGCGAGATAGTCGCCGAGGCGGGCGAAAAGATAACCCGCGAGCTGGCGGACAAGATAGAGAACAGCCTCGTCAACGAGGTGGAGATCAACGTGGGCGACAAGGTCGTCAAGGTATTCTCCAACAACACGGTGCGCCCCGAGCTCGTTCTCGGCTTCGATCTCTCCGATTGCGGCATTCGCGCGGGCGAGAAGGTGGCTCTTTCCGAGCTGCTCGCCATCACCGAGGCCGCCGATGCGGACGGGCTCACGGGAGATGAGCGCGTCGCCTTCATTAAACGAAGCGCACGCGAGCGCAACGCCGCGCTTTCTCCGAAGCACATCACGGTGGACGATATGTTCGCGTCGATAAACTACCTCTTCAACCTTGTGCACGGGGTGGGCTCAACGGACGATATCGACCATCTCGGCAACCGCCGCCTCCGTTGCGTCGGTGAGCTTTTGCAAAACCAGATGCGCATCGGTATGTCGCGCATGGATAAGATAGTCAAGGAGCGTATGTCGACGCACGACACCGACGATCTTCGCCCCGAGGCCATCATCAATACGCGCCCCGTGGCAACCGCGATACGCGAGTTCTTCGGCTCGTCGCCGCTCTCGCAGTTCATGGATCAGAACAACCCCTTGGCGGAGTTGACGCATAAGCGCCGCCTTTCGGCGCTCGGCCCTGGCGGTCTTTCGCGTGACAGAGCCTCCTTCGAGGTGCGTGACGTTCACTACACGCACTACGGAAGGATATGCCCCGTAGAAACCCCCGAGGGACCCAACATAGGTCTTATCTCCTACCTCGCCTCCTACGCGAAGATAAGCGAGTATGGCTTCTTGAAGGCGCCTTATCGCGTCGTCGATAAAACGACGGGGCGCGTTACCGACGAGGTGCTTTACCTCACGGCGGACGAGGAGGACAACAACATCGTTGCCCAGGCGAACGAGAAGCTGGACGAGAACGGATATTTCATCAACAAGAAGGTCATAGCGAGATACAAGACGGAGTTCATCGAGGTTGAGCCGACGCAGGTCGATCTCATGGACGCGTGCCCCCAGATGGCGATTTCCGTCGCGGCGGGCTGTATCCCCTTCCTGGAAAACGACGACAACACCCGTGCGCTCATGGGCTCCAACATGCAGAAGCAGGCGGTGCCGCTCATGGTGACGGACTCGCCCATCGTGGCGACGGGCATGGAGTACAAGGCGGCGGTCGATTCGGGCGCCGTGGTCCTTGCGAGCGAGGGCGGCGTCGTTGAGCGCGCCTCGGGCTCCGAGATAGTCATCATCACCGATTCGGGGCGCAAGGATACCTATCACCTCATCAAGTTCAAGCGCTCCAACCAGGGCACCTGTGTCAACCAGCGCCCCATCGTGGACGCGGGCGATCGCGTCGAGGCGGGTCAGGTCATTGCGGACGGCCCCGCAACCTCGGGCGGCGAAATATCGCTCGGCAAGAACGCGCTCATCGGCTTTATGACGTGGGAGGGCTACAACTACGAGGACGCGGTCCTTCTTAATGAAAAGCTCGTGCGCGAGGATATGTACACTTCGATACACATCGAGGAATACACGATAGAGGCGCGCGATACGAAGCTCGGCTCCCAAGAGATAACGCGCGAGGTTCCCAACGTCGGCGAGGACGCCTTGAAGGACCTCGACAACGACGGTATCATCAGGATAGGCACCGAGGTGCGTGCGGGCGACATCCTCGTCGGTAAGGTAACGCCGAAGGGCGAAACGGAGCTTACCCCCGAGGAGAGGCTTCTTCGTGCAATATTCGGTGAGAAGGCGCGCGAGGTTAAGGATTCGTCGCTCAGAATGAGGCACGGCGAATACGGCATCGTCGTCGACGTCAAGGTCTACGATCGCACCAATTCCGACGATCTTGCACCTGGCGTCAACAAGGTAGTTCACGTCTATATCGCCCAGAAGAGAAAGATCTCCGTCGGCGATAAGATGGCGGGTCGTCACGGTAACAAGGGCGTCGTTTCCCGCATACTTCCTCCCGAGGATATGCCCTTTTTGGCGGACGGAACGCCTCTCGATATCGTTC
>CAYSUO010000044.1:0-10669 GCA_964434325.1 uncultured Ruminococcus sp.
GACCGTCGCCGCGGGAAGCGTCAGCTTCGCCGAGGTAGGCATGATGAGGAAGTCGCTCTTATAGCTCGTGAGCTTGACCGAGCTTGCGTTAGCGCTTATGGCGGTCAAGGCGTCCACCTTCGCCGCATTGCTCGGCGTGTAGTACGAAAGTCTCACGTTGTCGATACAGGTCGTGCTTTCGCCGCTCGCGGGTTTAACGCAATTCAATCTCAAAGAGTCAAGATTAAACGTGTTCGCATACTCAACGTCAACGAGCGCATTGGTCTTAGCGTTCGTCTGATACGGTGTATTCTCGGTTACGAATATGCCTTCCTTGGTAGCCGCCCAAACGCCGTTGATATAAATGTGCGCCTTCGACTTCGAGAAGTCCAACGCCTCTTTGGTAAGCTCGCTTCCCTCAACAGGCGTATACGTCACTACTTCGGCGATTATCTCATAGACAATGCTTATGCGCGTCCACGTGCCGTCCGTCGGGAGCGATATGCTCTTAACGTCATTCCCGTCCTTTTGCGCCCAACTCGTATAGTCGTTCAAAGCAAGGCTGCCGTTGTTGCCCAGATAAAACGCCTGATAATTATTGTTCATCAAACGGAAAGTTTTCGTTTGACCATTCGCTTCATAGGTAAGTATTCCGTTGTCTTTAAGGAATTGATTTCCTTCTTCGTCTGTTTCTACCAAGTAGCTATGCTTATCAAAGCGCGCCATAAGCTGCGCGTTTATCGTAGTGTATGTGCCGTTCTCGCTCGCAAGATCGAATTCACTCACTACGAAAGTGCCGTTCTCGTTCTTATGCGCCTCGTCCTTATTGACTGTGAAGTACCAAATGCCGACGTATTCGTCAGTGCTCGTCGAGCTCATCGCCAGCTTGACGTAGCCATTAGCGCTCCCTTGATACGTCGTTTTTTCCGTACCTTCAAACATGGCATCGAACTTCGTTGTGCCGTCCGCCGCGTCAAACGTGCTCGTTTTGTTGGGAACAAGGGTGTCGAAGTAAGCTACGGGGTAGTTCACGAGCTCGCCGTCCTTTATGACGGGCACGTTCGTGTACTTGATTCCCCCGAGGGTGTACGTTGCATCCGCAGTATTCTGTCCCGTGAATGATGTGCTGGTCGGCGCCGTCTTGAAATAGCAGTTTGAGAAGAGGATGCCCGCCCAGCCCACGTTGTTGGAGTTCTCCGCGACGCTGTACGTTATCTCGTCGCTATAATAGGTACCGCCGCGTGCGAGGTCGCCGTAGCCGTTCGTCGGCGTTCCGCTCATCGTACCGTTTTTAAGGTCGATCACGCCGCCGTCCCACTTCATGTTGACGTGCTCCTGGATAAGCCAGCTCGAGTTGTAATAGGCTTTGGATGCCGTCGTGAAGTTGACGTTGGTGAAGTAGTAGTAGGTGGGAGAAAGCTTATACTGTCCACGCATCGCCTGACCGCAGCCTATGGTGCGGTTGGTGCCCACGAGGTCGGTATTATCGACGCGTATCTCAACGGGATTCCAGCCTATGCCAAAAAGCGTTCCGCCATTGGTGTTTGCAGTGCCCGAGACCGCGCCATAGCCCGAGTTGAGAGCGCTTATCTTGGAGTCGTCAATATCTATCTTCGCGGTGAACGTGGGGACGGCAGCGGTGACGCTCGTCACCTTACCGTCGGAGCCCGCCGCGGCAGTATATGCATTCGTCTTGAAAGAGCCCGCCTTGATGAAATGCCCGTGCTCCATCGTGATGGTGCTGTTCTTGATGACCACGTTGGAGCCGTCGCCCACGCTGGCAAACCACACACCCTCACATTGTCCATTGGCGCTCGAAGCCTCCGTGCTATACTCCTTGATGGTGACGGTCGCTCCGTCCACCGTCAGGTTTGCCGCTTCGTTAAGGCTTTCGCCGCTCTTTCCTAAAACGAACAGATGAACGCAGGCACTTCTCCCGACATACGGTTGAAACGTCAGCTTACCGCTGAGCGTTACGTTGCAGCCCAAAGCGCTATTTCCGAGCTGGAATATAGCGCCACCCGCTGCTTCTTGAACGACGGTTATACCGTTGCCCGTGCCGTTTACGGAAAGCGAGTTTACAGTGCCCTCGGTATTTCTGTAAACGATCGCTATATACGAGCTCGACGACGTTTTTATGGTGCCTTCGCCCGTAATAGTGACCGTAACGGCGCCATCAGTATTATCCTTGATGTTGAGATAGCGATCGCTCATATCGAGCGTATGCCCGTTCAGATCGAAGGAGACCGTTTTAAACGTGTTGATCCAGTATACATAACTGGTTCCATTCACATTTAAAACCGCGTTTTCCAAAGTGATATCATCACCGAGCTTGTAGCTTCCGCCAGCGTTAATGGCTTTTAGGAAGCCCGCTTCATCGCTTATTTCAGTTGCCTCCGTTTCGCCGTTGTCCGCCGCGCCGATGACGACGAGCGCCGTGATGGCAATGACAACCGCGAGAAGAACTGTGAGAAACTTGCCGAATTTCTTCATATTAATACCTTCTTTTTGTTTTTTTGAGTCTGCCCGCCGCCCTTCTCTGTTCTTCGGGCGTTGAACGCAAGCACGGTCGGGTAGAATTACTCTGGTATCATTTTAGCACAACATAATACCAAGGTCAATACTTTTTTTAAAATTTGTGGCGTTTTTTGCTAAAAAATTTTACGTAAACCATCAAAAAGCACAAAAAGCGCCCCCGCTTTTTGTGCTTTTTGCCTTATTCGCTCCACAAAGCCGCGATTTTTCCTCTCTCTTGAACGTCCGCAACGCGCACTTAGCTCGCTTCCTTTTTTCTCTCTCAATGCTCCGCCGTGTCCGCCTCACTTCGCTTTTCCGCCAGCCTCCCTTGTGTGTCATTCGCCTCGTGCTCGTGAAGCCGACTTCGCTTTTTTCCTCCGTCGTGCTCGCCCTGTCCTGCCTTCCTTTCCGCCTCCCTCGCGTCCCTTTGCCCTGTGCTCGCGAAGTTGACTTCGCCTTTTCGCCCAACTCTACAAACGCATTGGCTCACTTCTTCATCTACTCGCGCCGCTCGCCTCACTTCGCTTTCACGCCAGCCTCCCTTGTGTAAAGGGAGGTGGCATTTTCGCAAGAAAATGACGGAAGGATTGTAAAAAGCAAAACTCATTACAGAACAATCCCTCAGTCAGCTTCGCTGACAGCTCCCTTTACACAAGGGAGCCTTGCCACACTTAGCTCGCTTCCTCTTTTTTCTCCTCTCAATGCGCCGCCGTGCCTGCCTCGCTTCTTCATCTGCTCGCCTCTCCGTTATACTCGGGCTGCTTCACAGGCAAAATCAACGAAAAACGGTAGAAGCAAGAAAATTTCCGCTTCTACCGTAATTTTTCGGGAAAATCGAGATCAAAGCCTAAGTTCTTTTTCCTAATTATAATTATCTTTTATTTTATACGTTGCTTTATTGTATACAATATCTTCGCTTAGGAGCTCCATATTGCTTATATTACCATTACACGGCTTGCAAAAATAAATTTTCGCGTCGCTATCGCTTTTGTTATTTGCTAAAACGCAAATAACAGCCGCTCGTTGAAATACGGCGTGAAAAAGCCCTTGCAAGCAAGCTTTTTCACTTGTATTATCGCGCTTTATCCACAATTCAATCGTGCTTTTAACTCTTGTTACATTTTTATATATTGCAATCTATCCAGCGTTCAATGCGCACCGTCACCCGCGCTTTTGGGGCGTTCCGCGCAGGTTTCACTCTCGCGAGCTTTAAGCGCCTTTTCGATGAAGGCGCGCGCCGTTTCCATATAGCGCACGGGATCGACGATGTAGCTCATTCCGTGCCCCGCCTCGGGGAAGGTGTGGCGCTCCACGGAGCGCCCCGCGTCAAGCGCCGCCTCGGCGATACGAAGGCTCATCGAAGGGGGAACGAAGTCGTCGCGCTCCCCGTGCAGGACGAGGAGCGGAATTCCCGCCTTTTTCACCGCCTCCTCGGGGTTGGCGGCGGCGAGGCGAAATCCGCCGAAAAGGAGGGCGCCGAGGCGTGTCAAGGGCAAAACGAGGGCGGGCTTCATTCCGCGCCGCTCGGCGACGCGCGCGATGATGGCGCTCGCCGAGGAATAGGGGCAATCCGCGATGGCGCCGCAAACGCTCGCGGGCAGGGGGAGCTCCAAGGCGGAAACGACGGTGGCGGCACCCATCGAGATACCCCAGAGGAATATCCTCTTCGCCGCAAGCTCCCGCTCCGCATATTCGCACCAGCGCACCAGGTCGCGCCGCTCCATCGCGCCGAAAGCGATGACGTGCCCCGCGCTCTCGCCGTGGGCGCGCTGATCGACGAGGAGAACGCTCTCCCCCGCCGCGGCGAGGTCGGCGGCGACGCCCGCCAAATCGCACAGGGGCGAGCTCTTGTACCCGTGCAACATCACGTGGAAGGGGGCGTCGGGCGCGCCGTGATAGAGCTTCGCCGCGAGGCGCAAGCCGTCGTGCGCAAAAACCGTGACCGACTCCGCGGGGCGCGCCGCGAGGCTTTCCAGCTTTTCGCGCGCCGTCTCGCGATAGGGAGCAAGCTCCTCCCTTTCGAGGTTTTTATAGGGGTCGCGGCGCTTGCTCCTATCCGAAAAGAAGCTACGCCGATAGCAGGCGTGCACCAACGCCACCGTCGCGCCCGCGAGGGCGGCACCCGCCGCCAAAGTCAGTGTAAGGGCTTTCATCTGCATACCTTCTTCTCTCTTATCTACGTATTCTACTTTTGATAGTTTTTATAATAATTTTTTATACTTCTGTTCTGATTTAATAGTTCTTTTATACTTCTCGTTTTAGCTCGGGCTTATGCGCTCCATTTAATGCTATTCCGCTTTGCTACGTGCTCGCTTAAAGCTACCGCCTCTTTGCGCTTTATAAGCTGTTTTAGATTCACTTAAAGCTTAATGCTTCTTTGCGCTTTTGTTTGTGCTTTGAGCTTCTACGAGCGCCGAGGGGGCGTATCGGCTTTACGCTCGCCTTATCTCCCACCTCTCCGAGAGCGTGCACGCTTTGGAGTCGGCACGCTTCGCCTTCACCGTCTCTATTATGCGCAATGCCGCGGATTTTATGCGAACTTTGCGAGCAACGCGAAGCTTTGCACGTCCCATAACGTCCGTTTCGCGCTCAAAAATCATTTATCGTAGTGCACGCCCAGCCGCGCTTCGCTTTTCTCGTTCTCCGATGAAGGCAGAAGCCTTGCACGCACACTATTTGGCGCTTAATTCGTTTATCGCTTTCCTGCTCTCACCGTGAAGCTACGCCTTCGGCTTTTTCAAATTGAAAGCCAGCACGATGATGATTTGAATGGGCACGCCCACGATGAAGAACATCCAGGGGCGGTAGGCGATGAGCATAACGTAGAGCCCGAGTATCGTCGTCCACATGGTGGCGGAGAGGAGCACGGAGGCGACGATGCGGTTGCCCCACATTCGGTTGCAATACTGACCGACGACGCCCGAGACGGGGATCGCCCAGATGAATATCTGCCACGCGGTCTGTTGCATAAAAACTTTGAGGTAGGCGAACGCCACGGTGGCGATGAGCCAGACGACGCAGAGCGAGATGAGGGTTATCGCGATACGGTTGCCGACGTCGGTGTGAATGACGTAGGGGTTTTTGTCGGCGGGGGGTTGCTCCTCCTGCAAGAGGTATTCAAATTTGACCCCGTATATGTCGCACAGCTTGCACAGCGTTTCGATGTCGGGAAGGGTTTCCGCGTGCTCCCAGCGTGAAACGGCTTTGTCCGAATAATTCAGCTTTTCGGCGAGCTCCTGCTGGGTCAGCTTGCGGCTCTTCCGCAAGGCGACGAGGTTTTTCGCAATTATCTCCTTGACGTTTCCCATATTAATCTCCATTCCGCCGCCATAGCGGCGGCACAAAAGTTTAATGAAATTCACCTGCGTCGCTTGCGACAAAAACGGGGTCGGGTCCCGTTTTTAAGGTGAATTTATGCGTAAAACAAGGATGCTTATCGTTTCCAATCAGTGAATTTTCACGCTATTTGCTCCATTTTGGCGACAAACGCGCTTCAAAACGTATTTGCCAATAATTATTTACAAAGCAACTTTTTGCAACTTAATTTTACCACGTTTTCGCCCCTTTGTCAAGCCGTATGCGAAATTCTCAGTTTTGTAGATTTAAACAAGACGCGCGAGTTCGGCTCTCGGTGGAATTCTATTTTTATGAGAATGAACAATAGAGAAAAGGCTCTTGAAATATTTTTTCGTTTGTGCTACAATAAACCGTGCCGAAAAAGCGGCGCATCGTGCTTTTTGTGGCGCTTTGCGTGCCATTTGTGCTTTTTCGTATTTCTTGCTCACGAGCACCGTGCGCCATTCGCACTTTCAAGCGCCCCGCACCGCTTTAATAATTCAATCAATCAAACCAATCAACTAAAATCAACCAATAATTAACTAATAACTAAATGAAGAAAACAAAAACTGTTTACTACGAGAGCGAAAGCGACGAGCTTCTTCCGCGCGGGAAGCGGGAGCCGCCGCGAATAGATGGGAGCTACCCCTACGTCGGGAGTGGGCTCCTTCGTCGCGCCGCCGCCTTCGTTTTTTACCGCGTCATCATGACGCCGATAGCCTTCCTCTACGCGCGCCTGAAATTTTCGGAGCGCTACGTGGGCAGAGAGAAGCTGAAAGCCTATCGCGGGCGCGGCTTCTTCATCTACTCCAATCACACGCAAATGCTGGGTGACGCCTTTTCCCCGAACGTCGTCGCCTTTCCGAAGCGCGTCTACGTCGTTGTTTCGAGCGCCAATCTGGCGCTCCCCGTCATCGGGCGCAAAACGGCGTTGCTCGGCGCCCTCCCCCTGCCCGACGACGTGCGCGCCGCGCGCCACTTTACCGAGGCGGTCAAGCGGCGGCTCTCAGAGGGGGCGGCGATCGCCGTCTACCCCGAGGCGCACGTCTGGGAATACTACACGGGGCTTCGCCCCTTCGGCGGTGAAGCCTTCGAGCTCCCCGTTATGACGGGGGCGCCCGTTTTCGCGGTGACGCGCGTCTATCGCAAGCGTCGCCACGGCTCGCGCCCGAAGTGCGTCCTCTACGTGGACGGGCCATATTTCCCGAACGCGGCTCTTTCGCGCCGCGCCGCGCGAGACGAGCTCTGTGAGCAGGTGCGCGCCGCCATGCTCGCGCGAACGAAGCTCTCCGACGCGGAGCTCATCAAATACGAAAAACGGAAAGGAGCGGAAAAGGATGAATAGCTCTTTCGCACCCGAGGGCGGAACGATACACGTCTTTATGTGCGGCAATCTCGGCATTTTTGACGGGTTGCTCCTTTGCTCCCTCTCGATTGCCAAATACACGCGCCGCCCCGTTTCCCTCTACGTCGGCACCATGGAGCTTTGCGAGCTCGACCCGCGTTTTCTCCCCGTCGGCGAAAGGGAGCGCGCCACCTTGGAGGGCGTGCTACGTGAGGCGAACTCCGAAAGCCGCGTCACCCTGCTCGACCTTGGCGAAAATTTCCGCCGCGAGCTCATCGCTTCCAAAAATCTCGGCACGGGCTACACCCCCTACGCGATGATACGCCTCTTTGCCGACGAGCTGGACGTCCTGCCCGACAAGCTCATCTACCTCGACGCGGACGTTATGCTTTGCAAGGATCTCGGCGAGCTCTACGATGTGGATGTTGAGGAGTACGACCTCGCGGGCGTTCGCGACTACTACGGCAAGGTGTTCATCGGGCGCAACTATTTGAACTCGGGCGTTATGCTCTGGAACTTGAAGCGCATACGCGAGGCGGGGATATTCCGCCGCGCCGTCAAGCTGTGCAACGAGCGCAAAATGCTCCTCATGGATCAAACGGCGATAAACAAGTACGCGAAGAAAAAGCTCATTTTACCCCCGAAATTCAACGAACAGCACAAGTGGAAGCCTGAAACGGTGGTGCAGCATTTCAGTATGCGTATTCGCTGGCTCCCCTTTTTCAAAACGGAGAAGATAAAGCCCTGGAACGTCGACGCGGTGCACGAGCGCTTAAAGCTCCACTACCACGACGAGGTTTTCGCGGAATTTCAAAAGATAAAAAGCACCTACCCCGAAAAGCCGCGCGCGGCGGAATAGCCCGCGAAAATATCACGCAAGCTTGCTTTGCGTGAAACCGCCATCGCGCGAGGCGAACGCCGTATAAAATCGCACGACGCGTGTCGCCCGCGCGCAAGAGTCGCGCCCCTGTACCCGACCGCGGCAAACGTACCGCAAGTGGCGCACCCAATCACTACAAAAGCGCAAACCACCCGCGAGGCGAACGCACCGCAATTGGCGCTTAGCCGTCGGCACGTCCCTCGCTCAAACCAAAATAAAAATTTCATCTCGGGCACCGCCCGACCACGAAAGGTTCAAAAGGAAATGAAAAAGAGAATCCCCGTTTTTTTTGCCACCGACGACAACTACCTCCCCTACCTCTGCGTCACCCTCGCTTCCATTGAGGAATACGCGAGCGACGCCAACGTCTACGACGTTCACATTCTCACCACGGGAATATCCGAGAGCAACGAGCGCCGCCTCCACGAGCTCGACCTTCCCCACGTTGAGATCACCGTCGTCAACGTTGAGGAGCGCGTCGCGGGCATACGCCGCGAGCTTTCGCTTCGCCTGCGCGACTACTATTCCGAGTCCATCTTTTACAGAATATTTATCCCCTCCCTCTTCCCCGAGCTCGACCGCGCCATCTACCTTGACTGTGACATCGTTTTGCGCGACGACGTCGCCAAGCTCTACGACGCCGACATAGGCGACTGTATTCTCGGCGCCGTGCGCGACGAGTCCATCGCCCCCATTCCCGATTTTTGCGTCTACGTTGACGAGGTGGTGGGAGCTCCCGAGGGCAAATACATAAATTCGGGCGTGCTTCTCATCAACGCGAAGCGCTTCCGCGAGGAAAGAATCGAAGAAAAGCTTTTGCACCTTTTGACGAAGTTCAATTTCAACACCGTCGCCCCCGACCAAGACTACCTCAACTACCTGTGCCGCGGCAAGATCTACTACTTCGACTTCGGCTGGAACAAGCAGCCCAACCAAAACGTCGACTTCGACGAGGGGCGCATCCACCTCGTGCACTACAATATGTTCAACAAGCCGTGGCATTATCGCGGCGTTAAATACGAGGACTATTTCTGGTATTTCGCCAAGAAGACCCCCTACTACGATTTTCTCCAAAACGAGCTGGAAGCCTACACCGACGAGGAGCGCGAGCGCGATATGCTCGGCGCCCAAAAGCTCGTCGCCGCCACGGTGGAAATACTCAACGAGCGGTGTAGCTTCTGCCACGTGATAGCGGACGACTATTTTGACGGCGTTACCGTCTAAGGATACCTTCAAGCGTATAAGCGCGCACCACGGTGCGCCGAAAGGAAAGATGATGACACAACGTGAAGAACGCCTCTTGGTCATAGACAACATACGCCGCGCCGTGGCGGATGGCGACAGCTTCCGCAAGGTGGAGCTCGGCGACCCCACCGTGAGCGACGACGACATAAAAAGAGTGATAGAGCCCTTCGACACAGAGCACAAGAGCCCGAAGAGCAAGCTTTTGGGCTTCGCGGCGCGCAAGATAGCGGAGAGCGAAACGCGCAAGCGCAACGTGCTGACGGAGATAGTCGGCGCCGAGAACGCGATGAACATAGCGGGCGGCGCGATAATAACGCAAAATCATTTTGGAATAGGCGACAACACCCTGGCGCGCATTTTGGCGATGCGGTGCGGGCGCGGAAAGCTCTTCAACATCGTCATACAGGAAACGAACGCGTTTATGAAGGGCTATTTCGGCTTCCTCATGCGCCACTGCAACACCTTGCCCGTTTCACGTAGCGCCTCGTACATGGCGAAGAATTTAAAGCCCGCCATGGAGCACCTGCTTGCGAAAGGGCATTTCATACTCATCTACCCCGAGCAGGAAATGTGGTACAACTACAAGAAACCGCGCGCCTTGCGCGAGGGGGCTTATCACTATGCGGCGGAGTTCGGCGTTCCCGTTATTCCGACGTTTGCCGTGATGGAAAACACGAGCGAGGTGGACGAGGCGGGCTTCTATGTGCAAAAACACACCCTTTTCGTGATGCCGCCGCTCTATCCCGACCCCGCGCTCTCCGTGCGCGAAAACCGCGAGGAGCTTATGCGGCGCGACGCGGAGGCGAAGCGCAAGACCTACGAAAGCTTTTACGGGGAAAAGCTCGACGAGAGCTTCCTTCCCGAGCGCGATATCGCGGGCTTCCGCGCCACGGAGCAAAGTGAAGCGTAGCGAGTAGAGGCTAAACCACCTACCTCGTGAAGGCTTCTTTCAGCATAAATATCGCTCCGCGCTTCGGCAAAGAGAAGCGTAGCGAGCAAAGTGCCAAACCGCCTACTTCGCGAAAGCTTCTCCCAGCGCGAGTATCGCTCCGACTTACGGCAAAGCGAAGCGTAGCGAGCAAAGTGCCAAACCGCCTACCTCGCGAAGGCTTCTTTCAGCGCGAATATCGCTCCGACTTACGGCAAAGTGAGGCGTAGCGAGCAAAACGCCAAGCGTGCAAAGCCGCGTGCCTCACAAGAGCTTATTCCAGCGTGAGTATCGCTCCAAGTTACGGCAAAGCGAAGCGTAGCGAGCAAAGTGCCAAACCGCCTACTTCGCGAAAGCTTCTCCCAGCGCGAGTATCGCTCCGACTTACGGCAAAGCGAAGCGTAGCGAGCAAAGTGCCAAACCGCCTACTTCGCGAAAG
>CAYSUO010000045.1:0-10369 GCA_964434325.1 uncultured Ruminococcus sp.
GTTATGCACGCCGCCAGCGTTAATCCTGAGCCAGGATCAAACTCTCTAAAAAATTCTATATTAAATATCTCCTCGCGAAGATACCCAATACCTTTTTCAGAGCTATTCTTTCTTAGCTTCTCTTACTTTTGAGTTCTTTTTTCTTCAAAGTGTTTTGACAAGTTTCTGCACTTTTCAGTGCCTGTTCTCTTATCTTATCGTTCAATTTTCAATGACCAAGTGCCTCCCGCTCTTGCGGTCAGCTCGTCTATTATATCACTTACTCTTTGGTTTGTCAAGTCTTATTTTTCGTTTTTTTCGCGTTTTTTCAAACTTTTATCGTTTCGTTCGGTTTGCATATATTTTATTCCGATTTTTTGGGCAAAATGCACATAGCGCGTCTAAAAAGAGCAAAAGGCACGTGAGGCGGACTTAAAAAGAAAAAGCTACAAAGAATAAAATACCACGCACATATAGTGAGATGAAGTATGCTTCTGCGCAACTAAGCTGGTGGTGCAACGCCAAAGGCAGACGACCGATTACTTTCGCGGGCAAGGCACAATAGAAAAATGCAACATGTTAACGAGATGAGGCGTGCTTTTGTGCGACGAAGCGAGGGCGGCGTTAAAAAGAGCGAAACGGAATACCATTTAGCTTTGCAATTGAGAGGCAGAGTGCACGCACAAATCGGCGAGCGCAAAGCGAAAATTTGCAGGCGAAAGCGCACTTCACGGTGCGAGTGACGAACGGCACGAAGATGAGGTAGTGCATTTACATATAATAAATGAAGGTTTTGCAAAACTTGTAGCGTTTATATCACAGGCACGTGAGTTCACATCGCAAGCAAGAGACGAATGCAATGATCGACGGGCTTGGCGATAGTTTTCCAAGAGTGCAAGGATATTTTTGCACGCTTTGAGAAAATTATGAATTTTTTCAAAAATTTCGCATTATACTCTTGACAGAAGGCGAGCACGGTGCTATAATACTTTTAGCACTCTTGAAGCGAGAGTGCCAATTTGCAAATTTTAAAAGTGGGGGTTAGTCTCGGCACTTCGTTTTTTCGGGGCGCTGTGGCTCGTAGCTTTTCAAAGCTTGCGATGACTGTTTTCGGCGCTGACATTTTCAAAGCATTACGCGTGACAAGCCGTGAATACACTTACAAAAGGCAGTCGATTTTAGCGTTTTGTTTTGTCGGGGCGTTATGACTCGCGAGCAATGGCGGATTTAAGACATTTGTTTTGCTAAGCGCCGTGACTCGCGAGCGGCGACGGATTTTAGCGCTTGCTTTCGCAAGCTGCTACATTCACTAATAATCAAGATGAATAAAAAAGAAAGGTGATATATATGAAAAAGAAACAATTCAAGACGGAATCTCAAAAACTTTTGGATATGATGATCAATTCGATATACACTCACAAGGAAATCTTTTTGAGAGAGCTCATATCGAATGCAAGCGACGCGATAGACAAGCTCTACTTCCGCTCGCTGACCGACGAGAGCGTTACGACGAAGAAGGACGACTACGCCATCACGATAAAGGCGGACAAGGACGCGCGCACGCTCACCATTTCGGACAACGGCTGCGGCATGAGCGCCGAGGAGCTGGAAAACAATCTCGGAACGATAGCCAAGAGCGGCTCCTTCGATTTCAAGCGCGACAACGAGAAGAGCGACGACGTTGACATCATCGGGCAATTCGGCGTTGGCTTCTATTCCGCGTTCATGGTGGCGGACAAGATAAGCGTGCGCTCGCGCGTTTACGGTGCGGAAAAGGCGAATCTCTGGGAATCGGAGGGGGCTTCGGGCTACACCGTTGAGGAATGTGAGAAGGACGACTACGGAACAGAGATAGTACTCTCGATAAAGGCGGACACGGACGACGAGAAATACTCGGAATTTCTCGAAGAATACAGGCTTCGCGGGCTCATCAAGAAATACTCGGACTATATCAGATACCCCATCAAAATGGACGTTACTCACGAAAAGCTAAAAGAGGGGACGAAGGACGAATACGAAAGCGTTACCGAGGTGGAGACGCTAAACAGCATGGTGCCGCTTTGGAAGAGGGCACAGGGCGAGGTGACGGACGAGGAATACAAGGCGTTCTACACCGACAAATTCTTCGACTACGAGGCGCCCGCGAAGGTGATAACGCAAAAGTCGGAGGGAACGGCGACGTACACGGCGCTTATGTTTATTCCCGCGCACGCACCCTTCAACTACTACACGAAAGAATACGAAAAGGGGCTTGAACTCTACTCGTCGGGCGTTATGATAATGGAAAAATGCTCCGACCTTTTGCCCGACTATTTCGGCTTTGTCAAGGGGCTTGTGGACTCGGCGGATCTTTCGCTCAACATATCGCGCGAGACCTTGCAGCACGACCGCCAGCTCAAAGTGATGGCGAAGGCGATTGAAAAGAAGATAAAGAGCGAACTCGAAAAGATGATGAAGGACGAGCGCGAAAAATACGAGAAGTTCTTCGACGCTTTCGGACTTCAACTGAAATACGGACTTTATGCGGATTACGGAATGCACAAGGACGTGCTTGCGGATCTCGTTCTTTTCAAGACGTCGCAGGAGAAGAAGTACGCCTCGCTCAAAGAATACGTTGAAAGAATGCCCGAGGAGCAGAAGTCGATATACTACGCGGCGGGGGAGAGTCTTGACAGGATAGAGATGCTGCCGCAAGTTGAAGCCGTTAAGGAAAAGGGCTACGAGGTGCTTTATTTGACCGACGACGTTGACGAATTTGCTCTCAAAATGCTCGGAAAATACAGCGACAAGGAATTTAAGAACGTTACCTCGGAGGCGCTCGACATAGAGAGCGACGACGACAAGGCGAAGCTTCAAGCGGAAAACGACGTTGCAAAAACGATGCTCGAAGCGATGAAGGACGCCATCGGAACGGTCAGCGCAGTGCGCTTCACGAATGCTCTCAAAAAGCACCCCGCCTGCCTGACAAGCGAAGGCGAGCTTTCCGTTGAGATGGAGAAGGTATTAAAGAAGATGCCAGGGACGGAGGACGCGCCGAAGGCGAACGTAGTTCTCGAAATCAATCTCGATCACCCCATAGCGGGAAAGCTCAAAGAGCTTTGGGAGAGCGACAAGGATAAGCTCGCAAAATATGCGAAGCTCCTCTATTCCTCCGCTTGCCTTCTCGGCGGCGTTGCGATAGAGAATCCGTCTGAATTTTCGGAGCTCATTGCCGAGACAATGCTTTAATTGAAATCATATACAAAAAAGCGCTAAAAAAGCGGGCACGTGCCCGCTTTTTTAGCGCTTTGAAACTTTGGGTTTCTTTTGACGCGACATTAAAATGCAAGCTTTTATTTGCATACTGTGCGTGTTCGCAAGGCATACGTCATCGTGAATAGTGCGTTCCAATTTTCAAAAGCGGAACTTGTTCCTATTGCAAGCATAGGGCTTAATCCGCACGCTGTGCTCGGCAAACGTTAATATGCAGCTTTCAAGGCGAGAATGCGGCCTTTATTTTTTTATTTTATTCAACTTGGCGTTGAGCTCCAAAAGCTCCTCTTTGGTGAATTTCAAGCCGAACGTTCCCGCAAAACCGAGAAAGCGGAGAAGCGAAAAGCCGCCGAGCATTTTGGCGACGCCTTCATCGCTGACGGAGAATGCACCCTGGGCGGCGTCGGCTTGCGCCATAAGCTCGCAAAAAAGTGCGCTTCCCTCCTTTGAGGCAAGTATATCGGAAATCTTATCGTTGAGCGAGAAAACGCCCGTCGGCGCTTCAACGTCAAACCAATTGAGCACCGCGTGAGACTCCTTCAAGCGATATTTTTCGGGGAATTTTTCAACACGGGTGAGGGTGGCTTCGTCGTGCAGCTCTCCCGCCACGGCGCGAAGCCTAATTTCACCGACAAGAGGCACCTCAAAGCGAAACGCCCCAAGGGTGCCGCTCTTTTTTTCGAGGCTTTTGCCGTCAATGAACAGCTCGACGAGCTCCGCATTTGAATAAACGGTGACACGGGTCACGCTCTCGGCACGCTCGGAATATCTTTTCCCCGCGATATGGACGAAGGGCTCATCGGATAGCCACGCCTTGTAGGCATAGAAAGCGTCCTTCTTATAGCGGCGGTCAAAGGTCACGAGCCCCTTATGATTTATTCCGTCCTCGCCGCCCTCGGCGCGAGCGTCCGCACCAAAATCGAACATATTCCATACGAACGTGCCCCAAATATACGGTCTTTCGGCGATCTGCCTTATTAGCACCTCGTGATAGTGAGCTTGATATTCCTCGGTATAATCGCCCTGCCGCGGTTCGGAGCTATGCCAATCGAGAGCTTCACAGCCGTATTCGCTGAGCCCAATCGGTCGGTTGGGGAAGGCACGATGGAAATCGTCGAGCCATTCGCCGTTCATCTCGGGCTCACCGCCATACCAGCCAAAATAGTGATTATACGCGATGACGTCGGGAATTTTCAGGTATTCCTCGGTTACGTCGCACGTGCTGACAGCGGCAAGCGTCGTCAATCTGTCGGGATCGAGGCTGTGGCAGAGCTCGTTCAAAGCGCGATGCGTTTCGAGCATTTTGTCGCTTTTTCCGCCTATCGTTATCTCGTTTGAGAGTCCCCAGAAGCATATTGAGGCGTGATGATAATTCTGTATTATCAGCTCCCGCATTTGTGAAAAGGCGTTGTCATTCCCCGCGGTCAGGTGGCGCGAGATATAAGGTATTTCGGCCCAGACGATGAGCCCGCGCTCGTCACACAGGTCGTAGAAGCTTTGCGAATGCTGATAGTGTGCGAGGCGCACCGCGTTGGCACCCAGCTCACATATCAGGTCGACGTCCTCCTCGTGATGGCGATATTCGAGCGCGTTCCCCATCTCTGGTCTATCCTGATGGCGCGAAACGCCGCGCAAGGGATAGGGGCGCCCGTTGAGAAAGAATCCACGCGACGGGTCAACAAAAAAGCTACGGCAACCGAAGCGAAGCTCCACACAATCGAGCTCATCACCGCCTTCAAAAAGCGCGACGCGCGCCGTGTAGAGATAGGGATCGCGCCTTCCGTCCCAAAGCCGTGCATTTTCTATCGTGAGCTTGACGCGCGCTTCATCCACCCCCACGCTTTTTTGCGACACGGGTACACCCTTCGCGTTAAGCACCGTGAACGTGAGCGACTGGCTTGGCTTTGCGCCGAAAAGATAGGCTTCAAGCTCCACCTCTGCATCGCGCCCCGCCACCCGTGCGTGAACTCGAAGCCCGCTTCCGCCGTAATGCATAACGTCGAGGTGCGAGGTGGGAAGGCAGATTATGCGAGCTCTGCGATAGAGACCTCCGTAAAAGGTGAAGTCCGCCATTTGAGGATACACCTCATCGCTCGGCGAGTTGTCCACCGCCACGGTGATGACATTGTGCTCCGCGAGCCCATCGAGCGGGAAGCGAAACGCGGAATAGCCGCCGTGGTGACTTCCAAGGCTTTTACCGTTTAAAAACACCTCGCACGAGGAGTTGGCGGCGCCAAGCTCCAAGTAGTACTGCGCGCTATCGGGAAGGGAGCATTTATCAAATTCTTTGATATAGTAGCAGGTGCCGCGATAGTAGTCGTTACCTCCGTCCTGACCGTCTGTGCCGTTCCACGTATGAGGGAGGTCTATCCTCGCGCCGTGCGGGAGCTCCGAGGCGGCAGGCTTTTCCTTTGAAAAAAGCCAATTTTTATTAAACTCCACAACTGTACGCATATTTTCTCCATTTCAATCTTAATACCGCCGCACAAGCGCGGTACAAATATTTTGCGTGAGCAGTGAATTTCAAGATAAGTAAAATAAATGTCACGCTATTCTTCTCATTCTTCGCCACACAGTTTTGTTATAAAACCGAAAAAAGCAAGCAAAATAAGTACGGCACGTCGCCGCGAATTTAGCTTGAACATTTTTGAAAAAAATATACGACGAAGAGGTTTACATGGCACGCGATGAAAATATAAAGCCGACGAGAGCCTTCGGGATACGCGACAAGCTCGGGTACCTGCTCGGAGATTTCGGCAATGATTTCACTTTTATTCTTTCTTCAAGCTTCCTTATGAAGTTTTACACCGACGTTATGGGGCTTTCCGCCGCCGTGGTCGGCTTGATAATGATGCTGACGCGCTTTATCGACGCGCTGACGGATATGATGATGGGGCGAATATGCGACAGGAGCCGCATGACGCCCGTTGGAAAATTCAAGCCGTGGCTCCGAAGGATGTGCGCCCCCGTGGCGCTGAGCTCCTTCCTTATATACCAGAGCGCGCTCGCAAGTCAGCCGACTTGGTTTAAGACGGTGTGGCTCACCGTCACCTATATACTTTGGGGCTCAGTCTTTTACACCTCGATAAATATTCCCTACGGCTCGATGGCTTCAACGATATCGGCGGAGCCCGCGGACAGGCAATCGCTCTCCACCTTCCGTTCGCTGGGGGGAACATTGGCGGGCGTTATAGTCGGCGGCGGAATACCGCTTATTGCCTATAAAACCGATGCCTTGGGAAATTCCGTGCTTGACGGGACGACGTTTACGTGGATAGCGGGCGTTTTTTCCGTTTTAGCCATTATAGCCTACCTTCTCTGCTACTATCTGACGACGGAACGTGTTCAGCCGACGGGGGAGGCACACGAGCACGCGAAAAAGAGTGTTTATACGCTGCTCGGAGAAGCTTTTGGAAACCGCGCGCTAATATCCATTATTGCCGCCTCGATAGTTATGCTCTTGGCACAGCTCACGATGCAATCGATGGCGAATTACGTTTACCCGAATTACTACGGAAATCCGCTTGCGCTTTCCGTCTCGACGCTGACCATGATGCTCGCAATGATCATCGCCGCAGTCGGCGCGAAGCCCTTGGCGAGAAAATTCGGCAAAGCCGAGATAAGCGTAGTTGCCAATCTGCTTGCCGCCGCGATCTGTTTTCTCCTATTCTTTATACGACCAAAAAACGTATGGGTCTATGTGGGGCTTACCTTCGTTGCTTGGCTCGGGCTCGGCTTCTTCTCGATGGTCTCCTGGGCTCTTATAACCGACGTTATCGATCACTCGGAGCTCCGAAACGGGATACGTGAGGACGGCTCTATCTACGCGATATATTCCTTTGCGCGCAAGCTGGGACAGGCGGCTTCGGCGGGAGTTTCAGGGCTTTTGCTGAGCCTCATCGGCTATTCCGAGGTGAGCGCCTTTGAGCCATCGGTACTGAGCGGAATTTTCAGCATTTCCACCTTGGTTCCCGCGATAGGCTTTGCGCTCCTCGCCCTCATCTTGAAGCTTTGGTATCCCTTGAACAAGCGCACCGTTGAAAGGAACGTGCGCCTTTTGAAGGAGAAGCACAAAGAACTATAAATATAACAAAACAAAGATTTTGTTCCATTATGGTGCATTTGCTACGACTTTCGCGCATTTAAATGCATTACGTTTTCGATTTATCTTGCGAAAGACAGTAATTTAAGTTTAATGCAGTTATTTCCGTCTCCAAAAAGCTTAAATGAGTCTTCGTATTTTAAATTTCTCGACAAAAAAATTCGGGCTCGGCTTTATGCCGAGCCCGAAAAATCGGTATGCCCCAATATTACTTTGTGGCTTCCTCGTCCGCCTTGACGGCGACGAGCTTAACTATTGCGGTTTCAGCGCCGTCACCACGGCGAGTTCCCATTTTATAGACCTGCGTATATCCGCCGTTCACGTTAGCGTAAGCGGGAGCGATAACGCTGAATACCTTTTTGGCTACGTCTTCCTTGGTTATAAAAGCAAGCGCCGCACGATACGCTGCGAGATCGCCCTTTTTGCCGAGAGTGATCATCTCGTCCGCCTTGGCGGAAACCTCCTGCGCTCTGGTGTACGTGGTTTCAATCTTGCCGTTTTCAAGAAGAAGAGTTACCATGCCTCTAAGCATAGCTTTGCGCTGTGCAGTTGTTCTGCCGAGCTTTCTCATGTACCTTTCCTCCTATCTTATTCTTCGTCCTTTTTCAAGCTGAGCCCCAAGGTGTTGAGCTTCTGAATGACCTCTTCGAGCGACTTTCTGCCGAGGTTGCGCACCTTCATCATATCGTCCTCGGTGCGGTCGATAAGGTCTTCAACCGTATCGATACCTGCACGCTTCAAGCAATTGAAGCTTCTGACGGACAATTCAAGCTCCTCAATGGTCATCTCAAGGACTTTTTCCTTTTTCACTTCTGCTCTTTCAACCATTATCTCCGCCTTTTGAGCTTCGTCGGACATATCGATGAAGAGTTTGAGGTGCTCGTTGAGAACCTTGGCTGCGAGGGACACTGCCTCTTCGGCGGTGATGGTGCCGTTCGTTAAGACCTTCATTATCAGCTTGTCATAATCTATGCTATTGCCTACACGGGTATTTTCCACGCTATATTCCACCTTATAAACAGGCGTGAAGATAGAATCGACGAAAATAAGACCGATAGGTGCGCCTACGTTGGCGCCTACGCTTGCAAGGTAATTCTGCTTGTTGAGGTCGGACGGTCTATAACCGCGCCCCTCGTCAAACGTTATTTCCATATAGAAGCGCTCACCCTCGCACACGGTGCAAATGTGGTGCTCGGGGTTGAGTATGCGAAGCTCTGCGTCGGGCGTGATATCACCCGCGGTAACGTTCATGGGACCCGTCACGTCGATGACGACGGTCTTGGGACCTTCACATTCAAGCTTAGCAACTATGCCCTTAACGTTGAGAACGATTTCGGGAACGTCTTCCTTAACGCCGTTGCACGCGGATATTTCGTGAAGCACGCCGTCTATCTTTATGCTCGTTGCGGCATAGCCAGGGAGCGTGGAAAGAAGGACTCTTCTAAGAGAATTACCCAGCGTTACGCCGTAGCCTCTTTCAAGGGGCTCTACGACGAAGGTCGCTTCGCTTCTATCTGCATTAATGTTGCAAGCGATAATATTAAACTTCTCTATTGCGTTCATCATTTTGGTTACCTCCTACTTTAATATGGTTACTAAACGTAATTACTGACAGACGCGAAGAATATAAGGCTTTGCCTTAAATTCTTTCACTTCGTATCGGAGGGATTACTTGGAATAGAGCTCGACGATAAGCTGCTCTTCAAACTCGAAGTCAATATCGTCTCTTGCGGGAAGAGCAACAACCTTGGTCGCGAGATTCTGAGCGTCATTTTCAAGCCACTTGGGAGCTGCGGCAGTTGCCATCTGCTCTGCAAGAGCCTTTATCTTTGCGCTCTCCTTGCTGCTTTCCTTAACCGCGATAACGTCGCCCGCCTTTACGAGAAGCGAGGGAATCGAAACCTTTTTACCGTTAAGCGTGAAATGAGCGTGAAGAACGAGCTGACGCGCCTCTTTTCTGGAAGCCGCCATACCCATTCTGTAAACGACGTTGTCAAGACGTCTTTCAAGAAGGGTAAGAAGGTTAGCACCCGTGATGCCTTCCATCTTTTCAGCCATTTCATAGTAGTGCTCGAACTGGCTTTCAAGAACGCCATAATAGCGTCTCGCCTTCTGCTTCTCGCGAAGCTGCTTTCCGTATTCACCGACTTTTTTGCGTGCCGCGCCGTGCTGACCAGGAGCCGCGCTTCTGCGATCGAACGAGCACTTACCGTTCGTGCAACGCTCGCCTTTGAGATAAAGCTTGCAGCCTTCGCGGCGGCACTGCTTACAGTTGGGGCCTGTATATCTTGCCATTTTATCTTACCTCCCTAAAATTAAACGCGTCTGCGCTTGGGGGGACGACAACCGTTATGAGGAATCGGTGTTACGTCCTTAATCATCGTGATTTCAAGTCCTGCGGTTGCAAGAGCGCGTATTGCGGACTCACGACCTGCCCCAGGACCTCTTACGAGGACCTCGACAGTTTTCATGCCCTGATCAACGGCGATCTTACCCGCATGCTCTGCCGCGGTCTGAGCCGCGTAGGGGGTAGACTTCTTGGAGCCCTTGAAGCCCATTTCACCCGAAGTTCCCCAGGCAATAACGTTGCCCTGCATATCGGAGATAGAAACGATCGTGTTGTTAAAGGTAGAACGAATGTGCGCTACGCCTTTTTCAACGTTCTTACGTTCGCGGCGCTTTTTTACAACTTTCTTTGCTACTGCCATTGCGTTTTACTCCTTACTTCTTCTTGTTGGCGATGGTCTTTGCGGGACCTTTTCTTGTTCTTGCGTTCGTCTTGGTGCGCTGACCTCTCACGGGCAGACCCTTTCTGTGTCTGATACCGCGATAGCAGTTGATCTCGACGAGGCTCTTGATATTAAGAGCAACCTCGCGGCGAAGATCACCTTCGACGTTGTAGTTAGCTTCGATCTCGTCACGGAGGGAAGCTACCTCGCTCTCGGTAAGGTCCTTGGCGCGAGTGTCGGGGTTTATACCCGTCTTTGCAAGTATATCCTGCGAGCTTTTAAGACCGATACCGTAAATGTATGTGAG
>CAYSUO010000046.1:0-10111 GCA_964434325.1 uncultured Ruminococcus sp.
AATTATCACTTATCGCAAATGCTTTCGCCCGCTTTTGCGGCGTTAATTATCACTTATCGCAATTGTTCTTGCTCCCTCTCGTCGGCTCCGCCGCCAGCTTCGCGGAGATAAGCTTTTGCCAAAGTCAAGGCGGACAAAATCTGAAATTTTGTTGGCTTTGAGACTGACAAAAAGTCAAAAATACGATTTTTGTCAACCTTAGGGCTGACAAAAATCTTAAAATACGAATTTTGTCGGTTTTAATACCGACATTTTTCTTGACAATGCTATTTTTATATGCTATAATACAAGTGAAAAAGCTTGCTTGCAAGGACTTTTTCACGCCGTATTTCAACGGACGGCTGTTATTTGCGCTTCCGCAAATAACAGGAGCGTAAGCGACGCAAAAATTTATTTTTGCAAGCCGTGTAATGGTATAATAGCATAAAACATTAAGCGGAGGTGCTTTATGATTTTAAGGCAAGCCTATCTTAACCAAATCATTCCTCTCATAGATAAAAATTTAATCAAGGTTTTAACGGGTGTTCGCCGTTCAGGCAAAACCGTGCTTCTTTCTCAAATCCAAGACCTTCTTTTGGATAGAGGCATTTCGGGGAGCAATATCGTAAACATAAGTCTCGAATCCAAAAAGAACAAAAAATTCAAGGACGGAGACCTACTGTACGATCATCTCATTTCCATTTGCGACGCCACCGAAGGCAGAGTCTATATTTTTCTCGACGAGATACAGGTCGTCAGCGGGTGGGAGGAGGTTGTTTCCTCACTGCTGGTCGACGCGGATTGCGATGTCTACATCAGTGGCTCCAATTCGAAGCTACTATCGGGCGAACTCGCCACTCTGATCGCTGGTCGCTATATTCAAATCCACGTCTACCCGTTCTCCCTGTCCGAAGCCAAGGAAATACAGAAGCAGAACGGCAAATACACCACCGACGAGGCTCTTTTTGCGGACTATTTACGTTACGGCGGATTGCCCCTGCGCTTTTCGCTCGAAAGCATCTCGCTCGAGCCCTATCTCTCGGACACCTATGATGCTATCGTGGTGAAGGATATCATAGCGCGCAACCACGTCAAGGACACGGGACTTTTAAATATGATCCTTACCTTCTTGATGGACAACATTGCAAACCCTTTTTCCGCGCGTTCCATAGTTGCCGCACTGAAAGCAGAGGGTATCAACACCTCGGTGGAAACGGTCATTTCCTACATTGATCACATCAAAAAGGCAATGGTCATTTACTGTGCACAACGATACGATATCAAGGGCAAGAAGCTGCTCACGACCAACGAAAAATACTACACGGTGGATTTGGGGCTTCGCAACTGCGTTAAGGCGAGCGGAGAAATAGACTATAACAAGCTTTACGAGAACGTCGTCTATCTAGAGCTTTTATATCGCGGATACGACGTCAAGGTTGGCAAAACGGACGACTACGAGATCGATTTCATCGCCTATAAGGGCGCCGACGTTTTATACGTTCAAGTATGCTACCTCCTCGCCACCCCCGAAACCGTAGAGCGCGAATTTGGCAATCTCGAACGTATTGAAGATAATCATCCCAAGTACGTTGTTTCAGGGGACATTCCCGATTTCTCGCGTAACGGAATCAAGCATTACAATATCGTTAAATTCCTTTTGAATGAATAAGTGGAAGCGGCATTATGCTGTTGATTTAGAAAAACCAAACGAAAACGGTAGAAGCAAAAAATCTCGCCTCTACCGTAATTTTTTGAAAAACCAAGATTAAACCATACGTTTTTTCGTTTATTTATAATCCACGGTATCTTGTTTGCCCGCGCACGCGCGCCAGCCGTCAATTATAGTCCGTCAGCATGCTCTGGTTTATCGGCACGTTGACGTTCATCGTTTTGCCGTCTCGCGTGATATTCATAACGACGGTGCTGCCGACGCGCGCGTTCAGCATAGCGTCGACCACGTGATAAAGCCGCGTTACGTTATACGTCGTTCCGTCTATCGTGATAGAATTAACCGCGTCGCCCGCCTTCAAGCTTCCGTAGAGCACCGAGGTTTTCTCCACCGAGTCCACCTCTATCGTTTCCCGCTTGTAGACGCGCCCGCTCTCCGTGTCATACTCCGTGTGTGCCGCCGCCGTTTTAACGGTTATGCCCATGATAACGCGAACGACGCACTGCTTGTTTGAATTTTCGCTGTAATAGAGGATATTTTCCGCTATCGCCTTGGCGACGTTCGATGGAATGGCGTAGCCTATATTATCTATGGAGCTATCGTCCATCTTGGCATTGACTATGCCGATGAGCTCGCCGCGGTCATTGAAAAGCCCGCCACCCGAGTTGCCGCTGTTGACCGCCGCGTCCGTTCTGATAACGCGAAGCTCTATCGTCGTCTTTGAATCCGACGCCGTCATATTGATATATTCGCTATCCACGTTGACGTGCCCCACCGTTGCCGAAAGTCCGTTGCCCTCGGGGTTTCCTATCGCAATAGCAGTCTCCAAGACCGCCACCTCGTCCGAATTGGCTATCGTCGCGGCAACCGCGTTGCTCGCCATAAGGACACGGCTCCCTTCAACTTTAAGCACCGCGATATCGTACTGCATCGAGCCGCCGACGTATTCCGCCTCTATCGCGTAATCCGAATATTCCTGCCCATAGAGGTATACCGTAATATCGTCGCTAATATGGTCGCTCGTGCTCGCCTTTGAATAATAGACCACGTGGTAGTTCGTTATTATATAGGCGTCGCCCTTCTCCTTGTCGAGGCGATATATAACGCCCGAGCCGCCCGAGGAATAGGATTGCGTCTCTCCTCTGCCGCCAGCTCCAAGCGAGTAGCCCTCAAAGCTGCAATAGACGCTGACCGCCGACATAAGCGCCTTAGACGCGGCGGCAACGTTGGGCGACGTCCCCGCATTGACGGTAACATCATAGGTATCGCCGCCCTCAACACTGACGTAGGTATCGCCCTCGCCGCCCGTCGCGCCCGAGAGCTGAACATTCCCTCCTATAAGATAGCAGGAGCTCAGCGAAAGCGCCCCAAAAAGCGTAAGCAAAGCGAGCGCAAAGCTCAAAATTTTTTTCATAACAATCTCCGTTACCGCCAAGAGGCGGTGTATTGCAGGAGGCCCTGCACATATTATTTTACAACCATTTTGTTAATTGTATGTTACAAAATAACGGCTATTGTTGAAATATTATCCGAATTTTTCGTCATTTTTTAAAATACTGATAGAGATAGCAGGGTATCATTCCGTTATAGAGCTTGCGCACCTTATCGGCGCGCTTTCCGTAAAGGCGCTCGAAGCCCTCGTGCGAAGTGATAATGTAGACCTGCCACGGAGAGAGGGCGCGGAAGCGCTCGCCCATTTCGCGATAAAGGCGCTCCGCCTCGCGCACCGTCCCAAGGCGCTCGCCGTAGGGCGGGTTTGTCACTATCGTTCCGCGCCGCCCGTGTGCCTCTATCTTGCGGCAATCCATAACGAAGGAGCGAATATTTGCCTCAACTCCCGCATTTTTCGCATTGCGCTCCGTGAGCGCCACGGCGCGCTCGTCCACATCCGTGGCGAAGACCTCGAAGGCGCTCGCGTGCTCCCCCTCGCGCGCCATCTCGCGCGCGTCGCGCCAGTGCTCCGCGCCGACAAAGGGAAAAGCCTCCGCCGCGAAGGAGCGCCGCGCCCCAGGAGCGATACCGCGCATAAGCATTGCCGCCTCGACGGCGATGGTGCCGCTCCCGCACATGGGATCCCAGAGAAGAACGTCTTCGCGCGGGCGCGAGGTTGCGGCGATTGCCGCCGCCAGCGTTTCCCTGATGGGGGCGCCGTTCGCCTCGCGGCGGTAGCCGCGCTTATGCAGGGGGACGCCCGAGGTATCTATCATAAGCGTCGCCTCGTCCTTGAAGAGGAAGAACTCTATTTGATATTTTACGCCCTCCTCGGGGAAGAGGGAAATGCCGTACTCGGCTTCCAAGGAGCGAGCGACGGCTTTTTTGATTATCGCTTGGCAATCGGGAACGGAGAAAAGGCGCGATCTTATCGCGTGCCCCTTGACGGGGAAGGCGTCGTTCTTCCCTATAAAATCCGCCCACGGGAGGCGACGCACACCCTCAAAGAGCTCGTCGAAGCTTTCCGCGTGAAAGGAGCCCACCTTGATGTAGACGCGCTCCGCGTAGCGCAAGAAGACGTTGGAAAGTGCGACCGCCTCGCCGTCGCCGAGAAAGGTAACGCGCCCGTCCATGGTGTGGACGCGCTCGTAGCCGAGTGCGTCGATCTCTTCGCCGAGAAGGTGCTCCAAGCCGAAAAGGCAGGTTGCCACGAGGGGAAATCTCATAGTGTCTCGTCGCTCCTTTCATTTTGCACGCCCCCCGAGGAAGCTATGCGCACCTCGGGAAGATAGCCTTGAAAAATGACGCTGGAAAAGCCCGCACCGAGCGCCGCCGCGTCGTCTGCCTCGCTCTCCGTCGTCCACGCGAAGCTCGTCGCCTTAAAGAGCCGCCGAATGAGGCGGAAGGCGGGCATTTTCGTGTCGCGATGACAAAAGGCGATGAAGTCGGGTCGGCAGAGGAAGTTGAGAAGCAGGTGTTGCAGGAGAAAATAGGTGGGCGCGCGATATTTCTTTTCCTTGAAGAAGTTTTGCGAAAGGAAGCCGCGCGTTACGTCGGGGGCGAGTTTTTTAACACGGGCTAAGGCTAAGGGGTTGAACGACTCTATCATATAGTCGCCTGCGTAGCCCTTCAAGATGTCGAGCGCCTTTTCCGTGACGCAGTATTTGCCCGCGTCCTCTTTGAGCTCAATGAGGAGCGGGACGCGCCCGCCAACGAGGTCAAGCACCTCGCGGAAGCTGGGAACTGTGTCGTCTGTTCCCGAAAGGCGAAGCGCGGAGAGCTCCTTCGCCGTGAGCGAGTCGACGCGCCCCGTGGCTTCGGTGACGCGCTCCAACGTGTCGTCGTGAAAAACGACGAGCTCACCGTCACGCGAGAGGCGAACGTCGAGCTCTATGCCGTAGCCAGCTTCGGCGGCGGCGCGAAAGGCGGAGAGCGAGTTTTCCGCTATCCCGCTACCATGCAAGCCGCGGTGCGCATAGCGAACGGCGGCGAAGCCTCGCGCCGCGCGGCGGCGCGAGGGCGCTATGGCAAAAAGGGCGAGCGCAAAAAGCAGAAGCAGCGCCGCCAAAACGGAAAGCAAAACGATGATTGCGATGTGCATATCTCTCCTTTGCCGCTAAGCGGCATAAATAAAATCGGGGTGTCTCATTAAAAATTCAATAAAAACAAGGTTTTGTGGATAAAACCACGGTAAAATCAATAAAAAGCGAATTTTTAATGAGGCACACGCGCGGAGGCTTGACGGATTTAGAGCAGAAATCGACGGCTGACGAGCGATAGACGTACAAGGGTACGTCAAGTGAGGAAACGTCGATAAAACGAAAAAACAAATCAAAATGAAAAGCCGTAGGTTTTAACCTTGATTTTTCCGAAAAACACACGGTGAAAGCAAAGCTCTTTCTTTATTTCTACCGTTTTTCGTTCGGCTTTACCTAAATGCGACAGTCTCGAGAGCGGATCAGCCGTCCGCGTCGAGCGAGGCTAAGAGGGTGCCCCTCTCGGGGATGGCGTCGCCGTGCTTAACGAAGTACATGGTGACAAAGGAGCAGGCGACGAAGAAGGAGGCGTAGGGGAAGAAGATGCCCCAGCCGAGCTCATCGACGAGCCAGCCCGAGAAGAAGGGCGTTATTATCTGGGCGGACATGGAGGCGGTGTAGTAGAAGCCCGTGTAGCGCCCAACGTCGCCGCCGCGAGCGAGCTCGACGACCATGGGGAAGGAATTGACGTTTATTGTTGCCCAGCCGATGCCCGCGAAGGCGAAGAGGATATACATAAGCGCCGCCGAGGTGTTCGCCGTGACGAAGGAGGCGAGAATGAACGAAAGCGCCAGAGTCGCAACGCCGATGAGAATGCAGCGGCGCCGCCCTATCTTGGAGGAGAGGATACCGACGGGGATAAAGGCGACGACCGCCGCCGCTTGCGCTATCATGAGCGTTACTGTGTAGGGAACGCCGAGCACCTCGGTGGCGTAAACCGAGTACTTGCTCGTCACCGCGTTATAGCCGATATACCAGAGCGCGACCGAGGCGAGGATGAGAAACAGCGATATGCGCTCCGCTTTTGAAAGGGCGCGCGCTTCTTCGGGCTTCTCGTCCTTCTTGGTCTTATTTTCTTCCTCGTATTTTGTATTCTCGGCTTCCGCCTCGGCGCTCCATTTCTTCTCGCGCACAGTGAGAACGAAGACGAGGAGCGCGGCGAGCATGAGAAGGCATACCGCAACGATGTAGGCGGAAAAGTCGGTCTTTCCCTCCGCGTCGGTCTTAAAGATGATACCGAGACCGAGAACGAGGATCCCCGCTGCCGTGCCCATCAGGTTGATGACCGCGTTGCCCTTCGAGCGAAGAGGCTTTATGGTTACGTCGGGCATGAGGGCGACCGCGGGCGAGCGGAACGTCGCCATTGAAAGTAGGGAGCAGAGCAAGAGCAGTATGAAAGACCACAGCTTCGTCATAAACCCGAGCACGGAGAAGGAGACGACCGCCAAAATGGTTCCGATAAATATGAACGGCGTTCGGCGCCCGAAGCGCGAAGAGGTCAGCTTATCCGAAACGGCGCCGAAAACGGGCAGGAGAAAAACGGCGAAAATGTTGTCGAGCGCCATGATGAGCCCCGACCACTTCTGCTCCATGCCGAAGCGATTGGTTAGAATGAGCGGCACTATCGTGTCGTAGGCTTGCCAGAAGGCGCTTATCAGGAAAAAGGCAAAGCCGACGAGTATCGTTCTTTTGTAATTGAGCTTCATATCGTCCTTTCTTGACCGAGCTTTTCGGTCTGCGGAGCTCTCCGCCGAAAATTTTAAGCTTCGTCCAGCTTGAAGTCTCGCACTTGCGTGCTGGGCGCACTCTACTGTGCCGCGTATCGCGGCTGGTAGCTTTATTTTATCATACAATATTATTTTTGTCAATCCGTTCTTATAAATACTCAAATGCGCAAAGGCAAGGATCGAAGATCGACGAGCGCCTGCATAAAGCCTTGAAGCATATATTTTTTCGCGTATAAAGCGCGCCCCGTTTTATTCATTTTTCGCGAGTCAAGCGGGGCGCAACAAATAATAGAAATTCAATAAAATACCTTGCAGATAATATTATAAACGTAAGTGCCGAGCGGGCGCGCCTCTCGCGGTTGACTTTTTCTGCGCGGTGTTGTATAATGTAGTTGATGAAGCGCATGCAAAATCTCAAAGTGCTTCACGCTTTCATAGAAAAGCGATAAGCGAGGTATCCCTTGATAAGCTATAAATACCCGTGCCCACCCCTTCCCCCGAAGCCGCGCCTCGTTGCGCTCGGCTTCTTTGACGGTGTTCATAAGGGGCACAGGGCGCTCCTTTTGCGCGCCAAAGAAGAAGCGGAACGGCGCGCGCTCACCTTTTCCGTTTTCACCTTCTCCGCCGCGAGCGACGGCTATAAGGGCGCGGCGCGCCTGTTTTCCGACGAGGAGAAGGCGGAGGCGCTTGAAGCGCTCGGCGTCGAAGAGCTCGTTTCCGCGAGCTTCCGCGACGTTGCCGCCCTCACGCCGCGCGCCTTCGTCGGCGACGTTATCATCGGGGCGCTCGGCTGTCGCCTCGCGGTCGCGGGCACGGATTACCGCTTCGGAAGCGGCGCCCGCGGTGACGCGGCGCTTCTCACGCGCCTTATGCGGGAGCAGGGCGGCGACGCCCTCTTCGTCCCCGAAGAGCTTGCGGGTGGGGAGAAGATATCGACGACGCGCATAAAAGACCTGCTCTCACGCGGAGACCCGTGCTGTGCGGCAGACCTTCTCGGCGCCCCCTTCTCGTTTTCTGGGCGCGTCATCTCGGGGCTCGGGCTCGGGCACGAGATAGGCATGCCCACCGTAAACGTTTCTTTACCAAACCGTCTCTTTTTCTTGAAGCACGGCGTCTACGCCTCCGCGCTCAAAATAGGCGATAAATTTTACACGGGGCTCACCAACGTCGGCCGTTGCCCCACCTTCGGTGCGCGCGAGGTGCACACGGAGACGTATATCGCGAATTTTTCGGGGGAGCTATACGGGAGCACCTTGAAGATATACCTTTTGGATTACCTACGCGAGGAGCGGAGCTTTGAGAGCGCCACAGCTCTCACGGAGCAGGTGCGGAGCGACGAGCGGCGCGCCGCGGCGGCGCACAAAGCCTTTGAAGGCTATATTGCCGCATCTCACCGCACTAACAAATGACCTTATCAAAATAAATGCCGCACGGCGGCGGAACGGAGAAAACAGATATGTCGGGAAATTGGAACAAGCTTACCGCCACGGGACGAACGGAAAAGCTCGAAGAGATAAGCGCCGTTATAAGCATGCTCGACAACGGGCTTATGATAGAGGATTACAGCGACTTCACCCTTAACGGCATGTACGGAGACCTCGTGGACGAGGCGATACTCAACAGCGATAGAACGCACGTGCGCGTTTCCATCTTCGTCCCCGAGGAGAAGAGCCTCGCGGAGTACGTCGCCTTTTTGCGCGAGCGCTTCGCCGCCCTCGGAACGGAGGTGACGCTCTCCGTGGAAGGCTTGAAGGAGGACGATTGGGCGGAAGCTTGGAAGAAATACTACAAGCCCATTCCCCTCGGCAAGGTCACCATAGTTCCCGCCTGGGAGAGCTATGAGCCCACCGAGGGTGAGGTGGTAATACGCATGGATCCAGGCATGGCCTTTGG
Organism: uncultured Ruminococcus sp.; assembly: GCA_964434325.1. Lineage (GTDB taxonomy): Bacteria > Bacillota > Clostridia > Oscillospirales > CAG-272 > UBA1740. The sequence continues at coordinate 8,736 of CAYSUO010000046.1, forward strand.
AACGGGAACGCACGAAACGACGCGCCTCGTTATGAAAATGATGCAGGACGAGATACACGGCGGCGAGCTCGTGCTCGACCTCGGAACGGGCTCGGGCATACTCTCGATATGCGCCTCGAAGCTTGGGGCGCGGCATTGCAACGCCTACGACATCGACCCCGTGGCGGTGCGCGTGGCGCAGGAGAACGCAAAGGCGGACGGGTGCGACAACGTTAGCGTCGGAGTTTCCGACCTGCTTCGCGGAGTCGACCGCACGATGGGCAAATATGATTTTTGCGTCGCCAACATCGTGGCGGATATCATAATAAGAATGTTGCCCGACGTCGGCGAGGTGCTTGCGGAGGGAGCGCCGCTCATTCTCTCGGGGATAATAGCGCCGCGCGCCGACGAGGTGCGCCGCGCCGTGCGTGATAACGGCTTCAAGATAGTTCGCGAGGAGCAGGAGAACGACTGGCTCGCGATAATGGTCAAGCGCGTGTAGGGAGGTCAAAATGCCAAGATTTTTTGTGCCCGACGAGGCGATAGCGGACAACAAGGTGACAATCTCGGGCGGTGACGCCTTTCACGTGGCACGCTCGCTCCGCATGGCGGTCGGCGACGTTATCACCGTTTGCGATATGCAAATGAACGAGTACGTCTGCCGTCTGACCAAGATACGCGACGACGCATGTGAATGCGAGGTGTTGGAACGCGGAACGGGGCGCGTCGAGCCGCCCGCCGAGATAACGCTCTATGCCGCCTACCCCAAGGGGGATAAGCTCGAGCTCGTCGTTCAAAAGGCGGTGGAGCTCGGCGCGGCTTCAATAGTTCCCTTTGAGTCGGCACGTTGCATAAAGCGCCCGCGCGCGGACAAGGAGCAGAAGCAGACGGAACGCCTCAATCGCATAGTGGAGGAAGCCGCCAAGCAGTGCGGCAGGGCACGCCTGCCACGCGTTTCTTCCCCGCTCTCCTTCGCCGCCGCTATCGAACGTGCGGCGCGCGCCGAGCTCCCTCTTTTTTGCTACGAGGGCAAAGACGCGCTCTCCTTAAAGCGAGCGCTCGAAGAAAAACCGAAAGCGAAGACCATATCCGTCGTCGTCGGCTCCGAGGGCGGCTTCGCCCCCGAGGAAAACGAGATGGCGCGTGGCGCAGGTCTCGTTTCCGTCAATCTCGGGCCGCGCATTTTGCGCTGTGAGACCGCCCCGCTCTATGCCCTCTCGGCAATATCTTATTTCTTTGAGCTCTGATAAAAAGTAGCGATGGCGCGATGGCGACCTATAAAATTGAAAATTTACTTAAAGCCAAACGAAAAGCTGGTATCTCATTAAAAATTCAGTAAAACAAGGTTTTGGTGTAAAACCACGGTAAAATCAAAAAGCGAATTTTTAATGAGACAC
>CAYSUO010000047.1:0-3747 GCA_964434325.1 uncultured Ruminococcus sp.
AGTCAGTGACAACAGATTTACAGTCTGCCCCCTTTGGCCGCTCGGGAATTCCCCCCCACAATATGGAGCTGGTGATCGGAGTCGAACCAACAACCTGCTGATTACAAATCAGCTGCTCTGCCATTGAGCCACACCAGCATTCATAACGATGTATATTATAACAGAAAGCCCTTCGTTTGTCAATAGTTTTTTTTGAAAAACTTGCGTTTTTTTAAAAAACGTTTTGCGCGGCGTGCGGAAAGCCGCGCAAAACGTCAAGCCATCGAATACTTTATCGCGTTGTAAACGCTTATGCCGATGATGAGCACTATGAGCCCGATGAAAAGCTTGTCGACGGTGCGCGCCGCTATCCGCTTGTTGAGGGCGCGCCCGATAATGCCTCCAAGAATACCGCCCACGATCATCAAAACGGGCGTGTACCACTCGAGAGCGGGAACGTTTCCGCTCGCCACAGTGGTTATGAAATTGGTGAGCTGGCTGAACAGAATGATATAAAGGCTGTTGGAAGCCGCCGTCTTCGTCTCCATACCGAAAAAGAAGAATAGAACGACGAGGTTTATGGGCCCGCCGCCTATGCCGAGAAAGCTGGATATCATTCCGAGCATAAGCCCTATCGCAAGGCAGATGAAAACGTTCGTAACTCCGAGCGGCTTTATCTTCCCCTTGAACAGTGTATAAACGAGCGTCGCCGCCGTTATTATGGCGAGGCATATCGCTTGCGGCGCGCCTATCGCGTTCGGGTCGTCGAAGAGCCCGCGTATCGCGTCGAAAAGTAGACTGCCGATAACGCCGCCGAGAGCCGCGCCCGCGCCGAGCGGCGTGCTGATTTTAAGGTCTATATCGCCGCCGCTTTTCCCGAGGCGCGTCCGCACGACAGAATAGCAGCTCATCGAAAGCACCGTGCAGCAGGAGAGAAAGCTTGCGGCAGAAACGCTCGCGAGCCCGAAAAGGTCGAGCGTCGGCTTGATTATAACGCCGCCGCCTATGCCGCATATCGCCCCGATGACGGAGGCGAAAAGACTTATCAGAAAAGCAAAAAATGATTGTAAAGGCGTCACCTTGCACCTCCACCGCGAGCCGAAAGCGCCGATATGCTCTTGGCGATATTCAGCATTTTGTCAAGGCTCGCGTCAAAAAACGTTTTGTATGCTTCGCAAAATTTAGAGGGCGCGTGGAAGGGCTCTCTGTATCTTCGGCAGCCGCCGCGGCAAAGCGGATAGTGGCGGCAGTGGCGGCATGCCTCGTCAATGGCGCGCGAGTCCTCAACGAAGCGCTTCAAGATGGCACTTTCGGAAGCTGCGAAAAATGACATCTCGCCAACGTTGCCGAGGCGGTATTCGTCCGTCATATAGAAGTCGCACGGGTATATCCCGCCGTCCGCCTCTATCGCAAAATAGCCGCCGCAAGTTCCGCGCATTGCGCAGTCGCTCGGCGCTATCCCGCGAAGCGCGTTCACGTAGGCGTCGAAATTGCGAACGCTGACGTAGTGCCCGCTTCGTATGTCGCGCGCGTATTCATCGAAAAGCTCCGTGAGAAAGCGCCCGTAGTCCTTCGCTGTCAGCGTAAATTCCCGCGCAACGCCGTCCGCGTCGTCGATGAGCGGTATGAATTGCAAATGTGCGTAGCGTCTTAGGCTCTGCCAAACGGCGCGCGCATTCCGCGCCACGTCGGCGCTGACCACGCAAAGGACGTTGAAATCCACACGGTGCTCCTCCAAAAGGCGAAGCCCCTTCGCCGCGCGGGAGAAGCTTCCGCCCCCCGTCGGCAAATGCCTGTATCGGTCGTGTATCTCCTCAAAGCCGTCAAGCGAGACGCCGACTAAAAAGTTGTTTTCTCGAAAAAATTCCGCCCACTCGTCGTCGATGAGTATTCCGTTCGTTTGTATCGAATTGAAGGTGTGAACGCCACGCTTCGCGTATTTCTTTTGAAGCCGCATCGCCTCTCTAAAAAAGTCTAAGCCCGCGAGCAGCGGCTCGCCCCCTTGAAAAACGAAGGTGAGGCTCTCCTCGGCAAAGGCGAAGGCGCGGCGCGTCAGCGTCTCCAAAACGCCCTGTGCCATGATTCCGTGCGAGTCCATCTCGCGCCTTTTCGCCACGTCGGCGTAGAAGCAATAGTCACAGCGCATATTGCAAAGCGACGAGGCGGGCTTTATCAAAAGCGTTACGTTTCTCATCCGATGAGCGGCTTTATTCTCGTCGCGCTCTCTATGGGGAGCCCCGTCGAATAGTTGAGCTGCCTCGGCTCGTATTCCTCATTTTCGCGTTGCCGCGTGTATCTGTGGTTTTCATAGTCGGGGGCAGGGGCGTCAAGCCGCCAGGGGCGCGATTCCCATTGATAGCCGCGGAAAGGATCGCGCGTTCTGTCCATATTTTCAAGAAGCGCGTCGTGTAAGCGGTTTCTTTCCGCCGCGTAAGCCTCGTCGTCTATGAGATTTTTCATCTCGTAGGGATCGGTCTCCAAGTCGTAAAATTCATCAACGGGGTCAAGCAGGTGAACGCACAGCTTGTATCTTCCATCGAAGACCGCGCGCATCATCTGTAAGCCGCCGAAGCCGTCGTGGTCGACCTCGTATCTCGTAAATTCCGTGAAAACGTAGTCGTCAATGCGAAGGCTCGCGTCGCCGAGTATCGGCAAAACGCTCTTGCCCTCCAAAAGCTTCGGAACGCCGAGCCCCATATATTCGAGTATCGTGGGAACAAGGTCAATGTGCGACACGGGGTGCTTGTAAACGCCGCGCACCGTTCCCGCCCCCGAGAAGATGAGCGGTATGCGCGCCACCTCGTCGTACATCGCCGCCCCCTTGCCGATGAGGCGGTGCGATTCGAGCGCGTCTCCGTGGTCGGAGGTGAAAACGATGAGCGCGTCGGGCGCAAGCTCCTTCGCCGCACGAACGACTCTGCCAATCTCGTAGTCGGCAAAAGAATTGCAACCGAGGAAGTAGGCGGGCTTTATCTTCAAGGCGTCGCGGTCTTGGTTAAGCCGCCCCGCCGCCCAAAGCTTTTGATAGAAGGGCTTTCCTTCAAGAGTATCCCAAACGTTCGGCGACTTCGGAAATTCGTAGTCCTTATACATCGAAGCGTAGGGCTCAGGGCAAAGGCAGGGGTCGTGCGGCTCGTCGAGAGAGAGCACCATGAAGAAATCGTCGCCCGAGTTCTCCTTCAAAAAGTCGAGCGCCCGATCGGCGCAACGGTGCGCGTAGGTAAATTCTTCGCTTATGCCCTGCTCGTTGGTCGCGGGGTTGCGTGAAGCTAAGCGCTCCTCGTCCGTCAACTCGTCGAGGTAGCATTTCATATCGTACCAGTATTTTTCGTCCCATCCGTCGGGGCATTCGCCAAGCCCGAAATAGTCGCCGCCGTCAAGGTGCCATTTCCCTATGTAGCCCGTTTTTATTCCGTTGTCGCGAAGCCTCTGTCCCACAGTCTTAACGTTGGCTCCGAGCGGATAGCAGTTCGTGAAGCTTCCGTTGGAGTGCGGGTAGAGCCCCGTGAATATGCTTGACCGTGCAGGCCCGCAAACGGGCTGGCAGGTGTACGCGCGCTCACAGCGCAATCCGTCCTCCGCCAAAGCGTCTATGTTCGGCGTTTTCATATCGCGATTGCCGTAGCAGCCGAGCATATCGAATCGCGTCGTGTCCGTCATAATAAAAACGATCTGCTTCTTCATATCAATCTCCATTCCGCCGCATAGCGGCAACACAAAAGTTTGATGAAATTCACCCGTGTCGCTTGCGACAAAAACGGGGTCGGG
>CAYSUO010000047.1:3847-7605 GCA_964434325.1 uncultured Ruminococcus sp.
TTTTTTGCGTGAAATAAGGGTGCTTACCGTTTTGAATTGGTGAATTTTCACGCTATTGCCATTCCGCCGCCATAGCGGCTACACAAAAGTTTGATGAAATTCACCCGTGTCGCTTGCGACAAAAACGGGGTCGGGTCCCGTTTTTAAGGTGAATTTTTTGCGTGAAATAAGGGTGCTTACCGTTTTGAATTGGTGAATTTTCACGCTACAAGCCTCCGTGTATCTTTGTTCTTTTTGATAGCCACTAAGTGAATTTGCCTATTCCTTCGATTTCTTCATTTTAAAGCGAGCTTACGCAAATATTTTACCAAAATACCACCTCAATGTCAAGAGCAAGTGCGCCTTTCAAAAAAGAAATGCATTTCCGCCTCAACATATTAGCAAAACCGCCAAGCGGGCTTTCGGCGAAATAGACAGCATTTTAGCTTCAAAATAAATATCCACCTGCCGTGATGGTAGCCTCAAAGCTTAGGTACTTTTGAAGGCTTATCACTGTACGGGTGGATATTTATTAGAAAAATGCGTTTAATATTTATAAATCTTTATAAGACAGTGCCTATTTGAACGTCATTTTGTGCCGAAGAGGCGGTCGCCCGCGTCTCCGAGGCCAGGAAGAATGTAGCCGTTCTCGTTGAGGCAACGGTCAAGCGTCGATACGTAAACGTTGACATCGGGGTGAGCCTCCGCAACCTTGGCAATGCCCTCGGGAGCACCTATGATAGCCATAAACTTTATGTGCTTGCAGCCGCGGTTTTTGAGAAGCCTGATAGCGTCGCAGGCGCTGCCGCCCGTCGCGAGCATGGGGTCAACGAGCAAAACGAGCTTGTCCTCGATGCCGTCGGGGAGCTTGCAGTAATATTCGCAGGGCTCAAGCGTCTCCTCGTTGCGATACATACCGATGTGTCCGACTCGCGCAAGAGGGAAGAGCACGTGAACGCCGTTCACCATGCCGAGCCCCGCGCGAAGGATGGGAACTATCGCAACGGAATTGTCCTTTATGACCTGCTGCTTGCAAACTTCAAGCGGCGTCTTGACGTCTATCTCCGTGGTCTCAACGCCATCTTTGAGTGCTTCGTAGGTCATCAGCGTCGTTATTTCTTCAACGAGCTCGCGAAATTCCTTCATGCTCGTTTTTTCATCGCGCAGAATGGCTATCTTGTGGCGAATGAGGGGGTGATTGAATATGACAACGTTATCGTAGTTCTTCATCACTTATCCTCCTCGGTGTCGTCGTTCTTCTTTGCTTTTCTGTTAAGAACGATGTTGACAACAATGCCGAGAATGAGCGCGAAGGCGATGGAGGTTATGGTGACTTTGCCGATGGCAATTGCCATTCCGCCAATGCCCGCGATGAGTATTACGGAAACGGTGAAGAGATTTGCGTTGTTTTCAAGGTCTACCTTCTGTATCATCTTCAAGCCCGAAACGGCGATGAAGCCGTAGAGCGTGATGCATACGCCGCCCATAACGCAGCCAGGAATGGAATCGAGGAAGGCGACGAAGGGAGAGATGAAAGCGATGAGCATCGACATTATAGCGGTGGTCGTTATCGTGGCAACCGACGCGTTACGCGTGATAGCAACGCAGCCCACCGACTCGCCGTACGTCGTGTTGGGGCAACCGCCGAAGAAAGCTCCCGCAATCGAGCCGACGCCGTCTCCAAGAAGCGTGCGGTGAAGTCCAGGGTCTTCGAGAAGCTCCTCGCCGATTATGCTGGAAAGGTTTTTGTGGTCGGCAATGTGCTCCGCGAAAACGACGAATGCAACGGGCACGTAGGCGACGGCTATCGTCGCAATGTACGAGCCGCTTATATCCTTGAAGCCCTTGAAGGCTTCGATGAACGTGAAGTCGGGAAGCGCCACGAAGGTCGTTATTTTAACGCCGTCAGCAACAAGCTCCTTGAAGGGCGCGAAATCGACTACCTTCATCGCGTCAACGCCCGCCGCATATCCTATTATCGTGAATATGAGTGCAACGACGTAGCCTGCCAAAATACCTATGATGAAGGGAATGAGCTTCGCGATCTTCTTGCCGTAGGTGGAGCAGATGACAACGACGAACAGCGTAACGAGCGCGCATATCAGAGAGAGCCATATCGAAGTGCTCATAATGAACGAGCCGCTGGAATCCTGAGGTCCGTAAGAGAAAACGTCCTTGACCGCCGAGCCAGCAAGGGAAAGACCGATGATGGCAACCGTGGGGCCGATTACGGCGGGCGGCATCAGCTTGTCTATCCAAGCAACGCCGACGAATTTAACGACGAGCGCTATACCGACGTAAACGAGTCCAGCGAATATCGCGCCTATGATGAGACCCGCATATCCGAGCGAAACTGAGACCGCACCCGCGAAAGCCGCGCTCATGGAGCCGATGAAGGCGAACGATGAGCCGAGGAAAACGGGGCTACGGAATCTGGTGAAAAGCTGGTAAACGATGGTTCCAATGCCCGCGCCGAACAGTGCCGCAGACGCGGTCATTCCGTTACCGACGATGGCGGGAACGGCGATGGTTGCCGCCATTATGGCAAGCAGCTGTTGCAGGGCAAAAACGATGAGCTGACCGAACTTCGGTCGGTCGTGAATGCCGTAGACCAATTGTTTTGACATACTACTATTTCTCCATTCTGTTTTTTTAAAGGCAAAAAAATAAGAAAAACCTGTGCTTCGCTATGGTTTTTCCTCCTTTGCTTTTATCCCGTATATTTTAGCACACCACGTTTCATTTGTCAACAATTTATGAATAAATTCGATATTTTTTTGCAATTTTTTTGAGATGACGAATAAATTACCCACGTTTTTTTGATTTTTTGCGAATACTGTCCGCTTTATCGTACATATAATGCGATACAATATGCTCGTAAATGAAAATGCCGCGATGAGAGCTTCGCTTCGAGCCGTTCATTTGCTAAGCCAGCAGGGCGCGATGAGCTCACGGCAGAGGAGCCGCGGTAAATTCGGTATTATACTGCCTTCGGCGGTGGAATAGAGATATATAGGAGATATAAAAATGAAATGTAAGTATGCGGTAGCCCTTCTCAAAGGCGGCGAGGAAAAAATCCTCGGAATTTTCAACACCAAAGCGGAAGCCGATAGCTTCGGAGAAAATAATAAATTGCCCCACGAGGCAGGGCTGCAATATTGCTTCGCCGCGCACTTTTCGGGCAACGTTCCCACAGGCGCCGTGAAGATATACGATTATTATAACGTCCAGCTACGCTACAATTAACGTGCTCGTCACGCACCTTCGCGCTATAATTTCATAGCCGCGCAAGCCTACGCCTCTTCCCGCGTTATATTACGCCCGTCTGTCGCGCGTGCCTTGTAGCGTTTGCGAGCTCTAAACCCGCACATCACCTGTGCGCCTCCCCGCGATATGCCCGCGCTTCATAGCCGCCTCACATATCGCACCGCTCCCAAGCTTTCATTATAATAATATACTGTCGTCCGTGAAGTTAAAAGCTCGCACGCTCTGCGGCTTAACAGTGCGTTATGCGCCAAAACACGCGCTTTCATAGCCGCCCAATATCGCGCCGTCTCCAAGTTTTTGTTATAAATATGGTTGCGAGTTCTAAAAAGCTCGCACAAGCTATTCGCTCACCGACTTTTGAACGCACACCATGCGATACGGATTCCGTCACGTTTTTGCTTCTCTCACGCTGGAAAAATCGAATTTTTTAAAAAAATTCAAGAAAAACGCAAAAAGAACTTGAAATTACGATAATTTTGTGATATACTATTTAAGCGTGTGCGAGTTCGTTC
>CAYSUO010000048.1:0-7445 GCA_964434325.1 uncultured Ruminococcus sp.
AACTAACCAATTCTTTTTTATCTTTTTGGTCTCACATCATTGACAAATGTACAAACGAAAAAAATATTTAAAATAAAATCCTCTTCGCTTTTTTGAGAAGAGGATTTTTAAAAAACGAAAATAAAAATAAATATCAAAGATTTTTGGAGCCGCCGCGAGAAAAGAGAGACGCTATGAGCCCTGATAATAGGGCAACTGTGCAACCGACGCCCGCTGCGGAAAATGAGCCGCCGAGAGCGCCGAAGATGCCATCTTTCAAAACAGCCTCGCGGACACCGCGCGCAATGCTGCCGCCGAAGCCGATGAGGGGAACGGAGGCGCCGCATCCGAAAATTTTAAAAAGAGGCTCGTAGAGGCCAATCGCGCCGAGAAAAACGCCGACGACCACGTAGAAAACGAGAATTTTGGCGGGGGTCAGCTTGGTCTTATCTATGAGAAGCTGGGCGATGAGGCAGAGGAGACCGCCGAGAAAAAACGCTAACAAAATTTTTAAAAGCATAGCTTCCTTTCAGCCCGTCGGGCCTTCGCTGGATATTCTTATGAGAGGGGCTATTCCGAGAATGTTTTCTCCTTGGAGAACACTGGACGGGCTCATCAGGGCACCCGTGGAAAGAAAAAGAACGTTTTTAAGTTCTCCTTTTTCGAGAGAGGGAAGAAAATGTGCCGCGAGGACGGAGGCGGAACAGCCACAGCCCGAAGCGCCCGCGTGGCAGTCCTGCGCGGATGAGTAGAGGAGCTTTCCGCAGTCGTCGTGGAGAGGGGCGGCTTCGGGGAGCTCGTGCTCCAAAAGCTCCTTCAAAATGGAAGAGCCAACATAACCAAGATCCCCTGTAATTATTTTATCGAAGCTTTTGGGGGGAATATCGGAGAGAGAAAAATAGGTGACTATGGAGTCACACGCGGCGCGCGCCATGGCGGCGCCCATGTTCATCGCGTCGGTGGTGAGCCCGTCAACTATCTTTCCTATCAAAGCCTCTTTTATTTTGACACGCCCTCCGTGTCCGAGAATAAACGCGCCCGCCGCGGTGGCAGTCCACTGTGAGGTTTGGCTCCTTTGAGCGCCGTATTCGATGGGAGTTCTAAATTGGCGCTCCGCGGCGGAATTGTGTGATGTGGTGACGCAAGCGCCACGCTCTATCTCACCGAGGGCGATGAGAGAGGAGAGAAGCAGCAAAGCCTCCGTCGCCGTGGAGCAAGCGGAGTAGAGCCCGAGGTAGGGGATGCCAAAGCCGAAGAGCCCACACGAGGAGGCGACGCATTGATTTTCAAGGTCTCCCGCCAAAAGTACCTCTAAGTCCCCTCTCTTTATCCCCGATTTTTTGATGGCGATATTGAGCGCCACCCTGCCCATCTCGGCTTCCGCCGCTTCCCAAGTTTTCTCTCCGAAGCGGTCGCTGTCGTCGCAAAAGTCGAAAAGCTCACCGAGCGGCCCGCGCCTCTCCTCGTAGCCGCCTACCGCGGCAGACGAGAGAAAAGAGGGGGCGTGTTTAAATCTTATAAGCTTTCTCATGTCCTTCCGTTCTGCCGCTGAGGCGGCTATCAATGTGAATAGAGTGCGTTTTTAAATAAAATTTGATTTAAAATGCAAAATAAAGCTACGATAGTTTAAAATAAATGAAACGCGTAATTGTTGTTATACATAAAGAGCGTGCTTTAAGCATTCGCGATAAGGGTGTAGATATAGTATATCACGCCGTAAAGAGTTCCCGCCGCAGTGGAATAGAGAATGACGGGACCCGCCACGGTGAATATTTTGGAGCCCACCCCTGCCACATAGCCTTCGCTTCGCGTGTCGATTGCCGCGCTCGTCACCGAGTTGGAAAAGCCCGTAACGGGAACGAGAGTACCGCCGCCCGAGAAGCGTGCTATCTTGTCGAAAACGCCAAGCGCGGTCAGCACCGACGCGGCAACGATAAGAATGAGGGTGACGGAGAGGTACGCTTTGTCGTCGGGAAGGAAAGTTTTAAAAAGATAAGCCAAAAGCTCGCCCGCACCACAAATAAGACCGCCGACGAGAAAGGCGAAAATACAGTCTTTGACGACGGGAGAGGGTGGGGCGTGTTTCTTTATCAGCTTCTTATATTCTTGTGCTTCATTCATATAAGGCTCCTTTGATAATTCTTTTTATAAAATTTGCGAGCTTTCGCCATTGCACCGATTTTTAAGAGATTTTAGTAAAGTTTTATTTGCTTTATTTTTCTTCGCTCCGCGATAAATATACCTCGAATAAGAATTTTAAATGCTTTGTATTACAAAGTTTTAAAAAGACGAAAAAACCGATTAAAATTGAAGCTTAAAATGATTGAATATATAAAATAAAACGAATATTTAAATATTGAATGTATAAATAAAATGAATATTAAAATAAAACAGAAAGAATTGTCTCATAGCATTAAAAATTACAAATATTGAATATATCAATAAAAAATCAAGATCATTCAAACGATGACCTTGATTAGTCTTTGTATATTAAGATATTTCCGAGCTTCAATTTGAAGTATCCTCTTCTAAAAAATGAAATCTGAGGCAGTCAACGCGACGAGAAAAATCAAAATGAGCTTTTTGATAGCTTCTTCTAACAAATCAAAAACCGCAAATAAAGCCAAGGCAAATAATATCGCCGAGCGGGTCTATGCCGAAAAAGAGAAGCAAATTTCTTATCAAAAACCAGAGAAAAACCGCTACGGGGATTGAGATGAACTCGTAGAAGCGTGCGCCAACGAGAGCCGAATCGTCTCCCTTGAAAAAGCACCTTGCAAGAAGAACATCGACGCGGATAAGCAGGGCAATGAATAGGAAAAGAGGAGGATAGCAGAGAAAGGCTTTTGCAAGATCAAAGCGCAAAAGGTAGCCAACGGCGCGCGTTCCGCCACATGCGGGGCAGTAGAGGTGAAAGAGATTTTGAAATATACAGGTGGACGCGGCATTTGTGTAGGTCAATCGCCACGGCTTAAAAAAGAGACAGAAGGCGATGGTGAAAAGAACGACTGCGCCATTTATCGCCGCAAAAATGATGGCGCACCTTTTCTTTGCTTCCCTCACCGCATTGTCTCCTTTCCAATCTATATAAAAACCTTACTTGCAAGAACATTTTTGCGAAGCCGCAAAAGCTTGCAACGAAAGATCTTCATGTATATTGTACCACGAAATCGCGGCTTTTTCAAGCCCTTCGCTATATCCCTTTGCCATATCGCTTTAATGCTACAATTGTTGTGAGACCGCGCGGCTCACACTTTTTTTGACAAACACTTGACTTTTTAAAAAATAGTATGTATACTAATATAAAAGTAATTTGGTTAAGATAGTTTTCGTTTGTGTGAGGCGCAAGTCTTGATAGACGCGAAAACGCAAATAAGAAAGGAGCTGTACGTATGAACGAAGGAAATAACAATGAATTTGAAAACGGCGGTAACGGCAATTCTGGTGGATATAACTCATTTTCAAACTTCACGAAGCCGAAAACGCGCGGCTGGTCCGTGGTTTCCCTCGTCGTCGGAATAATTTCCGTTCTCTGCTGCTGTCTCGGTTGGGCGGGGCTCGTTTTCGGAGTCGTCGCCGTCGTCAGCTCGATAATTTCGCGTAGGTCGCTCGGCTATTTTGATGGGCTCGCGATAGCGGGGCTCGTGCTCGGCATCTTCGGCATCGTTTTCGGCGGCGCCATTCTCATCACGTCGTATACGCAAACCGAGTTCTGGAATGAGTTTTGGGAAGAATATTTCAAGGAATTTAAAGATCTCTATCCCGATATCAACAACCCCTCGGGTGATATTTAAGTCGCGGTGCGGCTATCGGAAAACGCGATAAAGGCTTGAAGAGTGATTTTTCACTTGGTAAGTATTTGTTTAGTTTTTGCTTTTTTGGCGCCCTCGGCAATAAAAATTGGCGCCTGTCGATGGAGTATCACGCAAAAACGGTAGAAGCAAGAAGGATATCTGCTTCTACCGTGATTTTTTCGGGAAAGCAAGGCAAAAGCTACGCTTGGGTAGCCTTTTTTAAGCTACCGCACCGCTCGCTACAAAAAATAAAGCTTGTGGCGAGCGGAGATAGAGTGAAAGCTTAGGGGCATCAACCTTCACGCAACGAAACTCAAATCAAAAGAGCCCCTTCTCTTTTGTGTTTGCGATACGAACACAGCTGAATTTAAAAACATTTGTGCCGCCGATCGGGCGGCGAAAGGAGTTAGCATGTGGATATTTGCCGCAGTCCTTTCCGCGCTCTTCGCGGGGGCAACGTCTATACTTTCAAAATGCGGAATAAAGAAGACCGACTCCGACGTGGCAACCGCCGTTCGCACCTCGGTCGTTTTAGCCTTCGCCTGGCTCATCGTTCTTTTTACAGGGGAATACAAGAGCTTGCCCGCCGTTAGCGCCACCTCGTGGCTCTTTCTCCTCCTCTCGGGGCTCGCCACGGGCGCGAGCTGGATATGCTATTTTAGGGCGCTCTCCCTCGGTGATGCCGCCAAGGTCGCCGCCGTCGATAAATCGAGCGTTGTTTTATCCGTTCTCTTCGCAATGCTCCTCTTTGCCGACGAGCGCTCCCTCTGGTATTTTAAGCTCGCGTTTCTCGCACTCATCGCACTCGGCACCTTTTTCATGAGCGGCGTTCGGCGGGGCGGCGGTGATGGTGTTGAAAAAAAGAAACGCTTCGCGTGGCTTATCTTCGCCCTCCTTTCCGCCGTCTTCGCCGCGCTGACCTCGGTATTAGCCAAGCTCGGTATCAACGGAGTTCCCTCCAATGCGGCAACCGCCGTTCGCACCTCGGTCGTTTTCGTCTTCGCCTGGCTCATTGTTTTTGGTCGCGGCAAGGGCGGAGAGATGAAGCGGCTTGAAAAAGGCGAGCTCCTTTTCTTAGCCCTTTCGGGAATAGCCACGGGGCTGAGCTGGCTTTGCTACTACTACGCGATACAGGCGGGGCGCGTCAGCGTCGTCGTCCCCATCGATAAGCTCAGTATCGTCGTCACGGTCGTTTTCTCCCGCCTCGTTTTCGGAGAAAAGCTCTCGGTGCGGGCGCGCGTCGGCTTGGGGCTCATCGTCGTCGGGAGCGTTTCCATGGCGGTCTTTACGTAGCACGACTCGCGCAAGCGCCATCGTGCGAGCTCTTCGGGGCATAGCGAGTTTTCAATTTAAACCGCAGTTAAAATTTAGAGCGAAGCTACCTTTCGGTATCCTCGCTCTTTTATTTATCCAAAGTACCTCGCACTAAGCTTATGCGATTTTCGCTTAACGCGAATTATGCTTTGATGCTTGCTTTAATCGAGCTCGTATTCGTAGACGCAACCGAGCTTATCCCGCGCGCCTATCGCGAGCCTTTTGCCGTCCTTCGAGAAGGCGACGCAACACGGCTCACAGCTGACGGAGCATTTTTCGCGGCTGTCACAGCCGCTCGCGTAGTAGGTGAAGCCGTTTATTATAAGTCCGTTCTCCTCGTCGTAGGTGAAAATGATGCCGAGGCTGCTCTCGTCTCCCGCAACGCCGACCGCGAGCCGCCCGTCGGGGGAGATGGCGATATCGTGGACGGCGCCGTCGTTACAGGCCGCGCCGAGAGCGTAGACGCGCTCACCCTTGACGAGGGCCACCATGCCGTCCTTCGTGCCGACGATGAAGGAGCCGTCTGCGAGCTTTCCGTAAGCCGTCGCCTTTGCGAGGAATTGCCTACCTGGGTGGGCGGGGAGCCGAACGGCGGCAAAGCGCCTTTCGATGCTTTCGGCGCTCTCCTTTTCGGGCGGCGTGGCTTTTTCCGCCTTCAAGAGCTCTCCGTCGCGCACGGTGACGCGAGTCCCGCCGTCCGCTTCTATATAGGCTCTCGCGTTGCCGTCCTCGTCGAAGTCCAGCGCCATGACCTGGGAGCCCTCCGTTCCGAAGCGCTTCCAGAGCTTCGCCGCGTAGTGCTTTTTGTCGCGATAGAAGGAGAAGGGGTTGTTGTCGTTGTATTCCTTCATGACGGCGCCGATGTTATCGTCGAGCGTCGGATAATTTTCGGGGAGGAATGGCTTTTCGCCGTGCCAAAGCTCTTGATAGCGCGGCGTTTTTCCTTCGAAGAAAACGTGCGGGTCCTGGCAGAGCTCGCGCGGCTTATCGCAATCACGAAGGACGGCGGCGATATCTATTGCGGTGACACCAGGAGCGTAGGGACCGTTCGCCTCTGGGATATATATAACGCCGCCGCGCAGGTATATCCCCTCGGCGACCCTCAGCGTGCGCTCAGGCGTTCCTATGGCGCCGAAATCCTCGGGCTCGGCGGCGGGCTTCGTTATATCGATGCGGCAGAGCCTAAGCGGCGCTTTATTGACGAGGCTGTCCGCCGTGTACCAGAGCTTGCCTTCGTCGTCGAACACCATGCCAAAAACGAAGTTCCATCTGTTGGAATAGCCGCGCACGCCCTTCGGTGCGGTCAGTGAGAGCTTTTCCAGCTTGTTCGTTTTCGGATCGTAGGAATAGAAATGCTTCCCGAGGTGGGTACAGAAATAGAGCTTGCCGTCGGGGCCGTTCGCCGAATACGTCATCACGTTGCGCGCTCGCGATTCGTCGAAGTCCTCGCGCGGGATTTCGACGCCCGTGTACTCGGGCTGCATCGTTTTAACGTTGTAGCGCCACAGGTCGCCGCTCCTCGTTGAAAAATAGAGATTCTTATCGGGCCCCTCGGTGATATAGTAGGAGCCGAACTCGGTGCACTGCCCGTAGTCGACGAGGCTTCGGTCGTCGAGGTTGAAGCGATAGGCGTGCCCCCTGTAATAGGTGATGAAAAAGAGGCAGTTGTGCTCGGGGATATAGCGAGCGCCATATATGCTATCGCGCGGAACGGGTATTCCAAGGTCCTCGACGTCGCCCGTCTCGGGGTCGTAGATGATGACGTTCGAGCCAGGGAAGCCCTCCCAGAGGTGCCCGTAATATGCCTCGGGCATCCAACAGTGGTGCGTTGGCGCGCCCGCCGTCGTGTGCGTGGTCATTACTATTTTGCCGTTCGGCAGGGTGTTCATCGAGGTGTGAAACTTGCTCGGGCGAATTGTGCGCGGATAGACCGTTATCTTTTGATTTAAGCGAAATTTTTGCTCCACGGTGTTCGTTGCAGGGAAGTATTCGTAGAGGCGGACAAATTCGGGGAAGGCGACTTCGGCGCAGCAGGGGATGAAGTGTCTGCCGCTCGGGGTGATGTGGTAGTCCCAAGCGGCGTTGTACCCTGGGGAGTCGCTTATGTAGCATTGCTTTATCGCGCTTTGGGGAATGAGCTCCAAAAGCTTTTCGATGGTGTATTTTTCGTCCATTTTTATTTGTCTCCGTTCCGCGCTTGCGGCGCATTTTCGTCGCCGAAAAGCGAGCTCTTCGGCACCCCTCTATTCTATATGAAAAAACGGCGTTTGTCAATATAAGAATAGAAATTATAATGCGAAATTATGTAATGTTACAATTGATGTGAGACTGAAAAGGGAAAAAGAGAATAGAAAAAGT
>CAYSUO010000049.1:0-7109 GCA_964434325.1 uncultured Ruminococcus sp.
CTCGTCTATTATATCACTTACTTCACACTTTGTCAAGTCTTTTTATTAAAATTTTGAAAATTTTGAATTATTTTTCGCTTTTCTCAAAAGATAAGAAAAAAGGCGGAAGCGATGGCTGCGATATTTATCAGAACGTTCATAATCTACGTGCTCATCTCCCTTGCACTGCGAGTTATGGGCAAGAGGCAGATAGGAGAATTGGAGATAAGCGAGCTTGTTTCCACTCTTTTAATTTCAGAAATCGCGGCGCTTCCGATAGCGGATCCCGACATTCCGCTACTCAACGCCGTAATTCCCCTATTTCTCATCGTTGCGCTTGAAATCGTGGTATCTTCCTTGAAAAACAGGTCGGAGAGGCTGAAAAGTGTCATAGAGGGAGAGCCAATTTTCTTAATATATAAAGGAAGGCTTTTGCAGGATATGCTGAAAAAGAACAGGCTATCCGTCAACGAGCTTTTATGCGAGGCACGCTTACAGGGGATAGGCGAGCTCGACGAGATATATCACGCGATACTCGAACAGAACGGACACATATCGCTGATAAAGCGCGACACGGGTGGCGGCATTGCGGAGCCTCTGGTAATAGACGGAGAGATAAAGGAAGCGAACGCAAAAAGGCACGGCTTTGGGAAAGAAGATCTCGCGAAGGCTGCCGCCGACGAGGGACTTCGCCTCGACGATGTTTTTCTGATGACGCTCGGGCGCGACAGGCTACCGAAGATAATACGAAAGGAAGGCGAAGGCGATGACGACGAAAATAGCTTATGCAATTCTCGCGATACTGCTCGGTGCCGTGATAATAAACTCCGCGCTGATAGCTCGCGCCGCCGACGAAATGTACGCCGTGGCGGCAGATGAAGGCTTGGAGCTCGGCGAAAAGGCGGCACGATTAAAGAACGATTTTTACGAGAAGGAGCTTTTTATAAGCCTGAGCGTTAGCCACGCTGACCTCGAAAACGTTGAGGACCTTATCGCCGAGATGAACGGCGCGGTTTTGGCAGGCGACGAGGAAGCGGCGCTGATAGCGAAAAGCCGCCTCGAAAATGCACTTCTGCATCTCGGGCGGCTTTCATCGGTGAATTGGGAAAGTATTTTTTAAAGCTTGCTCATCGGAAAGGGCGCATATCGCCGAAGTAGGCGCACTCGCGCATTATCGAATAGTGCTCCCGCAAGAGGTCACCCGACGAGAGGACTCCCGCGTTTTTGCGCAAGGCTTCGATCGCGTACTCGGGATTCAAAAATGCGGACTGGTCTGCGGAAAAGCAAGCGGATATTCTTATCGCATCGCCACTTGCGACCGTCTCGACGCTACGAATGAGGGGGCGCACGTCGACGGTCTTGACGGGCTCGCCTGGCTTAGTTTTTTTATCGACGAGGACCTTGTCTCCGAGGAGAGCGCAACGGCACATTTCCGCGAGCTCGGCGTCGGCGCCGTCAGTCGTGATGCATATCGTATAAGAAAACCATTTGAGCTCCGTGAGCTTCGTTTCAGGGTAATAGACCTCTTCGACGCGCATATCGTCCGTGAGGTTGCGATTGAGAGAAGCGAATATATCGCTTTCGGGAATACGCTCCGTCAAGCGAATGTCCATAAATTCGGTGCGGCTTTCGGTTCCTATGGAGAGCGGCGCGGCAAACACCATTTTCGGCTTCGGGTTAAAGCCCTCGGAATACCAAAGCGGGAGCTTCGCGCGAACTATGACTCTGTTCATCGTTCTAACGAGGTCAAGATGCGAGATATAGGCTAAGGCGCCCGTTTTACGGAATTTCACTCGAACGACGATGGGAGAATTATTTATTTGCACCATCTGTTCTTACCTCCCAGCTTGTTCGCGCCGCAAGCGTTGCAATGCTCGGCGCACGAGGGCGTCGTTTCACCCTTATAAGCCTTTTCGCGCTCGCGAAGAAGGTACGACTTCGTTACGCCGCAATCTATCATATCCCAGGGGAGCACTTCGTCAAGCCCGAATCCGCGCGTGGTATAAAAGGCGGGGTCAACACCTGTGCGCTCAAAGACGCTTTGCCAATGCTCATAGCTAAAATACTCGTCCCACGCATCAAGCATAGCGCCCTCCTCGACGGCGAGAGCTATGGCGGGGGCTAAGCGGCGGTCTCCGCGCGCGAGTACGGCTTCGATAAAGGAGACCTTGGCATCGTGGTAGCTATATTTTATGCGGCGGTCTGTTATACAGGACTTCAAATGCTCCTGCTTTTCAAGAAGGAGCTCGAAAGAGTCTTGCTTTTCCCACTGAAAGGGCGTGAAGGGCTTAGGAACGAAGCAGGAGACGCTGACCGTGACCCCGACGCCGCCCTTGGGGCGCTCGGGCTTTGGAAGCGCGTAATACTTATCGATGACCTTTTTCGCGAGAGCGGCTATCCCCTCTATATCTTCAAGTGTTTCCGTCGGGAGCCCGTCCATAAAATAGAGCTTAACGTTGGATTTACCGCCGCGAAAGGCAATTCCGACGGCGCGCATAAGGTCCTCCTCGGTGACGTTCTTATTTATCACGTCGCGCAAGCGCTGTGTTCCCGCCTCGGGGGCGAAGGTGAGCCCGCCCGTTCTGACCGAGGAGACCTTTTTCATAAGCTCCTCGGAGAAGCTATCAATACGCAACGAGGGGAGGGAGAGGCTGACGTGCGCGTCGTCCGTCCATTCAAGGAGCTTATCCGTTAGCTCGGGGAGGCGCGAATAATCGCTTATAGAAAGGGAGATGAGGGATATTTCATCGTAACCTGAATTTTCATAGAGGCATTTAGCGGCTTTGCAGAGGGTGTCGGGGCTTTTTTCGCGTATCGGACGGTATACCATGCCCGCCTGGCAAAAGCGACAGCCTCTTATACAACCACGATAGACTTCGAGAACTATTCTATCGTGAACAGTTTCAACGTAGGGCATAACGAGCTTTTCGGGGTATTCGACGGTATCGAGATCAGCTATTATACGCTTTTTTATTTTCGTAGGAATCCCCTCGCAAAGAGGCGAATACGCCTTTATCGTCCCGTCCTCGTTATAGCTCACCTCGTAGAGGGAGGGAATATAGACGCCCTCGATGTTTGCCGCCGCGCGGAGGAAGGCGGAGCGAGTGTAGGAGCCCTCACTCTTCATTTTGATATAGAGGTGGGATATTTCAAGCAGGACCTCTTCCCCTTCACCGACATTTATCAAATCGAAGAAATCGGCGATGGGCTCGGGGTTATAGACGCAGGGACCGCCGCCGATGATGATGGGGCAATCCTCGCCGCGCTCGCGCGAATAGACTGGGACGGAGGCGAGCTTCAACATTGCGAGAGCCGTCGTGTAGCAGAGCTCGTATTGAAGGGAGAAGCCGACGAGGTCGAAGGCGGAGATGGGGTCACCGCTCTCCGCCGAGGTGAGCGGAATGGAATACTCCTCCATTTTTGCCTTCATATCAGGCCACGGCGCGTAGAAGCGCTCGCACCAGATGTCGGGGTCCTTATTCAAAACGTCGTACAATATACGGACACCGAGATTGGACATACCTATCTCGTAGGTATCGGGGAAGCAGAAGGCGAAGCGACAGCGAACGTTTTTCACGTCCTTCATAACGCGGTTATATTCGCCGCCTATATAGCGCCCAGGCTTTGAAACGGATTTCAAGACCGAGGAAATATTTTTATTTTGCATCTTTTTTATTTTCCTTTGTTTTTTGGGGGAGCTTAAAGAAGCTACGGCTCAAAAGCCAGAGAGCGACGCACCAAGCGATCTGCCACAGGGCGAGAAGCCCAGACGGGAGCGTTAGCATATTGCCGAGGCTCAAAAGGACACCGAGCGAAAGCCCTGCTACCATCGCGCCGTACTCCGTCATTCTCATTCCAGAATTGAACTTCACGTAGCGCCTTGACAGGAGCAGAAGATTTACGAGGCTGCTCTTATCGCCGTTCGCCACCATGCCCGCGCTTATGCGCGAGGGGGCAAAATCGCGGTCGGGCGCGGTCGTTTTTTTAAGAACACGAATATCCATCGTTCCCGCGCTCAAAAGCTTAACGAGCTCGTTGGAAAGATTCGGGTCTCGCGTGTAGACGAGGGGGATGATGCCTTCGTCTGCCAGCTGAGGCATAAGCATGGTAAATTCCTCGGAGAAGCGATAGCGCACGTAGAACTTGGCGTAGACGACGCCGTTTTCAGCGGCGTACATTATCTTCGTTGCGTCCACGCTTTTTTTATCGCCCTCCTCCTCGTCGGGGATGAGGACTCCTTCGCTCTGCATATATTCATAGCTTCCCGCCATTATCTTTTTTCCGTCTATCTCACCCGAGATTCCGTTTTCTTTTATCGAGACGCCGTTTGCGGGGGAGCAACGCCCTTCGAGGGCTTCGGAGAATATAAAGGCAAGAGGCCCGCCGACGTTCATAAAGAGAGCCGCCATTTGGCGAAGCGCCTTCGTTAAATTATCGCTATTTCCATACAAAAGTATGCGCTGGATATTTACGTCCTCGGAGCCAAATATCTCGGTATCCTCAAAGCAAACAACGTCGATACCCGCGTAATCAAAGTGTGCCGCTTCGCCGATGACGGCGCCGTTCTCCTCGGTAGCTTCGATCGACGAATGGAGATACGGAAGCTTGCGAACAAGCAAGGAAAAGGACGGCAACGCCAACATAAAGGAAAGGACGAAGGGCGTTATAAAATCGCCCCACACGAAGAAGGAGACGAGACCTGAAACAAGAGATACGCCGAAAGGAATGGACACAAGGGTCAAAAGATGGCGAACGCTCTCCGAGGCCCTTCCCGTTCTGGCGAAGAAATCGGCGACGAACGAGGTGCGGAACACGCGCGCGGTGCGCGATCTATACTCGTCTATCATACCGTCGAGCGCGAGGTTTTCACGTTCGAGAGTTCTTGTTAATTTATTATCGACTATTCTTTTATCGCCGTGCGCCGAAATCACCTTAAAGGCTCTGAAATCTGCCGAGGTACGGCAATATGCCGCCGCTATGGCGGAGAGGGCGAAAACGGCGAACAGGAGCCCGAAGAGCGAATACGAGGTGCGCGCCGTGAGAATAACAGTTAAGCAATAGGCGAGATAGACCGCGTAGGTGGGTATCAGAAACAGCTCGGAGACTACGCCGCCACTGCAAAGGCGACGCACAGCGCGCACTATCTCGGGCATAGCGAGAAGCAAAAGGCATGTGACGAATTGTATATCGATAGCCGCAAGAGCGGACGGAATGGCGAGCATATTGAAAAGATCCAGCCAATCGACGCCGAAGGCGGGGAGATTTTCAAAAACGAGAAGCACGAGCGAAAGCGCGAGCGCGACGAAAAAGCGCACCCTTTGGCTCAGGAGCGTATCGAGGAGCTTATCCTTAAATCTATCGCGAGAGGCGGGGACGCTGTACTCGGAGCGACGGTGCCCGCCCTCGACGAGCTCGTCTCCCACTCCCACCACGCGCTCTATCGGCGATATCTCCGTCGGCACGTAGGGAGCTACGGTCTTCTTGGCGAGCGGCTCGTCTATAACTATCGTTTCTGTTTTTTCTTCGCGTTCTTCTTCGCGCTCACAAGCTTCCTCGCACACTTCGACGGCGGAAGCCTCACGGCTTGCGACAGCTTCCGCCTCATCGCGGGGCTCATGCGCAACACTCGGCTCGGGTACAACGGTCGGCTCTGGCGCCGTCTCCTCCGCCTCGGCGAATTTAAACATGGTGGTTGCCGCTTCTATAAGCTCTTCCCTTTTTCCCACCGTCACTATCTCGGCGTCGGAGCTTTCCTCCGCGTCAAGCTCGGCGACGGCGTCAATGGGCTTGTCGACACTCAAAGTAAGGCTCTCGCCCTCTCCCACTTCGTCCTCGCGGACGAAGCCTATTCTGTTATAGCTATCGCCAACACCCGTGAAGGTTGGTATGTACGCCGTTTTGATTCTGAAAACGTCGTCACGCAAGGTGTGCGCGTCTTCTTTTTCCGCTATATCGAAAAGGGCGCTCACCGCGTTGTCGCTCTCATCCTCTTCGGCATCAGCTTCGTGCTCCTGAATGAAATCGACGCCGACGGGCTCCGCAACCTCCTCGGGTGCGCTCTGCTCCTCGGGCGCGGCTTCCGCATTGCCTATCTCAAATTCAAGCTCACTGTTTTCCGACGGCTCAGCGTTTATGCCGCGCTCCGAAGCGAGCTGCTTCAATATTTTTTCCACTTCACCGCTCGTACCGTGAATCTTATCCTGCAAATTATTCGCCCCCTCCGCTGTTTCTTTGGCGCGCCGCTTCCGCGAGAAGGACTGCCGCGGCGCACGAGACGTTCATAGAATTGACGCTTCCGCACAAAGGTATTGAAAGCGTGAAATCGCATTTTTCCTTGACGAGGCGCGATATGCCGAAGCCCTCGCTACCGAGGACGATGGCGACGGAGCCGCGAATGTCGGAATTATAGTATGGCTCGCCGCCCATATCCGCCGCGTATATCCAAAAACCGCGCCGTTTAAGCTCGTCTATCACCGCGGAAAGATTGGTCGCCTTCACGACGCGCATATACTCGACAGCTCCCGCGGAAGCCTTGGCGACTGTCGGCGTTAGTCCGACGGCGCGGCGCTTTGGAATTATAACTCCGTGCGCTCCAAGGCACTCTGCGCTTCGTATTATCGCACCGAGATTGTGCGGATCTTCGACACCGTCCAAAACGACGACGAGGGGCTTTTCGCCTTTTTCCGCGGCATAGCTCAAAACGTCGTCAAGCGTTGCGTAATTTCTTTCTGCGGCAACTGCGATTATTCCCTGATGAGGAACTCCGCCCGCCATCGCGTCAAGCTTTGAGCGCTCCACGGAGTTAACGGGGATTTTGCGTTCAAGAGCCTTGGCGACGAGAAGCTTCACGGAGCCCTCGCGCTCTCCCGATTGGACGTAGATTTTATCAATATCTCTTCCGACGGAAAGCAGCTCCTTGACCGCGTTTCTGCCTATGGCGAAGCACTCGTTGGACTCCGCCGCCTCGCGCCCTGCGGAGGCGTGCTCATTTCGCGTATATTTTTTCATTTTTTCTTATCTCCTTCGCACAAGGCTAAAAATGCAAATAAAAATTTGCACGTTGCGTTTTCGTAATTTTCAAATATACAGCACACATATATAATGCAAGTGAGCTTGCAATGCGTTTTCGC
>CAYSUO010000050.1:0-7103 GCA_964434325.1 uncultured Ruminococcus sp.
ACTGCCCGAGGCTTCCGTTCGTCTCCTTCACGCCGAGCGTTAGGTTTTCAAAGGCGTTCTCCGCGAGAGCCGACGCGAGGCTTGCGAATCTTTCCTCCGCCGCGGCTCGACCAACTTCGATGAGCCCGTTCACCTCGGCTATATCGCCGCCGAGGCGCGAGACCTCGCGGCGAATTTCCCCCGCGAGCTCTTCCCTGCCCGCTGCACATTCCTCTCGCGCCTCGGAGAGCGAGAGCAGCATTTCGTTGACCACCGCGAGAAGGCTCTTTTTTTCCGAGGCGGCGGGGGCTATCTGCATAGCGGCGGCGAAGGCGCCGCTATCGACTGCGGCAACGAGGTCTGCAAGGCTCGCGCCGAGCTCGCCCGCGTCTAAGCGGATAAAGTCGCCGCTCCTTTTGCTATCCGCGAGGGCGGCGATGAGCGAGGAGAGCACCGAATGTAAGCCCTCGGCGTAGCTATCAAACCACTTTTTCAGCTCGTCCGCGGTCAAGCCGCAAGCGCCGTACTGCTGGGGACGATTGGGGCGATCCGCAAGTTCGGCGACGCGATGAACGTCGCTTTTCGCGAGGTCTTCTATCTTATTGAACGGCATAGTTCTCCTTCCGCCTCGGCGCGAGGCTTGAGCTTTCGGCAAAGCCCGTGCGCGAAGGCTATTTTTTCACCCTACCCGCGACGAAATAGCGATACGAGACGTTAAAGAGCGCAAAGGGCTTACGGAACTCGTCGGAGTAGATGAAATACTGTTTTTCTATCCATTTCCGCTCACTTTCCTTGACCGCGAAGATAGTTTCATCATCGGTGATGAAGGTGAGGTCGTCCAAGGCGATGTCGGAAAAATTGAATTTACCGACGCTTATCCTGCCTATCTGGCGATAGGGGGTGCCGTTCGTTCTGACCTTTATCTTGACGGACGAGGAAACGAGCGTTTTCGTTTTGACGACGGTGGACTTTTTGACCGTCGTTTTAGTGAGGTGGGGAATACCGCAATTATCCATTTTGGTGGCGGCGCCCGAAAATATCGTTCTGCCGTTGAAGCTGTAATACTCGGGCGGAATTACGCCCTCCGCGTCCCGCATATCGAAATTGAAGGAGCAGAGCGCGCCGCTCTCGGTGCCGAAGAAGATATTGCCGCCGAAGGCGGCGAGGGCGCAGGCGGGGCTGAACGTGCCGCCCGTCACGGCGCCCGTCTCACGGGCGAGATAGGCTTTGCCCTCCTTTGCGCTAATAAGGCAGGTGACGACGAGGTCGCCCTCCTCTGGCTCCCCCTCCAAGGGGCGGGTGGCGCCGCCTTCTATCACGAAGCTTTTAAGCTCCCCTGCGACGCTCTCCTCGACAAGAGAGCCCGCGCTGGGATGAAGCGCCGCCTCGCAACCGCCGATGGAAACGCCGCGCACTGCGGCGGGGAGGGCTTCCGCGTAGGCAAACTCGCGGCGCTCGCCCGAATAGACGCCTATATCTTCAAGGTAGTACCACTCGTACTGGGTGACGCCCGTATCGTGCGTATACTGCTGGCGGCTGTCCGCCATAAATATTTTGCCGTCCACGAGCAGGAGCAGATAGCCGTTCCACTCGTCAAGCACCGCCTCGGCGAGCTTATCCGCCCCGAGGTTGACAAGCTTCGCGTCAATGAGGCTCGATCTATGCTCCACGGAGCGCTCGTAGCGGACGGAGAGCTGACCTATCGCCTCAACGCCGCGCTCGGAAACGAACACGGGGTCGTCGATAAAGCTCATGCACGCGCCGAGGCAGCCAATGCCCGAAAGCCCGCGCGACGAAGGATAATCGACGGGGAAAACGTCGCTCCCCGTCGTGGACGCCGTGTGATAGTATATCGATCCGTCCTGCCTTGCGCCCCTTTTCAAGACCATGAGCGCATCCGCAACGCTTATCATTCCCGTAATCGGGTAGCTTCCCGTTCCGTCCTGCTGGTGATTTAAGATACCGAAGTAGGAGGGATCGACGTTGCCCGTTGAATTGCGGGCGCACCAGAAGATATGATTCGGGTGGCGCGGGTTACCCGCGAGGAAGACGCGATTATCGAACACACAGGCGACGGTGCAGGACGCGATGACATCGACGCCGCTTTCGCCCGAGAACATCGATGCGCGCTTCTCCGCCGTGACGGCTATCTCGCACCCGTCCGCGGGGGGCGATTTCAGCGTCACGCTCCCCTCCTCCACATTCGCTTCAAAGGCGACGGGCTCGCCGTCCACCAAAACGGAGATAACGGAGTCCAGCTCGTTCTCGGAAAGATAGAGGGTGAGCGACGCGCCGTCCGCACGGAAAGTCTCACGGAAGCGAGGCTGCAAAACGTTGCGCTGTTCGTACTCCGTGCCCCCCGTGACGTATTCTCCCGCGGGTGTCGCGTTGATATATGTGGTGGGAACGTAGGCGCCGTCGGAGACCGACGCGGCGCGAAGCGCGCCCTCCCTCTCCCTGCCGTCAAACCAGAGATAGTTTTTCCCGTCCACGACATAGAGCCGTTCATTGACGACAAACGACGTGCTCCTATGCGCGTTCATCCCCTCGTAAATCGACACGGGGGCACCCGCCATTGACCAAAGGAGGAGTGAGGCGCCCGCGTGGATAATGAGGGCGCTCTCACCGCTCGGCATCGCGAACGGAAAAATTCCGTACACCCTGCCGCCGAGCTCGGAGAGGCGCTTTCGGAAGCCAGGGACGGTCTCTATCGCTTCCCCCTGCGCCGACTGGTAGTCCTTATACATATTGACCGCGTAGGCGAAGCGGCGCTCATGCACCTGCGTATGGTCACTGGAAAAATCGACGCCGCGAAAATCGCCGTAATACTTGTTATACACGTCGCGGCTCGTGAGAAGATTTTTTTCGGTACGATTAGCCATTTATCTCCTTCCGCACCTCTGGCACGGCTCCCGTAACTGCAATGGGGCTACCATCCGTAGACGTTTCGATATGTTGCGGGGGCGAGGTCGCGATCTTGTGCGACGATATAGGCGGCGCGCTCACGATAGAGCGCAAGATAGTATTGCGCCTTCTCGGGCTCATAATCCGCCCATACGTAGGCCGCAACGAGGAGCGGAAGCAGGGCGGAGAGCTCTTCGTCCAGCTCTATCTCCGCCTCATCCTTTTCAGGGGCTTCCGTTAAGATGAGCTCGCGCGGCTTGCTCCGATAGGCGACGCGATAGCTACCGCGCCGCTCACGCGAAAGCGCGAGAATGCTCGCGCCCTCAAAAAGATACCCGTCACTTAGCGGGGCTTCTCCCGCGCTAAGCGAGGTGGGCGGCGCCGCGAAAGCCAAAAAATCTTGGCACAAAAGCTTCATATCGTAAGGGACATACGGAGAAAGAGGCGGTATATCGTCAAGCTCATTTCCGTAAACAAAAGCGTACATTGCGGCGTTTTTGACGAAAAGCGCGCCGTCAGGGAGCAGGTGCAAGCGCACCCGCCCCGTGAGAAATTCTCCGCCATTTTTAATAAAGGAGCGGAACACTTTCGGTGTTTTGCACTCGATATCGAACATACCGACGGTGAGCCATGCGCCCTCCTCCCAATGCTCGACGCGGAGCGAGCCGCGACCTGCGGCTTCAAGTGAGAAGGCGCGAGCCCCCTCCGCCTCAAAGGTAGCGGGTGCGACGAGGGTTTGCGCTTCCTCAGCGCTTTTCGGAAGCAGGTTTTCGGGGGGCGCGTGCTCGATGACGAGATGGCGCACGCTGGGGCGCAAGGCGGCGACTTGGAGAATTGCTCGTCGGGCGGCGGCGTAGAAGCCGCAAGCGTCTTCAAGCGAGGCTTCAAAGCCGAGGTGCGCCACCTCGGAATAGAGCTCGGAGACCGTCATATCAAAGCGCGGTTGCGCCGTTTACCTCGCTCGCGCTATTGACGGCGAGGGCGATATGCTTCCACGTTCCGAAGCCGACGCCGAAGCGGCAGCGCCCGTTCCAAATGTAGTTAGAGGTGTGATTATCTATCCAGCTCGTCACCGTCAGGGGGACGCGGTTAAAGAACATATTGCCCGCGAGGCTTCGATTCGCCGCGCTCGACATAACCATTATCCTATCGGGTGACTGCTCGGCGAGCTGCCAATCGGGCAAGACCACTATCGTCCAATTGCCGTACTGGGTATTGATATCGTTATGCGCCGTTCCCACGCTACGCTCGGAGCCGCACACCTTTTTCGCGAGGGCTTCAAGGCGGGGGCGATTGCCAGGGAGAATGAGGGTGTCGGCAACGTAGCCCATAACGTCTCCATTCTCGTCCTTAAAATTGCGAAGGCGATTGGCGATAACGTTCAGCTGCTCCTCGAAGCTCTCCGACGAGGAGGCGAGGTCGCCCCAGAAGAAATTGGACTGCGTGAAGCGCTCCATTTTCGGCGTGTGGTACTTATGGCTTCCGCTGAAAAGGGGCAAGCCGTCCCCCGTCGTCAGATCCACCTCGGCGCGGTTGAAAACGCCGCTTTTCTCCGTTCCGTTGATGAGCGCCCAGGAGCCCAGCTTATTCTGCGTCTTATAGTAGGCGCGGGTGAAGTTTTCGGCGCGGCGCTTCGCGTCGGAGGCGACGCCGAAGTTGGCGTCCTCTATCATTTCCGCCGTGATGGTGAACTCCTTCATAAACTGAATATGCTCGATGAATTTGCGATACGTTTCACGCACGGTATCGTTTTCCGCGCCCGCCCCTTCGGCAACAGCCATAAATGTATCGAAATCGGACTGACCGAGGACAGTCTCGCCGAATTTACGCGATTTTTCAACGTTGTAGAGCGTTTTGAGGATCGATCTGTTTTTCTCGCAAAGGTTGGACTCGTGCTCGATGAGCATTTTAATCGGGGTGTCTATCTTTCCTATGGCGGCATCGTTAGCGCCGCCGAGCTTTCCGTAAACTATCATCATTTTCCTCCAACAAACCGTACTGTGACGGTGTCGCCGTCACCTGTGGCGCCGTTTTGTGAAACGAGCGTTAAAATGCCATTCCCGTCACTCGCGGCGCTGACGGCGAGCGCGCCCTCGGCGAGGCTCAACGCATCTCCCGCCACGACGGACGGCGTGCCCTTGAAGGGCACCTCATATATCTGGTGTGCGTCTATGCGAGCGGCGGGTATTACGGCGCCGAGGGAGCCGCCCGCGAGGGCGACGTGGGTTGCCGCCGTGGTGGCGGCGACGAGAGCACCGCCGCTAAGCGCAAGCGCCTCGCCCGCCTTTATCGCTTCGCCCGCTTTAAGGAGCTCGGGCTCGGGAACGTTGATACGCGCGCCCTCTATTTTTATAAGCTTGAACATTTCTTCTCCATTCCGTTGCCAAATGGCAACTGACAGTGTTTAAATTGATTTATGATTCGCCGTTTTTGCAACACGGGTCAGCCGACAGCGCCCCTATACAGGCGAGCTATCTCCTTGTCCGACAGGTCGGGGAACATTTCGCGATATTCTATAAGCTGCTCCCTCGACATACGCGGGGCGACGTCCTTGGCGCCTCGCGGGACGGACGAGCGCAAATGCTCCTTCGTTTCCGCGAGGGAACTCTTTTTTACCGCCGCCGCCACGCTTCCGCGCACTGCATCGGGGTTGGCGGCAATATACGCCTCCTTCGGGGTGAGCCCCATATCCATAAGCTCACCGAAGCGGCGAACGTTGGGCAGGTCACGCACCGTTTTGTACACCGCCGTTTCGGGGAAGGCGGCGTGCACCGCCGCGAGATCAGCCGCCGCGCGCTTTTCAAAAGCTTCGGCGCGGGCGAGCCTTTCGCGCTCGCGCTCACGCTCCTCACGCTCGTGCTGCTCCGCGTACTCCTCGGGAGTTACGTCGTCAGCCTCCGCGGCGAGCTTGATGAGGGCTTCCTTGCCGCTCTCCCCCTCGATGCCTATCTTGGCGAGAGCCTTTTTCACAAAGGCGTCATAGTCCTCGTTTTGTTTTTTCAGGCGAAGGATTTCGCCGTCTCTTTCGTCAAAGGCGGGAGAGGTTGGCGCTTCCTGCTCGGCGGCGCCCACGTCGGGCTCCTTATCTTCAAAGGGCTCTTCGGCGTATTCCGCCGCGTCCAGCTCTTCCCCGCCGCTCCACGCTTCGCGCTCCTCCGCTTCAACGTTCACCTCGGGGCTCTCCGCCGTGGTCGGCGAAGCTTCGAGCTCGGCTTCGGTTTCAAAATTCATGGCTTCTCCATTCCGCGCTTAAAGCGACTGTTTCTTTTGAACGTTTGCGACGCGAAGATCGTCGCCCTTTATAACGCTCGCGCGAGGAGCGCATTTATCTGCCGCTCGGGGCGCCTTTATGATGCCGCCGCGATTGGTGGCATACGGGTTTATCTTTTTCACTTTAACCTCCGTTCCGCCGCCAGCGCGGCATATTATTTGCTTTGCCTCTCGGCTCTTGCATTTAACAAAGAAAGGTCAAAGCCCTTCGCTAACGAAGAATTGGCTCTGACCTCGTGGGTATCGGCACCTTATTCCGTTTTCACGGACTTATATGCTCCGCATTTTTTACATCTGAATACCAAGCCCGTTATGCGGCTATCGGGCAAAAGACCTATGCCGCGCACCTTTTCGCGGCAATCGGGGCACACGAGCCTCTTTATCTCCGCCTTTTCGGCGGGAGCGATGATAAGCGCCATAATTCTCCGTTCCGCCGCCTCGGCGGCATTTGACTCTTGTTTATTATCGTTCTTTAACACTATGAAGCGAAAATATGTGCTTACGTTTGACTTTTTGCGACGCCGTCAATATACGTGGCGCACAAATGTGCGCGAAGGGGCGAAGCCAAAAGGCTTGCTTGCAAGACTTTCCGCGTGTATTATACCAGGAAGCGAAAATGTGTGCTTGCACGGACATTTTCGCGACGCCGTCAATATACGTGGCGCACGAACGTGCGTGAAGGGGCAAAGCCCCCTAAAACTTGTGTGCTTACACACAAGATTTTTCACTTATATTAAACCAGGAAGCAAAAATGTGTGCTCGCACGGACATTTTTGCGACGCCGTCAATATGCGTGGCGCACAAATGTGCGCGAAGGGGCGAAGCCAAAAGGCTTGCTTGCAAGACTTTCCGCGTGTATTATACCAGGAAGCGAAAATGTGTGCTTGCACGGACATTTTCGCGACGCCGTCAATATACGTGGCGCACGAACGTGCGCGAAGGGGCAAAGC
>CAYSUO010000051.1:0-6823 GCA_964434325.1 uncultured Ruminococcus sp.
AAGGTTTTGGTGTAAAACCACGGTAAAATCAAAAAGCGAATTTTTAATGAGACACCTACACGGAGGCTTGGCGGATTTAGAGCAGAAATCGACGGCTGACGAGCGATAGACGTACAATGGTACGTCGAGTGAGGAAACGTCGATAAAACGAAAAACCAAATAAAAAAGAGAAAACCGTAGGTTTTAACCTTGATTTTCCCTAAAAAACACGGTAGAAGCAGAGTTCTCTCTTTACTTCTACCGTGTTTCGTTTGTTCTGTCTAAATGCGACAGCCTCTTCTTATCATTTGCTTTTTAATGTTTCAATCATACTTTTACGTAATTCGCATAATTAGTCTTTGCTTCTAATACAATTAATTCCATCACATTGCTCTGCCAAATAACACGATTCGCAAATAATACCATCAATATCCTGCTTCATTAAGTCTTCATCAGTCGGTAATTTATATTTAGCGATTTTTTTAATGTTTTTAGGTTCCCTTAAACCATAGTCTAATCTTTTACCATCACCCGTTTTTATATACATATATGGTTCGGCAAAGAAAGATATGCGGTCACCTACATTCAAAGTTTCAAATCCCTTGATATCCATCCAAACATGGTCCTCTTTGCCAACAAAGCAATTACCGTCTGGAAACATTCCGTCAACATAAATTCGCTTGAACAAAACTTTGTTTTTAGAAAACCTTTCAACTTCACCCATAAACTCAATCGGGATATAGTGATAACAAAGCATAAAAGAGCCTCGATAATCATTTCCTGTTTGAATTTGAATATCAATAAAATCCTCGTATGTTAGTTTTTCTCCCCCAACAATATCTTTCATAGATTCGATGTTAAAATCAACGATAGAGCCATCATAATCTTGCAAAGATGTTTTGGTTTTATAATGTGCTTTTATCACATTATAAAATTTTTCGTTCCCTTCGTACTTTTTCAACAATTCGTTTTTTGTTTTCATATTTTAATTCCTCCATTAATAAGTGTTACATCTTGTGTAACCTGACATATTAACAAAGGTTTAAAACTTATTCCGCGTTAGTTCCGCAGGCGAGAATCCCTGCTCACAATAGGCGTATTCCCGCCGCCCGACATTTATCCCGCGTTTCCCTGTCCCAAATGCTGGACTGCACCTCGCCTATATGGGCACAGCCCATCATAAGCATGCAAAGGCGCGATTGACCTATGCCGCCGCCCACCGTGAGCGGAAGCTCGCCCGCGAGCAGCATTTTGTGGAAGGGGAGCGAGCGCCGCTCGTCACAGCCGCGCTCCGTGAGCTGACGAGCCAAGGACTCGGCATCAACGCGTATCCCCATCGACGAAATCTCGAAGGCGCGCCCCAGCACCTCGTTGTAGAACATTATATCGCCGTTGAGCTCCCAATCGTCGTAGTCGGGAGCGCGGCCGTCGTGCGGCTTGCCGCTTTTGAGCTTGCCGCCTATCTGCATGATGAGCGCCGTCCCGTGCTTTTTCAAAAAAGCGTCCTCGCGCTCCTTCGGCGAAAGGCTCGGGTATTCCTCTTCGAGCTCCGCCGTCGTTACCGCCACCATATCGCGCCGAAGCGAAACGGAGAGCTCGGGGAAATCCACCTTCAAGAGCTCGTTGGTATCGCATATAACGCCGACTATCTTCGAGGCGACCTCGCACAGGTAGCCGAGCGTCCTCTCCTCGCGCGTGATGACCTTCTCCCAGTCCCACTGATCTACGTAGATCGAGTGTATATTATCAAGCTCCTCGTCGCGGCGTATGGCGTTCATATCCGTGTAGAGCCCGTTGCCCACGAAGAAGTTATATTCCTTCAAGGCGAGTCGCTTCCATTTTGCGAGAGAATGCACCACCTGCCCACATTCGCCAACGGCGGGAATGTCGAAGCCGACGGGGCGCTCCGTCCCGTTCAGATCGTCGTTGAGCCCCGACGCCGCGGTGACGAAGAGCGGAGCGCTGACGCGCTTTAAGTTCAGCGCCGCCGCAAGGCGCGCCTGAAAGGTGCGCTTTATAAAATCTATCGCCTTTTGCGTTCTGTAAACGTCGAGATGCGGTTTATATCCCTCGGGAATAAAAACGCTGTTCATTATTTGTTCGTCGTGCTTCTCAGGGTAACGTCGTGGTAGCCGCCCTCAACTATACTCGTGGCGGAAACGAGAGTCATTTTCGCCTTTTCTTGGAGCTCGGGAATGGTTATTGCGCCGCAGTTGCACATCGTGGACTTGACCTTGTAGAGCGATTTCTCCACGTTGTCGTGAAGAGAGCCCGCGTAGGTGACGTAGGAGTCGACGCCTTCTTCAAACGAAAGCTTCGCCTTGCCGCCGAGGTCATATCTCTGCCAGTTTCTCGCCCTGTTCGAGCCTTCGCCCCAATACTCCTTGACGTACTGACCGTTCACCATGATTTTCGGCGTCGGGCTCTCGTCGAATCTTGCAAAGTATCTGCCGAGCATCATGAAGTCCGCGCCCATGGCGAGCGCCAGCGTCATGTGATAATCGTGCACTATGCCGCCGTCGGAGCAGATGGGAACGTAGATGCCCGTCTCCTTGTAGTATTCGTCACGCGCGGCGGCAACTTCGATGACGGCGCTCGCCTGTCCGCGCCCGATCCCCTTCTGCTCGCGCGTTATGCAGATGGAGCCGCCGCCAATTCCTATCTTGACGAAATCGGCACCCGCACGCGCCAAAAAGAGGAAGCCCTCGCGGTCAACGACGTTGCCCGCACCGACCTTGACGCTGTCGCCGTAGCGCGAGCGAATGAAATCGAGCGTGCGCTTCTGCCATATCGTGTAGCCCTCGGAGGAGTCTATGCAGAGCACGTCGGCGCCCGCTTCAATGAGCGCGGGAACGCGCTTTTCGTAGTCGAGGGTGTTGATACCCGCGCCGACCACATATCTCTTCTCCTTGTCAAGAAGCTCGTTCGGGTTTTCCTTGTGCTGTGAATAGTCCTTGCGGAAAACGAAATATTTGAGGCAGCCGTCCGCGTCAACGATGGGGAGCGAGTTGAGCTTGTGCTCCCAGATGATATCGTTGGCTTCCTTCAAGGTGGTCCCCGCGGGGGCGGTCACCAGCTTTTCGAGAGGAGTCATAAATTCGGAGACCTTGATATCGACGGACATACGGCTGACGCGATAATCGCGGCTCGTAACTATGCCGAGAAGCTTGCCGTTGCAAAGCCCGTTGTCTGTGACCGCCATCGTGGAGTGCCCGTTTCTCTCGGCAAGCTCCAAAACGTCCGCCAGGGTGTTGTCGGGTGTGAGATTGGAATCGCTGACGACGAAGCCCGCCTTGTAGCCCTTCGCTCTTGCGACCATTGCCGCCTCGTCCTCTATCGTTTGCGAGCCGAAAATGAAGGAAACGCCGCCCTCGCGCGCAAGCGCCACCGCCATCTTATCGTCGGAGACGGACTGCATTATCGCGCTCGTCATAGGAATGTTCATCATAAGCGGGCATTCCTCTTCACCCTTTCTGTATTTGACCAGCGGGGTTTTCAGGCTCACGTTGGCGGGAATGCAGTTCTCGTCCGTATACCCAGGGACGAGCAGATATTCGCTGAACGTATGCGAAGCTTCGTTAAAATAAGTTGCCATTTTCATTTCCTCTCGAAAATTTATTTATTTTTAATTTTTAATATTCTATCACAAGACGGGCGCGCTGTCAATAGCGAAGCGCGTCATTGTGCGCTCTCGCGAATTATCTTAACGTATTCGATGACCGCCTGCTTAGACTTGTTCTCGATAGTTCCGCTGAGATAGCCGTAGGCTTTCAAGATCTCGTAATCGCTCGTTCCGTAATACTCATAGTACGGGGTATACGGCAGCGTACCCTCCGTTATCGCGTCCACAACGTCCATGCCGCGAACAACTCTGCCGAAGGCGGCATACTGCCCGTCAAGATACGTTGCGTCCGCATTGCAGATGAAGAATTGGCTTGATGCCGAATCCATATCGCTCGAACGCGCCATCGATATAACGCCGCGCACGTGGCTTATCGAGTTGGTGACGCCGTTCGCCGAGAACTCGCCCTTTATCGTGTTCGGCGAGCCGCCCGTTCCGTCCGCGTCGGGGTCTCCGCCCTGTATCATGAAATCTTCTATTATCCTGTGAAAAGTCAAGCCGTCGTAAAAGCCCTCGTTCACGAGATCGACGAAGTTTTGCACCGTTATCGGCGCGTTCTCGGGATCGAGCTCCAAAACTATCGTGCCGTATTTTTTGACCTTCATCGCGGCGTACACCTTCGTGTCGTCAAAGGCTATATCGTCGTAGTTTTCTTCGCCGCAAGCGGCAAAGGACAGCACGAGCGCCAACAAGAGCGCCAGCAACGTCGAAAAAGCGACTATCCTTTTCATTACCGTTTTCATACTTCTTTATCCTTCCTTTCAAGTCACCGTCGGCAGAAAAGCCGATCTTCGGTTTTCGCAAAGCGCAAGGCCCCGAGCTACACGTTTTGCGCCACGAAGAGCTCTATCGCGCGATAGCCGCCGATGCCTCCCTGCTTGGCGGCGGCGTCCGCCTCCAAAAGCGCCGTAAGCGCCGCGCTTATCCTCTTGCTCCCCAGCGCCTTCGCCGCCCTCATATAGAGCTGCAAGGGATAGGGGCTCAGCCCTAAGAGCGCCCTAATATCCTCGGCGTCCGTCCCCTCCTCGGCAAGAAGCGCCACCGAGGTCAACGTCGAATACGTTTTCGCAAGCATACCAATAACCATCTGCGGATCCGTGCGCCGCGCCTTCATATCCGCCAGCGCGCGAAACGCCTTGGACGCGTTCCGCTCCATCACCGCATTTTGTATCGCAAAAGCGTCGCTCTCCGCGCTCGCGGAGCAAACGAGCTCAACGTCGCTCGCGGTCAGGGCGTTCCGCCCGTTCGCCTTCAAAAATGCCGAAAGCTTGGCGACCTCGCCGCCAAGAGCCTCCATCGAGCGCCCCACCCTGAAAAGCATCGCGTTCAGGGCGTCCAGCGTAACGCCTATCCCCTCCGCGTCAAAATGCTTTTTAAGCCAGCCGAGAAGCTGGTTGTCCGTCGAGCGGGGGAACGAGATGATGTCGAAGGCTTCCCCGAAAAGCTTCGCCAGCCGCGAGGGGCGCTTCTCGCTTCCCGCGTCAAAGCCCGCCGCCGTCGCTGTTATCGCGAGCACCGCGGCGGGGTGCTCCGCCTTCAAGGGGAATATCTCGGAGCGAAAGGCTTTCAGCTCGCTCTCCTTCAATGCGCCAAGGTCGGCAAAGCGCCATTCTATCAGCTTGTATTCCTGCATCATGGGCGGCGACTGTATCGCCTCCGCCAGGGCGCCCAGATCGAAGTCCTGCGCGTCAAGCACCGTGTGATTAAAAATCGCGAGCCCGTCGTCCGCCCCTATCGTTATTTTGCGGAGTTCGGAAAGGTAGAAGCTTTTGAGATAGTCCTCTTCTCCCGCGAAAATATACCAGCCCTCGGGCTTCGCCGCCTTTATGCGCGCCTTAAATTCCGCTAAATTCAAATTATGACCAACCTTTCAATTAGGAAGCTGGCTTGTGCGTGCCCGATTCGGAGATCGCCTCGCGTTCGGCTTTCAAGAGCACAAGGCACCCGTTTTGAGTCCCGCCCAACTTCACCGTGCGCGCGCCGTAAGCTTCATTCTGACCCGCCGCGTCACGCCGCCGAGAGTCATCTTGTAGAGGAGGTCGAGCGTTCCGCCGTCCCGCGTGAGAGCGTTTTCCATTCGTAGCGTTAAAAGCTCCATGTCGAAGGAATAGGGCGCCAGCCTGTAAAGCGCCTTGTGGCAAACGCCCCTTTCAAACACCATATCGCATTCAACGTCGCCGCGCCGCCTGACCGTCACGCGCTCTTTCGTCAAAATCAGCTCGCAATGCACGCGCGAGCCGCCTTCGCCGCGCTCGGTGTAGTCGAGGTGAACGGAGTCGCCGTCTAGGCGATAAAAGCCGTCCTCCGCAACGTGTGTACGCTCCGCCTCGCCCGTCGGAAGCCCCGCGTCGTCGAGGTCCTCCAACAGGGAGTCGATGATAAACGTCATTTCCTTTATTATAGCCATATCTCTTCCGAAAAAATATTCAAAAATGACAAAAACGCCGTGCGGGCAGTCTTTGTCATTTTAATTTTATAAATTCCTCTTTCCCATGTTATAGCCGCTGTGCGGATTTACGAAGTTGCGCCAATCAAGGCTGCCGCTGTCGAGCGCCATAACAAGCACCTCGGCGGTCGCTATATTGGTTGCAAGAGGAACGTTGTACATATCGCAAAGCCTAAGCAGATTGTTTTCCGCCTCGGAGACCTCCTTGGCAGGGTCAGTGCTCCTGAAAAAGAAAACCACATCAATCTCGTTGTACGAAATGCGCGACGCCAGCTGCTCCGTTCCCGCGCTCCCCGCCAAAAGGCTTTCCGTTTCCAAGCCCGTGGCGTCGGAGATATACGTGCCCGTGGTCTGTGTGGCATACAAATGGTGGCGGCTAAGAATTGCACTGTACGCTATGCAAAACTGAGTCATAAGCTCTTTTTTGTTGTCATCGGCAATGATGGCGATATCCATGGGCCTCTCCTTCTTTCTTTGCGCTGAGCGCCGAAATTGATAGTTGTGGTGAATAAAAAAATAAACCTGCTTCGCGCCACGCCCAAAGCTTGCTTGCGTTTGGCTTTTTGCGACGCCGTCAAGCTACTTGACACATATCAAGAAGCAAAACGTGTGCTTGCACGGACATTTTCGCGACGCCGTCAAGGTATGCGGCGCACGAACGTGCGCTGTGCGGCAAAGCCGCACCAAGTCTTTCGCGCGTTCCGCGCGTAAGACTTAACGTGTATATTATACCAGGAAGCAAAAATGCTTGCTTGCAAGGGCATTTTTGCGACGCC
>CAYSUO010000052.1:0-5872 GCA_964434325.1 uncultured Ruminococcus sp.
GAGCTCTTTCTCTACTTCTACCGTTTTTCGTTCGGCTTTGCCTAAATGCGACAGCATCTATGCAATTTATACGGGGCTATTCAGCCACGAAAGAGCTTGGCGCAAGCTTAGTTATGCTGTGCGGAGGCCAGCTCGGTGCAAAATGCGGCGAGCCTTTCAAGCCCGTCAAGTATCAGGGCGCGTCGGGTTGCAAGATTTATGCGCAAAAAGCTTTCTCCGCCGTGCCCGTATTCGGCGCCATCATTGACGTAGAGCCCCGTTTTCTTACGTAGCTCCTTGGCGAAGCCTTCCGAGTCGTGCGAATAGGCGGAGATATCCAGCCACAAAAGGTAGCTCGCGTCCGCCTTGACCGCGTGAAGGCGCGGAAGCCTTTGCGCGATGAACTCCTCGGCAAAGCGGCGGTTTTCAAATAGATATTCGTTGAGGGCGTCGAGCCAGGGCTCACCGTCTCGGTATGCCGCCACGTTGGCGTCGATGGCGAAGACGTTGGGCTCGCCGACCTCATCGGTATTGACGGCGCGCCACAGCTTGTGCCGAAGTACGGGGTCCTTGACGTGGATGCACGCCGCGTGGAGTCCCGCGATATTGAACGCCTTTGAGGCGGCGATACAGGTGATGGCGCGGTCACCCCCCACCATGGCGAAGGGGACGTACTTTGTGGCGGGGCGC
Source organism: uncultured Ruminococcus sp. (assembly GCA_964434325.1). Taxonomy (GTDB): domain Bacteria; phylum Bacillota; class Clostridia; order Oscillospirales; family CAG-272; genus UBA1740. The sequence continues at coordinate 670 of CAYSUO010000052.1, forward strand.
GTTATCGGCGAATGTATCTCGTCGGAAATGACTAAGACCCCGTGCCGCTCCGCGAGCTCCGCGACGCGCGTGAGCTCGTCGCGCGTCCATATCCTGCCCACGGGGTTGTGCGGGTTGCAGAGTATCATCAGCGCGGTTTGCGGGTCAGCGAGCTTCTTCTCCAAATCGTCGAAGTCCATAGAATACTCGCCGTTTTTATAAACGAGATCGCTTGAAACGACGCGCCTGCCGTTGTTGATTATGCAATTGTAGAAGATGTTGTAGACGGGGGCTTGAACGAGCACGTTCTCGTTCGGAGCCGTCAAGCGGCGCACTGCGGTCGAAATGGCGGGAACGACACCCGCGACGTATATCAGCTCGTCGGCTTCAAAAGGAGCTCCATATCTTCTTTTGAAGAAACTCGCCGCCTCTTCATAATATTCCTTCGGCGTGTCGGAGTATCCGAAAATGCCGCGCTCCGCACAGCGCGTTATCGCGGCGCGTATCGGCGGCGCCGCCTCGAAGTCCATATCTGCCACCCACATGGGGAGCTCGCCTTCCGCAACGTTCCATTTCAGCGAGCACGTTCCTCGGCGCTCCGTCGGTTTATCAAAATCAAATTTCATAGTTTCTCCGTTCTCCCGCGTGGGCTGGAATTTATCGTATTAGATACCCTTGGTGCGAGCACCGCGCTATGCCTCGTCGGTGACTATTTTCGTCCTTTTCGGGTCGATAAGCTTCTCGTCGAGAATCAGCTCGCCGATGGCGGCGGCGCGTATGCTTCCCGAGATGGGGTTTTTAACGCTGTCTATTTTGCTCGTCACCTCCGCGTCAACCGTGGAGAGCTCGAAGCAGAGGTCGGTGTTCAAGAGCTTGCAGTTAACGAGCTTGACGTTGTCGAGGTAGCAGAGTCCCTGATTGGAGTCTATCGTGCAATTTATGAAGGTGACGTTTTTTGAGTTCCAGGCGAGGTATTCGCCTATTATGAGCGAGTTTTCAACGGTGACGTTTTCGCAGTTCCAAAACGAGTCCTTGGAGAGAAGCCTCGCGTTTTTGACGGTGACGTTCTTCGCCCCGTCGAAGGCGTAGTTGCCTTTCAGGGAGAAGCCGTCGATATCGACGTTTTCCGAGCCCATTGCGAAATAGTCTCCCGCCGCGCTGACGTTTTTCAGGCGCACGTCGCGGCAGTTCCAAAGCGTTTCCTTCGCGTCGGGCAGGGTGCAATCGGTGAGGGATATGCGAGTTGAACGGCGAAACGTTTTCGGCGCCTCTATCGTGCAGTTCTCCATTGAAATGCCGTGGGTATACCAGATCCCCGAGCGCGCCGTTTCGAGAAGCGTCGTAGCTTTGATGTGAACGTCGCGAGAATACCAGAGCGGATATTTCCATTTGAATATGCAGCCGTCGAGCTTCAAGCGGTCGCATTCTTTGAGCGGCGACTCGCCGTTTTGAAACGTGGAGTCGATGATTTCCGCGTCCGCTATATGATAGAGCGCTCGCTCGCCTTCAAAAAGTCCCTGTTTATATATCATTTTATCTCCAATCCGCCCTGTGGGGCTTGTGTTTACTTTGGCGCGGCGACAATGCGCTTTATCGCGCCCCCCGCGACGACGTAGTGCGCCGCGAGCCTTATCCCCGCCGAGAGAAGCACCTCTTCCAGAGCCGCCGTCGCCTCGGCGTCGTCGCGCGAGGGCTCGGCTGTGCCGCACGGATGGTTGTGCGCCAAGATGAGCGCGGCGGCGCGTCGCCTCTTCGCGGTCTCGGTGAGCTTGCGAGGCAGTATTTGCGCCTCGTTGACCGTGCCCTCAGATATGCGATCGACGGCTTGGAGCCTGCCGCGCCCATCGAGCGAGAGGGCGATGACCACTTCGGCGTATTCGTCGAGGAAGAGGGCGGAGAGAATGGGCGCAAGCTCCTCTTCCGTGTAAATGCTTCCGAAGCGAAGCTCGTCGGTCACGCGCCGCGCCGCGAGAGCGGCGAAAAGGCGCACCGCGAGGGCAACCTCGGGCGAGGAGAGCTCCGTGAGCCGATGAGGGCTCGCGGAAAAAAGAGCGCGCTTAGAGGGAAACGCGGAGAGAGCCGCGAAGGACTCCGCCCCGACTCCGAGAGCACATTCCAATACGGGGGATAGCTCGCGAACACCGCCACCCGTGCAAAGATATTCGGCGGATCGCACCGTGTGGTACGTGCCTGATAGCATGGCGAAAATGCCGCCGCCACCGAGCACGTAGCTTTCGCAAAGCCGAACGCCGACGGCGGCGAGAGCTTTCTCAATGATGCGGAGCGTTTCGCGGTCTCCGTCGTCGGGGAGATAGGCTCCACTCGCGTGGCGGTGCGTTATTATGCAAGCGGAGGCCCCAAATTTAAGAGCCGCCTCGATGAAGGGCTTCGGCTGAACGGCACTCGACGCGAGGTCAAGCGGCGATATTTTTTCAAAGCCCAGAAAATTCATTTTATTGCCGAGAGCAATGAACGAAACACCGTTGAAGTCGTCGCTCGAATATTGCGCGGCGATGAGGGCACACGCCGCGTTCGCATCGGAAAGGCAAGGCTCCTCGGTATCGGGCTCATCGGGTGCGGGGCGCGTGAGGTCTCCCACGCGAAGAATGAGCTCCGCCGTGCTTTGCCCGACTCCGTTCACAGCCACAAGCGCCTCGCGCCTCGCCGAAAGGAGAGCTTCAAGTCCGCCGAAACTCGCGAGCAGACGCTTGGCGACGGGGTTTGTGTCGCAACGCGGTATCGTGTAGTAGAGGAGCATTTCAACGAGCTCGTAGGTATCGAAGATGCGCGCCCCGTGCTCCTCAAATTTAGCGCGCATTCGCTCGCGGTGCCCCGCGTGAGCCCACTCCTCGTCGTAAATGTGGCGTGACTTATTCACGGAAGCTTTTTCGCTCCCTTTTCAGCTCGTCGGCGATCTCGGGCATAAAGCCGCTCGGCTTCGTGACCGCGAGCATATTTATCTTGACGCCCTGTGCGGCAAAATAGCTTTCATACTCCGTGCGCACATTGTCGGCGTTGTGCTCGGAGGCGTGCAGGTCGCGTGTCACCGCGTCGCAGGTGAGTCCCATGGCTTCGAGTTCTTCGAGCGAGAAGTCGAAGAGCCCATCGTTGTCCGTCTTGAAAAAGAGTTGCCCGCCGTCTTTTAAAAGATTGAAATAGACGGCGAGGTAGCGGCGGTGCGTCAGGCGGCGCTTCGCGTAGCCTTTTTTGGACCAGGGGTCAGAAAAATTCAAGAATAAACGCGACACGCTTTCGGGGGCGAAGAGGCGCGTCAGCTCGTCCGCCGAGGCGACGAGAAAGCGGAGATTTTTCGGCGCGCCGCCCTCCTCCGCCTTTGCCGCTTCGGCGGCTAAAACGACGCAATCGGAAACGCGCTCCATGGCGACGTAGGCGGCGCTCGGCGTGCGCCGCGCCATCTCACGGGCGAAGCCGCCCTTGCCCGCACCTATTTCGAGCCAAAGCGGTGCACCCGCCATTCCCATACGCTCGGGCGCGCTCTCGTCGGCGTTTAGCCCTTCAAGCAGAATATCGCGGCACGCGGCAAGACGCTCCACCCCGTGCTTCTTTTTTCTCATTCTCATAGATGTTCACCGTGTAAATAAATATTTGCATTACGCTTCGTCGTTGCGATTAAATTCAAGAAGTTCAAGCTCGGGGTTGTCCTCCAAGATCCAGCGTATCGCCCATTCGCTCGTAAATATGAGCAGGTTGTTCCCGCGGAAGTCCTGCACCCACTTCGTGTCGTGCGATAGCTTCAAGCTCTTCGGGTCAAGCGATTGATCCTTTATCCAGCGTATCTGCTGATAGGCGAGATTGGAGCGGCGAAGGTCACATCCGTATTCGTTTTTCAGGCGGTATTCAAGCACCTCAAATTGTAATACGCCGACAACGCCGACGATGACGCGTTCAAGCCCCGAATTGGGCTCAAAAAATATCTGTATCGCGCCCTCTTGCGCTATCTGATTCATCCCCTTGGCGAACTGCTTGCGCTTCATCGAGTCCACCTGCTCCACCATCGCGAAGTGCTCTGGCGCAAAGGTCGGTATCCCCTCAAATTTGAGCTTCATTCCGCGCTCGCATACCGTGTCGCCTATCGAAAAGATTCCAGGGTCAAAAACGCCTATTATGTCGCCCGCATACGCTTCGTCGATGACCTCGCGCTCCGCCGCCATCATCTGCTGGGGCTGTGAGAGGCGGAAGGATTTCGCTCCCTGAACGTGATAGTAGTCCTTTTGACGCTCAAATTTTCCCGAGCAGATGCGCATGAACGCGATACGGTCTCGGTGCGCCTTGTTCATATTGGCCTGTATCTTGAAAACGAAGGCGGAGAAGCGCTCGTCAAAGGGATCCACCAGAGTCCCCTCGGCGATTCGCGGAAGCGGCGCCGTCGTCATTTTCAAGAAGTGGCGAAGGAAGGGCTCTATACCGAAGTTGTTGAGCGCCGAGCCGAAGAATACGGGGGAGAGCTTGCCATGGCGCACCGCGTCAAGGTCGAAGTCAAACGAGGCGCCGTCAAGCAGCTCCACCTGTTCGACAAGCTCCTCACGCATTTTTTCTCCTATGAGCTCGTCCAGTTTCGCGGTGTCGGTAATATCACAGTCCGTTCCCCGTATGCGATCGCGTCCGCGGTGCGAATCCTCAAATGAGAGAATGGAGTGCGCCTCGCGGTCGTAGACCCCTTTGAATTTTTGCCCGCACCCTATCGGCCAGTTCATGGGGTAGGTGCCTATGCCGAACTCGTGCTCCAACTCGTCGAGCAGGTCGAAGGGGTCTCGCGCCTCGCGGTCCATCTTGTTGATAAAGGTGAAAATGGGGATATCGCGCATAGCGCATACCTTGAAAAGTTTTCTGGTTTGAGGCTCGATACCCTTTGCCGCATCTATAACCATAACCGCACTGTCCGCCGCCATAAGCGTACGATAGGTATCCTCGGAAAAGTCCTGGTGTCCGGGGGTATCCAAAATATTGATGCAATATCCGTCGTATTCAAATTGCATCACCGACGAAGTAATGGAAATGCCGCGCTTTTTTTCCATTTCCATCCAGTCGGAAACGGCGTGACGGTCGGAGGCTTTGCCTTTGACCGATCCCGCAGTTTGAATGGCGCCGCCGTAGAGCAAAAATTTTTCGGTCAGCGTGGTCTTGCCGGCGTCGGGGTGCGAAATAATGGCGAAGGTCCGCCTGCGATTGATCTCATCGTGTAATTGCTTCACTGCGATATCCT
>CAYSUO010000053.1:0-5822 GCA_964434325.1 uncultured Ruminococcus sp.
GCCATATAGTCGCGCTGAACGCTGTTGACGGTGGGATTCTTGTTGGAGTTCTCCTGCTTGACCTCTTCGTTGTTGCATTCGATGAGCGAAAGTATCTTGTCGTCGGTCGTGTTGGACTTACGCACGAGCGCGCGCTTGTAGCGATAGGTGATGTACGCCTTGGCGAGCGTAAACGCCTTCTTCTTCATTATCTCGCGCTCCACGAGGTCCTGCACCTCTTCGACGCTGACGGAGCGGTTGAGCTTTCCGCATTGGCGCTCCACGTTGTCCGTTATCATCTCCACGTCGGCGGCGCCTATGCGGTCAGCCTCTTCCAGCGCCTCGTTCGCCTTGGTTATCGCGTTGTATATCTTTATCTTGTCGAATATAACCTCGGCTCCGTTTCTCTTAATGAGCTTCATCTCTGTCTCCTATCTTGTCACTTTTATAAAAATTCATTCAGTCTTTTCAGCCCGCAAAACACGGACACAGCGGCAAAGCTTCACCGCGTTAAAGCAAAAAAGGAATAAAACGCTCGCGGCATTTTTCAACACCGTCGAGCCGTGGTGTGCGAAAAGCACACAAAATTATCCTAAAAAGCAAGCCTCTGAGCACTTACTCACGCATACCAAAGCCTCACGCAAGACTTCTTCGCGACGCCGTCAAGGTACGCGGGCGCGGCAACGCACGGGGCAAAGCCCAAAGGCTTGCTTGCAAAACTTTCCGCGTGTATTATACCAGGAAGCAAAAATGTGTGCTTGCACGGACATTTTTGCGACGCCGTCAAGAAGCGTGGGCGCGGTAACGCGCCGAAGGGCGTTAGCCCGAAAGGTTTGTGCGCAACCGCGCAAAAATCTTTCACACGCGAATTATACCAGGAAGCAAAAATGTGTGCTTGCACGGACATTTTTGCGACGCCGTCAAGGTACGCGGGCGCGGTATCGCGCCAAGTGCGGCAAAGCCGCACAGAGATTAACGCAACAGATGCGTTAATCTCGACGCGTATATTATATACCACATCTTGTGATTTTGTCAATACCCGACCTCAATATCTTGTGTTTTGCTCAAAATTGCGAAGCGGCGAAAAACAGTATTTTTGCACTAAAATTTTTATTATTTTTGTTCAATTTACCTCTTGACTTTCGCCGCAAAAAGATAAAGTGAAGCAGACTTGTTGATTTTTTAGTCAGGTTACACAAAACGGGGCTTAATTTTTCTACGTTTTTTTCAAAGCGAAATTTTATTAGCGAGCGTCGCCAAACCACTACATATAGTTTGTTTTGCTCCCGTGAGCACAAGTTCTTGTGTTTTTTCGGAGGAAGCGTTAAATTTAACGCAAAACGCTTAATCGAACATTTTTGTGCAAACTGTTAATTTTTTTATAAGTTTTTTAGTTATTATTTACTTATTCACAAATCGAGAGTATAATTGTTGATGAAATTGAGTCTCGGCTCTTATACATAGGAGAAAGAAATGCTTCAACTAAAAAATATAACGAAGGACTACGTTACCTCGTCGGAAACGGTGGCGGCGCTGAGGGGCGTTACGCTTTCGTTTAGGAAGCGAGAGTTCGTTTCCATTCTCGGTCCGTCGGGCTGCGGAAAAACCACCCTTCTTAATATAATAGGAGGTCTTGATAGCTATACGGACGGCGACCTCGTGATAAACGGCACGTCGACGAAGCAGTATCGCGACCGCGATTGGGACGCTTACCGCAACCATTCGATAGGCTTCGTTTTTCAAAGCTACAACCTCATTCCGCACCAAACGGTCTTGCAAAATGTTGAGCTTGCGCTGACGCTTTCGGGAGTTTCAAAATCGGAGCGACGCGTGAGAGCGAAGGCGGCGCTCGAAGAGGTGGGGCTCGGCGATCAGCTGAACAAGCGCCCGAGCGAGATGTCGGGCGGGCAAATGCAGCGCGTCGCAATAGCGCGCGCCTTGGTCAACGACCCCGATATCATTCTCGCCGACGAGCCGACGGGAGCGCTCGATACGAAGACGAGCGTTCAGATAATGGAGATCTTGAAGCGCATTTCCGAGAAGCGCCTCATCATCATGGTGACGCACAACCCAGAGCTCGCGGATAAATATTCATCGCGCATTATTCGTATGCTGGACGGGCGCCTCGTGGACGATTCCGCCCCATTCGACGAGGCGAGCTACGCGGCCGAGGCGGCGGCAAGCGTTGAGGCACTGCCCGCCGAAGAAGCTAAGAAGCGGAGAGCGCCGAAGCAGAAGAAGCCCTCGATGTCGTTTTTCACTGCCTTTATGCTCTCCCTAAAAAACCTTTTCACGAAGAAGGGGAGAACGGCGCTCACCGCCTTTGCGGGCTCGATAGGCATCATAGGAATATCGCTTATCCTCGCCGTTTCCGAGGGGACGACCGCGTATATAAACCACGTGCAGGAAACGACGCTTTCCGCCTATCCCTTGACGCTTGAATCGACGAGCATCGACGTTTCTTCTCTTATCGAAAGTTTTCTCGGTGCGGGCAAGGGCGGCGAGCACGAAAATGACGCGGTCTATAAGGATCCCCTGATAGGCGACCTCGTCAACGCCCTGAGCAAGATTGAAGCGAGCGAAAACGACCTCGCCGCCTTCAAGCTCTATCTCGAAGAGGAGCTTGCGAAGGACGATTCCCCCTTGAAAGACGCGATAAGCGGGATTCAATACGCATACGACCTCAATATTTCAATATACACGAAAAACCAGGACGGCAATATAATCGAATCGGACGCGGGCGAGCTCATGAGCGAAATGCTCGGCGAGTTTATGCTTAAAGCGGCGGCAAATGCGGGAATGGGAGGCACCAGCTCGAGCAGCTCGACGGGTACGGGGACAACGACGAGCTCGACGCTCATGTCGTCGATGATGAGCGTTACGACCTGGGAGGAGCTTCTACCTGGCGTTGCAGACGCAAACGGAGACCGCGCACTTATCAACGATATACTCACCCAGCAGTACGATGTCGTCGCGGGAAAGTGGCCCAGCGCGAAAGACGAGATAGTTCTCGTCCTCAACGAGAACAACGAGCTGGACGACCTGACGCTCTATGCACTCGGGCTTCTCAGCGAAGCGGAGATAGACGCGATAATAGATTCCGCCGTTAACGGAACGGAGCTCCCCGAAAGCAACTCGCGTTGGAGCTATGAGGAAATACTCGCGCTTCGCTTTAAGACCATATTCCCCTACGACTGCTATATGGCGAACGGCGACGGGACATTTCGCGATATAAGCAAGAACGCGCTTATGCTTGACGGGCTCTATAACAATGCGATGGAGCTTCGCGTTGTCGGCATAATTCGCCCGAGCGAAGAGGCGGAGACGACGATGCTACAAGGCTCGATAGGCTATACCTACGAGCTCACCGAGTACGTGATTGAAAAGGCGCAGGAGTCTGAGGTGGTCAAGGCTCAGCTTGCAAATCCGACCTACGACGTTATAACGGGCTTGCCCTTCAAATCGAGCATGGGCTCTCTTACGGAGGCGGAGAAGGCGGCGGCATTCCGCACGTATATAGATAATCTTTCAAACGCTGAAAAAGCCAATGCCTACGTTAAGCTCTGTTGCCTGATAGCGGAAAACGAACGGCTCGAAGCGGGAGTGGACGGCGTTCTTGCGGGCTTTGAGAGCAAGGAACAGCTCATCGAAATGATAGTGGCGACCTTGAAGCAGGAGGACCCGAGCATAGATACAACGCAAGTGGGCGCATATTTTGAAAATATGACGCTGGACGAGCTGAAATCGCTGATACGCTCAACGGTGGAGGATGCGGTGCGCGAGCAGATAGACGCGAGCGTTGCCGCGAGCCTCGCGGCGGTGCCCGAGGAGCAAAAGCTCTTGCTTCTCGCGAAGGCGATAGAGGAAGCGACGGAGGCGGAGCTCGCAACGTACTACGACGAAATAACCGAGTTCTCGGGCTCGACGCTGGAAAACAATCTTTCGGATATGGGGTGCGTTTACCTGGATACGCCGTCGAAGATAAACCTTTTTGCCTCGACCTTTGAAAGCAAGGACGTTATCGTGGACGCGATTGCTAAATACAATGACGGCGTTAACGAGGAGCAGAAGATAGCATACACGGATCTTTTGGGCATTATGATGTCGTCCATAACAACCATCATCAATGCAATAACCTACGTGCTCATCGCCTTCGTCGCTATCTCGCTCATAGTTTCCTCGATAATGATAGGCGTTATAACGCTCATCTCGGTGCAGGAGCGCACCAAGGAGATAGGAATACTTCGCGCGATAGGCGCTTCCAAGAGCGACGTTTCTGGTATGTTCAATGCGGAGACGATGATAATAGGTCTCGCCTCGGGCTTGCTCGGCGTCGGCGTTACCTACCTGCTCTGCATTCCCATCAACCTCATTCTTCATGCCCTGACGGGCATACCCAACCTGAGCGCCGTGCTTCCCATCTCGGCGGCGGGAATACTCGTCCTGATAAGCGTGCTCTTGACCCTCATCTCGGGGCTTATCCCGTCGCGTAGCGCGGCGAAGAAGGACCCCGTCGTAGCGTTGAGAACGGAATAAGGCTCACACAATAACAGGATTAACGAGTGCCTTATAGCGTTTACAGAGCTTAAACTAACTCTCGAACGCTCATAAAACGGCTAATGGAAGCCTTTCAAATAGCTAAATCAGAAACGACTAAACGTAGCGACAATAACTCAATCAAAGAACGGCTCTACTTAGTCACTTTGAATAATTCAATTAACCAATAGAGGCTGTCGCATTTAGGCAAAGCCGAACGAAAAACGGTAGAAGTAAAGAATCATCTCTGCTTCTACCGTGTTTTTTTAGGAAAAATTAAGGTTAAAACCTACTGTTTTCCCGTTTTAATTATGTTTTTCATTTGTTTCTGCCTAAAACCGCCAAGCCTCCGCGTGTGTGCCTCATTAAAAATTCAATTTTTATGGTTTTACAACAAAAAGCCTTGTTTTATTGAATTTTTAATGAGACACACCCTGTTTTTGCAAAAATAGAACAAAACAAAGAAAAGGCATAAATAAATACCAAAAGCACTGTGCTTTGCACAGCGCCTCGATATTCGTTTGTGCCGAAGAACGGAAGCCTCGGGCAAACGTATTTTGGCGTAAACAAATATCAAAGGAACTGTACTTTGGCACAACACCTCGATATTTGTTTGTGCCAAAGCACGGAAGCCTCGGGCAAACGTATTTTGTGCGGAAATTTTCGGCTGACGAGCGAAAAGCGTACATGGTACGCTAAGCGAGAAAACGGAAATAAAATATCAAAGGCGCTGTGCAAAGCACAGCGCCTCGATATTTGCTTACGCCAAAATACGGAAGCCCGAAAATCAGTTGTCGTAGAATTCTACAAGCTTTTTAAGTCTTTCGTATTTAGCCTTTGCGGCCTTCTCTGCCTTCTCGAAGAGGACCTTTGCTCTCTCGGGGAACGCCTGAGCGAGTCTCGTATAGCGCGCTTCATTGTTGATGAACGCCTGATAATCGCCCGTCGGCTCCTTGGAGTCAAGGCTGAAAGGATTCTTGCCTTCGGCTTTGAGAGCGGGGTTGAAGCGGAAGGTCTGCCAGTAGCCCGACTCGACTGCCTTCTTCATCTCGGCCTGGCAATTTGCCATACCGCCCTTGATGGAGTGCATTTCGCAGGGAGCGTAGCAGATGATGAGCGAGGGGCCGTTATAAGCCTCAGCCTCGGAGATGGCTTTGAGCGTTTGATTCATATCAGCGCCCATAGCGACTTGGGCAACGTAGACGTAGCCGTAGGACATTGCTATCTCGGCGAGATTCTTCTTGCCGATAGCCTTGCCCGCTGCCGCGAACTGTGCGACCTGACCGATGTTGGAAGCCTTGGATGCC
>CAYSUO010000054.1:0-5727 GCA_964434325.1 uncultured Ruminococcus sp.
GTAAATCTGTTGTCACTGACTTCGCTGGTCCGAATCCAGCTTCCCCCACCAAAACGGAAATCCCGTCGATTTTTTCGATGGGATTTTCATTTTGTATTATTCATTTTTAATTATTCAATATTCATCATTCATTCGACGGGATTTCCAATGAATAACGAATAATGAAGCCGCTTTCGCTAATGAATAATGAATAATTGCTTCAAGCTTTTGCTGTATCTCTTAAAGGGCGGTGTTTTAAATTAAAGAGAATTTGCTTATAGATAAATCCATTACCTTTGCGGCACGAATTGTGAAGCTGCATCAAAATTTAATTAAATGCAAAAAGGAAACGGTGATTTCAAAGCAAATCATCCGTAGCGGAACAAGCATCGGCGCAAACATAAATGAAGCAAGCTACGGTCAAAGCAAAGCGGATTTCATTTCTAAAATGCATATAGCTCTAAAAGAAGCCGCCGAAACCGAATATTGGATTAAATTGCTTTACATGTCCGAATACATCGATGATAAAACGAGCAATTCCCTACTCGATGATTGTTTGGAAATAAAACGAATTTTAATTGCTTCAATAAACACCGCAAAGGAGAATAAACGATAGCTATCGTTATTCCAGCATTTGATGTAATTCAGCTGACAAGTAAAAAAATGAGTGTCGCTATGCGTAGCTCTGAAAGGCAGGTCATAAAATGCACATTTCCGACAAAACAAAATATATCGGTGTTAACGATGAGAGGGACGTTCTTTTTGAGGGGCAATACCGCGTTCCGAACGGGATCTCATACAATTCGTATCTTATTGACGACGAAAGGCTCGCCGTGCTCGACACGGTGGACGCGCATTTCGTTGACGAATGGCTTGCGAAGCTTTCTGCGGAGCTCGGCGGAAGGGAGCCCGACTATCTCGTTGTTCACCACGTGGAGCCCGATCATTCGGCGGGGATAGGTCGCTTCGCCGAAAAATACCCGAATGCGAAAATCGTTGCATCGCAAAAGGCTTTCGCGATGATGAAGAGCTTTTACGGCGACGATTTTGCCGATAGGCGCATAGTTGCCGCCGAGGGCTCGGAGCTTTCGCTCGGAGAGCACAAGCTCACGTTCATTACGGCGCCCATGGTACACTGGCCCGAGGTCATCGTTAGCTACGAAAGCTCGGAGGCGATACTCTTCTCCGCCGACGGCTTCGGAGCCTTCGGCGTTCCCGACGAGGGCTGCACCGCTTGGGACGACGAGGCGCGGCGCTACTACATCGGCATTGTCGGCAAATACGGCGCCAACGTTCAGGCGCTTTTAAGGAAGGCGGCGGCGCTCGACATTGGGAAGATATGCCCCTTACACGGCCCCGTGCTCGAAGGCGAGCGCGTTGCGCACTGCGTCAAACTTTACGACCTTTGGTCTCGCTACGAGGCGGAATGCGACGAGACGGTCATCGCCTACGCCTCAGTTTACGGCAACACGAAGCGCGCCGCGCTTCGCCTCGGCGACGAGCTGACCGCGCGCGGAAGGAGCGTTAAGCTCTACGACTTGTCCTACTGCGACAAGGCGGAGGCGGTGGCGGAGGCTTTCAAAGCCGACAAGCTTGTTTTGGCGTCGGTCACGTACAATGCCGACGTTTTTCCGCCGATGCGCGAATTTATAAACGCACTCACCGAGAGAAATTTCAAGAACAGAAGGCTTGCCCTCATAGAAAACGGAAGCTGGGGACCGACGGCGGCGAAGGTCATGCGCGCCATGCTCGCCGACTCCAAAGAGCTTTCCTTTGCGGATACCGCCGTCACTCTGCGCTCCGCGCTTGACGACGAAAGCCTTGCGAGCATTATAAGGCTTGCCGACGAGCTCGCCACTAGATAACGCACGCTTCGCGGGAAGTCTCATCAAAAGCAAGCTTTTCAAGGTAAAATCACGGTAAAATTAACAAAAAGAAAATAACGGTAGAAGCAGAGATTTTTCATTACTTCTACCGTTTTTCGTTCGGGTTTGCCTAAATGCGTCAGCCTTACATTGTTTTCTGGCTATGCTTATTTCCTGTTCTTTATCGCGTCGATGGGCTTCATCGCGGCTATCTTGCGAACGGGGAGGAAGGTTGCGATGATGGCGACGAGAAGCGAAACGAGGAGCAGGAGAGCTACCTGCCTTATACCAAAGCTCAGGAAGGTTATGAGGAGCCCGACACTTTCGCGCATTATGTTATTGATAACGGAGCAGACGAGCGCCGTTCCTATCGCGGAGAGCACGTAGTTTATCATGGCGATGATGAAGGACTCCGCGAAGAAGATCCTGAAAACATCCGCGGAGCGCGAGCCGATGGCGCGCAAAATGCCGATGTCGTGTTTTTTATAGGTGATGCTTGTGCTGATGAAGTTCATCAGCATGAGGGCGGCGAAGACGGCGAAGCCGATTCCGACGTAGAGGAACACGCTACCGAGGACTGCTAACACCTCGTCCACCATGGAAAGCTCCTCGGTGACGTTATTCTTTATTGAGAAGCGATAGGTATCGTCGAACTCGTCACGCGAGAAGGAGACCGCATTCTTGACGGCACTCTTCTCATTCGGCATATCGCCGAGGGCGAAGGAGTATATTCCGCCGCTCGTCTTACCGAAGAGCTTTTCGTAGAGCGCGGAGCTGACCACCATGCTATCTCGGTCATCGTTGACACCACCTGGAAGAATGCCGACGATCTTGATATTCTCACTCTTAAATATGCTGATGGACTTCGCGTAGAGATTAAAGCTGACATCGCCAAAGGCTTCATCGTAAAGCTCCATAAAGCCTTCGGTGACGTAGCGATTTAGGGACGCATTCACCGTGTCGACGCTATTGTCGTAGAGCAGGTGGTTTGAATATGCCTCGACTATCGTTTGCGCGGAGACGGAACGGAGCTCCGACTGTGCCATGCCGTTTTGAGAAGAGTAGTACGCTTTGGCGGCGTCGAAATGCTCCGCCGCGTACTTTCGCGTCAGGATGTAGCGAATGCTGTCACTGTTGCCATTCGTCAGCAAATAGGTAATTCTCAGCGAATTGACGTCGCTCGTTTTATACGTGGAGCCCGCGTGCTCCACGGTGGCGACGAGCTTTTTCGCTGCGGATGCGGAGATGACGAAATCATCGAGAGAATAGCGTTTAACGAGCTCGGAAAAATATTTGTCGCTTTCCTCGGAAATGACGCCGCCGCAAAGCCCGTACTCACGGTGCGTTGCCGCGAAGAGCGCGGGGAGCCCCGCCTCGGAAAGCTCTTCTGCGTTAAAGGAGAAGCCGTTTTCATCCGCCCACTCCACGAGGGCATTCTTCGCCACCTCGTAATTGTTTTCCGCATAGCGGAAAGCCGCATAGAAGCTGACGTTTTCTAAAACGTCGGCGAGGCAATTGACGGTTATACCGTATCTCCCGCTATAACTCTTTTCAGAAAGGGTTTTCTCGTAGCCGATGAGCCTTTCATTATTGTAGAGCGTTTCTGTCAGCTCGTAGACCTGCGTTTGGTCCGTCATCAGCTCCATCAGGGTACGCATGGAGACGATGACCTCGTTGGCGCCGAGGGTGGTCTTCTCCCCGTCACGCCAAACGACGTCGATGTCGCTCGAAAGCTCGGCGAAGGAGTTGATGTAGGAGGTGTACTTATACTTCTCGTCTTCGTCGGTCCCTGCGGGATAGAGGAGCACGTAGCCCGAGATCTCGGAAAAGGCGTTGTTCTTTCCGCTCGTCATTTTTGAGAGAGTGGAGGGGGAGACGAAGACGAGGCAGGCGTAGGAATAGCTACGAGCCGCGGAGAGCTCCAGGGAGAGCGCCATCGCCACCAAGATGTTCATATCTGCCTGTGCGTCCTCGTCGAGCAGGGGAAGATAGCGCTCGTAGTCAAAGCCCGTGTCAAGTATTCCGACTATCTTATAGGCGTTTTCACCGTCGAGCACGATGGAGCGCTCTATGAGGTCGCTCTTTTGGCTTATCTCGATCTCCTCTCCGTTCACGTCGCGGAAGCCGCCGCTCTTAAAAAGGTCGAAGATGAAGGAGCTTATAACGATCTCGTCGTCCGCCACGGGGAGCTCTCCTTCGAGCGAGAAGCTGTGCTCCGTGACGAAGGAGGAGCTTATCGACGTTATTCCCGAGAAGGCGGAGCCGTATAGCTCCGTATATTTTTCGCCCTTTTCGCCGATGGCGCTCCAAAACGAGAGTGACGAGGAGCGGGGCTTATAGATGCCCACCACGTCGATACCCGTTTTCTCTTTTATGAGCTCTATATCCTCGTCGCTGAGGCGGTAGCCGCTGTTCCAATAGAAGTCGGAGTCTCCCGTGTCGTAGCGTATCTTCACGTCCTTGGCGAAGGACGCATAATTGACGGAGCTATCCAGAATGGAATTGGTTGCCGTTTCCACGCTATCGTAGGCGGCGATGGTGTCTGCAACGCCGAAGAGGCTGAATGCTATCAGGGAGAGAAAGATGGTGAAAACGAGCCTGAACTTTTTATATTTGAGGGCGCTTGAACCTATCTTAAATGAATTTTTAACGGAGAGGCGCGACTTTATCAGGCGGAAGCCTTCCGTCTGCTTGCGTATCCTCCCCTCGTCCGTCGGGGCGAAGTCGGCGCTCGTTACAACGCCCGTGCTCTTTGCCCTCGCGCCCGAGGCGGGAACTATTTTGGCGCCACGCGAAAGAGCGGCAAGATACTCGTTTATCGCGAGCCTATCCTCCTCGGTGAGGCAATAGCCTGCGGCAACGCTTATCTCGTTTTCGCCGAAAACTATACCCTTTTCTTCATCGAGCGCGGGCTCGCTCTCCGCGCTCACCTTTTCAACGTCGGAGATGACCTTACCGTCTTTAAGCTCTATTATCCTATCCGCGTACCGCTCCGAGAACTCACGGTCGTGCGAAACGATGAGAACAAGCTTATCCTTGGAAAGGCTCTTCAAGGTGTTGAATATCTGTTTGCCCGTTTCCGAATCCAAGGCGCCCGTCGGCTCATCCGCCATTATTATTTCGGGGTGCTTAACGAGGGCGCGCGCTATCGCGACGCGCTGCTTCTGGCCGCCCGAAAGCTCGTGCGGCTTGCGGGCGCCGTAGCCTTCGAGGTCCACCTCTTTTAGTATCGCGTTTATCTCCTCGTTCTCAGCGCGGCGGCCTTGCAGCTCTATCGCGAGGGCGATATTGGCGCCGACGGTGAGCTCTTCGAGAACGTTGTATTCCTGAAAGATGAAGCCGACGTAGGTATTGCGATAGCTATCGTAATCGCTCTGCCCGAAGTTCTTCGCGGACTTGCCCTTGATGATTATCTCGCCCTCGTCCACACTGTCGAGCCCGCCGATAACGTTCAAAAGCGTCGATTTACCGCTTCCCGATTTTCCGAGAATGAACACCATGCCGCGCTCAGGGAGCAAAAGGCTCACCCCGTCCAGCGCGCGCACCACGGCGCCGTGCTTCGGCTTATAGAGCTTTTTCAAATTTTTGACTTCGATCATAAAATTCCCCGCGCCCGCGGCTCGGCGCTTCCCTCTCGGCACTACCGCGTTATTCGTACCCTAAATATTTTAATATATTTTATGTGCTATGTCAAGTTAAAAAATATTACGTTTTCACGTTTTAAGGCACGTGCAAGCAGGCGAATACGAGCAAAGGAATTAAAGCTTTATATTATCACGTTTTGAAAGACTCAAAAAACAACAGAAATTCGACAAACAGCTTGCAAATAATTGTAATGTTACAATTGATGTGAGACTGAAAAGTGAAAAAGAATAGAAAAAGT
>CAYSUO010000055.1:0-4745 GCA_964434325.1 uncultured Ruminococcus sp.
CGTTTTACAGAAATTTTGAAAGCAAGGAAGATGTGATACGAAAATATCTTGGAAAACTCATAAAAGAGTGGGGCGAAGAATTTAAGAAAAACGGAAGTCCCGATACATTGATTGAAAGCCTGTTTTCGCACTATTATAAATACAAAGAACTTTTCATTTTGCTGTATCGCAGAGGACTTGCCTATATCAGCCTGCAACACGTACTTGATGTATGCGGTCCTACATCTGATATGGACAATATGACGGCATATACTCGCGCGTGGTTTTGTCACGGACTTTACGGGTGGATTGAGGAATGGTTTAAGAGAGGTATGCCCGAAACGCCCGCAGAAATGGCGAATTTGTTGAAACAATCACAGCAAAAACATCTATAAAACCTGATGTTGCTTTAAGAGGCGGGGAGCGATTGACTTTTTGTATGCTTTGTGCTACAATAGAAAAAACGCCGAAACGGCGCGGCCGACGGAGGAGAACGACATGGCATACAAGAAGCCGAGCAAATTTTATTATGGAATTATGCGGTGCGGTGCCGCACTTATCGCGAAATGCTTGTTTAGGCGAAAATTCTTGCGCAACGAGCTGAAAGGGCAAAAGGGGCCCTTCGTGGTCATTGCAAACCACGAGGCGGCGCTCGATTTTACGACGATTGTCGGGGCGACGCGCGAGCAAATGCATTTTGTGATAAGCCACGCTTTTTACAACACGGTGCCGATACGGGGAATGATGGAGCGAGCGGGCTTGATACCGAAGCAGCAGTATCAAACGTCGGTGCGCGACATTAAAAAAATGCGAGCTGCGACGGAAAACGGTCAGGGGCTCGTTTTGTTCCCCGCTGGACTGATGAGCGAGGACGGAAGAAGCGCGCCGATGCCGACGACAACGTATCAATTTTTGCAATGGCTGAAAGCCGACGTGTACGTGGCGCGCATAGCGGGAACGTACTTTTGCACGCCGAAGTGGTCTAAGCGCAAGCGCCCTGGGCGAACGTATTTAGACGTGTACAAGCTCTTTTCCAAGGAGGAGCTTCTTGCGGCTGATCCCGCACTCGTGAAGGAGCGCGTGGACGAGGCGCTTGATTTCGACGCGTACCGCGAGCAGGACGCGCTCCGAATAAAATACAGACACGGCGACAACATAGAAGGTCTTGAAAACGTCCTCTATATGTGTCCGCATTGCAAGGCGGAATTTTCAACACGGGTGCGTGGCAAAAACGTGATCTATTGCAAAAAATGCGGCTTCGCGGAAAAGAGCGACAAGTATGCCATGCTCAACCTGATAAGCGACAACGGTGAAGAGATACGCTACGCTTCCGACTGGGGGCGCGCGATCTACGAGCACGTGCGCGATGAAGTCGCACGGGGTGGCATCTCGGAGATGAGGCTCAAAGCTAAAATACAGATGATCGATCTTGAACGCAAGCACTTTGTCGACGCGGGCGAGGGCGAGGTG
Organism: uncultured Ruminococcus sp.; assembly: GCA_964434325.1. Taxonomy (GTDB): domain Bacteria; phylum Bacillota; class Clostridia; order Oscillospirales; family CAG-272; genus UBA1740. Next base: position 1,450 of record CAYSUO010000055.1, read on the forward strand.
CTCATCTCGAAGGAAGCGCTTCGCATAGTCGGAACTATAAACGGAGAGAGCGCCGACGTTAGCGTTGCCACCGCGCAATTCGCTTCGCTCCCCTTCGGCCCTGGCAAGTATTTTGAGATACAACACGGCGATGACAGCTATCGCTGCTTCCCCGAGGACTCCAAAATCGTTACAAAGGTCGTCAACGTCGTTAAGGCGTTTTACGAGCTTGGGACTAAAAAGTAGAGTTAAAGGCGTCAACTAAACTTTACGTATTTTGTCCAGATTATCTCGTGATTTACGCGTTTTTCCTCTATATGTACACGGTGGACAGAGCTTACAAAGCCTTTTGATAGGGAAGCCGCGTATACTTGCGTCGAGCGGCCCTTGTTAAGCTTTATTGCGGCTTCGGGCTGGGCATACTACAAGTAGCCTTGTAAATGTCAAAAACTTGTTTTAAATTTCGATAGGACGATTTGTTTAATAAAGAAATCGGCGCCGTGCTTACGGCGGAATGGAGAGCAAATGCTTAGAGATGATAGAGTGAGAGACTATATTTTCCCCGAAAAGGTCAAGGCGGTCAGTGGAGACGTTGCGAACGCCGAAGTTTTGACGAAGCCGACGATTTTGCAGATAGCGACGATGGAGCATTCGCTTATGCGGGTGTCGGGAGGGGGATACGTAGTTCTCGATTTCGGCAAGGAGTACTACGGCGGCGTGCGTCTGCTTACCAAAAGCACTCGCCGCGGAGAAACGGAAAATGCGCCGTACCCCCTTAGAATACGCTTCGGCGAAAGCATAAGCGAGTGCTCGGCGGAAATCGGCGAAAAAAACGCGGGAAACGACCACGCGACGCGGGATATGCGCGTCGTTCTCGGCTCGCATTCCGACATGGAGTTTGGCAACACGGGCTTTCGCTTCGTGCGGCTTGATTTTGCGGACGGATATGCCGTGGATATAAAAGCCGCCGTGGCGGTCTTCGTTCACCGCGACTTACCGAGGAAAGGCAGCTTCCGCTCCGACGACGCAAGGCTCAACGAGATATACGACGTTGCCGCGCGCACGAACGATCTCTGCATGCAGACGATGCTGTGGGACGGAATAAAGCGCGACAAGCTCGTTTGGATGGGCGATATATACCCCGAGATGACGACCATCTCCTGCCTCTACGGGCACGACAGGTGCATCGATGAAGCGCTCGAATTTTCCGTGGCTCAATTTTCTCTGCCCGACTACATAAATGATAAGCCCGCGTATTCGCTGTGGTTCGTTATAGTGCTTTACGATTGGTACATGCAAAACGGCGACAGAGGGCTCTTGGAGAAGCATATCGACTACGTCGCCGACCTCTTTGACAACCTCGATGAGCGGGTGGACGAAAACGGAGATATGCACCTCGACGAGTACTTTTTTGACTGGCCGTCACATTCGTGCTCTGAGTACGAAGAAGCTTCCGACAATAGCAAAAACGGGGTTAAAGCCATATTCCTGATGGCCTTGGACAGAGCCGAAAAGGCGTTCGCCATTCTCGGCAGAGCGACCGAAAAGCTTGCGAGACTCCGCGATAGGCTCAAAGGGGGCGCACTTCCCGCGCCGACCAATAAGCAAGCGCTGGCGTTTAAGGCAATCGCTGAAAATTCCTTCGGAGAAGAACTCGCCGAAAAGCTTACCGAGGGCAATAGCAGAGGCTTTTCCACCTTTATGACGTATTTCCTCTTGGGGGCGATAGCCGAGAGCGGGAGAGGCGATAAAGCCGTCGAGCTCGCGAAGGAATACTACGGCGCCATGCTCGATAAGGGTGCTACCACCTTTTGGGAAGATTTTAATATCGAATGGGTGAACGGAACGGGCAGGATTGACGAATTTCCGCAAGCGGGCGAAGAGGATATTCACGGCGACCGCGGCGCCTACTGCTACAAGGGCTTTCGCCACAGCTTTTGCCACGGCTGGTCATCGGGCGTTGTCGGGTTCCTGACGAAGTACGTGCTCGGCGTAAGGGTGCTGGAAGCGGGCTGTAAGAAAATTCAAATAAAGTCATGCCTGCCAGACGGGATCAATTTCGTCGGCGGCACGTACCCCACGCCGCACGGCGAAGTAAGAATTGAGCATAGGCGCACAGGCGGCAGGATTGAGACCGTGGTGAGCGCTCCGCCCGAGGTGGACGTCGAGGTAGTTAAATAACGACTTGCGGGCTTTCGCGCCACACGCGCGAATTTTCAAAGGCAAAAATGCATAAGCCTTCGGCTTTCAAAATCGAAAGGTACGGTCATAAATGAAAAACGGAGAGGGCGTTGCCCCTAACGAAAAAGGCAAAGGGTCGAGATACGGAATCACGAAAAGAGTGCTCGTTTTTTGGACGCTTTTTATAGGTCTCGGCGCGGTGTGGGGCGCCGCGTGCATGCTCATCGATCCAACGGGCAGGATCCTGCAAATGGACGCTATGCTACCGTATTTTGAGAAGCTGCCATTTGCCGATATACTATTCAAAGACTACACTTTTTCAGGGATCGCGCTGCTCATCGTAAACGGGCTGACCAATCTGACGGCGGCGGTGTTGCTCCTTAAAGGTAAAAGGCTCGGCGTCACCTTGGGTGGCGCCTTCGGCGTAACGCTCATACTGTGGATATGCATTCAGTTCTATATGTTTCCGCCGAATTTTATGTCAACGATATATTTCATCTTCGGCTTCTGCCAAGCGCTCACAGGCTATGCGGCGTACATATTCCGCAAGCAAGAAGAGTTTTCGGTGGATACCGCGAAATATGAGAATATCGGCACGAATGCTTCGAGGCTCGTGGTCTATTTTTCGCGAATGGGCTACGCGAAGCATGTCGCCTACGAAAGGGCGAACGCAACGGGAGCGGATATCTACGAGATAAGAGCGACAGAAAGAACGGGCGGAACTCTCGGCTTTTGGTGGTGCGGCAGATACGGTATGCATAAATGGGCTATGCCCATTGAAGCGCTCAACATCGATCTGTCCGTTTACGACGAGGTAACGATCGTCTCGCCTATATGGGTGTTTTCGCTCGCCGCCCCGACAAGAGCTTTTCTCGGGCAGGTGCAGGGGAAGATAAAAAACGCAAGCTACATATTCGTTCATCACACGAACGGCGTGTATAAAAACGCCGCCGAGGAAGCGGACTCGCTGATCGGAATAAAGCACCGCGAGCTTATCAACATACGCTGTCGCGTCGGCAAATTCAAGCGGATAGGAACCAAGCCTCACGCTTTGTGAGGCTTGGTTGCATTGTCAAAATCCCCTATCAAGCTTAGTATTTATACAAAACGAACAAAAAAGGCTTAAAAAGATTGTC
>CAYSUO010000056.1:0-4535 GCA_964434325.1 uncultured Ruminococcus sp.
GTTGCCCATTCCGATAAGTCCCATCATCTCGACGTGGGCGGGAACGGAGGAGGAGCCTGCAAACTGTGCGTCGGAATGCATTCTTCCCATCGTGTCGGTCATTCCATAGCTGGAAGGACCAGCCGCCATATTGTCGGGGTGGAGGGTACGTCCCGTTCCTCCGCCCGATGCAACGGAGAAGTAGCTTACGCCGTTCTCGACGCACCACTTTTTATACGTGCCCGCAACGGGATGCTGAAATCTCGTGGGGTTAGTCGAATTGCCCGTGATGGAAACGCCGACGGATTCAAGCTTCATGATGGCGACGCCCTCGGGAACGTTGTCCGCACCGTAGCAACGCACCTTGGCACGATCGCCGTTGGAATACGCGGTCTCGTTGACTATCTTGACGGTTTCCGAATAGGGGTCAAACTCGGTCTGAACGTAGGTGAAGCCGTTGATTCTCGAAATTATCATGGCGGCGTCCTTGCCAAGTCCGTTGAGTATAACGCGGAGCGGCTTAACTCTCACCTTGTTGGCGTTGAGAGCTATCTTGATAGCTCCCTCGGCGGCGGCAAACGATTCGTGCCCTGCGAGGAAGCAGAAGCACTCCGTGCTTTCGGAGAGGAGCATTTTTCCGAGATTACCGTGACCGAGACCGACCTGGCGGTTTTCGGCAACGGAGCCAGGGATACAGAAGGATTGGAGACCGACGCCGATCGCGGCGGCGGCGTCTGCCGCCTTGGTGCAACCCTTTTTGATGGCGATAGCCGCGCCGACGGTGTATGCCCAGACGGCGTTCTCAAAGCATATAGGCTGTGTTCCTCTTACGATCTTATCGCAATCTATTCCCTTAGCGAGGGTGATATCGCGGCACTCCTCGATGGAGCTTATGCCGTACTCTTTGAGCGTTGCAAGAATTTTTGCTTCGCGTCTTTCATAGTTTTCAAATAATGCCATTCTACTGCCTCCTATCACTCTTTGCGGGGGTCTATGTACTTAACGGCACCGTCTTCGGCGGTAAATCTACCGTAGTGACCCATAGATTTTTCGTAAGCGGCATTGGGCTCGTCGCCCTTCTTGATGAAGTCGGTCATTTTGCCGAGGTTAACGAACTCGTAGCCGATGACCTGATCGTTCTCATCAAGTGCCATTCTCGTTACGTAGCCTTCTGCCATTTCAAGGTAGCGAACGCCCTTGGCAACGGTACCGTACATGGTGCCGACCTGGGAGCGAGAGCCCTTGCCGAGGTCTTCAAGACCTGCGCCGATGGTGAGGCCGCCCTCGGAGAAGGCGGACTGGGTGCGACCGTAAACAATCTGCAAGAAGAGCTCGCGCATCGCCGTGTTGATAGCATCGCAAACGAGGTCCGTATTAAGCGCTTCGAGAATGGTTTTGCCTTGAAGTATCTCCGCCGCCATTGCCGCGGAATGAGTCATTCCCGAGCAACCGATGGTCTCAACAAGTGCCTCCTGAATGATACCGTCCTTGACGTTGAGCGTGAGCTTGCACGCGCCCTGCTGGGGTGCGCACCAGCCGATGCCGTGCGTAAGACCCGAAATATCGGAAATCTCCTTCGCCTTGACCCAAAGGCCCTCTTCGGGGAGGGGCGCGGGACCATGGTTAGGACCCTTGGCGACTACGCACATATTCTGAACTTCATTGGAATAGATGAGTTCTGCCATTTTATATCTCCTTTTAAATAGTATCGAAAATCAAACGAGCACGGTGCCCGTGATATTGCCGAACGCGCATGCGGCGTTGGACTCGTCGGTGTCGATATGCATCGCGGGGGCATAGCTTTCGCTGACGCGAACTACCACGTCACCGAGGACGACGCTACGCTCGGACTCTATACGCACGGAAACTATCTGCTTATCGGCAACGCCCATTTCTGCCGCCGCGGACGGGGTAAGGTGAATATGGCGCTTCGCCGCGATAACGCCCTCGGAGAGCTCTATCTCCGCCCCCGTATCGGGGTTAACGAGCTTGCAGGCTCCCGAGCCCGCGATGTCGCCGCTCTCGCGTATGGGCGCCGTAACGCCGATAGAGCGCGCATCCGTCAGAGAGACCTCCACCTGATTCGCCTTTCTCGTCGGACCGAGGATGGACGCTTTGAGCGTTCCCTTGGGGCCCACGATGACGAGCTTTTCCGCGCAAGCGAACTGCCCAGGCTGGCTGAGGTCCTTCTTCTTGGTGAGCTTATAGCCCGCCCCGAAAAGCTGCTCCACCGCTTCGTCGGTAAGATGAATGTGCCTTGCTGAGGTTTCAACTATTACTTCTTTCATTTTGAAAGCTCCTTATAAAATATTTCAAAATAAAGCGCATAAGGCGGCGACCGAACGCCGCAATATTACAAGTATCATTATAACACATTTGAAGCGAAAAATCAATGTATAAAAGTGAAGAATATCGAAAAAACTAATAAAAATTTCTGTATGGAGATAAAAAATGGCAGACGATGAAAAGCTTGACGGTATAGAGCGCAACGGCGGCGTGGAGCTCGGAGAAGGCGGAGAAAATTTTTATTGCCTCTCGATAATCGGGCAGATAGAGGGGCATTACAGCCTCGACAGCAATCAGAAGGCGACGAAGTACGATCACATTCTGCCCCTACTCGTCTCGCTCGAAGAAAGCGAAAAAATAGACGGAATACTTATTTTGATAAACACGCTGGGCGGCGACGTTGAGGCGGGGCTCGCCATCTCGGAGCTCATCGCGAGTCTCAGCAAGCCGACGGCGTCCATCGTGCTCGGGGGCGGACATTCTATCGGCGTTCCGCTCGCAGTCAGCGCACGGCGCTCCTTCATCGTTCCCAGCGCCACGATGACGATACACCCCGTGCGAACGAACGGGCTCGTTCTCGGCGTTCCGCAAGCCTTCGATTATCTGGAAAAAATGCAAAATCGGATCATCGATTTCGTGACGCGCCATTCGGGTGTCGGCGAAGAAGTTTTCAGAAAGATGATGAACAGGACTGATATGCTCGTCAACGATATAGGCTCCATCTTGAACGGCTACGAGGCATGCGAATGCGGGCTCATCGACGAGGTTGGCGGGATCAAAGAGGCGATAAATTTTTTAAAAAGCGAAGCGAAAAAATATAAAAAAGCACCTTGAATTATGTCGGGAAATGTGCTAAAATAATCTCATCAAACGCAAAGAGGGCACATATATGGGATTATTCGGACTTTTTAAAAAGAAAAAGGGGAATTCCGACGCAAAGGTTGAGAATGCCAAAGTAAACGCGGCGGAAAAAGAAGAGCCGCGAAAAGCGGAAAACGTGAGCAAGGCTCCCGAAGTGGAGACGGCGAAGAAGGCAATCGAAAAGCCGAAAAGCACGAACAAAGCTTCTGGGTCGGAGAACGCGAAGAAGGCGGAAAAGCCTAAAACTGAAAGTGTGGCTTTGAGCGCCGACGGCGCGAAGAAGGCGGAAAAGCTTAAAACTGAAAGTGCGGCTTCGGGCACCGACGGCGCAAAGAAGGCGAAGAATCCTAAAACCGAAAGTGCGGCTTCGGGCGCAAGCTCGGCAAAACCGAAAAGCGAAACCGAGGGTGCATACGAAAAGGAAAGCTCGAAACGAGAAGGCGAGACTCCCGTAAAGCGGAGCGCTACGGAGAAAAAGGAAGCGGAAGCCGAAACGAACGAGAAAAAGGGCTCGGGCTTTTCGGGCAAGTTTGAGATAAAGAAGTCGCGCGACGAGAGGTATGTTTTTAACCTGTATGCGGCGAACAGCGTTATCGTGGCTACCTCGCAAACGTATTCGTCGGCGGCGAGCGCGCTGAACGGGATAAAGAGCGTCATAGAGAACGCGGAAAAGGCTCCGATAGAGGATCAGACGTTGAAAAGCTACGAGGCGCTTCCCTACCCCAAGTGGGAGATATATCTGGACAAGGGAAACCAGTACCGTTTCAGGCTCAATGCGCCGAACGGCAGCTGTATCTGCCATTCGCAAGGATATACGGGGAAAGCCGCGTGCAAAAACGGAATCGAAAGCATAATACGCACTGCGAAGAATGCGAAGATAGATAAATCGTATTTGAAGAAGAATCAGGAATGAGTCACAGGCATCTGCGCTTTGGGAATAAACGCGCGCCGCGCGGGCAAAGATTTATTTATAAAATCGGCACGGGCATTTTAAACCTATACTCGATATAAATAAAAATCAAGACCATCACTTGCGTGAATGGTCTTGATTTTTTACGTACCAATATTAAGCCAATCTATCAATAAAGACTTCGCTTAAAACGCGCCAGCTCGCGGAGCTTAGCCCTACACAATTTGCACGCGAAGAAACGCAAGAAAATTTAAAAAATGTGTGGCTGTAAAAACTCTAAAAAACGCCTTGCGCGTGCGCTTACAGTGCACATAAAACTAAATAAAGCTCTATAAAAAGCGATGTGTGCGCGGCGTAAAGGAATTTACAAAGGTCTATAAGCAAAATTCCTCGTAAAAAGAAAAGCCTTGCACGCGTTTGCAAGACACCACGTAGAAAAAGCGAAAAGCTTACAAAGAGCGCACAAAATTGCTATGAGAAAATGCGAAGGTTTCAAAAG
>CAYSUO010000057.1:0-2709 GCA_964434325.1 uncultured Ruminococcus sp.
AAGCCTACCAAGCCTTTCGCCAAAGCGTCAAAGCGGCGGTGGACGAAGAGCTCGCCTCCCTGAGCGCGGAAAGCGAGGTGCCGAGCTGTGCTGTCCTATAAGCTCTTTTCCGATGGGCGCGCCCTGCTGACAAATCGCCTCCCCGAGCTCGCGGGCGATACTGTCGCCTTCTTCTTTGACGGCGCCTGTGACGGGTGCACGCTGATACTTGAAAATGCGCGCGAAGAAAAGCTCTATCGCCGCCTCTCGTCGGGGCGCGCCGAGGCTCCCGCCGCCTTCCTCGTCGGTAAAGTCTCCGTCGCCGTCGCTTCCTTGAAGGAGTCGAGTTCCGTCAGCTGGAAGTGCGAAAGCCTCGTTTGCGAAAGACGGGGCGGCGCCCTTTTCGTTATGCCCGCCGCGATGGAGCTCCAAGGCGAGCTCGTCGCCGCCCGATGTGAAGTGGAAAGGCTAAGAGCCGAGCTCGCCAAGCTTCGTACCGAGCACGCCGCCATCCGCGCCGAGCTTGAAGCCTGCCTCGCGGGCTACGACGTCCTGTGATAAGCGCGCCGTCTCCTAAGAAGTGCGCCGCACCTCAAAGCCGCGCGCCATGCCGCAATTGGTCAAAACCTTGATTGCACCGCAACAGCACTGCCGCAACCACCCAAAATGAAAGGGAAGAATATGAAACCGAAAAAAATACTTTTTGCCGCCCTCGTCCTCGTCGCCCTCGTTGCCGCCTTCACCCTCTCCGTGAGTGCCGCGGCGGAGGCGGAAGCCGAGCCGACGGTCTTTTCGCGCGTCTGGGAGTACGTCGTTGAAAATAAGGATGCCGTCGTCGCCTACCTCGCGGACGGCGCCGTTCTGGCTATCGCCCTTCTCGTCTCGCGGCGCGCGAAAGCCCTCGCCGTGAAGCTCTTCGGCGCTCTCTCGTCGAGCGCCACCGAAAGCACGCAAACGGAGCTCGTCAAAGCCTTTAACGCCCTCGTCGAGGAGCGTAACGCGGACGCTGTCACTGTCGCAGAGCAGGGGGAGGAGCTTCGCGCCCTCGCTCGTGAGCTCGCGGCGGCGCGTCGCGAGTTGGAAGCTGTCCGCGCGCAAACGAAGGCAACGCTTGACGCGCTCTTCAACGTCTGGGGCAATTCAAAAAATCTGCCGAACGGGATAAAAGACCTCTTGGCGGCGATATACGCCGAGGGCACGCGTAAGGCGGGCGCGGAAAGCGAGGTGGCGCGCGATGAAGCGGGGTCTCCTTCTTAAAGCGGCGGCTCTCGCCGTGGACGTGGGCGTTCCCGCCGCCGCCACCCTCTCCCGCTTCCCCCTCTGGGTGGAGCGCGGTGCGGAAGCCACCTGCTCGGGGCTCTGCCTTCTTCTCCTCGTCGTCGCGGCGCTCCCCCTGCTTCGTCGCCTCAAAGAGCTCTTGGCGTCGCCCTCCGTCTGGGCGCTCTGGGGCGTCCTATTTCTCCTCTTTGCCGCGCTTCGCACGGTGATAGACGAGCTCGTTTTCGTCGCCTTCTTCGGCTTCGTGGCGAACGTGTTCGGCGCCGTTCTCTATAAGGCGGGAGAAGCCCTTGAAAAAAGAGCGCGGAATCTCGTTCCCGAGGCGGAGGAGAGCGTGGAATGAGGCGCGAGCCGTCCACCTTAAATCATAAGCCGCGCGCTCGCTTGCTGTTATCGAAGTGCAAAAATAATGCCGCGGCGGCGGCGGAATGGAGAAGCTTATGGAAACGATAAAGCCCGCAGGGCGCGTGGAAAGCGCCGTCGTGGCGACGGAGCGCGTTAAGTCGCGCCTCGCAAAAAAGCTCGTGGCAAACGCGGGCGCCCTCTGCTCCTGCTTCCTCCTGCTCGTTACCGCCCTCGTCCTCACAACGGACGTGAGCGCCTTGACGGACACCTCCGAGCTGAAAGCGATGGGGACGTCCTTCGTCGTCCTCCTCTTCCTCACCTATTCGATGTACTTTTCCTGCTCGGGGAGCGGCGCTCGCGCGGGCGAAGGCTCCGCCGCCTATCTGGAAGCCTGTGCGCGCTACGAGGAGGTAAAAGCCGCTGTCGCGGCGGAGGGGAGCTATGAAAAGCTCCGCGCCTTCTGTCAAAGCTACGTTCGCCGCGAGCTTGAAGCCGCTCGTGCCGCCATTCTCTCCGAGTGCGGGCTTGATATCGCAGACCTCGAAGCCTATCGCCGCGGCGAAAGAGCCAACTTTTCTAAGCGCCGCCTTCGCGCCCTCGCCCGCGCCGAAGCCTTGAAGCCCGTCCGCCTCACCGCCGATATGCTGATGAGGCGCGGCAGAAGACCCCCGCGCCGCGCTCCCCTCGGGCTCACGCCGACGAAGAGGAAAAACCTGCACGACGCGATAAGCTTCTTGAAGATTACCGCAACCTCGCTCCTAACGGGCACCGTCGTCATCGAGGTGGTGATAGATTTCTCGTGGAGCGCCGTCGTCGCCCTCTTTTTTAAGCTTATGCCCGTCGTCGTCAATGGGTTTTACGGCTATAAGGCGGGGCTTGAAAACGTCATCGTGGATAGCGTCGATTATATGAATGACCAAACGGACGTGTTGAAGCAAGCCCTGGCGTATTCTTCGGAAAATGAGAGCGAAGCCCACCGTAGCGAAAAATGAAAAAATGAAAGAAACGTCGGAGCTTAGTCTCATTTCCCAAATGCGAGAGGGAGCGCTCTCTTAACGCTTAATTAAAAAAGCGTTTTCATAAACTCAAAGAACGAGATGGAAGTGC
>CAYSUO010000057.1:2809-4521 GCA_964434325.1 uncultured Ruminococcus sp.
AGTGCTCTTTTAACGCTTAATTAAAAAAGCGTTTTCATAAACTCAAAGAACGAGATGGAAGTGCTCCTTCTTGCAAAGCTGAAATGCGCGAGTGAGTGCTCTTTTAACGCTTAATTAAAAAAGCGTTTTCATAAACTCAAAGAACGAGAGGAAAGCGCTCATTCCCGCAAGGATAAAATGCGCGAGGGAAGCACCCCAAAAAGCTAAAAACGCGAGGAAGTCCTTCTTCAAAAAGCAACGAGAGGGAAAAGTCGGGAAATGGAGAGACGGTCGATTTAGGCAAAGCCGAACGAAAAACGATGGAGTAAAGAAAAAACTCCGCTTCTCCGTGTTTTGTGGGAAATCAAGCTAAAACCTACGTTTTTATTTTGCTTTATGCACTTCGCGCGTAGTGCGCCTCTCTTTTCCTCTCCCTTTGCACCTCGCCCGCTCTTTTTCGCCGCGCCCGTCTGCTTCCTTTGCCTTTCGTTCTAAATGCCGCGCTTTTTGCCCGCGTGCTTTTGTGCGCCGCTCTCCGTCGTCGGCTTCCTTTGTCTCTTTCACTCGTCCTTCGCCCTGAATTGCCGCGTTCCTTTCTTGCAAGGAGCGCTTTTTTAGCCTCGTGTTGTCTGTTCGACTTCGTTTGCGTCGCTCTCCGTTGTCGGCTTTTTAGCCTCGTGCTCGCGTTTTTTAGCGCCTTTGCGAGCCTCACGGTATTGCCGCAAAGCGCAAAAAAACGGGGGCGAATTTCGCCCCCGCCCACGTTTAAGCGTGTATCCTCACGGTATCGCGTCCTCCACGGCGTCCGCCAGCTGAATGGGCGCAAGCCCGCCTTCGGTGAAGCTCTCCGCAAGCTGCCGAACGAAGTGCCCGTCGCGGCTCACGTCGGAAATGTAGGAGACGGCTTCGCCACCGCGTCGGTAGGCTTCGATCCCGTAGGAAATGTAGTGCCCGAGCTCAGGCTTGTAAAGCCTCTCGCGAACGGCGCGGTATGCGTATTCTCCCGAGCGCCCCAGGTCCTTCGTTAAATTCTTTTCTTCAATTTTCGTTTGCATAAGTACAGTACCTTTCGTTTTTTGTTTTGTTTTTGAAAGCCGCGGGCTTCCGCTGCGTGCCCTCACGCCGTCCTTTGGCGCGAAGCATAAGCTACGCCTTAATAGAGCTTTTTAGCTTCGTGAGCTGAAAGCCGTGGCTTCCGCTTTGGAAATTCGCGCGTCGTTGGCGCGAAGCGCAAGCTTTACGTTTTTTAGCTTGCTCTACCTTCGTTTTTGCTCGCTTAGTGTCGCGGGTCAAACGGTTTGTAGCTCACTTCGCTTTTCTTCGTCATCGTCGGCGCATAGCTTCGCGCCGTCTATCTCGAAAAAAGCGATAAGCCTTAGCGTTAGCTCCGCCGAGGGAAGAACGCGCCCGTTCTCGATCTCTTGAAACCAGCGCGTCGAGATCGAAAGAGCGTCAGCGGCTCTTTCCTGCGTGAGTCCGCGTCGTCGTCGGGCGCGTCGGAGCTCGCGTGAAAAATTGCTTTTAACTGACATTGCTACCTCCTTGATATTATTAAGTAGGCACCTACGTCGCAATTCTGACCGCATTTTGACCGCGCGAAAAAAGGACTTTCGCGGAGAAATACGGGCTTTCCCGCCAAAACAGCGGAAAAAGAAAAAACCTTGAAAACGCTGACCTTCGTTAGCATTTTCAAGGCTTTTTTCCTTGGCGGAGAAGGAGAGATTTGAACTCTC
>CAYSUO010000058.1:0-4308 GCA_964434325.1 uncultured Ruminococcus sp.
GAAAAGCAACGCCACTTCGGCAAATTATGTTGACTTGGCGCTCGTTTTGTGATATATTAGTAGAGGTCTATGGCGCGCGTTGCACACGCTACGCAAAAAATAAAACAACCACAAAATATTTTGCCGCGCAAAGCGGCGGAACGGAGACGAGATATTATGGCAGAAACGCTTACTTATCAATTCAACGGTCACGACGTCGTCGTGATACGACCCGAAAAACCCAACAGAAAATGGATATGGAAGACGGAATTTTTGCACGCCTTCGACCAGGCGGAGGCGAAGCTTTTGGAGCTTGGCTACACGCGCGTTTATTATCAGATAAGCGACCGATACGGCGATTATAAGGCGGTACGGCTTATGCACCATTTTTACGAGCACGTTACCGAGAAATTCGGCTTAGATAAAAAATGCTTTCTGTTCGGTTTCAGCCGCGGAGGCTTATACGCCTTCAACTACGCGCTTTTCTACCCTGAGACCGTGAGCAAGGTGTATCTCGACGCTCCCGTCCTCGATCTGACGACTTGGCCGAGGAAGGACGCAGTCGGAACGGAGATGCGCACCTGCTACGACCAGATGCTCGACTGCTACACCCTTTGCGACGAAACGGTAGCAAAGTTCAACGATTCCCCCATTCGCAACCTCGAAGAATTTTTCAAGCTGGAAATACCGCTTCTTCTCGTCGCGGGTGACAGCGACCAAGTCGTGGACTTTGAAAAGAACTCGAACACCCTGATACGCTATTGCAGAGACAACGGTATCCCGCTTGAATACTACGTCAAGCCAGGGTGCAAGCACCATCCGCACTCGCTCGACGACGTTACACCCATAATACGCTTCGTGGCGGGAAGCGGGAACGAGGACAAATGAAAGCACAGAGCAAAGTAAAGTCGACGCACCGCATCTCCCTCAACGGGAAATGGCTGATAGACTACCTATCTCCGACGCCCTACGAGGGCATCGACGAGCCGAACTTTTTCATCGAAGACACGGGCAACGAAGAGCTCGATACGAGCGGGGTCACGGAGTGCACAGTTCCCGCCTATTTTGAAGATATGCTCGACGATTTTCGTAGGACGCCGCTCCACACGAAGCTTTCGTGGAATCCGCTCTACACCCTGCAAAGATATCCGCAAGCGGGCTATTGCCCCGATATGGCTCTGCCCAATCCCGTGGGCTGCTTCATATATCGCCGCAACTTTTCTCTGCAAAGCGATAAGCTTTGCGACGAGGCGGAGCTCTACGTAGGCGGCGTACAAAACGCGCTCTCCGCCTGGATAAACGGAGCTTATCTCGGGCGGCACGAGGGCTATTCCGCCGAATTTTTTATGCCAATACCGAAGGGTGTGCTGAAAAGCGGCGAAAACGTCATAACGCTCACCGTTTCAAATACACGCCTTGCGGGCTACAAGAACAGACCCGTTTCAGGGCTCACCTCGCGCGCCGCCAACGAATGCACGGGAGGCATCTTCGGCGACGTTGAAATACGCTCCTACCCCGACGGACTCAAAGGAGTTTCTCTTTCCGTTTCCGACGATCTCACCCACTTCACAGTCACCGTTTCAGGCGCGGCAGACAAGCTCAAAACGCTTCGCATTTCGGACGGCGGCAAAACGTTATACACGGCGGAGCTCGGCGCGGGAAAAAGCGAGCTCACCGTCCCCTGCGAAGACTATGAGCGCTGGTCGCCCTCTTCGCCCAAGCTGTATACGCTGACGCTCGAAACCGAAGCCCAGCGCATAGAGCGCCGCTTCGGCATACGCAAGCTCACGGTGGCGGGGCGTCGCCTCCTTCTCAACGGCGAGCCCTTCTTTTTCCGCGGCAGCTGTGAGCACTGCTATCACCCGATAAGCGTTCATCCAACGCGCGAAAAAACCTACTACCGCGGCGTCATACGCACCTTGAAGAGCCTCGGTTTTAATTCGATACGCTTCCACACCCACGTGCCGATGCCCGAATACCTCGAAGCCGCCGACGAGCTCGGCATGGTCATCGAGGTGGAAACTCCCAACAACACCGCCTACGAGGAATGGCGCGCCATCGTCGATCAATGCTCGCGCTACACCTCCGTCTGCATATTCTCCTCGGGCAACGAAATGCAGATCGACGAGGACTACATAGAGCACCTAAGCCGCATTTCCGACTACGTGCACCACCATTCGGACGCGCTCCTCTCCCCCATGTCCGCCCTGCGCGGCGTCGAATACTACGGCGGCTTCGGTCCCTCCAAGCTCGACACGCCCTTCACGCACGACCCCGAACGGCTCGCCGCGCTCGACGCGATCTGCGACGTCTACAACAGCTATTCGCTCGGGCTGACGAGCTACGAGTCCCTGGCGGGCGATCCCGCCCTGCTCGACGAGCGCAACGCCGTATATAAAAAGCCCCTCCTTTCGCACGAAATATGCATTCACGGTACCTACGCCGATCTCAACCTGAAAAATAGATATCGCGGAAGCCGAATCGGCGACACGGAACTCTTTTCCTCCGTTGAAAAGCACCTCGAAAGCGTGGGGCTTATCGACAAGGCGAGCACCTATTACCGCAACTCGGTAAAATGGCAAATGCTCCTTCGCAAGCACTGCTTTGAAACGGTGCGCCGCTCGCACAGCTTCGCGGGCTACGATTTCCTCGGTGATATCGATACCCACTGGCACACCTTTGGCTACTGCGTCGGCATGATGAACGAATTTTACGAGCTGAAAGCGCCCGAAAGCACTGAAAACGTGCTCAAATACAACGCCGACACCGTGCTTCTGTGCGATATGCCGAAGCAGCACAGCTTCTTCGAGGGAGAAAAGCTCACGCTTCCCGTGCTCGTGTCGAACTACGGAGAGCATTTAAGGAAAGCGAAGCTCGCTTTGAACGTTAAAGCCAACGGAAAGCTCGTTTGCCGCAAGGAACTCTCGCTCACCGATATACGTTCGGGGGAAATAGCGGAGCTATGCAAACTCAACTTTACAATTCCTCGTGCAGGGAAGCCGCAAAAGCTCGTGGTAAGTGCCACGCTTTTCGGTGAAAGCACGGACGCAAGAAACGAGTGGGAGCTTTACGCTTTCCCCAAGGCTTCGCAAAAAACTCCGCACGGAGTCCTCGTTCGCGACGATATATCGACGGACGAGCTCATCGACCAGCTCTCCCACGGCACGGCGCTCGTACTTTTCGGATGTGGCCCCTTCAAATCTTCAAAGATGAGCTTTCAGCTCTCGGTCGCGGGCAGAACTAACGGTCACTTGGCAACGGTCATCGCCGATCACACGGCGCTCGAAGGCTTCCCGCACGACGGCTTTTGCGGCTGGCAGTTTGAAAATATGCTCGACACGCGCACCGCGATCCTCGACGGCACCGTCGGCGAGCACGCCCCCATTATAGATGCCGCATCGTCATATAAGAACGCGCACCGCGAGGCTTTGCTCTTTGAGTACCGCGTAGGCGAAGGGCGCCTCCTCGTGTGCACCTTGAAGCTCGACGAAGCCGATCCCGCCGCCGCTTGGCTGAAAGCTCACCTCCTCGCTTACGCCGCGAGCGAAAGCTTTGCTCCGCGCGCTTCTCTCAGCGCGCACGAGCTTATGGCGATATGCGGCAACGGCGAGCGCATCGACGGGCAAAACGAAAACGCCGCCATAAATAAAAACGACGTTACTATGCTTTGAGCGCCGTGCGCGATATATCTCGCAAAAAATTAAGGTCATCGCTCGAATGACCTTGATTTTTTTGTTGGAGGTGCACACACGCTTCATAATTTACTAACGCTATGAGACATCCCTTCGTCCTTTTCACAATGCTATTTTGTTACACGGTTCTATGTCAAAATATGCAGGACAATGAACGAATTTCGATGATATGTGAAAAACCTAAAAATATAAGTACAAAATCTTTTAGGCGAACGCGCGGAATCTACATTAGTAAAAATTCAACAAAATACCTTGCAAATAATATTATAAACTTTTTAGCGCGGAACGCGAGCGCTCGCGATATTGACAAAATCGCTTTGCTGTGATAGAATATAAAGATGATTGCAAGTCTAACAGAACGGAGAATATATGACTGATTTTAAAAAAGAGATAGAGCGGCGGCGCACCTTCGCCATAATTTCGCACCCCGACGCGGGCAAAACAACCTTGACGGAAAAATTCCTTTTGTACGGCGGCGCGATACAGTCCGCGGGTTCCGTCAAGGGTAAGCAGTCGGACAAGCACGCGGTTTCCGACTGGATGGAGCTTGAAAAGCAGCGAGGCATTTCCATCACCTCGTCGGTGCTACAATTTGAATACGACGGATATTGCATCAATATTCTTGACACGCCAGGGC
>CAYSUO010000059.1:0-3662 GCA_964434325.1 uncultured Ruminococcus sp.
GTTGCAGGCGTTCGTACCCCCTTGAAGATAGACGCGATGAAGGAGATAATGCCCGAGGTCTACGAGCAGTTCGTTGGCGTTTGCAAGACGCTGGAAGACCATTACAGAGATATGCAGGACATGGAGTTCACCATTGAGAACAAGAAGCTCTATATGCTGCAAACGAGAAACGGAAAGAGAACGGCGAAGGCGGCTTTGAAGATCGCGTGCGACCTCGTTGACGAAGGAATGATAGACGAAAAGCAGGCTGTTCTTATGATAGACCCGAGAAACCTTGACACCTTGCTTCACCCCCAGTTTGACCCGAAGGCGTTGAAGGCGACGGTGGAGGTTGCCAAGGCTTTGGCGGCTTCTCCTGGAGCTGCTTGCGGCAAGATCGTTTTCACCGCGGATGACGCGAAGGCTTGGAAGGAGAGAGGCGAGAAGGTCGTTCTCGTTCGCCTTGAAACCTCGCCCGAGGACATCGAGGGAATGAAGGCTTCTCAGGGTATACTTACCGTGCGCGGCGGTATGACCTCGCACGCGGCAGTCGTTGCTCGCGGAATGGGCACCTGCTGTGTTTCGGGCTGCTCCGCCATCACCAATTTTGACGAGGACAACAAGTCCTTCGTTTTGGCGGGCAAGACCTATCACGAGGGTGACGTTATTTCGATAGACGGCTCGACGGGTAAGATCTACGGCGGAGCTATTCCGACGATAGAGGCTACCGTTTCGGGTGATTTCGGAAGAATAATGGCTTGGGCAGACAAGTATCGCGTTCTTAAAGTACGCACTAATGCCGACACGCCAAAGGACGCACAGAGAGCTCGCGAGCTCGGCGCCGAGGGTATCGGTCTTTGCCGCACGGAGCACATGTTCTTTGAGGGCAACAGAATAGACGCGTTCCGCGAGATGATATGCGCTGACAGCGTTGAAGAGAGAGAAGCGGCGCTCGACAAGATACTGCCGATGCAGCAGGGCGACTTTGAGAAGCTTTACGAAGCTCTTGAAGGCAACCCCGTTACGATACGCTTCCTTGACCCCCCGCTCCACGAGTCCGTTCCTACCGAGGAGGCCGATATCGAGCTTCTTGCGGCAGAACAGGGCAAGACGGTGGCGGACATCAAGAGCATAATCGCAGCGCTTCACGAGGCAAACCCGATGATGGGTCACCGCGGATGCAGACTTGCCGTTACCTATCCCGAAATTGCAAAAATGCAAACGAGAGCCGTTATTCGCGCGGCTATCAACGTTAAGAAGGCTCATCCCGACTGGGATCTCGTTCCCGAGATAATGATTCCCCTTGTCGGCGAAGTCAAGGAGCTCAAATACGTTAAGAACGTTGTCGTTGCAACGGCGGACGAGGAGATCAAGAACGCGGGCGCAGATCTCAAATACGAGGTCGGCACGATGATCGAGATCCCGAGAGCCTGCATCACGGCGGACGATATCGCGAAGGAGGCTGAATTCTTCTGCTTCGGAACGAACGACCTGACGCAGATGACCTACGGCTTCTCGCGTGACGACGCGGGCAAGTTCCTCAACGCGTACTACGACACGAAGATATTTGAAAACGATCCCTTCGCAAAGCTTGACCAGAACGGCGTTGGCAAGCTTATGAAGATGGCGGTTACGCTCGGAAGAGGCGTTCGCCCCGATATGCACATCGGTATTTGCGGTGAGCACGGCGGCGATCCCACATCGGTTGAGTTCTGCCACTCCGTCGGTCTTTCCTACGTTTCTTGCTCGCCTTTCAGAGTTCCGATCGCAAGATTGGCGGCGGCACAGGCGGCTATCAAGGAAAGCAAGTAAAAACGAGCTTAATATAGCTTCGCTTTAAGCGAGAGCCCCGCGGAAATTTCCGCGGGGCTCTTTTTGTAGAAAAACGTTGCTTTTAAATTGCGCTGACATTCGAGTAAAAAACAGAGAGATAAGACGAGAGTTCGTGACGAATACGCTTGAATTTATGAGCACTTAAAATATCTGCCCAGGTAGCCTGAGCTTTTCCTTTTTCGGGAAGCTCGCGTCGAAGCGCTCGGCTTCCGCTTCATCGACCATATAGACTTGCGGCGTGGAATACTCGCCGCGAACGCCGCTAAGATAGCCATCTTCAAGCTCCTTGCAAAGGAAGAAGGAGCTGTCTGCCCCATCGGGCAACCCGTGATAGCGGATACCGAAGCGGCTCGCGTAGTCGAAGTCGCTTTTGCCGTAGAAATCTATATTACCCTCAATGCAGAGCGCCTTTATTCCGAAGTCATTAGCGAGCTCCAAGGAGCGGTCCAGCAGGAGCTTGCCCAATCCCCGCCTTTTAAGCTCGGGGGTTATGCTGATGGGTCCCATCGTTGCGATGGGAATTTCAACGCCGTCGTCGTTCAAAATGGCCGCGCGAACGAAAGCGTTTTGACCTATTATCCTTCCATTAAGCTCCATAACGAGGTCAAGCTCGGGGATAAAATCGGGGCTCTCCCTTAAAGAATGTAAAACGTAATGCTCCAAGCACCCTGGGCGATACACGTTCCAAAACGATTCGCGAACGAGCTTTTCCACCTCGCCCTGCTCTTCTTTCCTTTCGCGCCTGACAATGCAAGCCTCTTTATTTATACCTTTGTTTACTTCGCTGTTCATTGAATATCAATTTTTCTCCGTTTTACGTTTTTCTTTTTCAAAGCGGACCGTTTTCGCCTTTTGAGAAATCTTTTTGACCGCGTAGCCGTATTCGGTGAGCTCCTTTTTATATTGCAAAAACGAATGGTCGATCGGGAAGCCGAGAATGTGCTCTATCTCCGCGAAGCTTAGCATAGCGCCGCTACCTCCTAAGCCTGCGACGTAGTCCCACAGGGGTTTATATTTGCTCATTTTCCTCTCCGCTCGCCATTTTGGCGTAAACCTCTTCCGCTATCATCGGCGACGAGAGCTCCGCCAAGAGCTCGGCGGAAAGCGCGCCGTGCGCCGCGTATTTGCGCCCAGCCGCCCGAACGAGGGCGAGCCTCGGCTCCGCCACGCTCGCCGCTTCGGGCACGCCGAAGAGCGGGCTCTCGGGAACGGTGATGACGGTGTGGTGCTTCGGGAAGCAGAGCTTGAATTGCTCCACGGCGGGCTCAAAATTTTGGCGGCTGTTGGGAAGACCGCACCCGCATATCATCAAATATTTCAAGTGTGAAAAATCAGCCTGCTCGACGTGCTCATAGCGCTCTCCCGCCTTGCGCATAGCCAGCGAGGAGAGGGGAAGCGTCCTGTCTATCAAGGCTTTCAGGGGCGCGGGCATACCGAAGCAATAGAGAGGAAAGCTGAAAATCAAAAGCTCGCTTGAAAGAATTTTTTCAAGCAGCTCGCTCATATCGTCGGCGTGGACGCAGATGCCGCCGTTCCTCTTGCACGTGAAGCAGCCGCGGCAATACTCGATGTGCTCATCGACGACGTGGACGAGCTCGACGCTATTACTCGCCGCCTCGTTCATCCCGTCCAAGAAGGCGCGCGTGACGTGCATAACGTCGCTACTCTCGCGCTTCGGGCTTCCGTTTAGTACGAGTATCTTCATACTAATCTCCATTCCGCCGCCACAGCGGCGGCACAAAAGTTTAATGAAATTCACCTGCGTCGCTTGCGACAAAAACGGGGTCGGGTACCGTTTTAAGGTGAATTTATGCGTGAAATAAGGATGCTTATCGTTTCAAATCAGTGAA
>CAYSUO010000060.1:0-3499 GCA_964434325.1 uncultured Ruminococcus sp.
AGCAGGGACCGCAGGGACCCGAGCCGTGCTCCCGGAAGTTGTCCGCCTTCCCGAGGCGAACGATGTGGGTTTTATCGACGCCGATCTTCTCGCTCCATATACGGAAGGCTTCCTCGTCGTTTTCATATATCGAGGGCCAGAGCAAATCCTTCGGTATCTCCAAAACGCCGTTCAAAAATTCCCACGCCCAAGCGATCGCTTCCTCCTTGAAATAGTCGCCGAAGGAGAAGTTGCCCAGCATTTCAAAATAGGTGCCGTGCCGCGCCGTGTGTCCGACTCGTTCGAGGTCGGGCGTTCTTATGCACTTCTGGCAGGTGCAAACGCGGCGGCGGGGCGGCTCTTCCTCGCCCGTGAAAAACTTTTTCATGGGCGCCATGCCCGAATTTATGAGTAGGAGCGAGCGGTCATTGTTCGGAACGAGCGAAAAGCTCGGAAGGCGCAAATGCCCCTTACTCTCGAAGAATGCGAGAAACTTCTCGCGCAAGTCGTTAAGCGATGTCCATTTCATAGGTATCTCCGTTCCGCCGCCGAAGCGGCATAAGTTTTGTTCGCCGCGGTGCGGCGTGCGCGGGGCTCGATATCCGTCGCGACTATGCGACAAGGTGCTCGATGAGTATCTTGATGCCCATGAGAATGAGCACGGCTCCGCCGACAAGCTCCGCGCGGCTCTTGTTCTTTTCCCCGAAAAAGGAGCCGAACTTAACGCCGACGGCCGACAGGATAAAGGTGGTGGCGCCGATGAAGGTCACGGCGAGCCAGATGTTGACGTCGGGAAGAAGTGCGAAGGTAACGCCGACGGCGAGCGCGTCAATACTCGTGGCGAGCGCCATTACCAGCATTACGCCGAAGCCGAAAGAGGCGTTCGTTTCGTTTTCCTCTTTGGAGAACGATTCTCTAACCATGTTCGCACCGATGAGCACGAGAAGCCCGAAGGCAACCCAATGATCGAAGCTCTCTATGTATTTGGCGAAGCTCAGACCGACGAGGTAGCCGATGAGCGGCATGAGAGCCTGAAATCCGCCAAACCATGAGCCAGTTATCAAAAGATGCTTTTTTTTAACTTCACCGACGGAAAGCCCTTTGCAGATGCTAACCGCGAATGCGTCCATCGAAAGCCCGATGGCGGTTATTAAAAGCTCCCAAACGTTCATAACGTGCCCCCAAAATAAATAGCCCATATATTCTATCACAAAAAAACGGTTTTGTAAAGCGAAATAGGAGAGAAAATAAAAATAAATCCTTGCGCATTTGTTTTATTTTTGGCGGGAAGGCGCGGCGGCGAAAAATTTACAGTATATTGTGAATTTCTACTATGTAGAAGCGGCGAGGCTCGTCGAATGCTTGACAGCGGGCGCCTCTTATGATACAATAAACGAAATGGGGGAAATATGGTGAGAATTTTTAAGAGGCTCGTTGCGGCGGCGCTATGCTTCGCCGTCGCCCTCGGCTTTGCCTCGTGTGAAGACGGGAAAAACGAGAGAAACAGCAGAAGCTTTTACGGATATTTTGACACGGTGGGCACCTTGTACGATTACACGGGTATGCCCGCGGAAAGCTTCGAGGCGGTGGCGGACGAGCTCGTCGAGCTCCTTGCAGAATATCATCGCCTTTTCGATATATATAACGAGTACGAGGGGGTATCGAATCTCGCAACGCTGAACGCCAATGCGGGGCGTGGCGCGGTCAAGCTGGATGCCCGCGTGATAGAGCTGCTTTCCTTCGCGAAGGAGATGTATGCGCTGACGGGGGGCGAGGTCAACGTGGCGCTTGGCTCGGTGCTCGCAATATGGCACGAGTATCGCGAGGCGGGTGTGGCTCTCCCGACGCGCGCGGAGCTTGAAGAGGCGGCGCGGCACACGAATATTGACGACCTGGTGATAGACGAGGCGGCGGGAACGGCGGAGCTCGTGGACCCGAATATGCGCCTCGACGTCGGCGCCGTCGCTAAGGGCTTCGCTGTCGAAAAGCTTGCACTTCGCTTGAAGGAGCTCGGGCTTAGCGGGTGGGCGATAGACGTAGGCGGAAATATACGCGTCGTCGGAGAGAAGCCTGACGGAGGCTCGTGGCGCGTGGGTATTGCCAACCCCGACAAAAGCGCGAGCGAGCCGTATATCGCCTATCGCGAGCTTCGTGACAGCGCACTCGTGACATCGGGAAGCTATGAAAGATTTTACACGGTGGACGGGGTGCGCTATCATCATATCATAGATAAGGACACGCTTTTTCCGAGCACGCTCTACGCTTCCGTTACGGTTGAAGCCCCCTCTTCCGCCTTGGCGGACGCGCTTTCAACGGCACTCTTCTGTATGGAGCTCGACGAGGCGAAGGCGCTTTTGGATACGCTCGTGGGCGTGAGCGCCATCTTCGTCACTGCGAGCGGCACCGTCGTCGAATACCCTGCCGCGGGCTCGTGACGCGGCACATTTAGTGGAGCAGCCCCAAAGGAACTATAAGATACAGATGCTTTTGCTTAAACGCTTAATTTTGCTTTGCTTTATCTGTATTCTCAATATTTAATAGTGAAACGAAGGGCTGACGGTGAAGAATATGGCGACACGACAACCGTGTCAAATAGAACGCAGAAAGGAGCAATGATGAACGCTGAAATAGACATATCGGGCGTGGTGCTGAAAACGGAGCGACTAACGCTTAGGTCTTGGAAGGAAGCCGATCTCGACGATTTCTACGAATACGCCTCGGTCGACGGCGTCGGACAAGCGGCGGGCTGGCTTCCGCACGAGAGCCGCGAGCAAAGCCTCGCTATTCTCACAAAATTCATCGAAGGAAAGAAGACCTTCGCCGTGGAGCTCGACGGTCGCGTCGTCGGCTCCGTCGGCATTGAAAAATACAACGAGGCTGAATTGCCCGAGCTTAACGGAGAGTTCGGCAGGGAGCTCGGCTTCGTCTTAGCCAAGAGCTGTTGGGGGCGCGGGCTGATGACCGAAGCAGTTCGCGAGGTGATACGCTATTGCTTCGATGAGCTTCACCTCGATTTTCTCGTCTGCGGGCATTTTCTCGGCAACGAGCGCTCGGCGCGCGTTCAGGCAAAGTGCGGTTTTCTCCCATACAAAATGACAAAATACGAAACCCAGTGGGGCGAGGTCAAGGAGTGCCGCCTCAGCGTCCTACGCAACCCGTGCCGCAAATAACGCCATAAGTGAGTCGGGAAGCTCGCGGGCGTGCAAATGCGCATTGCGGCACGCCGTGAAGTTTATTCATCTTCTTTCGCCGCATAGCGGCGGTACGCGGTGCGTGAGTGGTGCCTTTCACCGTAGCAAAATAAAGCTTCGCCTTTTGGTTTTCATTATCGCAACACGTTGCCCCGCCAAAATGATGAGAGTTCCGAGTGACGATGTTTTTTCGACGGTTGGCATTAGTAGAATTTCAACAAAATACCTTGCAAATAATATTATAAACTTTTCGCGACGAGCTCTTCCTATCCGCATGTACATTTGTCAATGATGTGAGACCAAAAAGATAAAAAAGAATTGGTTAGTTA
>CAYSUO010000061.1:0-3413 GCA_964434325.1 uncultured Ruminococcus sp.
ACATCTCCTACGACCTTATCGGCTTTATTCCCGTAGATGTACTGACAAAAGCAGAACAGGCATGACCGAAATCATGCCTGTTCCATGAAAATTGCGAATTACTGTTTTACCAGCAGGGAGCTTTCATCGCCCTGCTCTGCGCCGCGGTCACCTGCTTCTTCGTTCCGCCCGACGCGGAATACCTCGGCTATTTCGACTTCAAGACTCTGACCTGCCTCTTCTGCACCCTCGCCGTGGTCTGCGCCCTACGCAACGTGCGATTTTTTTACACGCTGGCGAGAAAAATCGTTAAGCGCTTCAAGAACGCGCGCCTCGCCGTCGTCGCCATCGTCTACATCACCTTCCTCGGCTCCATGCTCTTAGCCAACGATATGGCGCTCCTCACCTTCCTGCCGCTCGGCTACTTCGTTTTGCACACGACGGGAAAGCGCAAATATATGGCGTTCACCTTCATCATGCAAAATATCGCCGCCAATCTCGGCGGTATGCTGACTCCCTTCGGGAATCCGCAAAACCTCTACCTCTACTCCAAATTCAACATTTCCGACCTCGAATTTATCAAAATAATGTTCCCGCCCTTCTTGCTCTCGGTGTTCCTGATAACGCTCTCCTGTATCATTTTCGTAAGGCCCGAGCCCTTGGAGCTCGACGACGAGAGCTACAACACCCCGCGCGGGCGCGTTGCGATATATCTTCTCCTCTTCGCGCTCTCCATCGTCATCGTTTTCCGCGTTATTCCCTACTACGTCGGGCTCCTCGTCGTTATCCCCGTGCTCCTGATAATGGACAGGCGCGCGCTTCTCAACGTGGACTACGGCTTGCTTTTCACCTTCGTTTTCTTCTTCATCTTCTCGGGCAATCTCGCGCGCATCGACGCGGTGCAAGGCTTCTTCTCGGAGCTTCTCGCCGCGAACACGCTTCTCGTCAGCGTCGCCTCGTGCCAGCTCATCAGCAACGTTCCGACCGCGATATTGCTCTCGCAATTCACGGACAACTATCGCGCCCTGCTGCTCGGCGTTAATATCGGCGGCACGGGTACGCTCATCGCCTCGCTCGCGAGCCTCATCACCTTCCGCGAATACACGAGTGAAAACCGTGGGAAGGCGCTCTCCTACGTTTTGAAATTCTCCGCCTTCAATTTTTCCTTTTTAATAATACTAACACTTTTCTGCTCCCTGCTTCTCGCCTTGTAGCTTGAAGCTTCGCGCGCTCAAAACCCAAAGCGGACTCGCAATTAGCTGTGAGCCATCGATAAAACAAAATCATAAATTGAAACGAAAAAACGTAGGTTTTAACCTTGATTTCCCGAAAAAAATACGGTAGAAGCAGAGATCTTTCTTTACTTCTACCGTTTTTTGTTCGGCTTTGCCTAAATGCGACAGCCTCTTTTTGTTATGGGGCACAGCTTATAATTTGTTTATCTATGAGACAGCCCCTTTATGGCGCAAGCGTCGGCTTGCTTGGCTGAATTTATGTATAGCCCAGCGCTTTTGTACGTCAAGCAATTTAAGCCCGTTTAAGCACCCGCGACATCGACGCTTCACGAGCAACGCCTAATTCGCGCCGTGCGCCTTCGCCACAATAAATAAGGCAACGGCGGCGGCAACGGTGAAGGCGCATATTATCAGGAGAATGAGCGACTGCCTATTGAAGCGCATATTAACGCTCCCGCGAACGAGACCTGCACGGCGAAGCGCCTGTGAAACGGGCTTGTAGAGGAAGAGTGCAATAGCGCTGTTCAAAAGCACCTTTGCGGCATTGAACGGCAAGAGGAGGCTCGGTATCAGCGCCCCCACAGCCTCGCGCGATGTGCCCATATAGAAGGGCGTTATAAACAAATTCATAAGCATCATTCCGCCAACGGTCACGAAGCAGGCGAGATAAATGCCCGCAATGGCGCCGACGAAGCTACGGCGATATTTATAGACGAGCGACGCGGTCACGGAAAAGAGCGCCGACGAAACGAAGTTCATAACGAATCCGTACCAGCCCGTGCCGCTTATGGTGATAAGCTCGATGAGCGCCGTGACGAGCGACATAGCGAGCGCCGCCACGGGGCCGTAGATAAAGGAAGCGACGGCGATGACCGCGTCCTTCGCGTCAAAGGTGAGAAAGGCGACGGGAATGCGAAAAACGAAGGTCACGCCGTAAGCCAGGGCGGCAAAGGTCGAAATGCCGACGAGGCGCTTAACGTCGATTTGGCGCGGCTTTTTGCGAGGGTGCGAGCTTGAAACCCCTTTTTCGTCACACGGGGTATTGCTTACGAGCTTTTCGTCCGTCGTTTCCTCGATGAACTCGAAGCCTTCGGCTTCGTTTTTTTCATACCGTTGCATATATCTCCTTCTGCCACCTTGCGGGGCTCCGCGCGAAAGTACGAGTCAAAAACGTATAAGACTCTCACGCATTCCTTCTATGCCTTGCGGCAATCGATAAATCGTATGCTTTCCCGCACGCGGTGCGGAATGTTCACAAAGCATTAAAATGCCCGACGCTCTTCGAGCGTCGGGCATTAGCTATTAATAATTAGCCAAGTATTTCGGAAACGACGCCCGAGCCAACGGTACGGCCACCCTCACGGATTGCGAAGCGGAGACCCTTTTCGCAAGCGATGGGGGAGATGAGCTCAACCGTCATGTTAACGTTGTCGCCAGGGCGGCACATTTCAACGTCGTCGGGAAGGTTGATAACGCCCGTAACGTCGGTAGTTCTGAAATAGAACTGAGGTCTGTAACCCGAGAAGAATGGCTTGGAACGGCCGCCTTCCTTTTCGGTAAGAACGTAGACCTGACCTACAAACTTGGTGTGGGGGTTGATCGAACCAGGCTTAGCAAGAACCTGACCTCTTTCGATCTCGTTCTTCTGGATACCGCGGAGAAGAAGACCAACGTTGTCGCCTGCTTCTGCATTATCCATGAGCTTGTGGAACATCTCGATACCAGTAACGACGGTCTGCTTTCTCTCATCGGAGAGACCGACTATCTCGACAGTGTCGGACATCTTAACGGTTCCGCGCTCTACTCTACCCGTAGCAACCGTACCACGGCCCGAGATGGAGAACACGTCCTCGACGGGCATAAGGAAGGGGAGGTCTGCCTTTCTGTCGGGAGTAGGAATGTAGGAGTCAACAGCTTCCATGAGCTCCTTGATGCAAGCGTACTCTGGAGCGTTAACGTCCTTGTTGGTGGATTCAAGCGCCTCACGAGCGGAGCCGCGAATGATCGGAATATCGTCGCCAGGGAAATCGTACTCGTTGAGAAGGTCGCGGATCTCCATCTCGACGAGGTCGAGGAGCTCGGGATCGTCAACGATATCGCACTTGTTCATGAAAACAACGATTGCGGGAACGCCGACCTGACGAGCAAGAAGAACGTGCTCTCTGGTCTGTGCAAGAGGGCCGTCTGTACCTGCAACAA
>CAYSUO010000062.1:0-2340 GCA_964434325.1 uncultured Ruminococcus sp.
TAACTAACCAATTCTTTTTTATCTTTTTGGTCTCACATCATTGACAAATGTACAAGAATAGAAATTATAATGCGAAATTATAATGAGTGCAAAGCTTATAATTATTTGCAAGGCGTTTTGTTGAATTTCTACTATATAACGAAAGCCTTTGTGCAAAGCAAAACGGAGGCGCTACGTTCTCGGCGCCTCCGTGCGATTGTTGTTTTAATGTGTATTGTCAGATCGAAGCAAGCAGCTCCTCGGCTTTTGCAAGTGCCTCGTCAATGCGGGAGAGGTCCTTTCCGCCGCTCATCGCGCTGTCGGGTCTGCCGCCGCCTTTGCCGCCACATATCGCGGAGACCTCGGCCAAGAGCTTGCCCGCGTGTGCGCCCAGCTTAACGGCCTCCTGCCCCGCCGCCGCAACGAAGTTGAGCTTCCCTTCGGAGACCGTCGCAAAGACCGCGATCCCGTCGGGATATTTCGCCTTCACCGTGTCGGAGAGCTTGCGCGCCGCGTCGGGCTTCATATCGAGGCGTGCCATAAGCACCTGGAATTTACCTATCCGTTTGAGAGAGCTCGTCAGGGAAGCGGACTGCATTTCGGAAAGCTTTGCGCCAAGCGCCTCCGCTTCCTTCCTCGCTTCGCGAAGCTCCTCGTGGAGTGCCGCCGCCTTGGCGGCGATGGCGTTCGGGTTTTGCGAGCGGAGCTCGCGCGCCGCGTCTTGAATGAGGGCTTCCTTTTCGCGAATGAGAGCGAGAACGCCGAGCCCCGTCGTTCCCTCTATCCTTCTGACACCCGCCGCAACGCCGACCTCGGAGAGTATCTTGAAGAGCCCTATCTCGCCCGTCGTGGCAACGTGGGTACCGCCGCAAAGCTCCGTCGACGAGGTGCCTATCCGCACCATGCGGACCTCTTTCCCGTATTTTTCTCCAAAGAGCGCCATCGCTCCCGCCTTGCGCGCCGCGTCGATGCTCGTCACCTCCGTGGAGCAGAGCTCCGCCGCGAGCACGTGCGAGTTAACTATCTCTTCAACGCACGCCATCTCCTCGTGCGTCAACGGCGCAAGGTGCGTGAAGTCGAAGCGCACGCGCTCCGCGTCCACGTAAGAGCCCGCCTGCTCCACGTGCGTTCCGAGAACGGTGCGAAGCGCCGCCTGCAAAAGGTGGCACGCGGAGTGGTTCCTTCTTATCGCGGCTCTGCGCGCCGCGTCTATCTTCAAGGTAAGGCGGTCGCCGACGCGCACCGCGCCGCTCTCTATCCTCACCTCGTGAATATAAATTCCGTCCGTTTTCCTCGTGTCGAGGACGGTGAGCTCCGCGCTCTCGGAGAATATGGTGCCCGTGTCGCCTACCTGACCGCCGCCCTCTCCGTAGAACACGGTCTCGTCGAAGATGAGGGAGAGCTCGCCCTCGCTCGCCTCTTCGAGAGCCCCGTCGTCTCCTATGATGGCGACAACACGCGCCGTGCATTCGTCCTTTTCATATCCGAGGAAGTTAGTTTTTTCAATGTCTTCAAGAAGAGTTTTAGAGGAGTCCGACCAGCCCGAAACGTTCCCGCGCGCCGCGCGAGCTCGTGTTTTCTGTTTGTCCATGAGGCGGGCAAATTCCACGTCGTCCACCGTGAGCCCGCTTTCGGCGGCTATCTCGCGGGTGAGATCGGGGGGGAAGCCGAAGGTGTCGTAGAGCTTGAAGGCATCCGCTCCGCTTATCGCGGTGTGTCCCTCGCGCTTCGCGCCCGCTATGATCTCCGAAAGAATGCCGAGCCCCGCGTCTATCGTCGCGTCAAATCTCTCCTCTTCAAGAGCGATGACCTTCAAAACGTACTCGCGCTTCGCCGCGAGCTCGGGGTACGCGTTCGCGTTCTGCTCGATGACGATCTCGCAAAGCTCCTTCAAGAAGCGCCTGTTGATACCGAGAAGCTTGCCGTGGCGGCAGGCGCGGCGCAAAATGCGGCGAAGCACGTAGCCGCGCCCCTCGTTGGAGGGGATAACGCCGTCCGCAATCATAAAGCTGGCGCTTCGTATATGGTCGGTGACGACACGAATGGAAACGTCGTCGTTCTTATCGTCGCCGTAGCGCTTGCCCGCAATGGAGCAGACCGTGTCGAGGATGTGGCGCACGGTGTCGACTTCGAAAAGGTTGTCCACGCCCTGCATAACGCACGCCAGGCGTTCAAGCCCCATGCCCGTGTCGATATTCTTCTGGGCGAGCTCGGTGTAGTTGCCCTGTCCGTCGTTGTTGAACTGGGAGAAAACGTTGTTCCAGATCTCCATGAAGCGGTCACAGTCACAGCCTGGCTTGCAGTCGGGCGAGCCGCAGCCGTACTTCTCGCCGCGGTCAAAGTAGATCTCGGAGCAGGGAC
>CAYSUO010000063.1:0-1772 GCA_964434325.1 uncultured Ruminococcus sp.
CTACATTAGTAGAAATTCAACAAAATACCTTGCAAATAATATTATAAACTTTTTATTTTAGAGATTTTTTTTGAAAAACGCTTGACTTTGGCGGCACTTTGTGCTAATATACAAGCAACGGAACAAGTCCCCGCGATACGACGAGCAAAGAGAGCTGCCGCAGGCTGAAAAGGCAGACCGCCGCCGCGAAAAAATAGGGATACCGCCCGTGCACACATTCGTGGTCTTATTTTAATAAATGAGTTAAACGTTCGGGTGGAACCGTGCGGACAATGTCCTCACCCCGTGCTTTGTTGTATCACAAGGCGCGGGGTGAGCTTTTTTGACCAAGCCTTGGGCATAGACTCAAACGAAACAAAATATTACATAAGATATTAAACATATAAGATACTAAACTACTTTTTAGGTAGGGAAAGAGGAAGAAAGATGTCAAAAATCAAATTTTCAAGCGGTGAAGAGTATGAATTTAGCGGCGTCACCTCGGTGTACGAGGCGGCAAAGGCGGTCGGCTTAGCTTCGCGCGAGGTCTTAGCCGCCAAGGTGAACGGCACGCTCACCGAGCTTTCAACGGAGATAGCAGGAGATGCCGACGTGGCTCTCGTTACGTTTGGAGACGAGGACGGAAAGCACGTTTTTCGCCACACGGCGGCGCACGTTATGGCGCAGGCGGTCAAGCGCCTCTTCCCGAACGTTAAGCAGACGATAGGACCCGCCACCGAAACGGGCTTCTTCCAGGATTTCGATTCAGACGTTCCGTTTACGCCCGAGGTCTTGAAGCAGATAGAGGCGGAGATGAAAAAGATAGTCAAGGAAAACCTTCTCATAAAGCGCGAAGTGCTTTCAAAGGACGAGGCGATAGCGCTTATGAAGGAGCTTGACGAGCCGTACAAGGTGGAAAGAATAGAAGAGCTCGGCGAAGGCGCGACGCTCTCGTTTTATCGCCAAGGCGAATACGTGGACCTTTGCGCGGGGCCGCACCTGCACGCGACGGGGCTCATCAAGGCCTTCAAGCTGACGCAGTGCACGGGCGCATACTATAAGGGCGACCAGAAGAATAAAATGCTTCAAAGGATATACGGCATAGCCTTCCCCTCCAAGGAAGAGCTCACCGCCTACGTGACAGCGCAAGAGGAAGCCTTGAAGCGTGACCACAATAAGCTGGGGCGCGAGCTTGAATACTTTACGACGGTTGACACCGTGGGGCAGGGACTTCCCATTCTTCTCCCCAAGGGCGCGAGAACGATACAGCGCTTGCAACGCTGGGTGGAAGACGTCGAGGAGAAACGCGGTTATCTCTTAACGAAAACGCCGCTTATGGCAAAGAGAGAGTTCTTCAAGATATCGGGACACTGGGATCACTATTTGGACGGAATGTTCGTCATCGGCGACCCCGACGACTACACCAAGGAGTGCTTCGCTTTGCGTCCTATGACGTGCCCGTTCCAGTATCAGGTATTCCTCAATAAAAAGCGCTCGTACCGCGAGCTCCCCATGCGTCTCGGCGAAACCTCGACACTTTTCAGGAACGAGGATTCGGGAGAGATGCACGGGCTCATAAGGGTGCGGCAGTTCACGATTTCCGAGGGGCACCTCGTCCTTCGCCCCGATCAGCTGGCGGAGGAATTTAAGGGCTGTATCGACCTCGCAAAGTATTGCCTCGATACCCTCGGCCTCTGGGAGGATTGCACTTTCCGCTTCTCGCAGCGGGATCCGAATAGAAAGGATAAATATGAGGGAACTCCCGAGCAGTGGAACGAAGCGCAAGCGATAAT
>CAYSUO010000064.1:0-1561 GCA_964434325.1 uncultured Ruminococcus sp.
GCTCCCTTGTGTAAAGGGAGCTGTCAGCGAAGCTGACTGAGGGATTGTTCTGTAAGGGGTTTTTGTTTTTACAATCCCTCCGTCATTTTCTTGCGAAAATGCCACCTCCCTTTACACAAGGGAGGCTATGGTGGAAGCCGTTTACGGGTAGCAAGTAGCAATTGCAAGGCTGGCACGCCAATAAAAAGCCACTTGTGCGCAGCAAGTAGTTTAGGGCTATGCCTGAAACTGAAACACCACCCGCGCAGGCGGATTTTGTTGTTTTCAAAGAAAACGAGAAAAATTCGGAGCTACGGAGCGCTTCGGGAGTGCGCCTCGCTATCGAAAGGGGCTGTCGCATTTAGGCAAAACAGAACGAAAAACGGTAGAAGTAAAGAAAGATCTCTGCTTCTACCGTGTGTTTTTCGAGAAAATAGCAGAAAATCAACAAAACATCTTGCAAATAATATTGCAAATTTTGCGGTCGGGAGGCTTCCGCAAAAAACACTTGACTTTGCAACGAAAATAATATATAATAGTACTTGTATGATTTTCGCCGAGCACGGCGTGGGTAGCGCGTGCGAATGTCATTCAAAAAAATAATTTTTTTCGATATAGATTACAAGGGTAATGAAGATTACAGGTAATCGAAGGAGGTGTTATGCATCCCGTTGTTTCTTTAATAATCGGGCTCGCTTGCGGTGCCGCGGCAGGTATAGTGGCAGGCTTTTTCATCCGCAAGATAGGCGTTGAGCGCAAGCTCGGCTCCGCCAAGGAGGAGGCCCGCAGGATTCTTGAAGACGCTATCAAGAACGCCGAGAGCACTAAGAAGGAGTCCATACTTTCGGCGAAGGAAGAAATATTTCAGATGAAGAAGGAAGCCGATTTCGACGTCAAGGAGCGCCGCAAAGAGGTTTCACGCCTGGAAAGGCGCGTTACGCAAAAGGAGGAGACTCTGGACGCAAAGCTGGAAGCCGCCGAGAAAAAGGAGGCGGCTCTCGCGGAGAAGCACCGCGCGGCGGACGAGCTGCGCGTTAAGGCGGAGGACTACATGAGCCGCCAGATCGCCGCCCTCGAAAAGGTGGCGGGGCTGACGAAGGAGGAGGCGAAGGCGGAGCTCGTCGCCAAGCTGGACTCGGAAATGCAGCACGAGACGGCGATGAAGATTGCCGAATACGAGGAGCGCTTCAAGGACGAGGCGGACGTGAAGGCGCGCGATATCCTTTCGCTCGCGATACAGCGCTTCGCGGCGGACCACGTGAGCGAGGCGGCGATATCCGTCGTTCAGATCCCGAACGACGAGATGAAGGGAAGGATAATAGGCAGAGAGGGGCGCAACATACGCACCATAGAAAACCTGACGGGCGTTGAGCTCATCATTGACGACACGCCCGACGTTATCACCGTTTCGGGCTTTGACCCCGTTCGCCGCGAGGTGGCGCGCATTGCGCTGGAAAAGCTCGTGAGCGACGGGCGCATACACCCCGCGCGCATTGAAGAGATGGTGGAGAAGGCGCGCCGCGCAGGGCTTCTCCACGTTATCGGCGCGGCGGTGACGGCGGAGGCTGAAGGCGCGCTTATC